>CAKMIX010000008.1 GCA_927362715.1 uncultured Clostridia bacterium | reverse complement strand
AGAAAAGCTGGCTCTGCATTACGGCGTGGAAATGAGGGGGCTAAATCATGAGTATGGGCGTTGATATTTCTGACGAGCAGATTGATGATTTTGGTGATAAGGAATATATTCTGGATCGCATTGCAAAGGAGCTCAATGTTCAGTTTAACACCCGCAAACAGCTCCTGCTGAAAACGCTCTATGCTTACATAGCGAATAGCAGTACACTGGATGATTTGGACTGTTTCAGTATGTTCGGTACGAATAGCTTCAACTTGGTGTGGGAGAAAGTCTGTGCAGAAGTAATGGATAACCAGTTGCAGAAACCAATCGGCGCTCTGCGGCTGCCCGTGCCATTGGCCGAGCAGTACCGTCATATGCGGCATAAAAAGCTCATAGATTTAATCGATAAACCGCAGTGGGCAGGAACTGCTCCAAGCGGTGAGCCGTTTGTAAAACAAGCCGAAGACACGCTTATCCCTGATTTCATTTCTATCATTAACGTCAACGGAGACTATCAGTTTATTATTTTCGATGCTAAATACTACAACATCCAATTGGAACTCAACAAAAAACTTCGCGGTCAGCCTGGTATTGAGTCCATAACTAAGCAGTATCTGTACCAGTTGGCTTATCAGCCGTTTGTGGAAGCACATCAGATACGCACCGTGCGGAACTGCTTCCTCATGACGACTATGGGTTCAGAGGTCATCGAAAAAGGTGTAGTATCGCTTGGTATGCTACAAAGTCGTGGACTTCAAAGCATTCAGATTCGTTTGTTGCCTGCGAGTACCATGTATAAGCATTATGTGGATAATACCAAGTTCAACCCTCAATTGTTAAATCTCTAAGGCTGGAAAAGAAACTGTTTAACGATTACATCGGCAGTTCAACGAATACCCCAGTAGTTCAACGATTACTCGGCTATTTAACGATTACTGCAGAACAGAAAGCCGCAATCCCCATAAAATGCACAAAACCCCGCCGCAGAAATGCTCTGTGGCGGGGGTCGCTTATGCGCTGAAACAGCCGAAAAGCCTTATTTCAAGCGGTTTTCGGGCATAGAAAAAGCCCACCGTAATTCTATCAAAATTACGGTGGACTTATGGCGGAGAGCAAGGGATTCGAACCCTCGAAGCCGCGTTGACGGCTTACACGATTTCCAGTCGTGCTCCTTCGACCAGCTCGGACAACTCTCCGTGTCGCCCTGCTATTATAGCGAATCCGCAGAAAAAAATCAAGACATTTTTTTTGATACATCGAAAAAACGCTATTTTGTTGATTTTGTTTTATGCGTGGCTCAAATTTTGTATTTCGGCATGTACCGAACAGCGCACCACGGAATAGAATGAAGCAAAGGACTGTTCCGAAAAAAGAAGGGAGACAATCATTTGAAATCCTATTTAGATTACTGTGACGGGATTCTGCAAACACAATGTCCGTACGCGGCACAGGAAAACCTGTATACGGGCATGATGCCGCTGCCGAAATGTCCCGTCACTACCATGGCGTATGTGCCGTTCCAAACAGATGCGACCATGTATGAAGCTCAAAAGGCGCTGTGCCGCGGTACGGCGTTCCCGGATCTCGATAAACCGTTTTACGGAGGGAAATGCGGATGCTGACAGAAAGAAGCAAGGCACTCCAATGCTTATCCTCGCTGCAATTCATTTTGTGGGAGCTGCATCTCTATTTGGATACGCACCAGGATGATTGCGAAGCCATGGCGCGGCACAAAAAGTATACGGAGGAATACACGGCGATGCGCGCCGACTTTGAAGAGAAATACGGCCCGCTTTCCGCCGCTACAGGCAGCGGCTGCGCGTGGCTTGCAAACCCGTGGCCGTGGGATACAGAGGAGTGTGTGAAGTAAGCTATGTTCCAATACGAGAAAAAATTACAGTACCCTGTCCGTATCAAGACGCCAAATCCCAAATACGCCCAAATCATCATCAGCCAGTACGGCGGACCTGACGGCGAATTGGGCGCGTCGCTTCGGTATCTCTCGCAGCGCTTCTCCATGCCGTTTGCAGAACTCAAAGGCCTTTTGACCGACATCGGTACGGAAGAGCTCGGACATCTGGAGATGATCGGGGCGATTGTGTACCAGCTGACACGCAACCTTTCGCCGGAAGAGATCAAAAAGAGCGGCTTTGACACGTATTTTGTGGATCACACAACGGGCGTTTATCCCGTTGCCGCCAGCGGCATGCCGTTCACGGCGACATATCTGCAAAGCAAAGGTGATGTAATCACCGATCTGCACGAAGACCTTGCGGCAGAGCAAAAAGCGAGAACAACGTATGATAACATCCTGCGCCTTGTAGATGACCCCGACGTGCGTGATCCGATCAAATTCCTGCGTGAACGCGAGATCGTGCATTACCAGCGCTTCGGTGAGGGCCTGCGGCTTACGACAGACCGCTTGAACGAAAAGAATTTCTATGCGTTCAACCCCTCGTTCGACAAGCAGTGCTTAAATCGGCAGCAAGCGCAGAATCGCGCAAAATCATAGCGTGTTTTACAAAGCGTAAAAAACAGACCGCTCCAAAGTTACACGGTTCGGAAAGATGCATTTCCGAACCGTGTTTGGCTGTATTTCACAAATTTTTTCGACCAACCGATTTCCGACCGCGAGTGGATTGACATGCCAAAAAATATTCGATAAAATAAAGAAAATCTTTGCCAACATATATAAAGTGATCTATTGTGTCAGCGTTTTCATTGTCATATATGCTGGTTGTCATACCGAAAAGAGGGAAAAGGATGCTTTTTCGGCGCATGGAACTTCCCGACTTTGAGCAGATCCGAATTTTGTCTCGTGACTTGGCGCAAATGCACGCACACGCACGGCCGGATATTTTTCTGCCGCCTGCCGAAATGAATAAGAAAGAATTTAAAAAGCGTGCGGCAGGGAAAGATGCTTTCGGTATTGTCGGGGCGGATGAGAACGGAATCCTGGCTTTCTGCTTTTGCCGTGTAAAAGCTTGGGGCTAAAAAACAAGGCGGCGTGTCCGCGCAGGATCCTTTGGATCGATGAGTTCTTTGTAAACCCCGCGTTTCAAAGGCAGGGCATCGGCGCTGCATTGACGCAGTATCTCAGGCAAACGGCAGCGCAGCTTGGCTGCGATTGTGTCGAACTTGAGGTGTGGGCGTTTAATGATGCTGCACGGGACTTTTACATAAAACAGGGCTTTTCCGAGCAAAGCCGCCTGTTGGAGCTGTCCGCTTCGCAGAAAGAGGCTTAATGGATTCGGAAAAAGTGCGAAGTGCCGATTTTTACCGCAGTGCTTCAAGCACTGCGCTGAAAATATGATCTGATCCAAAAAGGAGCGAAATGAGATGAAAGCCTTAAAACGCATTGGAAACGCGCTATCCTCACGCGGCGGGGCATACATATTTTTACTGCTTGCCCTGTTCGCCGCGGCGTTTTTGCTAAGCGCAACCTGGACCTATTCCTGGATCGCCGAACTTTATCCGCTCGGAGAAAATTTTGTGCCTACGCTTTTGGGCGTGATCCTGATTTGCGCGGCGGTCTCCCTGATTCTTTTGCTCGTTCACGCATTTTCCGGGAAAAACAAAGAGAAAAAAGGGCTTCGCGTATTCCGTGGGATATATTTGATCTTTGCCGTATTAAGCGTTATAGCTTTTGTTTATACAGCAGTGCTGGTATTTGGTTTGGACAGCGGCATATCGGCTGCCAATTTTTCGCGCGGGATGCAGGCTTTGCAGCCTGAACTGCCGCTTTTCGGCTTTGTAGCGCTTCTTCCGCTGCCGCTCGTATTTTGTGAGAGCTTTTTAAAAACGGCAAAGGCTGCCGTAGCCGCTGCACTTGTTGCAGTGCTTGTCATTGTCCCCATGCAGTTCGATTTCTCCGGTGTCGGTGAACTTTCTGCTGAAGCGCTTCCTGCACTCACGCTGCAATCCGAGAATTTGCTGGAAGGCGCAAGCGTGAAGTTCGAAAGCTTAAAGAACGGTGAAAAAGCAGATGCTGCCGCGCTTTTGTCGGAAGGGGACGATTGCTGGACGCCGCAGGATCCGGCACGGGATCCTGCCGAGGGAAATGAAGACGGCAACAACAGCTATGTTGAATTGCAGCTTGCCGAGGTTTCTACATTTAATACAGCGATCATCGAAGAGGTCGGCAATCAGGCGCAGTATTTCCGCCTGCAAGCGTATATAGAGGATGAGTGGGTAACAGTTTACCAAAGCGAGAAGATCCAATCCATGCGTCTGTGTAGCTTTGACCCTGTTACAACTGACCGCGTCCGGCTTTCCATAGATAAGTTCCGCGACAGCGACACGCCTGTGCAGATCAAGTCCTTGCGCCTTTACAATGAGCCCGTTCGTGCGGCGGAGGACTTAGAGGTCACGGTGTATCAGCGCTTAGACGGCGATGTGCCAACCGAAATTTTGGCGCGCGGCGAAGACTACGTGCGCAATTATGCACGCTTCTATGATGTGTACAGCACCGTTATCGTATTTGCCGCAGTGCACTGGGACGAACAGGGCAACATGAACTTCGGCGACGGTGGGGAAGAAGAATTTGCCCGTCAGATCGCCGCGCTCAAAGAGATCATTTCTTACCGCTCCAACCCCGACCACGAGGTGAAGCTCATTGTGACCGCGCTTGCGGACGGCGCATGGGGCGACGGGCATAACGGCGTCAACACCTATATGGCGCAGTATTGGGAATCGATCGCCGACAAGATCGTGGCGTTTGTGGAAAAATATGATTTTGACGGCGTAGACATCGACTGGGAGTACCCGCAGACGGCGGACGATTGGCATGTTTATGACCAATTTATTGCGCGGCTCGACGAGGGCATGCGCGCAGGCGGCGAGGATCGTATCCTGTCTGCCGCACTTTCGGCAGGTACACTTGGCATGACGGAAGAAACGCTGGACCGCCTGGACCAGATCCAGTTTATGGCATATGACGGCAGCGATATAGACGGGTACCAAAGCTCGCTGCAGCAAGCACAGGAGGGGCTGAAAGCCTTTGTTGACAACGGTGCCGATCTTTCCAAGATCAATATCGGTATTGCCGCCTACGGCCGTCCCGTCAACGGTTCGCCGTATTGGGCGGTATGGCGTGATCTGGACGAAGCGAATTACTGGGACAGCAAGTATTACAATGTCGAGGACGCGGGGCAGATCTATGAAGGTACGTTCTGCGCCCCTGCACTGGCAGGCGACAAGACCGCTTTGGCGCTGTTCTCGGGCGCGGGCGGCGTTATGGTGTTCCGCATCGGCTGTGACAAGCTGATGGACGATCCGAACAGTGTCGCGTGCGGCGTTGAAAATGCGCTGAACCGCTATGTTGAGAATTGGTGATCGCTGACAACTGCACACTTGCATGCAAACTTGAAAAAGGACGTGCGTAAGCGCGTCCTTTTTGTATCCTTTTCTTGATTGCATTTTGCGGTGAGTTTTGCTATAATACCAAAATCGTATAAGCATAGTAAAACTTGTGAATTATTGAGAAGGACAGCGGTTATGAAAAAAATTCGTGCGATCATGCCCCTGTGGGGTCCGTATTCCAAAAAATACAGCGGGATCTCCCGCATCACCGACCATGATACCGAAAAGGGCGTGCGGTTCGATTTGGTGGTAAGCCCCGCGCTTGCCAATACGAACACCTGCCCGCCGAATGTGACGATCCCCGTCGGCGTGCATCCGTGGACGGCACGGGCGGATTACAGCCATTATTCGTATCGCTGTGATCTGGAGTGGAAAGATGTGATCTATGCGGATGTTGCGTTCACACGCCTCACGGACGAAAGCGTTTTGGTCTGTACGACGCTGGTCAACCATTCGGATATGACGCAGAATTTCCTAGTCAACTATTTTTCCGCGCTGGAATTCCCCAGCCGCTTTTCCGCACATTTGACCCTGCCGAAGATCTGTGCATATAAAAAGGCGACGGATTATGCGGCATATTCCTACCACACGCCGCGCCCGTGGGACGCGCAGTGCATGGACGCCATGAAAAAAGGCGAGTTTTTTGACGACCGATTCGTCGATCACCGCGGGCTCGGCGACCGCGATGACAACCGCTACATTTTGCCGAAATATCCGCGCTTCGGCGAGGAGACGGGGGATTCGGTAGCCTATTGCATGGAAATGCCCGAATCCTTGCAGGATCCGGTTTTAAGCGTGCGCTACCGCACCGTGGATGCGCGCGACTGCAAATTCCTCCTAAACGGTGAACCCGTGGTGTTCCCTGCAACTGACGGGGAAATGGCGATCGTACAATTCCGCACACAGGCTTTACAAGGAAAAAGATTTACGCTGCAATTCGTGTCGCAGGGTACGGGTGCGCTGGAGCTGGATTTTTTAGCGGTCACACAGGCGTGCGATGCGAACGTGATACTTGTAGAAAATATCCCGCACGCCTACAAGCCGCATATGCAAACCAAAGCGGAAGCCGACGGCGCACGTGCCGAATACCGTTATGAAGGTGTACAAAAGCCGTTTGTACTGCGTACCTTCAACACGCAAACGCGCTTCCGTGATTTCCCGACAGGCGCGCTGGAGGACAGCCCGACCTCGCGCATCACGCAGCCCGACGAGAGCTTTCATAATATGCTCGAGCAGTTTTCGGGTTCTTTTTCCGAAAAGCACAGTGACGACGGCTTTTATCACAACGCTGTCGTACATACGATTTATGCGAAGCCGCACACGGTGAAACAGGAATACGCCGTGATCTCGTACGGAGAAACCGACTATCACGATATTTCTTATTATGAAAGCGTACACACCGCAGCACAAGCATCTTTGGAGCCCACCGGCTTTACAAAGGTAGGGGAGCCGTATGCGTTTTCCTGTGAACTTTTGCGCGCGGCGCTCTTTCAGAATGTGGTGTATCCGCTCTATTGTCACGGCGAATATGTACCCCACCACACGCCGGGCAAGCGTTGGGATTCCTTTTACACCTGGGACTCTGGCTTTATCGGGCTTGCCATGGCAAACTTCGCTCCCAAGATCGCCGACGCGACGCTTGATTTGTATTTCAGCGACCGCAAAAACCCGGATTACGCCTTCCTGCTGCACGGTTCGCCCGTCCCGGTGCACCTGTATCAATACCTTGAAATGCTTAATGCTGCCGAAGACAAGTCGAAGCTTTACTCGTACTATGATCGCGCGAAGCTGTTCTATGAGTTCCTTGCGGGCAGAACACACGGTTCGACCACCGCGCGCTTCCAAAGCGGCCTGACAACCACGTTCGATTATTTTTACAACTGCGCGGGTATGGATGACCTGCCGCCGCAAAAAGAGATGTATCGGCGCGGTTTACAGTTAAATGCTGCGCCGGCGATTTCCACCTCGCAGGTCATCCGAACCGCAAAGCTGCTGCGCATCGTCGCCCTGCAGATGGGCAGAACCGAGGATGCAGCGGTTTACGAGCAGGATGTCCAACGGCTGACAGAGGCGCTGCAAACCTATTCCTGGGATGAAGAAAGCGGCTATTTTTCCTATGTACTGCATGACGAAGCCGGCAAGCCCGTCGGGCAGCTTAGAACGGAAGACGGGGAAAACCTCAACAAAACGCTTGATGGCGTATATCCGCTTTTAGCGGGTGCTGTGACCGAGAAACAGAAAAGGCGCTTACTTGCACATTTGAAAAGTGATTCGGAAATGTTCACCCCCGTCGGTATCAGTGCTGTTGACCGCACCGCGAGTTATTATATCACGAACGGGTATTGGAACGGCAACGTCTGGATCGCGCACCAGTGGTTCGTTTGGAAAACGATGCTGGATCTCGGCGAAACGGATTTCGCATGGAAGATCGCTGAGACTGCGCTGAACGCTTGGAAACGCGAGGTGGAGTATTCCCACTACACCTTTGAAATGTTCAGCATTGAGACGGGGCGGGGCGGCTGGTTCCATAATTTCGGCGGGCTTTCCGCACCCATCTGCCTTTGGGCGCAGGCATACTTTAAGCCGGGTACGCACCAAACGGGGTTTGACACCTTCTGCACGCACGCTGCATTTTCGGAGGATTGCTCTTCCTTTTCGGGTCGTTTCACAAATTACGGAACGCGAAGCGGCATACTGCTTTTATGCCTGCGGGAAAACGGGACGTATCGTGTTTGCGTCAACGGTTCACAGACGAAGCCCTTTGAACGTCTGCCCGGCGTATTGGAGATCTGCCTTCCCGTCGGGGAGAGCGAGATTACGGTTCAGCTTGTATAATCTTCTATGATCTTTTGAATTTCCTCGTCCGTTTCTGCGGGAATGCCTGCCGTGAGGCGTTCCTGCTCGTCGGGCGGGAAGTTTTGCAGATACACGTCGTAGATCTCCACCGGCATGGTGTATCCGCGCTCATAAAGCGCGAGTCTGCCTTCGTATTGCGAAAAAACATATTTCGGTGTTGCCGCTTGTTGCACTTCTGTTGCGGCATGTGTATCGCCGTCGCCCGCCTGCAAAGCAAGGGCAGCCACAAGTACGACCAGCATCAGCGCGCACAATACGCCGAGTATGCAGCGTTTCAGGATCTTTTGCAAGCCATCACTTCCTTTATATCAGTTTGCCCGTGCGGCACGCTTTTATTAAATTTTGTTAAAAATGGAAATTTTTAATGAAATAGCGTCAAAAATATGATACAATACCCTATGTAAGTGTACCGCATTGTGCCTAATTGCCGCTGTTCTATAACGGAACAGGGTAAACAGGTGCAGGATTTATTTTCAGAAAGGAGCGGTGCGCAGGTTCGCTGCGGCATACAGCCGCCCGCTGCGCACAGCGAGAACTCTATGGCAAAACAACCACGCAGAAGGAACACTACGCGCACGAAAAAGCGCTCCAATGTCCTCGCGAAGCACCGTACGGCAGTAACGGTGCTGCTGGCTTGTGCGCTGACCGCGCTGTTAACTATGCTGATTGTCGGGATTTATGTGCTCTCGTTTGCCGTATCCTATGTCAACGGCGAAGCCAAGGTGAACTTGGAAGAGTATCGTGAAAATCAAGACCAGACGACCTTTATTTACGCCTATGACGACAACGATGAGGTCGTCCAGCTTGCGCGGCTGCACGGTGAGCAGAACCGCGTTTGGGTGACATACAGTGAAAACCCGGAGGAGAGCACGATCCCGCAGAATCTTGCGAACGCCTATATCGCGCTGGAGGACAAACGTTTTTACAGTCATAACGGCGTGGACTGGTTTCGCACGCTTTCCGCTATCGTCAAGGATCGCGGTTCCACGGGCGGCTCGACCATTACCCAGCAGCTTATTAAAAACCTGACCGGGGAAAATAAGCGTACGCTCAACCGCAAATTCTATGAGATCCTCATGGCGCTGAACCTGGAGAAGAATGTTTCCAAGGAAACTGTGCTTGAAGCATATATGAACACGGTATATATGAGCCACGGCTGCTACGGTGTGCAGACGGCGTCAGAGACGTATTTCGGCAAAAATGTACAGGATCTGAACCTTGCCGAATGTGCTTCTCTTGCCGCGATCACGCAGTCTCCGTCGGCCAATGACCCGCTGCTGCATCCCGACGAAAACCGAAAGCGTCAGCTGACATGCCTGTATAATATGTTGGATCAGGGCATGATCACGCAGGAGGAATACGACGAGGCTGTGGCTTATGAAATGGTGTTCACCAACAGCGAAGGCTATGAACCTTCCGGCGATCTTGCCTCCCAGCAGGTCGAAACAGAAAATTCCGTTTGGAGCTATTATGTGGACTATGTGATCCAAAGCGTGCGGGACGACCTTATGGATCAGTACGGCTATTCCCGTTCACAGGCTTCCTCGCTGATCTATTCGGGCGGCTTGCGCATCTATTCCGCTGTGGATCTGGATGTGCAGGAGGCGATGGAAAGCGTCTATGTCAACCGAACGGACTTCCCGCGCTACAATAAAAATATTGACGACGCACAATCTGCCATGACCATCATGGACTACAGCGGCCGCATCGTCGGCATGGTCGGCGGCGCCGGCGAAAAAACCGAGAACCGTGTGCTGAACCGTGCGGCAAACTCATACCGTCAGCCGGGTTCCTCTATAAAACCGCTGACGATCTATTCGCCCGCTATGGAAGAAAAATATATTACGTGGAGCACCAAGATCGAGAATTACGGTATTCCGAACTACTATGACGACGGCAGATACGGCCCGGTGAACTACGGCAACGATCCCGGTTCGCCTGGTTCCTATGTGACGGTGCAAAAGGCGCTTGCAATTTCCTATAATACCGTGCCTGCGCAGATCTTACAGGAGATCGGCTTTGATGTAAGCTTTGAATATGCGACGCAGAAATTCCATTTGTCGCACCTTGTGGATCCGACGGACAAAAATACTTCCTCGCTTGCAGTCGGCGGTACGTATGAGGGCGTCTCCACGCTGGAAATGGCTGCGGCGTTCGCCGTGTTCGGCAACGGGGGCAAGTATTTCGAACCCTATTGCTATTACGAGGTCACCAATTCAAGCGGCTCCGAAGTGCTTTTGCGTCATGCCGAAACGGAAGGTGAGCAGGCAATTTCGCAGGATACGGCGGATGTGATGAACGAGCTTCTGCAAACGGTCGTGACCGACCGCGCGGGGCAGGCAACAGCCCGTAACTATGGGCTGGACAATTCTCCGCTGTTTGCAAAAACCGGTACGACATCTGAGGATAAGGACCGATGGTTTGTCGGCGGCACACCGTATTATGTGGCGGCGGTCTGGTTTGGCTGTGATACGCCTAAGCAGATTTCCAACTATGTATCCGGCAACCCTGCCGGCAGCATATTTGACGCTGTGATGAATCTGATCCACGACGATTTGGAGCGCAAGGACTTTGAAAAATTCTCGCCGATCGTTGAGGAACGCACCTACTGTACCGAGACAGGTCTTTTGGCAAGCGACGGCTGCACCAGCCGCGCAACAGGCTGGTATTCCAAAGAAAATCTGCCCGGTACCTGCACGGCGAGTCATGCTTCGAGTGCGCCTGCTACGGAAGATAATTCCGGCGGCGATCAGGAGCAGGTAACGCCGGGCGAAACAACTACGGCTGCAACAGAGACACAGCCCGCTGCGGAGACTACGCAGCCTCCGGCTACTACAGATTCTGCCGCGTAAATAGAGCAGGGGAGAGATTATGGCGCAGCTATTGTTTCAAAACGCACGGGTCGTTGACCCCTCCCAAAACCTGGATGCCGTCTGTGACGTGCTGTGCCGGGACAACCGAATTGTGCAGATCGGGCAAGGTCTTTGCGCGGATTCTGCAACTGTCATCCATGCTTCGGGGCTGATTTTGGCCCCGGGGCTTGTTGATTTACATGTGCATTTGCGCGATCCGGGATTCACGGAAAAAGAAGATGTTTTAAGCGGCTGTAAGGCTGCGGCGGCGGGCGGCGTGACGACGCTTTGCGCCATGCCGAACACACGTCCCGCCTGCGATACGCCTGAGACTGTGCGATATGTTTTGGGGCAGGCAAGGCAGGCGGATGCGCGCGTTTTGCCTGTTGCCGCGATCACAAAGGGCCTTTGCGGCGAGGAATTGACCGATATGGAAGCGCTCGTGCAAAGCGGTGCCTGTGCATTTTCCGACGACGGCGTACCCGTTGCGACCGCCGCGTTCATGGCGCGTGCGCTGAAAGAGAGTGCACGGCTGCGCCGCCCGATCTTTGCACATACGGAAGACCGTTCTCTCTCGGCGGGCGGTATCATCAACGAGGGAAAATGGAGCGCTCGTTTTGATGTGGGCGGTATCCCGAACGCCGCTGAAGACGCAGGTACTGCGCGGGAGATCGCGCTTTTAATGAATGCGCCCAAAGGCGCGCATCTGCACATTTGTCATGTGAGTACTTTGGGAAGCGCCGCGCTCATCGCAGACGCCAAAGCGAAAGGGCTTTCCGTTACAGCGGAGACGTGCCCGCACTATTTTATTTTTGATGAAGATAAATTAGAAACGCGCGATGCGGATTACCGCATGAACCCGCCTTTGCGAAGCGCGAAGGATCGTGAGGCGATCGAGCAGGCGCTTTTAAACGGTACAATCGACGTGATCGCGACCGACCATGCGCCGCACACGCCGACGGAAAAACAGGACTTTTTGAAAGCGCCAAACGGCGTGATCGGTATGGAAACTTCCTTTTCGGCAAGCTATACGGCGCTGGTCGCAACAGGTAAACTGTCTCTTTCCGAATTGATCCGAAGGATGTCCTGCCGCCCGGCGGAAATTTTGGATCTCGGCGGCGGAACGCTGCGTATAGGTGAACGCGCCGACCTGATTTTGATCGATGAAAACGAACGGTGGACGGTGGACACCCATCGTCTGCATGGCAAATCGAAGAACTGCGTGTTCAAAGGCTGTACCCTGCAAGCCAAAGTGAAAATGACGGTTTTGGATGGCAGGATCGTATATAATGAACTGTTTTAGGAGGACATCATGGGGTTTGACAGATTGATCGAGCGAATTCGTGATATGCAAAATCCAACGGTAGCCGGGCTTGACCCGAAACTCGACTATGTGCCGAGGTTTATTTGTGACGAAGCATTCTCGAAGTACAGCGACCCGCTTGAGGCGGCCGCCGCAGCTTTGCTGACGTTCAACAAGGGTCTTATTGACGCACTTTGCGATATCGTGCCCGCTGTAAAGCCGCAGTGTGCGTATTATGAAATGTATGGCTGGCAGGGTATGCGTGCGCTGTATGAAACGATCGCGTATGCGAAAAAGAAAGGCATGTTTGTCATTACAGACGGCAAGCGAAACGACATTGGTGCAACGATGCAGGCCTATGCCGCCGCTCATCTCGGCACGACAGCTGTGCGCGGTGAGCAGATCGCGGCTTTTGACGCGGATGCGCTGACGGTCAACGGCTATCTCGGTACGGACGGCATCAAGCCGCTGACCGAGATCTGCGCCGCGCAGGATAAAGGCATTTTTGTTCTTGTCAAAACCTCCAACGTCTCTTCGGGTGAATTGCAGGACAAATGCATTGGGGACAATCCGGTGTACCGTGTCATGGGGGATATGTGTGAAGCGTGGGGCGAGCCGACACGCGGTGCATACGGGTATTCTGCCGTCGGCGCGGTCGTAGGCGCTACCTATCCGCAGCAGCTTGCCGAGCTGCGTGGGGCGCTGCCGCATACATTTTTCCTCGTACCCGGTTACGGTGCACAGGGCGGTGGGGCAAAGGATGTCGTACCCGCGTTTGACAAGAACGGCGACGGCGCGATCATCAATTCCTCCCGCGGGATTATGTGCGCCTATCAGAAAAACGGCTGTGATGAGCAGGATTACGCCAAAGCCGCACGTGCGGAAGCCTTGCGCATGCGTGATGATATTGCCGCTGCCATCTCGGAAAGCAAAGGGGACTGAGCTATGAGTCGAAATCCGCAGAAAGCGTATCTGCTGCTTGAGGACGGAACACTGTTTGAAGGCCTTTCAATGGGAAAGCGGGGTACCGCTGTCGGCGAGGTCGTATTTAATACCTGCACGGCGTCCTATACCTCACTTTTGTCTGATCCGACCTATTATGGGCAGATCGTAGCGCAGACCTATCCGCTCGTCGGCAATCGCGGGGTCACGGCACAAAACCGAACTTCGGATATCATGGCGAACGGGTATATCGTGCGCGAATGGTGCGATGTAACAGCCGAAGGCGAACGCACTTTGGATGAATACTTGCGTTCGCGTGGGATCGTCGGGCTTTGCGGCATCGATATGCGCCGCTTGACGCGCGCTTTGCGTGACAAGGGTTATGTCAAAGGTGCGATCACAGACAGCTTGGACGACAAAGACACGTTGCTCGAACACATCCGTGCCTATACCATTTCCGGCGCGGTAGAGGCGATCACAATACGAGAGCCGCAGGAAATCAAAGCTGGGTCGGAAAAATACCGCGTATGCGTGATGGATTACGGCTTTCCCCGTGAGATCTTAGAGGGCTTTATTGAACGCGATTGCTCACTGGAGCTTTTACCCGCTTCTTACACTGCCGAGCAGGTGCGCGCGCTGTCTCCCGACGGGATTTTCCTTTCGGACGGTCCGGCCGACCCGGATGATAACCCGGCTTTTGTGCGGGAGATCGCTGAAATGACAAAGCTCGGTATTCCGATTTTTGCCGTTGGACTTGGACACCAAATGCTTGCGCTGGCAGCAGGTGCACAGATCGAAAAAATGCATCAGGGACATCGAGGCTCCAACCAGCCCGTGCTGTGCGCGCATACCAACCGTTTAATGGTCACCGAACAAAACCACGGCTACGCCGTGCGGCGTGAAAGTGTTTCAACAGACTGCGCAGAGGTTTTCCTGACGAATGTGAATGACGGTTCTGTGGAAGGGCTCTTTTATCGTGCTTTCCCGGGCTTCAGTGTTCAGTTTACGCCAAGCGCAGATCCGGCCAGCAGCACGTCGTGGGTATTTGACCGCTTTATGCAAATGATGGGGGAGGCGCGCAAATGAGATCTCTGTTTAAAAAAATCCTTGTGATCGGCGCGGGTCCTGTTGTTATCGGGCAGTCGAGCGAATTTGACTATGCGGGCGTACAGATGTGCCGTGTATTGCGATCAGCTGGAATTCAGGTCGTCGTGGCAAACTCGAATCCTGCAACAGTCATGACGGAACACGGGGTTGCGGATACCGTTTATTTGGAGCCGCTCAGCAGTGAGGTCATAAAAAAGATCATCGAAATCGAGCAGCCCGATGCTATTTTAGCGACGGCAGGCGGCAAAACAGGCTTGGAAATTTGTCTGGAGCTTTCGCAGAACGGATACTTAGAGGAACATGGCGCGGTCCTTTTGGGCGCGCAGCCCGAAGTCATCAAAAGCATCCATAACGCGCAGGCGCTGCAATCCATGCTGCAGCGTGCGGATGAACCGTATTTGCCTGCGGAAATCGCCGGCAGTGAGGCGGAAGCGATCGCTTTTTCTGAGGATGCGGGGTATCCTGTGCGCATACAGGCTGCGTTTTCAGCTGAAAACGGTGGCAGCACAGTATGCCGGAACTCGGATGAGCTTACTTCGGTGTTTTCAGATTTTGCCGCGCAGTCGCTGGTCGGGCAGGTGCATTTGCAGAAGTGTGTGGACGCGTATAAAGAAATCGAGCTCGCCGTTGTGCGCGATGCAGACGGCAACGCCATCAGCGTGTGCAGCACGGAAAGCATGGACACGGTCGGCGTACACTCAGGCGACAGTGTGATCGTCTTGCCCGCGCAGACGTTGACGGATGCCGAACTTATGATGCTGCGCCGCGCCGCTCGTAAGATCGCTGGCTATTTGCAGATCGTCGGCGCTTGTATTGTGCGTTTTGCGCTGCATCCGACGAACGGCACCTATTATGTTTTGAGTGTCGAGCCCGAGCTCAACCGCACGACGGCGCTCATCTCCAAAGCGACGGGCTATCCGATCGCGTCGGTCTGCGCGCATGTGGCGCTCGGCGAGCGGCTCTATGAGATCCCCAATGAATTGACGGGTGTGACCACCGCCGCCAATGAACCTGCGCTCGACTACTGTGCCGTACGTGTGCCGAAATGGTCCTTTGAACAGTTCGGCGACAGTGCCGACCGTCGTCTTGGCGCAAAGATGAAAGCGACCGGCGAGGCTTTTGCGATCGGTACAGGCTTTGAACTTGCCCTCTTGAAAGCGATCCGTTCCATCCACCCGAAAACACAGCACATTGGGCTTCCCAAATTGCGGATGTCGTCCGATGCGGAGCTGGAAGCGCGGCTTTGCAGCCCAGATAACGAGCGAATATTCACGGTATATGAAGCCATTAAGCGCGGCTTTTCGCTGTATCGCCTGCATGAGATTACGGGAATCGACCTGTTTTTCCTGTCCAAGCTGCAGAACATAGCCGATGCCGAGGCGGCACTTCGTGCAGAGCTTTCGGAAGAAAGCTATTTGTGCGCCAAGCACCTTGGCTTTCTCGACAGTGTGATCGCGGCGGTCAGCGGAAAAGAAGATTTGCCGTATCATGTTGCACATTCTTTTAACACGGTCGATACTTGTGCCGCAGAATTTGATGTGCGCAAGCCCTATTTTTACTCTGCATGGGATGAGGATAATGAGGCGGCGATGTTCCTGCGCGAGCATCCGCAGCAAAAGAAAAAGATCCTCGTTGTCGGCGCCGGCCCTACCTCCATCGGGCTGGGCACGGATCGTGACTATGCGGCGTTCCTTGCGCTGCGCACGCTGAAGGATTTCGGCTTTGAGACCGTCATGCTTAATAACAACCCCGCGGCGAACACAACGGATTTTGCTGCGGCAGATAAGCTGTATGTTGACCCGATCACAGCGGAGGATGTTGCGGCTGTCTGCGAAACGGAGAGACCCGACGGCGCGATCCTTGCTTTCGGTGGCGGCGAGGCGGTTCGTAAATCCGAGCTGCTGCGTGACATGGGAATCACAGTATACGGCGCGGATGCGGAAGCGCATCGAATGTTAAAAAATAAAATTGCGTTTTTTGATATTCTGGATAAGCTCAACATCCGCCATACCAACAACCGTCGCGTGATGATCGGCAAGGGCGCTGAGGTAGATGTGCTCTCGGATGGGTCGGAATTTCTCATTCCCGGTATTTGTGAGCATATTGAAAAGGCGAGCGTACATTCCGGTGACTCGATTTCCGCTTTTCCCGCTGTGACGCTTTCTGACGCGGTAAAAGAAGAGATCGTCGAGTTCACGGGTCGTCTCGTGCGGGAACTTGGCTTTAAGGGCTTGCTTAATATTCAGTTCGTCATCTACGACAATGCTGTATATGTTTCGAGCGCCAGCGTTGTTGCTACACGCAATATTCCGTTTTTATCGAAGGCTACAGCGCTGCCGATCATCGAATTTGCAACGCGCCTGATGCTTGGCGAGACGCTTTCGGATATCGGCATCGGTACGGGACTTTATAAAGAGCCGCAGAAATCGTTTGTCCGTGTGCCGGTGTTCAGCTTCGAGCAGCTTACCGGTACGGATGTGCAGCTCGGCGGTGAGATGCAGTCCACAGGGGAAGTCATCGGCGTCGGCAGGCGGTTCGATGAAGCGCTGCTCAAAGGTTTTATTGCCTCCGGGATGCGCATGAAGCGCACGGGCGGGGTCCTGATCTCCGTTGCGGATTCCGACAAACCGGCAAGCGCCGCGCTTGCCGCCGCCTTCCAAAAACTGGGCTTTAAGGTATATGCGACGTCAAACACGGCAAAACTATTGAATGCCAATCACGTAGCTGCGAATGCTGTACGTAAGATCCATGAGGGCTCTCCGAACACGCTGACCTTGATCCTTCAAAATCGGCTGTCCTACCTTGTTTCTACGGCACAGCCGACGGCGGCGAAAAACGCCGATGAAGTGCGCATCCGCCGCACGGCGCTGCTGCGCCGCATCCCGGTATTGCCGTCGGTGGAGACCGCGGCGGCGCTCGCATCCTGCCTTGCCGAAAACAGCGCGGCGCAGGAGCTGTATGTGGAAAGCCTGTAATATCCCGAGAGGAGCTTTGCGAAATGCTGCAAGCTGACTTTACGATCCAACGCAAAGATAAACTGAATGCAACGACCTATGCGTTTACGGTAGATTGTCCGAAATTGGCTAAAGAGAGCTGGTGCGGACGGTTCGTGCATATCCGCTGCGGCGAAAAGCCCTTGCGCCGGCCGATCTCCATTTGCGAGATCGATAAAGAAAACGGCACGCTCACCCTGGTGTTTGAGGTGCGCGGCGAAGGTACCGAGTGGCTGGCCTCCAGGAATGAGGGGGACGTCATCAATATTCTCGGCCCTTTAGGCAACGGCTTTTTCCCCGATCCTGAGAAACCCGCGATCTTTGTCGGCGGCGGTATCGGCTGCCCGCCCATGCTCGGCGCTGCGCAGGATTACGGTGAGAATGCTGAGGCAATTCTCGGATTTCGTTCCGAAGCACAGGTTATTTTGCTGGATAAATTTGAAAGCGCCTGCCGGCGCGTTGCTGTCACGACGGATGACGGCTCGTTTGGAACCAAAGGGTTCGTGACAGATATTTTAAAAGAGCGGCTGGAGGCGCTGCCCGACGCGGTCGTGTATGCGTGCGGACCGATGCCGATGCTCAAAAACGTTGCAGCGCTTTGCAAAGCCAAAAACGTACAGTGCTATGTTTCTCTGGAACAGCGTATGGGCTGCGGTGTAGGCGCTTGCCTTGTGTGCGCCTGTAAAACGCATGATGCAGACGGCGAGCATATGCGCCATGTCTGCAAAAACGGCCCGGTATTTGACGCAAGGGAGGTCGATTTCAATGGCTGATATGCGCGTGAATATCGCGGGCGTAACGCTTAAAAATCCTGTGATCACCGCAAGCGGCACATTCGGCTTCGGCCGAGAATATGCGCGGCTTTATGATATATCACGGCTCGGCGGCATTTCCTGTAAAGGCACAACGCTGCATGAACGGCTCGGCAATCCTGCGCCACGTATTGCAGAGACGCCTGCGGGCATGCTCAATTCCGTCGGGCTGCAAAACCCCGGCGTGGATGCCTTCCTGCAAGACGATCTGCCGTATCTCGCGTCCCAAGACGTCGTGGTGATCGCGAATGTCGCGGGCAGCACGGAGGACGAATACGCGGAGACGATCCGCCGCTTGCAGGACAGTGCGGTAGACATCATTGAAGTCAATATTTCCTGTCCGAATGTTAAAGCGGGCGGCGTGTCGTTTGGCACGAGTCCGCAGGCGGTCGAAAGCATAACAAAGCTTTGTAAATCTGTTTCGGATAAGCCGATCATGATGAAGCTGACGCCGAATGTAACGGATATTTCTGAGATTGCCGCCGCAGCGGAAGCAGGCGGTGCGGACGCGATCTCTTTGATCAATACGCTGACGGGTATGCGTATCGATGTAAATTCCCGCAGACCCATTTTACGCAACAATACCGGCGGGCTTTCGGGTGCTGCGGTGTTCCCCGTGGCGCTTCGCATGGTTTGGCAGGCGGCAAACCGCGTCAAGATCCCCGTGGTCGGTATGGGCGGCATCACCAAGTGGCAGGACGCCGTGGAAATGCTGTTGGCGGGTGCATGCGCGGTGCAGATCGGTGCCGCGAACTTTACAGATGCGTATATCCCGCTCAAGGTGATTGCAGGCATCGAAGAATATTTGGACGCAAAAGGCGAAAACAGCGTTTCCGATATTGTTGGGACGGTACAGCCATGGTGATCTTGGCAGTCGATTACGGCGATGCGCGCACGGGGCTTGCCGTTTGTGACGCCATGGAAATGCTCGCGTCACCCGTAACGGTATTGCATGAGACCGATGCAAATGCGCTTGCCGCCCGTATTTCCGAGGTCGCAAAAGAGCGCGGTGCGCAAAAAATTGTCGTGGGGCTTCCGAAGAACATGGACGGCACAGAGGGCTTTCGCGCCCAAAGCTGCCGTGCGTTTGCAGAGCAGCTTCATGAGCTATGTGCGCTTCCCGTGGATTTTCAGGACGAGCGTTTGACGACCGTAGCCGCGCACCGCGCGCTCAACGTCACGAACACGCGCGGCAAAAAGCGGAAGGCCGTGATCGATGCCGTGTCTGCCGTTATGATTTTGGAGGATTATTTGCGCACTGCGAAATCATAAATGCGCCCACAATTTGACAAATTATCAAATCCGACATCGTTATAATAACGGTGTCGGACTTTTTTGGGGGCGCTTATATGGTTGTATATGTTGATGTTTTGCTGGTCATGAATATCATCATAGATTATTTTTTGCTGCTGCTGGCTCGTGCGCTGCTGCGCAAAACGGTGCGCCGCCGGCGTATTTTGCTCGGTGCGCTGTTCGGCGGCGCATATGCGCTGGTGATTTTTCTGCCGCCATTACCCGTTTGGCTGTTCATCCCGATGCATATCGCCGCCTGTGTCTTGATTGTACTTGCGGCATTTCCTATACACGGGCTGCGCGATTTGCTTAAAAGCGTCAGCGCGTATTTTACCGTCAGTTTTATATTCGCGGGACTGATGCTCGGCACTTATCTCCTGTTTCGTCCGCAGAATATGGCAATCCAGAACGGCGCCGTGTATTTTGACCTGAATATCCGTGTGCTTTTGCTGTTTGCACTTTTATGCTACGGGTTTTTAACACTTCTGTCCAAACTTCTGCGCCGCCGCGCCCCGGATGACAGGCTTTTTGACATTACGCTTACGAACAACGGAAAATGTATTTGTGAAAAGGCTTTGCTTGACACGGGGCACGGGCTTTCGGACGGCTTTTCCGATCGACCTATTCTGATCGCGGAACCGCGCGTGGTAAAATGCCTTGCACCGTTGAACGTTCAAAGCTTCTTAGACGGCGGCGCGCCGCCCGAGGGTATTGCGGGAACCGATATTCGCTTGATCCCATATGCAAGCATTGGCGGTAAAGGTATGCTGCGTGCGATTTCCGTTTCCTGTGTTTCGGTACCGAAGCGCTGCTTTTCGCTGGAGAATGTTTTGCTGGCGCAAAGTGTGGAACCCTTTGCCGGTGGGGAGTACAGCGTATTGCTTTGCAGCGATTTTTTTGAAAGAGGAGGAAAACAGCATGTTCAAAAAAATAAGGGCTTGGTTTCTAAAACTGAAAGCACGGCTTTCTTGCAAGGATGTTCATTACATAAACGGTTCGGAGACCTTGCCGGAACCTTTGTCCAAAGCGCGCGAAGAAGAATTGCTTCGACGTCTTTCCGCAGGGGAAACATGCGTCCGTGAAGATTTGATCGTACACAACTTGCGCCTTGTCGTTTATATCGCAAAAAAATTTGAGAGTTCGGGTATAAACGTAGAAGATCTGATCTCCATCGGGACGATCGGGCTGATCAAAGCGGTCAATACTTTCCGACCCGAAAAAAATATCAAGCTCGCGACTTATGCTTCGCGCTGTATCGAGAATGAGATCCTGATGTTCCTGCGCAAAACAGGCGCGCACCGCACAGACGTATCCATCGACGAGCCGCTCAATGTGGATTGGGACGGCAATGAGCTTTTGCTCTCCGACGTGCTTGGCAGCGACGCGGACGCCGTACATGAGAATATTGAACAGGACGATGAAAAGCAGGTTTTGCTTCAAGCCGTTGAAAGCCTGCCGGCGCGCGAGCAGATGATCATGCGCATGCGTTTCGGCCTCGACGGACAGGCGGAGCATACGCAAAAAGAGGTCGCTTCGCTGCTCGGCATTTCACAAAGCTATATTTCGCGGCTTGAAAAACGGATCATAGAACGGCTTCGCAAGGAAATGGAAAAAGCCGTGTGATTATTTGCACGCATGTCGATTTTTTAACGAAAAAGTCTATGCAGGCTTTCAAAAATATGATATAATATTTATAATTCATTCCATGTTTTTGGAGGCTGTCCCTTGGTCTTTTCAAGCCTTGTTTTTTTGTATATTTTTCTGCCGCTGTGTCTGGCAGCTTATTTTATTCCCAAAAAAATTCAGATCCGTAACATTGTACTGCTGATTTTTTCTTTGCTCTTTTACGGCTGGGGGGAACCCGTCTATATCCTTTTGATGATCGCCACAACGGCGGTAGATTTTTTTGCCGGGCTGTTTGTGGAAAAATATCGCGGTACGAAAAAAGCCAAATTGTTTTTGACCCTTGCTGTCGTATTAACGCTTTCGTCTCTCGGGCTGTTTAAATATTATGATTTCTTCACCACGGCAGCTAATGATTTGTTCTCCGTACATATCCCGCTTTTAGGCGTTGCGCTGCCGATCGGTATCTCGTTTTACACGTTTCAGGCGCTCACCTATGTCGTGGATGTGTACCGCGGTCGTGTGCCGGTGCAGACAAGCTTTTATAAGCTGCTTTTATATGTCTCCATGTTCCCGCAGCTTATCGCCGGACCGATCGTGCGATACAGCGATGTTTGCGAGCAGCTGGAGGTGCGTACCTGCTCTTTGCAGAAGGCGGCAGAGGGGATCGTACGGTTTTGCATCGGGCTGTTAAAGAAAACCGTACTCGCGAATTTCGTGGGCGAGCTTTGCGAACAGCTTATCGGCGGCGATCTGTCCTCGCTTACCGTGTTGGGTGCATGGATCGGTATTTTGGCTTATGCATTTCAGATCTATTTTGATTTTGCGGGCTATTCCGACATGGCGATCGGGCTGGGCAAGATCTTCGGATTTGATTTCCCCGAAAATTTCCGTTACCCGTATGCCGCGCGCAGCATCAATGATTTCTGGCGGCGTTGGCACATCACATTAAGTACGTTTTTCCGCGACTATGTCTATATCCCCATGGGCGGCAATCGTAAGCGCTGGGCTGTGAATATGCTGATCGTCTGGCTCCTGACCGGTCTTTGGCACGGTGCATCGTGGAATTTTGTGCTTTGGGGTCTGTATTACTTTGTATTTTTGATGGTAGAAAAGCTGTGGCTCGGCAAAAAACTCGAAAAATTGCCCGCCGCGATCGGCCATGTGTATTCTCTGCTCGTTGTGCTCTTGGGCTGGGTATTCTTTTACTTTGAATCCCTGTCCGAGATTCAGGCGTTTTTCCTTGCCGCGTTCGGGGCAAACGGATTTTCCACCGTTACGCAGCGCACGATTATTATCAACTATATTGCTGTTCTGCCTGTCTGTGCGATCTGCTCCATGCCGGTGCTGCCGTTATTGCGAAAATTCTTTTTGCGTCTTCGCAGCGAGAAAATGCAACGAACGCTTTTAAGCGTCGGACAAACTGTTTTTGCAGTCGGAGCGCTTCTGGTGTCGACAGCGGCGCTTGTAGGATCAAGCTATAATCCTTTTCTGTATTTCCGTTTTTAAGGAGCATTTAAGATCGAATGGTTGCATTTGCCAATAAACTAAAAAAATCGAAAACCCCTGTTCCCGGTACTTCTGATACGTCGGGAGAAAAGTCGTTCCCCAAAATTCTAAAGCCTTTTGCCGCATTGATGTGTATATTGTTTTTCGGTGCGCTGTTTACCTTGTTTTTCATCAGTATCTTTGATACGGATAAAACAGTATCCGAGACCGAGAACCGCAATCTCGCGACAATGCCGGAGATCACTGCGCAGACTTTGTTCGACGGCAGTTTTATGACGGATTTTGAAGCCTATTACACTGATACCTTTCCGTTTCGCGACGAGCTTATGCAGCTGCACAACACGATGTCAGACTTCTTTAGTGGTACGCGTACCTCGGAGGATATTGTCCTCGTCGAGCGCGGTGACGAGGAGGACTTCGCAGGGCAGGATATAACCTATGACGAATAATGGGCGCTTCGCTCAAATAATGATATGGGGTGAAACGGTATGAAGTATGACGTTGCCGTAGTCGGCGCAGGCGTAGTCGGCGCGCTGATCGCGCGTGAGCTTTCGCGCACGGATTTGCGTGTTGCACTTTTGGAAAAGTGCAACGACGTCGCCATGGGGACGACCAAGGCAAACAGCGCCATTGTCCACGGCGGGTTTGACGCGGCAAATGGTACGCTGAAAGCAAAGCTCAATGTACGCGGCACCGAATTGATGCCGCAGCTTTGCGAGACGCTGCATGTACCTTACCGCAACAACGGCTCTTTGGTACTTGCGTTTTCCGACGAGGAAATGCAGCACGTGCACGCGCTGTATGAGCGCGGGCTGAAAAACGGTGTGCCCAGATTGTCTGTTTTGGACAAGTCTGCGGTGCTCGAACTCGAACCCCATGTAAGCGGGGAAGTCGTCGGCGCATTGCTTTCGGAAACGGCGGGGATCGTGTGCCCGTATGAGCTGACGATCGCCGCGGCGGAAAATGCCGTAGAGAACGGTGTGGACTTTATCCGCAACTGTGCGGTGACAGCCATAGAAAAAGCGCCGGACGGATTTACCCTGCAAACGACCTGCGGCGCAATCGAGGCGGCGTATATCGTCAATGCCGCCGGGATCCATTCGGATGATATTGCGCGCATGATCGGCGATGACAGCATTTCGCTCGTCGCGCGCAAGGGTGAATATTATCTGCTGGATAAAGCCTATGGTTATATGGCCGACCATACGATATTCCAATGCCCCAACAAAATGGGCAAAGGCGTGCTTGTCACGCCCACGGTGGACGGTAACCTGCTGATCGGGCCGTCTGCTTTGGATGTGGACGATAAGGAAGATGTGGACACCACCGCAGAAGGCTTACAGTTTGTGCTGGAAAAAGCAAAACGCTCTGTTCCGGAATTGAATCTGCGCGGGGCGATCACCTCGTTCGCGGGACTTCGCGCGCATCCGACCACCGATGACTTTATCATCGGGTTTTCCGACAAGAGCGACCGGTTTGTCAACGTCGCCGGGATCGAATCCCCGGGACTTTCTGCAGCGCCTGCCATTGCGGAAATGGTATATGGGATGCTCCTTGAAAAAACAAAGGCTTCCGAATGCGTGGACTTCAAACCCGGCCGTAAAGCGCCCGTTCGTTTTCGCAATATGACGAAAGCAGAGCGCGAGGCGCTGATCGCTAAGAATAAAGCATACGGCAGGGTGATCTGCCGCTGTGAGACGATCACGGAAGGCGAGATCCTCGACGCGATCCATGCGCCCGCCGGCGCACGGGATGTGGACGGCGTCAAGCGCCGCACCCGCGCGGGGATGGGCAGATGCCAGGGCGGCTTCTGCGGCTCAAAGGTCGTGGAGATCTTATCGCGAGAGCTGGGCGTGCCGATGAACGAGATCACAAAGTTCGGCGGGAACTCCAAGATCTTGTTTGAAAAGACGAAGTGAGGTGGATACCATGCTGCAATATGATCTGGTCGTAGTGGGCGGCGGTCCTGCCGGTATGGCAGCCGCTTTGCAGGCGCATGAGGACGGCGTTGAGAAGATTTTGGTGCTGGAGCGTGCAGACACGCTCGGTGGGATTTTGGAACAGTGCATCCATACGGGCTTCGGTCTCCATTATTTCGGGGAGGAGCTTTCCGGACCGGAGTATGCCGCGCGCTTTTCCGAAGCGCTTTATAAAACAAATATCGATGTTAAAGTCGATACTATGGTGCTGGATATTTCCGCCGATAATGTCGTCACGGCAGTCAACAACTTTGACGGGCTTTTGACCGTGAAAGCTACGGCGGTCGTACTTGCTATGGGCTGCCGCGAGCGTCCGCGCGGGGCGCTTTCCATTGCAGGCAGCCGCGCTTCCGGCATTATGACGGCGGGAACGGCGCAAAAATACGTCAATATAGACGGCTACATGCCGGGGAAAACGGTCGTGATTTTGGGCTCCGGCGACATTGGGCTGATCATGGCACGCCGCATGACGCTCGAGGGTGCGAAGGTCAAGGCGGTTTGTGAATTGATGCCGTATTCCGGAGGGCTTACACGCAACATTGTGCAGTGCTTAGAGGACTTTGGTATCCCGCTGCGCCTTTCCTGCACGGTGATCCGGACCCACGGCAAGGAGAGGCTTGAGGGTGTGACCGTTGCAAATGTGGACGAGCATTTGCAGCCGATTCCCGGTACGGAAGAGTACATACCTTGCGACACACTGATGCTTTCCGTTGGGCTGATTCCCGAAAACGAGCTTTCCAAAAGTGCAGGCGTTGCGCTGGATCCCGTTACGAACGGTCCTGTAGTGGATGAATACCGTGAGACGTCCAAGAAGGGCGTATTTGCCTGCGGCAATGTACTGCAAGTGCATGACCTTGTGGACTATGTGACGGAGGAAAGCAAGCTTGCGGGCGCGGGCGCGGCGAAATTTATCCGCGGTGAAAAGCCCGCAGGCGGCACGGTAACGACCGTCGGGGAGAACGGCGTACGGTATGTTGTGCCGCAGCGTATCAATCGCGCTACGGACAAGGATGTCAAGCTGTATTTCCGCGTCGGCCGCGTCTTGGAAAATGTCACACTGACCGTCACCTGCGGGGAGGAGACTTTGATTTCCCGCAAAAAGCGTAAAATGACGCCGGGTGAAATGGAATATGTGACGCTGAAGGCTTCTGTTTTGGAAAAACTTCCCGAGGATGCAAAGCTGGTTGTCAGCACAAAGGAGGCGTGATCCATGAAAACCAAAGAGTTGATTTGTGTGTCCTGTCCTATCGGCTGCGCGGTCACGGTTACGCTGGATGATAACAACGAGGTTGTCTCTGTGACAGGCAACACCTGTAAGCGCGGCGACAGCTATGCTCGGCAGGAATGCACGCATCCCGAACGTATGCTGACCTCAACTGTAAAGGTCACGGGTAGCCGCCTTCCCGTTGTGCCGGTGAAATCCGCAAAACCCGTGCCGAAAGAACTGCTGCTCGATTGTATGCAGGAGATCAATCGTGTTACGGTACAAGCCCCTGTGCACATCGGCGATGTCGTGCTTGCGAATATTTTGAATACGGGCGTAGACATTGTAGCTACCAACAACGCATAAAGGGTATAATCATATAGCAGCGCCGAATCACCAATACCGGTGATTCGGCGCTGCTGTTTTGCTATGTTAAATAGACTTACTTATCTGTGCTTTCTGCGGCGGACAGCCGGGGGGACTACGGCGACTGCTCCCGCAACGGGAATCGCCCATAACAGTAAAAACCAAAGCTTTGTTCCGCCTGTCCCGGGGATATTTTCTGGGGTGTCTGTTTGTGTGCTGCCGGCATTTGTACTCGGTTCGGCCGCAGGTGCCGTTGTCTCCGGCTCATCGGTTGTTGTATCCCTGTTTGGAGATTGAATCGATATATCCGGTGTTTGCGGCGTGTCAGCAATCAAATATGCAAATTGGCGGGCTTCTCCGTCAGTAAGCGGCGTAAAAACAAAATCTTCCGTTTTCAGCAAAAGCTGCGGATTAAACAGCGTATAGGTCACGCGCAGCGTAAAGGGCTTTTCGCACGCAGCAAGGTCGTGTGCCGAAATGGTTACGCCGCCGCTTTCGCCGGGGGCAATGCGCTGTGCGATGCGTGTTTGCACATCAAACGGTGCACCGATGACCTCCACATGCCGCACGGCGATCTCGTATTGCTCGGAGAGATTATAAAAGAGCAGGTTGCCGTCTGAACCGCTGTGGTAGCCGGGTGAGGTCGCGTCAAAGCGCACGAACAGGCTGTCTACGGGATTGTGTGTTGCGTTGAATTGCGGAAAATTCGGATCGGAAAACACATCTTTCAGCGTGTCTGTGAAATAAAAAGCCTGTACTAAAGAAACGGTATAGGGATCAAACACATACATGCCGTGAAATTGCCCTCTGACAAACCATGTGTTGTCAGGCAGATATGCATACGATGCGTCAATGTTGCGCTCCGGGGAAATATGCAGATGCCCGCTGTTTGTGCATGCATCGCCCGATTGCGTGTAAGAATCGGAGAATGTCTCATCAAACGGCGCACAGTAAGCGCCGGAGGAAAGCGCCGTATCGATGATATAGTCCGAATTGATATTACTGCCCGTTACATTTTCAAAACCGTATTTTGTCACGATCGCGATCTCGGTCCCCGCGTTTTGTGCACGCTCAAGACCAGCACGCATATTTTGAAGGATCCCGTAATGAAACGCATCCGATTGCTTGATCAGCTCGGCATTGAGTGTTGTGTCAAGCCGTTTTGCTTTGGCTTCTTCATAAACGTCAAGCGGACAGAAATCCCAAATACTCGGAATATTTTGAAGGATATCTACGACATACCGTTCGAACAAATCCGCAACAACAGCATTTAAGTTCTCAAAGCCGATGTAGCGCAGTAAGCCTTCAAATTCGTTTTCCGTGCCGAGCCCAAGCTCCACGAATTGCAGAATGGTCGCGTAATCAATATCTATCGGATTGCCCAAAAGCAGGTCGCCGACTAAGCTCGTGCCGCCAATGGCAGGGGAGTCGAGCATCGCTTTGCGTACATCGCCTTTCCAGCCGTACTGATACAAATAGGATGCGCCGCACTGCCCGCCATGGCTCAATCCAAACAGATCCACCTGCTTCGCGCCTGTCAGGGCTTTTACCTGCCCGATAAAGTCGTCGATCGCAGCGGCGTATTCTATCTGCCCTTTGCGCCAATCAAAGTTAAAAATAAATACATTCTCACTGCCGATGCGTTCCTCAAACATGGCAACAAGCTCTTTTTCGGCAATCAATCCTTCCTCGCCGTTCGCACGCAAGGTAGAAACGCGCGCCTGCTGCGCGGTTTGGATGTGTGGGACAAGATCATATTTCGAAGTCCCGTCGGGGTTGCAAAGTACGGGTTCCAGCGTCTCCTGCACAATACCGCCGAGAACATCCACCAAAGCGGTCGTATCCCCTGTAAAGGTGTCGCCCGCCGTGCCGAGAATGTCGGGCAGCGCATCCAGTATCCTTTGCCCGACAGCGTCAAAATCCAGCCCCCAGACCTGTTCACCGGTAGCCGCGTCATCCAGCCGCGGACCGCTGTACCCCTGTAATACGATCAGCGGTGTGACCGTATTTGCGGCAGCCGCTGTGACCGGCGGTATAGCCAGCAGACAAAGAGACAGAACACAAGCCAATATCCGTTTTAACTTTTTCATTTCCGTACCTCTTCTTGTAAAAATACATAAAAATTTTTTCTATTTTCCGGAAATACAATTCAATACTACTATATATCGCAGGAAAAGTCAATCAACAGACAGGCTTCAAGTGTAGAGTTTGAATTTTTGTATGATCTGTGTTATACTATCCGCAATTTACGGCAAAGGAGAATAAAGTGTGGAATCCTATCAACTTGCCGCCGAGGTTACGCCGTCTGCGCGGCAGCTGGAATGGCAGAAATTAGAGTTTTATGCCTTTTGTCACTTTGGCATGAATACCTTTACGGATAAAGAATGGGGACATGGGCAGACACCGCCGTCTTTGTTCGATCCGAGGGACTTTGATGCCGACCAGTGGGCCAAGGCAATCAAATCCGCGGGGATGCGCGGCTTGATTTTGACCTGTAAGCATCACGACGGCTTTTGCCTGTGGCCGAGCGCTTATACGGAGTACAGTGTCAAAAACAGTCCTTTTCGCGGCGGCAACGGCGATGTGGTGCGCGAGGTCTCAGAAGCCTGCCGAAACAACGGGTTGAAATTCGGCGTTTATCTTTCCCCTTGGGATCGGCACGAACCGACCTATGGACAGGGCGAGGCATACAACACGTATTACAAAAATCAGCTTCGTGAGCTTTTATCGAATTACGGCGAGCTGTTCGCCATTTGGCTGGATGGCGCGTGCGGCGAAGGCAAAAACGGCAAGGTGCAGCAGTATGATTGGCAAGGCTATTATGCCGTAATGCGCGAATTGCAGCCAAATGCCGTGATCGCGATCAGCGGTCCAGACGTGCGCTGGATCGGCAATGAAGCCGGCGTTTGCCGCAAGTCGGAGTGGAGCGTTGTGCCTTCCTGGCTTTCCATCAATGAATATGTTGCCGAACGGTCGCAAAAAACCGATGACCGTAAGTTCGCCAAAAAACATAACCACATGTCGCTTGATCTTGGCTCGCGCAAAGCGATCCGCAACGAGAAAGAGCTCATCTGGTATCCGGCAGAGGTGGATGTCTCGATCCGTCCCGGCTGGTTTTATCATAAAAATGAGGACGACAAAGTTAAATCCCTTAAAAAGCTGTTCAACATTTATTTGAACTCTGTGGGCGGCAATGCTTCGCTGCTTTTAAATGTACCGCCCGATCAAACAGGAAAGATCGCCATGCATGATGCCATGACACTGGACGCCTTCGGCAGAATGTTAAAGCGGGAATTTCCGCATGATCTTTTAGAACGAGCACATGCGTGCTCTACCAGTGAAACCGATCCGGAACACGGTGCAGCAAACGTACTGCGTGCGGATGACAGCTTTTGGCAGGCAGAAGAGGACGATGCATGTCCGGAACTTGTTTTGGATTTCGGAGCAGAAACGGCATTCGACAGTATAGTTTTACAGGAAAATATTTCTACCGGTCAGCAGATTGAAGCCTTTGAACTTTATATCAATCGCAGAAACAGATGGAAAAAAATCGGGAAATATACTGTGATCGGTTATAAAAAGATTTGCCGGTTCCGCAAGACCTATCATGCTAAGAAAATCAGGATTGCGATCAAAAAGCACAGAAAAAAAGCCACAATGCTGCGCGTTAGCGCATATAAGCGCGAAGAATAAAAAACTAAACCAAAGACAAGCAGCCGCCCTTTCCAAGCTGCGGAAAGGGCGGCTGCTTTTACTCAAAAACTGTCTGCGTTTGCAGGGGAGACTGCAAAAAATATACAGTGTCAAGTCTCTGCCTTGTCAAAAAAATTCAGCCATGTAAAGCAAATTTCTTTACGCATTTTTTGCCCCTAAAATCCCGAAAAATCAAAGTTTTTAACATTATGAACAGAGTTTTGAACATTTTTAACGTTGAAAACAAGCTATGTATAAAGGGCTGCCTTAGACTGCATATGCGCAAAAAAACAGAAAAAATCTGCATTTTTTCGCCTGAAATCCTGCAAAGATGATTCTTTTCGACGCTTACCATCCGTCCACATGTCCGCGTTCCAGCGCACCGAGAAGTTTTTTTCGCAGTGCCGGGTAGTCCGCTTCAAGAGACGCTAAAACTTCTTTCGCTTTTTGGCGATCTGTTGTTTTGTCTGCCGGGCAGGCGGAAGGCTGCACCGGAAGCTTTGCATGTCTTGCGGCATCGGCAACCTGTTTTTCCGTCGCAAAGACAAGCGGGCGGATCAAGGTAAGGTCTTTGCGCGATAGATAGGAGACAGGGGAGAAACAGCCTATTGTGCCATTCCCAAACAGATTCATGATAAAAGTTTCTACGGCATCGTCTGCGTGGTGTCCCAGTGCGATCTTATTACAGCCGTATGCCTTTGCCGTGTCGTGCAGGATCCCGCGCCGCATTTTGGCGCAGAGCCCACAAGGGTTCTTTTCCTGCCGTATTACAAAGATGACCTTCCAAAGATCCGTGCTTCGTACCACATAGTCTACGCCAAGCTGTTTACACAGCGCAGAAATCTCAGAAAAATCCCCATCGACATCGTTAAATCGATAGTCTAAGGTCACGGCTAAAATATCAAAGTGCTTCGGGTAAAAGCTTTTCAAGCGCGCAAGTGCATACAGCAGTGCGAGGGAATCTTTCCCGCCGGAAACACCCACGGCGATCTTGTCGCCCTCTTCGATCATATGGTATTTGTCCACCGCCGCGCGGCATAAAGAAAGCAGCTGTTTCAAAAGGATCATCCTTTTCATGATTTCGCAGCCATTTTATCGTAAAACAGTAGATAAGTAAACTGCTTTTTGAAAAATCATTTTTGAGAAAAGTGGTTAAAAACAAAAGAAAATAAGAGAAAACAAGAGAAAAGAATCTGAAGCCTTAAAAAACACAAAATTTTTGTTGACGAATCGAGTATTGCGTGATATTATATTTAGGCTTTGAGAAAAGAAATCCAGAAATACGGAGGTTACGTCTATGTCCACTTATATGCCCAAAGCCGGCGACATCAGCCGCGAATGGTATGTGCTTGATGCAGACGGCAGAACGCTCGGCGAAGTCGCTGCCGAGGCGGCAACGCTTCTGCGCGGCAAACATAAGCCGACCTTTGCACCGCATGCGGACTGCGGGGATAACGTTATTGTTATCAACGCCGAAAAGGTCGTGCTCACCGGCAACAAGCTTGAGCAGAAAATGTATTATCATCACACCGGGTATATCGGCAACATGAAAAAGGTGCAATATAAGACCCTTATGGCCGAAAAACCCGAATTTGTGGTTAAGAAGGCTGTCAAGGGGATGCTTCCCGACAACACCGTCGGCAGAAAATCACTTACAAGACTTCACATTTACCGTGGCAGCGAGCATCCGCATCAGGCGCAGAAGCCGCAGACAAGAGAATTCTGAGAAAGGGAGGCAACACGAAATGTACGATACCAATCCTTATTTTTACGGAACCGGCAGAAGAAAGAAATCCGTTGCACGTGTCCGCGTGTATGCAGGTACGGGTAAAATCACCGTAAATGACAGAGAGCTTGATGATTATTTCGGGCTTGAAACGCTCAAATTGATCGTTCGTCAGCCTCTCACACTTACCAACACCACAGAGAAGTTCGATATTGTCTGCAAGGTTGCAGGCGGCGGTGTTACCGGTCAGGCAGGCGCGATCCGTCACGGCCTTTCCCGCGCGCTTTTGCAGTATGATGAAAGCTTACGTCCTGTGCTGAAAAAGGCAGGCTTCCTGACGCGCGACCCGAGAATGAAAGAAAGAAAGAAGTACGGTCTCAAAGGCGCTCGCCGTGCACCGCAGTTCTCCAAGAGATAACCGACTTTATATCTTGCTTGTTTCGGCAGCAGTCGTCTCGGCTGCTGCCGCTTTTTTATCTAAAGAAAACACCCCGCCGTTCCGTAGGAGGAACAGCGGGGTGTTTTATGTTGCTTACTTTAATTTTGCATATTCTTCATCCGTTACGGGTTCAAGCCATTCATTGGATGCACCCTCGGCGGGGACTTCTACGGCAAGATGCTGGAACCAGCTGTCCGGCGCCGCGCCGTGCCAATGCTTGACTTCGGGCGGGATGTTAACCACATCCCCGGGATGCAGTTCCTGCGCGGGCTTAGCCCATTCCTGATAGTATCCGCGCCCGGCGGTGCAAAGCAGAATCTGGCCGCCTTTGTGATGAATGTGCCAGTTGTTGCGGCATCCGGGTTCGAATGTTACATTGCCGATGCCGACGCCGCTTGTGGTGAGCATGTTTAAATAGCTTTGCCCAATAAAATACTGTGCAAACGCATCATTTTTTTCACCGACCGGAAAGACGGAGAGATTTTTTTCAAACATAAGAAGACTTCCTTTTATTGTAATTTTTTTACAAAGTCTGCCAATGCTTCCGAGATCTTGATTTGCTGCGGGCAGACTGCTTCACAGCTGCGGCAGCCGATGCAGGAGCTTGGCTGTTTGTCAGCCGGCAGCGAGGAAAGCGCCATGGGCGCCAGAAACCCGCCGCCCGTAACCATATGCTCGTTGTAAAGCTCTAAAAGATAAGGTATGTTGAGACCCTGCGGGCAGTGTGACGTGCAATACCGGCAAGCGGTGCAGGGGAGCGCCGATTTGTTGACCATATGTGCTGCAATATCGAACAGTTCCTTTCGCTCGTGCTCGTTCAGCGGCTTATCTTCAGAGAAGATCTCGATATTCTGCTTAAGCTGCGCAAGATTTGACATGCCCGAAAGCGTTACGGTCACCTGCGGCAGACTTTGCAAAAAGCGGAATGCCCAGCCGGGAATACTTTCCTCGGGGCGCAGCGCATGCAGCTGCACTTCAAAGTCTTCGGCAAGCGAAGCAAGCTTCCCGCCGCGCAGCGGCTCCATGACCCAAACGGGGATGTTGTAGGTCTTCAGAAGTTCCAGCTTACCTTTCGCGTTTTGAAAATCATAATCCATGTAATTGAGCTGGATCTGGCAGAATTCCATATGTTCGCCGTAGGCTTCCAGAAAGCGTTTTGCAACATCATAGCTGCCGTGGACGGAGAAGCCCAGGTGGCGGATCCTGCCGTTTTCCTTTTGCTTGAGCAAATACTCAAAAATACCGTATTTCGGATCCAGATATTGCTCAATATTCATTTCACAGACATTGTGGAACAAATAAAAATCAAAGTATTCCACACGGCACTTTTCCAACTGTTTTTCAAATATGGTTTCTACCTTATCCATGTTGGAAAGGTCGTACCCGGGGAATTTGGTCGCAAGGTAAAAGCTGTCACGCGGGTATTTTTCTAAAAGCTCGCCCATGACAAGCTCCGAATTGCCGTTGTGATAGCCCCATGCCGTGTCATAGTAGTTGACACCGTGCTGCATAGCGTATTCCACCATTTCGGCAGTCGCTGCCTTGTCAATGTTAGCGTCATTGCCGTCAATGGTCGGCAGGCGCATCGAGCCGAGCCCGAGCGCCGAGAGCTTCAAACTTTGGAAATCCTTATAAATCATGCGAATCCCTCTTATTTCCTTTATATACAGATCATCAAGCGGACGTTTTCTCTTTCAGCAATTCTGCAAGTCGCTGCCGGATGGCGGCGGGCGCGTCTTTCGGGTCTTCAATATCGCGAACGGCATCTTCCATAGGGCAGGGGCCTGTGTTCGTTCGATTCCGGATGCCGGATACCATAGTATTATAGTATAAGGAGATGTTATGCTTTTGCAGCACGGAAGCTGCTTTTTCACTGACGGTCACGGCATATAGTTCGCGAACGCCTAAAAGCACATATAAAAACGCTGCCCCTTTGCCGACGACTTTATCCGCCGCGCAAAAGCCCTGCAAAGCTACGCGGTTGTCCAAGCGAGACAGCAACGGTTTTACACCGCGCGCCGTATCAGTATAAACGGTTTCCGCTTTACAGAAAACACAGGTATAATGTCCGCTTTCCAGCAGCCTTTTCGCTGCAGCAGTGTCTTTATGCATCGGCCTTGTGCGAACGGTTTTCGATCCAATACAGAAGCAGCGGCAGCAGCGCCCATTGCAGCAAAAGCCCGGGCAGTCCTGTTGCAATGCTGCGCCAGATGATTGCTACGGGGATCGCTGTGCTGCCAAGCCCATAGAAGGCGATCAGGATCGCCGCGGCGCGGACTGCTCTGCCGCCGATCTGCGCAAGGACGACTTTGCCGAGCGAAGGGATACGAGCTGTACGCATAAGTCCTGCAAATAAACCATAGCACAGCAGCTCGATCATCATAAAGGGCAGCATGGCGGCTGTGGGCATTCCCGAAAGTGCAAAGCTGACAAGCGGCGCTAAAACACCGGAAATCGCACCCGCAGCAGGACCGGCAGTCAGACCAACCAATAAGATCGGCAGGTGCATGGGCAGAAAGGTTTCGCCAAGTGCCGTACCGAGCCCCGAAACGGCGCCGACGGCATGAAAGACCTGCGGCAGTGCAACGGCGGCGGCAAGCGCCCCAACCGTAGCGAGCGTTTGTACTTTTACGGATACTTTGGGTTTGGTTCGAACAAGTGTAGACATTCTCAAAGCCTCTTTCTTGACAGATTTTCAGCTGCATGCTATACTGCATCAGAAGTTCATTTAAATTCTACAACTTAAAGTTAACTTTAAGTCAATAGGGTTTTTGAAATATTTGAAAAGAGGATCGTTATGTTTTACACGGTAGGCGAGGCGGCAAAACGGCTGGGTGTTGCACCTTCTACATTGCGCTATTATGATAAAGAGGGGCTTTTGCCGTTCGTGGAGCGCACAGACGGTGGGATCCGGATGTTTAAGCAGAGCGATTTTGAAGGCTTGCGCCTGATCGAATGCCTGAAAAAAACCGGAATGCCGCTGAAAGACATCAAACGCTTTATGGACTTGTGCTCTTTAGGGGACGAGAGCATTTCAGAGCGGCTGGAGATGATCGACCGACAGCGCGAGCGCGTGCTCGGACAGATCGAACAGTTGAAAGAGAATTTGCAGATCCTTGACTATAAGCATTGGTATTATGAAACTGCCAAATCAGCCGGAACCTGTGCCGTGCATGCGACGCTGACAAAGGAGGATATCCCGCAGGAGCTTCGTTCTGCGCGCGAGTGCTTAGAGGGCAAGGAAGCACGCCGCGTCGTTCGCCAATAAAATAATAATATAATGTAATATAATATGGAAAAGACCATTCAAGCCCGCTTCTTCGGCTTATCGGGAAATGCGCTCAAAGCCATAGCGATCCTCACCATGACCATAGACCACTTGGCATGGGCGCTGTGGCCCGGATACGATACACGCTGGTGGGTGCTTTGCCTGCACGCTGTCGGCAGGATCACCGCACCTATTATGTGGTATATGATCGCTGAAGGGTATCATTATACGCGCGACCGCAAAAAATATGCCCTTCGCCTGCTCGGTTTTGCGTTTGTTTCGCATTTCGCATACAATTTTAATGCGGGAATTCCGCTGATCCCGTTTTCAACGGGCGAGATCTTTAACCAAACCAGCGTTATGTGGGCGCTGTTTTTGGGGCTTTTGGCATTGACACTGTTTGACGTGCCGCAGGAAAAGCTCTCCAACCCGCTGAAATATCTCTTGTTTATTGGTATATGTGTGTTGGCTTTTCCGGCGGATTGGAGCTGCATAGCCGTTCTTGCTGTCTGCTGTATTGCATCCTATCGCGGCGATTTTGCAAAACAAATGGTTGCTATGATGCTGTGCGTTGCCTGCTATGCGGTGGTTTACTGTATTTTTTTAGATGTCGCATACGGGCTTTTGCAGTTATGCGTGGTGCTGTCCATTCCGTTTTTGGCCATGTATAACGGTAAGCGCGGCAAGGCACGATGGATGAAATGGTTTTTCTATATTTATTATCCGCTGCACTTGACGCTGATTGGGCTGCTCCGCATGTGGCTAAACCGAGCTTGACACACCGACAAGTAAAAACCTTTACACAAAGATCCGTACAGTGTTTCTCCTTTACACGGTACGGATTTTCTGTTTTTTATTGATCAGTTGTATTTTTCTATTATAATGTACCGTCGAAAAATGCTTTTCGAAACCAAACGTCGGATATATCAAAGCTCTTTTTGTCTAAATAGGAAAGCTCTGCCGCATCCGTCTGAAAATCAAATGTTAGCTTATAGGAATACAGGCATTGCTTTTTGTAGCCGTACGGCTTGTTTTGTGCATTGCTGCCGTATTTGCCGTCGCCAAGCAGGGGATGCCCGATCGCGGCAAAATGCGCACGGATCTGATGCGTGCGCCCGGTGAGCAGTTCGACTTCTGTCAAAGCAAGGCCGTTCTTTTCGGCGAGAATACGGTATTTCGTGCGGATCAGCTTGCTGTCCGCGCAGGGCGATTTCAGGACTTCCACCTTGTTGCGCTTCGTGTCTTTGCGCAAAAACCCCTCTAAGATCCCGCTTTTCCGCCTTGGTGCGCCGTGCAGAATGCATAAATAGTATTTATGCAGCTCGCGGTCTTTCATTTTTTGATTGAGTATGCGCAGCGCCTGTGCGTTCTTCGCGGCGATCACGATCCCGCCCGTATTGCGGTCGATGCGGTTGACGAGCGCAGGCGTGAACGCATTTTCCGCAGAAGGATCGAATTCACCTTTTTCATATAAATAGCGCTTGACCCTGCTAATGAGCGTATCCGTATATTCGCGGTCATCCGGATGACAAAGTACGCCGGGCTTTTTATCGAGCAAGAGCAGATTTTCGTCCTCATACACGATGGAAAGCGCTTTGCCCGCATGCAGAAAATCGTACGTATATTGCGGTTTCTCCATTAAAGCATCCGCAATGTAAAGCGAGATCGTATCGCCTGCGGAAAGGCGCAGGGAAATCTCCGCGCGCTTACCGTTTACCTTGATGCGTTTTTTGCGTATGTACTTATACATCAGCGCCTGCGGCAGGTTTGGAAATGCTTTTTGCAAAAATGCGTCCAGTCGTCTGCCGGCATCGTTGGGCTGTATGAGCAACTCTTTCATATACACATTCCTATACAATTCTTTTTCTATAGTATAACATATACCGTCCGCTTTTTCCAACTTTTCTCCAATGGTAATCCAAGTCACGAATTTTATGGCTCAATAGCTTGTTTTTTTCACTTAAGTGGGGGAGGAATACATTCATTTTATAATATGCGTGCCAAAATCGAAATCTTTTTTCCTAAGATAAAATATAAAATGCATTTTTTTCAAGGAATTTCATATACTATATATGGAAAAACATCTGGTTTTTACTGAAAAAACAGTGCATATTTGCGATTGTAACCCCTTTGTAATCAATTGTAAGATTTTTAACTTTTTCACAAATATTCACCCGAAAGTAAAAGGGAATGTTCAAAACTTCGTTTGGAATCCAAGGTTTCTGACAGATTTTGACATATACACTTGTGCAAAATTCATAAAAAGCTGAAAGAAAAAAATTTGACAATTAGGGGACTTGGAAATATAATGTCCCACGTCACAAGCGATAGTAACAGCGGCGTCACAAAAAACGTATGCTTGCAACAATTTTTTGCAGCAGCAGACGGACGCCCAACAGCCGCCCACCGCGCTTTCCCCTCGGGCGGTATGAGTTAAAGGAGCAGAATGATGATATCAGAACTAAAAGGGTATGCGAAAGCGACCCGCATGACCTTCTCCAAGGTCATTGCGCTGATTCTGGCGCTTGCCTTGCTTTGCGCCGTAACCGCTTTTGCTGCCGCTCCGTCCGCCTATGTCGTAGACATTTATGACGGTACGGAAATCACAAGAGTAGAGACGACCAATTCGGACGCCTACGAAATTGTGGAACAGGCCGACATTACGCTTTCCGAAAAGGATAAACTGGACCTTTCGGAGTTCACTACCGGCGAAGACAGCGTGATCACGATCTATCGTGCCGCTTCTGTCACCTTTGTAAGCATTACAGGTGAAACGACCGAGCTTGTCACCGCCGGAACCGTGGCGGACCTGCTCGCAGAACTTGGGGTAACCGTGCAAGCCGAACAGCTTGTCAGCGTTCCCGAAGACACGGTGCTGTATGACGGGCTCACCGTGAAGATCACAGACGCATACCATGTTTCCGTCACTGCCGACGGCGTTTCCCAAACGCTGCTCATGGGCGAGGGCACCGTGCAGGATGCGCTCGAGCAAGCAGGCGTCACGATGGACGCGGACGACGAAGTGGAGCCCGCTTTGGACGCCGCGCTGTATGATGCCCTCAGCATCACCGTTTACCGTGTTGAATACACGGAGCGCACCGTAACCGAAACGATTGCTTTCCCGAAAGAAACCGTACGGACTTCCGACCTGTATAAAGGTCAAAGCCGCGTCACACAGCAGGGCGTGGACGGTTCCAAGTCCGTCACATATCGTGATAAGATCGTAGACGGCGCTGTTGCTTCCTCCGAAGTCCTGTCTGAGACCGTGCTGCAAGAGGCGGTTCCGCAAATCACAAAGGTTGGTACCAAGCAGAAGCCCGTCAGCATTTCAAGTTTGAAAAACAGCGGTACGCCGATTTCGGAATTGACCGCGCCCGCATCCTTGAAAATCGTGGACGGCGCACCGACTCAGTATTCCAAGATCATCACGGGCAAGGCCGCCGCTTATACGGCATCCTCCGGTTCTAAGACAGCGAGCGGCAGAACAGTTAAGCCGGGATATATCGCTGTAGATCCCAAACAGATTCCTTACGGGACGGAAATGTGGATCGTCTCGACGGACGGAATCGTGTATGGGTACGCCATTGCGGCGGATACCGGCGGGTTTGTCAAAAAGGACAAATTTACGGTGGATCTGTTTATGAACACCGAATCCGAATGTATTCAATGGGGATCGCGCGACGTAGTGATCTATATCCTGTGACCGCGCACCCGACGATTAAAACTTGTGACGAAGTACCCCGAGCCGCTCGGCTCGGGGGCATTTTTTTACAGACGCAGCTTGAGGCTCTTCGCATCTGTTTTGCCGCAAAGCAGCAACACGCTGAAGGCGTATAGTGCTGTGCGGCTGTCAAAAGGTCTCGATAAGGTCACGCTGTATTCACACGGCAGGATCTGTGCGCCGTCAAGCGTTCGCACGACCGACTGCACGCTGATGTGCAGCATATTGCTTTCGGCGCTGGCAATACTTATCGTACTGTGCCGGCTTAATCCAACAGAAAGCATGTTTTCTGTTGTTTCAATGTTTTCAGTCGGCTCGAACACAAGGATGCGGTCAAATCGGTTGGACGGAACAACGCGCGGCAAATTTGCACTTCCATCTGAAAGTAAGATTGTCTTTTCTGCCGGAATTTCCCGTATATTATCCGTACAGAAGACTAAAAATTCCGGCGGCACGGCGGAAAAATCCAGCACACTGTCTTTTGACAAAAAGAATGCTCCGCCGAAATTTTCAAAAATTCGGCAAAGCTCTTTTGCGTTTTGCACACTTTCTGTTGTAACAACAGTTGTCATGCCGCTCACCCACCGTTAGTATGGCAGGCCCCTGTGTGCTTATGCGCAAATTTTGCGAGAAATTCGGTTCATGTTTTGTGTGCTGGCGCATAGTTTGTTTTGCGTGTGAAAATTCTTATGAAAGTTTACAGAAAACGCTTGGAAAGTTTAAGGGAATCGATTATAATAGAGAAAACGCACATCAAAGGAAGTGTCGCTGTGGCTACCAACTACTCAGTTTCCCTGGAACGTATCTTGCGGGAATTTGGTTTTGAGACGCTATATTTGCCGTCGGATGCTTCGGAACTGTATGTTACTTCACAGGATGTCAACCGTCCGGGGCTTTTGCTTGCCGGGCGCGATGACTATTTTGACCCGGCGCGCGTGCAGATCCTTGGACTTTCCGAATTGGAATTTCTAAAGACGCAAACGCCGCAGCAGCAAAATGCGGGCTTGGAGCGGCTGACTTCCCGCAAGCCTGCCGTGATTTTAATTACGCGCAATTTGGAATGTCCCGACAACCTGCTAACCCTTTGTCAAAAATACGGTGTGCCGCTGCTGCGGACAGAAGAATCTACTTCGAGCTGTATGTCGGCGATCATCTATTTCCTTGGTACGGAGCTTGCCGAGCGAATCACACGCCACGGTGTTCTGGTCGAGGTCTACGGCGAGGGCGTTTTGATCGTAGGGGACAGCGGTGTAGGTAAAAGTGAGACCGCTATTGAACTGATCAAACGCGGGCACCGCCTGATCGCGGATGATGCGGTGGAGATCCGCCGCGTTTCGGCAAAATCTTTGGTCGGTTCCGCGCCGGACAACATTCGTCACTTTATTGAGGTGCGCGGTATCGGTATCATCAATGCGCGCCGCATTTTCGGTATGGGTGCCGTCAAGCTGACGGAAAAGATCAATTTGGTCGTGCAGTTAGAGCCTTGGGACTCGGAAAAAGTCTATGACCGCATGGGGCTTGACAATGAATATACAACCATCATGGGTGTAAAGGTCCCTGTGGCGGTCGTCCCTGTCAAGCCGGGTCGAAATCTTGCGGTTATTATCGAAGTGGCGGCTATGAATAACCGCCAAAAGAAAATGGGATACAATGCGGCGCGGGAGCTGCTGCAGCAGCTCGGCATCGAAGAGGAAGCCGAGTCGCATGAAGAAAAAACGGAATTTTGGCAAAATGATTGATTTGCCTGCAATACAGAACGGAGGAAATGTGTATGTATCGAGTCGGGGTAGATCTTGGCGGCACGAATATTGTCGCCGGTGTGGTAGATGAATATTACAAAATCATCGGCAAAGGTAAGCGCAAGACCGCCTGCCCGCGCCCGGCAGGGGAGATCTTAAAGGATATCGCTTTATGTGTGCAGGACGCTGTGCGCACCGCAAAAATCGACATGGAGGACGTCGTATCCATTGGCATCGGTACGCCCGGTTCCGTGAACAAGCGTCTTGGGATGATCGAATATGCCAATAATCTCGGCTTCGACAAGGTCCCCGCACGCGATATTCTGTCGAAATACTTTACACAGCCTATCTATTTGGAAAACGATGCCAACTGCGCTGCACTTGGCGAAGCCGTGGCAGGTGCCGGCGGAAATGTGGATAACTTTGTCGCCATCACACTTGGAACGGGTGTTGGCAGCGGCATTATCATCAACGGTAAGATCGTCAACGGCTGCAATGATGCGGGCGGCGAGATGGGGCACGCCGTCCTCGTGGTCGACGGCGAGCCCTGCACCTGCGGCAGACGCGGCTGCTGGGAGGCTTACTCCTCCGCTACGGCGCTTGTGCGGCAGACGCGGCAGGCCATGGAGCAGAACAGGGACTCCGTGATGTGGGAAATCGTAGATCACGACCTGCAAAACGTCAACGGCCGCACCGCGTTTGAGGGGATGCGCCGCGGTGACAGGACCGCGCAGGCGGTGGTGGACACCTACATAAAGTATTTGGCGGCAGGCATCACCAATGTCATCAATATTTTCCAACCCGACGTGCTCTGCGTAGGCGGCGGGATCGGCTGTGAAGGCGAGCCGCTCTTGGAGCCTGTGCGCCGCTATGTGGAAAAGGAGCGGTACAGCATCCATTGCGGCAAGCAAACACGCATCTGCTCGGCGGTTTTGGGAAATGATGCGGGCATTATCGGTGCTGCGCTGCTGGACGAATAAACGAAACGGGGGATTGCAGTGTATGACGCGGTCATAGAAGCTGCGCGTAAACACGGGGCTTCCTTTGCGCAAAACGCGCCCATGTCGAAGCTGACCAGTTTTCATACCGGCGGTGCTGCGGCGCTTTTGGTGCAGCCGAACAGCGTTGCGGCTGTTCAGGATATTTTGTCTGCCTGTCGGGAGGAGCATGCTAAGTTTTGCGTTATCGGCAACGGCAGCAATCTGCTTGTATCGGATGCCGGTTTTTCGGGTGTTGTGCTGCGCATCGGTCCGGCTATGGCGGCCATCGAGGATCTTGGAATCGGCAGAATACGCTGCACTGCAGGCGCTTCTTTAACGGCGCTTTGCAATTTTGCCTGCCGGCAGGGTTTGAGCGGTCTGGAATTTGCGTTTGGGATCCCGGGTACGGCAGGCGGCGCTGCTTACATGAATGCAGGTGCATACGGCGGTGAGATGAAAGACGTCCTCACGGCTTGTACACATGTCGCTTCAGATGGCAGCCTCGGAAGCTTTACAGGGAAAGCTCTCGCACTTTCCTACCGCCGCAGTGTATACACTGACAAGGATCTGATCATTACAGGGCTGGAACTGCAGCTGCAGCCGGGCGATCCGAACGTGATTCGTGCTGCTATGGATGAGAATATGCGCAAACGCACCGAAAAGCAGCCGCTTGAATTCCCGAGCGCCGGCAGCACGTTCAAGCGCCCGCAGGGGTATTTTGCCGGTGCGCTGATCGAGCAAAGCGGGCTGAAAGGCGTTTCTGTCGGCGGTGCGCAGGTCAGCGAAAAGCACGCGGGCTTTGTCATCAATACAGGCGCCGCGACGACTTCGGATATCCTCTCTTTGATCGAGCTGATCCGGCAGACCGTATGGGAAAAATTCGGCGTACGCTTAGAGCCGGAAGTGAAATATATCGGGGATTGACCCGATTGGTTAGGAAGTATTGCGTATGGAACTTGTAATTGTGACGGGGCTTTCCGGCGCGGGTAAATCGCGCGCGGTGGATGCGCTTGAAGATATTGGCTTTTTCTGCGTGGACAATATGCCGCCGCAGCTGATCCCGACCTTTGTGGAGCTGATCCTGAAATCCAAGGAAAAGCGTTCACGCGTCGCGCTCGTTGCGGATACCAGGCTCGGCAGCTCATTTTCCGATCTTTTCGCAGTGCTCGGCGATCTGGAAAATATGAATGTGAAATACAAGATCCTGTTTATCGATGCGGATACGGAAGTGATCGCGCGACGCTATCAGGAAACGCGCCGCAAGCACCCGCTTGCCGATCAGTTCAGCGTGCCTTCGGTGCGCGATGCCATCGAACGTGAGCGGGAAATTTTGCTGCCCGCGCGCCAGCGCGCCGATTATATCATTGATACCTCACAGGTGACGAGTTCGCAGTTTAAAGAGCGTGTCGCCGCATTGTTTTTGGATAACGCAGACAATGCGCTGAAGATCTCCTGCATTTCTTTTGGCTTCAAGCACGGCACGCCAAAAGAAGCGGATTTGGTTTTCGATGTTCGCTGTCTCCCGAATCCTTTTTATATTCCGGAATTAAAAGGGCATACCGGGCTTGAAGAACCGGTACGCAATTTTGTCATGAAATTTGATCAGGCAAAGGGTCTGGAGCGCAGGCTTTTGGATCTTTTGGATTTTCTGCTGCCGCTGTACCGCACGGAAGGGAAAAGCCAGCTGACGATCGCGATCGGCTGCACGGGCGGTAGGCACCGTTCCGTTGTATTTGCGGAGCTGATCAACAAGCATCTGCTTGAAAACGGTGCTTGCAGCAGTGTGTACCATAGAGATATCTCCAGGTGACGCGCTATGTCGTTTTCTTCTGATCTGAAACAGGAGCTTTTAGGGCTGCAAACCGAAAAACCGTGCTGCCTTTTGGCAGAAAGTTACGGGCTGATGCTGTTTGGCAAGGGTTTTTCGGGTAATGAGATATCGCTTACGACGGAAAACGCCGCTGTAGCGGAGAGGTATCGATATGTCGCCGGCAGGCTTTGCCGCGCTGCGCCGAAATCGGAAAAAATTTCCGCAAAGAAATACAGAGTTTCCGTGGAAACGCCTGAGGATCGGCTATGCGTGCTGTCTGCATTTGGCTATGACGGCAAGGAGCGCACGCGACGCATGAATTGGGGCAATATAACGGATGATTGCTGCATCGGGGCATTTTTGCGCGGTGCTTTTTTGACGTGCGGCACCGTGACAGCGCCCGAAAAAAACTATCATTTGGAATTCGTTGTGCCGCATTATAACTTAAGCTTGGATCTCAAAAAATTTTTGGAGGACAATGAGTTCTATCCGAAAGAGGTGCGCCGCGGCGGACACTATGTGCTCTATTTTAAAAAGACCGAGGACATTCAAAATCTGATCGGCATCATGGGTGCATCGCGCTTTGTGATGGAATTTATCGATGTGATCGTTTACAAAGATATTCGCAATAATGTCAACCGACGGCTGAATTTTGAAAGCGCGAATCTCAACAAAACGGTCAATGCAGCCGTGCGGCAGATCGAACTGCTGGAGAAGCTGCAAAAGAATCCGGCTTACGCGGCTCTTCCTGACCAATGGCGTGAGATCGCGCAGCTGCGGCTTGCGAATCCGGATTTTTCGCTGCAGCAGATCGGTGACACCATGCAGCCGCCGATGTCGCGCTCCGGCGTGAATCATCGTCTTCGGCGGATGTGTACTATGGCGGAAGCCTTAAAATGACTGGGAGGGCAACATGAAAATTTTAGCGATCGATATCGGCGGTACGGCAATCAAATACGGGACCGTGCTGGGAGATTATACGATTGAACAAGCCTTTGAGATCCCGACCGAAGCGCACCTCGGCGGTCCGCACCTGATGAACAAGATTATGGGGATCGTGGATACCTACGCCGCTGAAGTCGACTGTGTCGGCATCAGCACAGCGGGGCAGGTGAACAGTGAGCTCGGGAAAATCATTTTTGCAAGTGAGAATATACCGAATTACACAGGAATCGAAATTACCAAAACGATCCAGAAAAAGCACCATCTGCCGGTCAGCGTCGAAAATGACGTCAATGCTGCCGCTACTGCGGAAGCAAAATTCGGTGCAGGGCGCGGCTATAGTGATTTTTTATGCCTGACGTACGGTACGGGGGTCGGCGGCGCCATGTGGATCAACAATAAGATTTATACGGGCACACATTTTTCTGCCGGTGAGTTTGGACATATTGTGACGCACACGGGCGGCAAAAAATGCACCTGCGGCAATAACGGCTGCTATGAGATGTATGCATCCACACGTGCGCTCGTGAACGCTGTGCAAGATGCAACGGGAAAAACGCTCAACGGCCGAGAGATTTTTTCGCCGGAGCATTTTAACAACACAACGGTGCATGCCGTGATCGATAATTGGATCGATGAGATCATCGGCGGACTGACAACGCTGATCTTTATCTTCAATCCGCCGTGCATCATCCTCGGCGGCGGTATAATGAACGAGGACTATGTGGTCTCGGAGATCGACCGCCGCATTCACGCGCGCAACATCCACAGCTTCCGTTCGGTTGCCATCAAACGCGCCGCTATGAAAAACCATGCGGGGATGCTTGGTGCGGCATATCTTGCAAAGGAAAAGCTTTTGGAGTCTTAAACCGCAGTTTTTCTCTTGACAACAGATATGATTTTTGGTACACTTAGATGCTCTTATGAGGGAGTAGTCGGCGCAAAAAAAAGCGCGGCAAGTCAACATACTGACCGTTTCGGTCTGGCTTTCCTGAAATGACGAGACTCATGCGCGGGCGATCCGTGCATGAGTCTTTTTATATTATTCTATACAAAATCAGTTGGGAGATGGATGTATGGGATTCTGGGAGCTTCTTTTGATCGCGGTGGGGCTTTCGATGGATGCGTTCGCCGTTGCGCTGTGCAAGGGCTTGGAAATGCAGAAGCTGCAGCTGCGGCGTGCGTGGATCATCGCTGTATTTTTCGGCGGCTTTCAGGGGCTGATGCCACTGATCGGCTGGCTGCTCGGCAGGCAGTTCGAGGCATACATCACAAGCATAGACCATTGGGTCGCATTTGTTTTGCTGGCGATCATCGGTGGAAAAATGATCGTGGAATCCTTCAAAAAAACTTCGGAAGCAGAGGATGCCGGCGCTGATTTTTCCTATAAGGAGCTGCTTGTGCTCGCGATCGCTACGAGCATCGATGCACTGGCTGTCGGGATCACGTTCGCCTTTTTACAGGTGAAGATTTTGCCTTCCGTAACGCTCATTGCCGTGACGACCCTGCTGCTTTCCTTTGTGGGCGTGCTCATCGGTCAAAAATTCGGCTCAAAGTTCAAGAACAAAGCGGAGCTTGCGGGCGGGATCATTCTCATCGGCATAGGGCTTAAGATCCTGCTGGAGCATCTCGGCGTGATCGGATGAATGCTTCTTAACAAAGCAAGCATATGAAAGCCCGGATCATAAAATATTTCGCAGGTTCGGCGCTTCCGTTTCACGCAGGTGTTGAATGCGATACAGAATTTCATGCAGATATTCTGCGCGCGCTTCGGCGGATTCCGTTTCGGAAAGCTGCCCGAGTGCGCGCATCATAATATCCAGTTCATCTGTCTCGGCGTGCTGGATCAGGATATCCAAATGCTTCTCTGCGTTGCCCCAATCTTCCGCCAATCGGGCTGCATGCTCCTTCAACTGTTCCGGATCGGCGTTTTCTGTTTCGGCAACCTCAAGCAATAGCAGAACGTCTGATTCCAACCGGTCGCAGATGCGTACAAAACGCCAATAGCCGAAACAGGCAATTGTAACAGCCAACGCCGTGGAGACCACCGCGATTATGACCCGTTTCATTTCTTTTCCGCCTTTTCAATCCAATAATAGTTCCCGCCTCGATCCGCAGTCATGAGCAGAATGTGCTCGGCGCGGATCTTGTTTTTTTTCAAGATATTTTCAAGCTTTTGATCCGTCATATCACAGAGTTTAAAATGGGTGTGGATCACTTGTCCGTCACTGATGACAAGACAGGGCATGCCGTTGTCCGCAGGCGTAGTCTGTAGATCTGAATTTTGCGGCGCACGGGATTCGGGTTTTAACAGCACACTCAGGGTACCGTCTGTTTCTACGATGGCGTACTGTACCTCGGATATGTCGAAAATATCTTTTTTGCGCAGCGCTTCTAAAAGGTCGTCTACCGTAAATCGAAGCTGTTTTAGCTGTTTCTGGTCGAGCTTTCCGTTGCGGATAACCGGCAGGGGATTTCCCTGTACAAGCGTGCGCAGCCGGATGCTTTTCATAGAAAGTACGGATACAAGGATCTCCAAACCGATCAGCAGCATGACCGGGATCAATGTGTTAATCAGAGGGGCCTGCGTGTCCTGGATGGATATGGAAAGGAATTCCGAAAGCAGAAATGTCAAAACCAGATCCACGGGCTGCAGCTCGCCGACTTGCCGTTTGCCTAAAATTCGAAAGGTCAGCAGTACAAGCACATATAAAATTGCTGTGCGAAACAGAATAATCAACATAGTGTTCACCTTTACCTTTTGAGAATATTGTGCGTATAGGCGGCAAAAATATAAAAGGTGATTCTATGTGGAACTGGTTGAAAAAGGAAGAAAACCGCGTGACGCGCTCGATCCCGCCCGAGGAACCGCCGACGCGCGTGTACGCGGAAATTGAAAAAAATATTTTGTATATGAAAGAAAAGCTCGGCGCAAGCTTTGATATTTTATATAAGCAGACATATATCGGGAAGAACAAAGCGTTCCTGATTATGGATGACGGCATGTGCGACAATCTTTTGGTAACACAGCAAGTTGTCGGTCCTATTATGGAAATGCGCGATGTGCCCGATGATCCGTCCGAGCAAATGGCGTATATCCGTGACTGTATTTCGTCGGGGATCGACCAAAAGGAAAATTACAGTCTCGATGACGCCGTGACAGATGTTGTTTCCGGGCTTGTGATCCTGTTTATAGACGGAGCACCGTTTTGCGAAGCGTTTGGCGTACAGGGGTTCCCGAAGCGCGCCATAGATAATGCACAGACCGAAGTGCAGGAACGCGGCGCACAGGAAGCGTTTGTGGAAAGCTTTAAGGACAATGTCGCACTTATTCGCCGCCGCGTGCGGTCACCTGTTGCAAGGTTTGAATTGCAGGAACTCGGTGCGACAAGCAAAACGCGTGTATGTATCTGTTATTTTGCGGACAGAGCCGACAAGCAGATGATCGATGAGATCAAAAGCCGGCTGAAAAAAGCAAAACTCGACATGGTGCTCGGTGCCGGGTATCTGCGCCCGTTTTTGGAGTCGGACGTGACCGCAATTTTTACGAGCGTCGGTACAACGGAACGCCCGGATATTGCCTGCGCCGAAATGGCAGAGGGCAGGGCTGTCATATTAGTGGACGGCACGCCGTTTGCTATGATCGTACCGTATCTGTTCACAGAGAACTTCCAGTCCATGGATGACTATAACCACCGGCCGTATTATGCGCTGTTTATCCGTGTCTTGAAGTTCTTTTCGTTTCTCATCAGCGTATTTTTGCCGGGACTTTATGTGGCAGTCTGCACATTTCATCAGGAAATTTTGCCGGCGTCCATGCTGTATGATACGGCTGTGCAGGAGAGCATCACACCGCTTCCCGTTATGGCAGAGGCGATATTCATTCACTTTCTGTATGAAATCGTGCGTGAAGCGGGACTTCGTATGCCGAAATCGGTCGGTCATGCTGTCAGCATCGTCGGCGCGCTGGTCATTGGCGACACAGCGGTTTCAGCGGGCTTGATCGCAGCCCCCATGCTGATCGTAGTCGCCATGACGGCGATCAGCTCGTTTGTTGTGTCAAAAATTTACTATCCCGTTTCCGTTCTGCGTTTTGCTTTTATGATCATTGGCGGGTTAGCCGGTTTCTATGGCATTGTGCTGGGCTTTGGTGTCGTACTTTTTAACATGTGCGCTGTAACCGCATATGGTACGCCCTATGTCGCGCCCTTTTCCCCGATGCATCTCGGCGCTTTATGGCGGGATTCTTTTTGGAGACTCGGATGGAAAACGCTTGGGAAACGTGAGTTACAGATCCATAGTTTGGAAAAATAATTTGTATACGGGGTGACGCCATGAAAGGCAGCGCAAAAATCGGCGTTTGGCAGCTTTGCTGCGTGCTGCTGTTGTCCAGACTTCTGACAACGCTGACCTTTTCACCGGTCGGTGCGGAAAGGATAAATTCTTCGGATTATTTTCCCTCCGTGATTTTCGCTGCAATGATGATCCTGCTGTTTTCCGTACCGCTCATGCTGCAAAAGCACTATTTCCCGGAAAAAGACATCACGGATATTGCCTATACGGTTTCTCCCTTGCTTTCCAAAGCAAGCAGTATAAGCTATGTACTGTGTTTTTTATTTTTTACACTGGTCGCCGTGGCAAGGCTGGAAATGTTTGTCGGAACGATCGTGTTTCCGGACAGCGACAGCGCCTTATTTATTATTCTTTGTATTGCTGCCGCTTGCTACGCTGCAACTTTGGGGTTGGAAGCCATCGGGCGTGTCGGCACGATCAGCCTTGTGCTGTTTACGGGTGCATTCGTATTTATTATGATCGCCATGGCGGATAAGGTGGAGACGGTCAATCTTTCTCCAATGTTTTATGATGGCGTTGCGCCGTCGCTCACTGCCGCGCTGGATGCGGCGACACGAACGGTGGAACTTGCTTTTGCTGCTGTTTTGCTCCCGCGTGCCAACGGAAAAGTGGGAAGGGCCTTTGCAGTCGGCCTTTTGGCGTTCACTTGCTTTACGGAGATGATCCTGTTTTTTGTCTTTGCGGGGTTAGGTGATTTTGCGCAGACCCAAATGTTCCCGGTGCACGCTGTCGCCGTACTTTCCGAATTCAGTGTGTTTCGCCGGTTCGACGTACTGCTGACAGGCGTTTGGATCCTCTCAGCTTTTATTAAAATCAGCCTGCTTTTATATTTGCAGTCCGAACTATTGCAAAAATACTTTTCCCGCAAATGGAATAAGCTTTATATCCTGCTTGCAGGGCTTGTGGTTTTGGTGATACAGGTGTTTTTTGCGGGCACGGTCACGGATTATTATTTTACGACCGGCCTTGCCGTACGCGCCGGATTATATATTGTTTTTGTCGTCGTTGTTCCGAGTGTGATCATAGCAGCAGCACTTATCAAGCGAAAAAGGGGGTGTGCGCATGCGCAAAACGGGTAAATTGTTACTCCTTGTTCTGTTGATCGCGCTCCTTTTGAGCAGCTGCGGCACACCTGGCTTGGAATTAAAAAATCGACTGATCGTGCAGGCGATTGGCATTGATGAAACGAAGAACGGTGTGCGTGTCACGCTGCAAACACTCAATACCGAAATGGCGGGCAATCCCAACAGCGGCGCCAATCTCGGAGAGGTAACGCGTTGTCTGACTGTAGAGGGTGCGACCGTTTCGGAAGCCATATCCAATGCGGCAAAAAGCGAAGGAAAGCAGCCGCTGCTTTCGCAAAACCGATTGATCGTATTCGGCCGTGAGACGGCTCAAAACGGGCTTTATACGCATTTGGACTATTTTGTCCGCAATGCGGCGACACGTTTAACCGTTCCGGTCGCTGTATCAGATACGACAGCAGAAGAGCTTGTATCCGCAAGCCTCGGCGAAAACGTTTTGACAGCGGACAGCATCACCGATATCTTAGACGGTGCACGTTATAATACGAACATTGTGTCGCAGGCTCTCTACGAATTTGTCAATCAGATTTCCTCGGATCTGACAGATGCTTATATCCCGGTAGTACGTACGGAAGAAGAGGAGGGAGTGAGCAAAATTTCCATGTACAGTGTCGGCGTCTTTCAAGACGACCGCATGACGTATGAATTGTCTTCGGACGATGTGACTGCGCTTATGCTGCTGACTGATAAAGCCCAGAGTGGATACTTCTCTGTGGACAACGAAACGTATGCGGCGCAGACCGTTTTGAAAATCAAAAAAACCGGCACAAAGATCCAAAACGAGATGGTGAACGGAAAAATTTTGTTCAATGTACAAGTCAAGATGACGGTCGATATTTCGGAAACTCATTCCGAGACACCTTTTTCTTTGGATGAAGCATATCTGCTGCAAACCGAAGCCTTGGCGCAGCAGCGTATTTGCGAAATGATTGAAGCTACTGTACGCCGCTGTTTTCTGGAGCAAAACTCAGACCCGTTCGGGTTCGGGCAGCGCTTTTGGCAAAGGCATCCTGCGCAGTTCAAATCAGACATTGTGCATTGGCAAGACACGCTGCCGACTGTAGAGGTAGAGACGCAAGCGGACGTTTCAGTGGAACGTGTCGGCAACGGCGTGGAAAATCTGTAATAGTCCTTGCAAATCTGCGCTTTTTTCGGTATGATAAAAGCGGTGATTCGATGCCTGTTTTTGATAAAATCTATGAAACCGTCAAAAAGATCCCGAAAGGATATGTTTCCACATACGGTGACATCGCCTTTGCCGTCGGGAACCCTCGTTTGGCACGTGTCGTCGGCTACGCACTGCATGCCAATCCCGATCCGCAGACCATCAAATGCCATCGTGTGGTCAACCGGTTCGGCAAAGTGTCCGACGCCTTTGTGTTCGGCGGCAAAAACCGACAGATCGAGCTGCTGCGCGAAGAGGGCGTGGCGGTCAGTGACGAAGGATATGTAGACCTGAAAAAATACCGCTGGCAGTTTTTGGAATGATAAAAAACGAGCTTCCCTTCATATACAGGGAAGCTCGTTCACGTTAAAATTGACTCGCTTACAGAATAATTTTACCTTTATCCATATCAAAGCTGAAATGCTTCTGCGCGCCGTTTTCAGTGTAATCAATATCAATTATGCGGCGCGCAGACGGTCGGAATTCCGCACGCTGCACCTGAATGTCATCCTTTGCGAACGTTTTGAGCAGAAGCTGCATCTGCTGCGTATTGTAATCCCCGACGTTGTCGGAGGTGAACAACACACTTCCGAACAGCTTGTTGACCGTCGCGATGATCTCTCGCTGCTCAAAGGTGCAGTGCATGTTGTTTTCCCGCAGCAGGAAAACATCCGGGTCGTTGCGGAACGCACGGCCGTCCAGCGCGCGGCGGAAGATCGTGTTGCCCAGGGTATTGATCGTGGAAACGTTTTCACGATGGCTGAAGGTCGGGCAGTTCCAGCGAAGGCCCATATCCGCGCCGATTCGGCAGTATTCCACTTTGCCGAATGCAGGGAAGAGGGGAACGCCGCAGCCAAGGATCTGCTTATCTCCGACACACTCCCGCAGGAAATCCATTGCCTCACACATCAGCTGGCCGCGTGTTTTGCCGTGGTTCGGAATGATCGCGGCTGCATACAGGAAATCGAGCTTAACGAGATCGTAGCCCCAATCGTTGAGGATCACGTCAAAGAAGTTACGGATGTATGCGCGCGCTTCCGGGTGTTCAATATCCAGCGCGTAAAAGCCGCCCCAATTCAATCCGCAGCGCACGGGCTTGCCGTTCGGATGACGGATGATCCAATCCGGGTGCGCCTTTGCGACTTCGGACATGTACTGCGCGCCGAAAGGCGCCAGCCAGAGACCTGCCTGCATCCCTTTCTGATGGATCTTGTCTGCAATCACTTTCATCCCACAGGGGAACTTTTTTGGGTCCACGGAAAGCCAGTCGCCGACATTCGTTTGGTAGCCGTCGTCTATCTGGAAAATATCAATATCCGCGTCCACCTTGGATAACGCTTCGAGGTCGTCGGTCACGATCTTCTCGTTGATATTTGGATAATAGTTGTACCAGGTGGTGTAACCGTTGCGAACGGGCGCGGTTGCTTTGGGAATTCCGAGCAGCGTAAACCAGCGGTCAAAGACCTCGTCCATGGTGCCCTGCAGATTCACAATATCGAGCACATCGTATTCCCCGTCGATCGCGATGCCGTCCAGATCCTTTTCCACGGTGATCGTATTTTCCGGGCAGTTGAAACGGAAAACCGTGTAACCTGTACGCTCGCAAAGCGAAGCAAACAGGTCATACTGTTCGTTTCTGCGAACATAGGCGTAAGAGAAACCGTGGAAATACCCGGCTCTTGTGCCGTACTTCGTAAAAGTATAGTCGCCGGAGGAACGGAACGACGAAGCCATGATAAAGGGCTTAAAATACGGCTGCAAGTAAGAAGGCTTATCGTCCACGAACAGTTCGCGGCAGTCCGTCCAGGACTGATAACCGTTCAAAAAAAGCCTGTCATCACGATCAAACGTATAGGGGATGGTGATTTGCAGCTTGTGGATACGCACGGGTACAGGCGTCTGCATAGTCAGCTTGATGTGATCGCGAAACGCCTTGCAGTGCATACGGAAATGCTCGGTTTCAAACAGGTTGGTCACATAGGTGGTTTTTGCGACCTGATATTCGACAAACAGCTTGAATTTTTCCATGATAACCTCCTCAAAGAGAATTGTAACCAAAGTATACCATAAAACGTCGTGGAATGCACCCAAATTTATTTCCAGTTTTTTGTTGATTTTGCAGCATGCATGCAGTAAAATATGTTCATTAAACAAGCTTAGTGAGGTGTTCCATGCAGTATTCAGAGCGTTATAATGAATGGCTGCTGTTTGATGATGAAACCAAACAGGAGCTTTTGAAAATCACGGATGAAAAGGAATTAGAGGATCGTTTTTATAAAGATTTGGAATTCGGCACCGGTGGTTTGCGCGGCATTATGGGCGCAGGGCCGAACCGCATGAATTCGTATACGGTCGCAAAGGCAACGCTTGGGCTGGCCGTTTATCTGCTTGCGCATTTTGACGGGGAAAAGCACGTTGTCATCGCCTATGATTCAAGGCGAAATTCACGTGTGTTTGCCGAATGTGCGGCGCAGGTGCTGGCCGCTAAGGGCATCACGGTGCATCTGTTCCGCGAGATCACGCCGACACCCGTATTGTCTTTTGCCGTTCGGTATTTGCACTGCTGTGCAGGAATCGTGATCACGGCAAGCCACAATCCCAAAGAGTATAACGGCTATAAGGTTTATGACGAGCACGGTTGCCAGCTTGTACCCGCACTTGCAAATGAGGTCATCGCCTGCGTTAATGCTGTTACCGACCTTCGCGCGGTGCCGCGTCTGGACTTTGAAGTCGCAAAATCCAGCGGGCTTGTGCGCTTCATCAGCCCCGAAGTGCTCGACGCCTTTTTGGACGCTGTAAAAACACAGTCGCTCTATACGGAAAGCCATGACATCAAGGTGGTCTATACACCGTTGCACGGCACGGGGAATGTCCCTGTGCGACGCATTCTTGCCGACTATGCTGTATCCGTCGTGCCCGAGCAGGAAATGCCGGACGGCGACTTTTCCACCGTGCGTTCTCCGAACCCGGAAGAGCGCGACGCACTGACCCTCGCGCTCGAACAGGCGCGTAAAGAACAGGCGGATCTCGTGCTCGGAACAGATCCCGACTGTGACCGCGTGGGCATCGCGGTACGCCACGACGGCGACTATGTGCAGCTCACGGGCAACCAGGTCGGCGCACTGCTTGCGGATTTCATTCTTCGTTTTAAGAAAGACACCCTGCGCCCGGGCGCGACACTCGTAAAAACCATTGTGACCAACGACCTCGGCGCAAATATCGGGCGCAAATGCGGGCTGGAGATCGTGGAAACGCTTACAGGATTTAAATACATCGGCGATCAGATCACGAAATTTGAGCAAAGCGGCGATCGTTATTTTGTTTTTGGTTATGAGGAAAGCTACGGGTATCTTGCGGGCACGCATGCACGCGATAAAGATGCCGTCGTTGCCTCCATGCTCATCTGTGAAATGACTGCCTATCATAAAGCAAACGGCAGAACGCTTATTGACGCCTTGGAGGCGCTTTACACGGAATATGGTTACTATTTGGATGCGCTGGATTCCGTAACGCTCAAGGGCAAGGACGGCGCGAGCTGCATCCGTTCGATCATGCAGGCGTTTCGTGAGGCGGGGACGGCTGCCTTTGACGGGGTACGGGAAATTTTGGATTATTCGGTCGGTATCGGCGCGCTTCCGAAAGAAAATGTGCTGAAATATTTGTTCGAGGACGAAAGCTGGCTTGCGATCCGCCCGTCGGGGACGGAGCCAAAGCTGAAAATATATTATTCTGTTCGCGGAGCAGACAAAGCGGTGGCACAGGAGAGGTTAAACGTATTACGTGCTGCGATTCATGAGGCGATAGGGGAATGAGCATGGAACAATATATCGAAACCGTTATTCGCCCGAAGATCCAAGGGGACGGCGGCGAGGTGCGCTTTGCAGAGCGCCGCGGCGACGAACTGACGCTCGTTTTTCAAGGCGAGTGCTCTAAATGCCTGATCTTGGACCGCTGTGTGCATTGGATCGAGGCGGAGATCCTAAAGGATCTCGGTGAACGTGTTTCTGTACGCGCGATTCGTAAAAAGCCGTTCTTCTGGGACACATAAGGAGGTAGCTATGGCACATATACAGGTTGTCCGCCGCAGTATGCGCCCCGAGGAGTGGACAAGGCTTCGCTTCGGCTGGCTGAAACGGCATATTTATAAAAAGAAATATGAGATCAAAACACTTCAGATCCGTGAGGCGCGGCAGATCTCGGAAATGGAATTTGAATATTATTCCGACGATTATGCTCCGCTTTGCAAAGGGGACATGTATTTTACCCCTGACGGCACGGCGTTTATTCGCGGGGATGTCGTCATCCCCGATGATTATCGCGGCGAGGAGCTTTGGCTGACGCTTAAAACCGCAGCGGAGATCATTGTCAAGGTCAACGGCAAATATGTCGGCGGCGTCGACCCGAACCGTGAGCGCATTTTGCTCACGCCCTATCTTGCGCCGAATACAGAAAAGCTGCATTTTGAGATGCAGGGGTACAACCGTTCCAAGCCCGACGATGAACGCAATCCGGAGTCGCTTTCCGTGCGCGGGTGCCGTCAGATTTTTGAAGGTGCGTATCTTGCCGTGGTGGATCACGCCGTGCAGGATCTGGTTTACGACTTGGAGCTGTTCCTGAACATTGCAGACTGCGAATTGTTTTCAGAGGATTATCGCGCTTTCCTCAACCGCGAGCTGAACAACGCCCTCAATCTCATCGATTTCGAGGACGACACGCTGCCCGGGCTTGCGGATGCGAAACGGTATGTGGACGAGGTCATCTACGCAAACGATGACTATAAGGGCAGCGGCGACGTAGCTTTGCTTGCGCACTCGCATCTGGATATTGCCTACTATTGGCGGCGCATCCATGCCGTGCAGAAAAATTTGCGCACGGTGCTCATTCAACTGCGTTTGATGGATCGTTATCCGGAATTTAAGTATACGCACACGCAGGCGTTTACCTACGAAACGCTGGAAAAGTATTATCCCGAAGTGTTTGCGGAACTCAAAACACGTATCGCCGAAGGGCGGTTTGAACCTGTAGGCGCAATGTACGTAGAGCCTGACTGCAACATTCCCGCGGCGGAAAGCCTCATTCGTCAGTGCCTGTACGGACAAACCTATTTTCGTAAAAAATTCGGCAAAACGGTAAACAACTGCTGGCTTCCGGATGTATTCGGCAACAGCTGGATCTTGCCGCAGATCCTCAAAAAAAGCGGTGTGGAGTATTTTGTCTCCAACAAAATGTCCACCTGGAATGATACGAACCGTTTCCCGCACAACAACTTTATTTGGCGCGGGATAGACGGCAGCGAGGTATATGCCTGCGTACCGCCGACGCATTTCATTACTTGGAACATGCCGTCCCAGATCCAGGAGAATTGGGAGGCGTATCAAGATAAAAATACGGGCGGGCAGACGCTTTCCATGTTCGGCTACGGCGACGGCGGCAGCGGTTGTACGGAGGAAATGCTGGAGCTTATGCGCCGCTTTGAAAAAGTCTCCGTGATGCCGAAGACCGAGCATGTGGGTGCGCAGGAATTTTTGGAAAAGAATTTAAAGGGCAACCGTAAACTCGCCAAATGGGACGGCGAGTTGTATTTGGAAATGCACCGGGGCACATTCACAACGAAAGCGGAGATCAAAAAAGCGAACCGCCGGCTGGAGTTTAAGCTGCGTGAGGCGGAGATCATCTCCACGCTTCGCGCGCTCGGCGGCGAGACGTACCCGGCACAGGCGTTAAAAGACTGCTGGAAAAAGCTGCTCATCAATCAGTTCCATGATATTCTGCCCGGCAGCCATATCACGCCCGTTTATCGCGATACCATGGCGGATTATTCGGAGATCGAAGAAAAACTTGATGCGATCATCGGTAGCGGCGAGCAGTATTTCAATTCGCTGAACTTCCCGCGGACACAGCTGACCTTTATCGAAAATGAAAACGGCGACAGCACGCGGTACGGCAAAAAAGGGTATTGGTGCCTTCCGAACCTCCCTGCGCTCGGACACGGCGAGATCCGCCGCAGCGTCGGCACGGCTGAGGAATGGTGCTTTGTCGGTGAACGGGTAGAAACACCGTTTTATGTGGTCGATTTTGCCGATGACGGCAGTATGCGCAGTTTGTATGACAAAGAGCTGTCCCGGGAATGGGTGGACGGCGCGTTCAACGAGCTTTGCGTGTATGAGGATAAGCCCGGCGTGTATGACGCATGGGACATCCTGCCCAATTACAAAGACCGCCGTGTGGCGGTCGAGGTCGCAACACCACTGCACCTTGCCGAGAAGAACGATGAGGTCGCCGTATTTGAAACGGAGTTAAAAATCGGGCAAAGCACTTGGAAACGGTTGATTCGGCTGTTTCGTCTTTCCCGCGGCATCGAAGTGGAAAATGTCGTGGACTGGCGGGAAAAGCACAGGCTTGCAAAGGCGGAGTTTTCCTGCAATGTGCTTGCGCGGGAAGCACTTTGCGACATCGGCGCAGGCTTTATCCGCCGCGAGACACACAAGAATACAAGCTGGCAGCAGGCCCGGTTTGAAGTCTGCCACCACAAATGGTGCGATCTTGCTGAAACGGACGGCGGTATTGCGCTCTTAAACGACTGCAAATACGGTGTTGGCTTTGATGAAAATAAAATATCATTAAGCCTTTTACGCGCGACGATCCGCCCCGATCCGACGAGTGATATGGGGCTGCACCACTTCTGCTATATGATTCTGCCGCACGCCGGCGACGCGGTGTCGGCACATATCAACCGCATCGCGCTTGAATACAACATCCCGATCGTGAAAGCAGACGTATCATGCCAGAACACCTTCCCCGGGCTGTTTTTGCAGGCGATGAAGCTGTCGGAGGACGGCAAAATGGTGGTTGTCCGCCTGACCGAGACCGAGGGGCATCGCGGTACGCTGCGCTTGCCGAAAAAGGTACGGCTTTTGAATATGCTGGAGGATGAAGAAGGCGAGTCCGATTGCATCGCATATAAACCCTTTGAGATCTTGACGATCGGCATCCCGCTGGAATAAGCATATAAGAAAACCGCGGAAAGCCTGTGCTTTCCGCGGTTTTTAGCTTGATCTGCAAAATTATAAAATATAGACGCCGGAATCCAGCTGGACAATCTCCTTGCCGCAGGTACGCACATAGCGGCGAACGGGTTCGTCAAATGTGCGGAAATCACGTACGGAATAATCTTTCAAATTGACCGTGCGGATTTTGTAAGAGCCTGCGTTGCAGATAAACAATTCATTTCCGTATTTAGAGAGAGAAACCGGACGGCTGAACGCCGCAGAGTTTTCGCCGCCGATGCGCATATAAAACTTTTTGTGCGCAACGGAATAACTGATGATCGCATTCTGGTCGGGCACGGTGCACCAGATCTGGTTCCCATCGGAGGCGACGTCCTGTACGGGGCAGTCATGGTAGAGCAGATCGCCTGCCCAAATGGGCTTCCCCTCATAATCGAAGACGCCGGTTTCCCCTGTAGGATATACAATCACGGTTCCGTTCCCGGAAAAGCTGTCCGCATCACAGTTGAGATAATCACCGACCTCATCGACAATGCGTTGGTAGCCGTTTCCAAACTTGTTGAGCATGTACACGCTTCGGGTCACCGGTGCGTTGCGCATTTTTTCCATATCAAAGCCGTAAAACGTGACTTTACATTTATCGTCAGGTAAAATTTCTTTTCTTGGGAACAGAATGCCGCAGGAAAAAGGGATAATGTCAATAATTTCGATCTTTTCAAAGTCAAGGATTCTCTTCATGTTTCTCACCGAATATATATAAAAAGCAGAAAATTTAAGTATTTCTTATTTATTCTACTAAATTTTTTATATTCGGTCAACCGTTTGCAGTTATTTTTGCAAAGTTTTAGAAATTTTCAGGCTTTTTTGCAGTTGTCGGATGCATCGGCACTCTGTATCATCACAGGTATCCCTGTGTTTGCAGTAGATGGCATAAGTGCCGTCCTCATAATGGTGTTCCTCCAAAAGTACGTTTTGATTTTTGGATACACAAAACTGCTCGTACGTTACGATCGCTTTTCGCATAAGATCCCTCCGCAAATTTGTCTCATTTAAGTATATTCCTTTAAAAAAGAAATAAACAATCGGAATAAATCATTTTTCGTCTTTCATAAAATGTACAAAACGCACGGGAGACGATTGAATTGACAGGATGGATCTATGCCGCGCTGGGACTCTGCGGCGCATGTATTTTGATCGCTATGATACGCAGCGGGCGGTTTGTTTCTGCACTGTTATTGACCATCGTGCAGGGCGCAGCAGCATTTTTTGCAGCGAACTTTTTGGGTGGATTTTTCGGCGTGTCTCTCCCGTTAAATTTGCCGAGCCTTGCCGTTGCCGCGCTCGGCGGTACACCGGGCGTGATCCTGCTGCTGCTCGTGCAAACGATCTGTCGTCTGCCGTAGCAAATTCGAGAAAAACAGACGCTGTGAGGATTTCCTCACAGCGTCTGTTCGCATCTGCCGTTATTCTTCCGCAGGCAAAACGCCGGACTGCATATCCGTCAGCGTCTCATAGATGCCGAGCGCGATCGCCTGTGCGTATGCGTCCAAATTTTCATCAAACAAAGCGTTGTCCTCGTCGCTGGTCACAAATCCCGCTTCCACAAGGCAGCTGGGCATTTTTGTGTGGGCGTTTACATAGTAGTTGCCGTCAGGATTATGGACATATCCTGTTTTTACACCGCGGTTCTCGGAAATACCCGCGCTTTCCATTTGAAACAAAATGTTTTCCGCCAGCGCCCAATCGATTTTGCCCGGCGTATTTTGTACCCAGATCTCCACGCCTTTTCCGCTTTCGGCGCTGTTTCGGTGCAGGGCTACGAACAGCGTGCAGTTGCGGCGGTTGGCATAGTCGCATCGTTCCTGAAGCGAAAGAAAGGTGTCGTCCGAACGGGTCATATACACTTTAACGCCTTTTTCCTCCAAGGCATCCCGTACAAGCAGGGCAAGGCGCAGATTATCGTTTTTTTCGTAGCGTTCGCCGTTTACGGCGCCGACATCGTGCGCGCCGTGCCCTGCGTCAAGACAAACGGAAATCTCCTCTTTCTGTGATTGCCAATATACCGCTGTGACACAGAACAGCACAAGCACCGCCGAAAAACAACCGATAAGCAGCAGCCGCAGTATTTTTTTTGACTTTATTTTCAACCGTTTTCGCATCCGCATCACCGCGTTCAATATAGCACAAATCCGTACCGTTTGCAATGTCTTGCCGATGCAATAGTATGTACGCTTTTTTGGACTTATGCTGTTGTACGCGGTTGTCAAACGTGTAGCCCTGTGGTAAAATATTTCAGAAAGGAGGCGGGCTTATGCTTCGTTTTTTACTTGGCAGAAACGGCAGCGGGAAAACCAAGTATGTACGCGACACGCTGGCAGATCGGTTGCAGGCGGGGGAAAAGGGATTTATTCTTCTTGTTCCCGAGCAGTTTTCTTATGCGTCGGAACGCGCCATGCTCGCTCGCGTGGGCGCAAAGCATATGCAGGAACTTGAAATCCTCAGTTTTACCCGCCTTGCCGAAACGGCGCTGGAAAACGAGCCCTCTTCCGCCAAACTCGAGATAGACGACGGTATGCGCGCAGTGCTGATGCGATTAGCGCTTGATGCGCTGGGTGAGCACACGCGCATATACAGACGTTATGCAAAGCGGCCGAACCTTTTACACACGCTCGTTGCGTTTGCCAAAGAGCTTAAGCAATGTGCTGTATCCGTCCCTGAGTTGCAGGCGGCGGGCGAGCACTTGGAAAACGGCGCGCTGAAAGAAAAGGTTTCTGAGCTTTCCTTACTTGTGCAGATGTATGAAGCACTTTTGCACGAACGCTTTGACGATGACGCGGACAAGCTTACGAGACTAACGGATGTGATTTTGACCGGGTCGTATTTCTCAGATAAAACCGTATTTGTAGATGCGTTTGCCGGTTTTACAAAACAGGAGCGTAACGTGCTTGAAGCGCTGATGCGCGTCTGCCGCGACGTGTATATTACACTTTGTCTGCCGAAACCGGAGGACGGAGAAGAAATCAACGCCTGTGTATTTGACAATATCGACCGGGAAATGCAAATGCTCAAAGCGGCAGCCGCGCGGCAATCCGTACAGGTAGCAAAGCCAATTTGGTTTTCCGCAGCAAGGGACAGCAAGCCGGCGGCACTTTTGCATTTGGAGCGCAATCTGTATTGCTGTACGAAAAAACCGTTTTTGGAAAAGACCGACTGTATTTCGCTTTGCGCCGCGCCAAACCGCGCACAGGAGAGCGATTATGTGGCGCGGCAGATCCGTGTGCTTTTACGGGACTACGGTTTTCGCGCACGTGATATTGCCGTGATCCAACGGCGAAAAGACACGTATGACACGGCGCTTCGCGCTGCATTTCGTAAGTATGGTGTGCCGTACTTTGAAGATCGTCGCCAGCCGGTCGCTGCGCAGCCTTTGATGCAGTTTACCGACTGTTTGCTTGGCATGACCGTAAAGGGGATCACCACGGAAGCGCTGCTTCGCTATTTGAAAACGGGGCTTTGCGGGCTGACCGCTGAGGAAATCGCTGCTTTGGAAAGCTATACTGTGCTGTGGGGCATTGAACGCGCGCAATGGAGATCCGATTTTACGGAGAATCCGTCCGGTCTGGGTGTTGCCATGCAGGACGGTGACGCGGAGCGTCTGCAATATCTTAACGAATTGCGGCAGCGCGCTGTTGCACCCGTTCTGCGTTTCAGAAAGGGTTTTGCCGAGGGCGACGGCGCTGCAAAGGCTCGTGTGCTTTATGATTTTCTAATACGCATGGAAGTACCCGCCGCGCTTAAAAAACTTGCAAAAGAACTGTTGGACGCTGAATTTTACGAACTTGCCGAGCAGCAGAACACAGTTTGGGAATTGCTTATGCAAATGCTCGATGCGCTCGCCGCTGCTTGCGGAACGGGGGAAATCACGCCCGCTCGATTTTATGAACTGTTCCGTATTCTGCTGGACAGCGCCGACATCGGGCATCTGCCGCAGGGCTTGGACACGGTGACTGTCGGGACGGCAGACCGTATTCGAATTGATGCGCCGCGCGTTGTATTCGTCGTCGGTGCAAATGACGAGGTTTTCCCTGAGAACCCGCCGACCGATGGTGTTTTAAGTGACGCGGATAGAAAAACGCTGTCCGCACTTGGCGTGGAACTGTCGGATACAGCGGAATATAAAACGGTGGACGAACGCAGCTTTGTCTACGACGCGCTCACCCTCCCGCGCGAACGGCTGTGCGTTTCGTGGTCGGTTGCTGATTTTCACGGCGGTTCTTTGCGACCGTCTTCGCTTGTGCGGGAAATTCAGGATATTTTTCCTTCCATGTGTGTAAAGGATGATGCACTGACCGCCCCGATCGACCGCGTGCAAAGCCCTGCCGCCGCTTTCGAGACGCTTGCAGAGGAATTTTTACAGCAGGATACGCTTTCCGAAACGCTGCGCGCGTATTTTCGAGACGATCCTGCTTTTGCTGCCCGACTTTCCGCACTGGAGCGAACGGTTTCCGACAGGCAAGCTGCGTTTTCCGACCGAACGGTTTCCGAAAAGCTGTTCGGAAAGGATATGGTCATTTCCGCTTCGCGCGCGGAGACCTATTATAAATGTCCTTTCTCCTATTTCTGCAAATATGGTTTGAAACTCAAGCCGCTGAAGAAGGCAGAACTTGACCCCGCGCAAAGCGGTACGGTCATCCACTATTGCCTTGAAAACGTGCTTTCCTGTTATGACAGGGACACGCTTGCCGCCATGTCTGCCGAACAACTGCGAGCGGCCGTGAAAGACACTCTCTCCGAATATGCCGAAAGCCGACTCGGCGGGCTCGAGGGGAAAGATGCGCGCTTTGCGCGCATGTTGGACCGTCTCACGGACACGGTAACAGATGTTCTGCTGCGGCTTGTCAGCGAATTTGCGGTCAGTGATTTTGTGCCGGCTGCCTTTGAGCTTTCGATCGCCCCGGACGGTGAGATCGCGCCCTACCGTCTCCCGCTTGAAAACGGCGGCTCGCTTCGCATTGTCGGCTCCGTAGACCGCGTGGACACCATGAAAAAAAACGGGAAGACGTATTTGCGTGTCGTTGACTACAAATCCGGCGGCAAGACCTTTGATCTTTCTGAGGTACTGTCGGGCTTAAATATGCAAATGCTCATTTATTTGTATGCCATTCAGGAAAACGGGACGGAAAAATTTGGCGAGATCGTGCCGTCCGGCGTGCTGTACCTGCCTGCAAAATCCGTGGAGGACAAACTTGAACGCAATGCTGACGAAGCAGAGATCGAGAAAGCCAGGCTGCAAAACAGCCGCATGAACGGCGTGGTGCTTGATGACACGGATGTGATCCTCGGTATGGACCGCGACGTTTCCGCCCGCTTTATACCGGTAAGCGCTCGCGGCGAACAATTTGTGGGGAAGCTTTTGGACCGCCCGGAATTTGATGCTCTGAAAAATAAGGTCAATGATAATCTGTGCAGTATGGCCTTGTCTCTGCAAAACGGGCGTATATCTATTCTGCCCGCCGTGCAAAACGGCAAAAATATTGCCTGCTCTTACTGCGATTACGCTTGTGTCTGCGGCTATGAAGTCGGGGATGACGCACGCGACCTGATGCATTACGGCAAGTTTGACGATGTGAAAAAATTGCTGAAAGGGGAGGAACAGGGATGAGTACCGTTCGAACTTGGACACCAGAACAGCAAAACGCCATATCTGCGCGCGGCGGCGGGCTGCTCGTCTCTGCGGCCGCGGGCTCCGGCAAGACGGCAGTGCTTGTTGAACGTGTGATCCGCTTAGTCTGTGATGAGACCGCGCCGTGCCCGCTTGACCGGCTGCTTGTCGTGACCTTTACCAAGGCGGCAGCGTCCGAGATGCGCGAGCGTATCGGCAAGGCGCTGGAAGCGGAGCTTGCAAAAAAACCGAACAGCACATATCTGCTGCGGCAGCAGATGCTGCTTTCTTCTGCGCAGATCTGCACCATGGACAGCTTTTGCAGCACGCTTGTCAAGACCTATTTCCATGAGGCAGACATATCGCCGGATTTTCGTATTCTGGATGACAGCGAACGCCGCGCTATGGAGGAGGAAACTGCACAAGCCTGTCTGCAAAAGCTTTATGAGGATAACAGTCCTGCCTTTCAAATGCTTTCGGGCCTTCTGATGCAGGGCGCAAATGACCGACGGCTTACAGATGCGGTTTTAGACTTATACCGCTATGCGCAGGCCTATCCGGATCCTGAGATTTGGCTGCAAAGCATTCCGTCTTTTTATGACGAGAAAACGCCGCTTGCCGAAAGCGCTTGGGGGAAACGGATCCTTGAGAGTGCAGCGGTTCGCGTGCGAGACTGCGTGCGGTTATTAAAAAAAGCCCTACAGCTTTTGGAGATGGAGCCGCCGCTTTCTGACGCTTATGCACCTGCGCTGCAATCGGACCTCTTTTTCGCACAAAAGCTGCTGGATGCTGTTTGTACGCCCGAGTGGGACGCAGCGAAGCGCTTGACCGACTCTTATTCGGCTGATGCTTTTCGCCGTGCTCCGAAAGGGTATACAGGGAACCGTACCAAGGAGATCGTTGCCGCGCTGCGCAAAAAGGTGAAAAGCAATTTCGGAAAGCTGCAAGATTTGTTCCCTGCGACAGAGACGGAGCATCGGGAAGATATGCACACCCTGCGCCCGATGGTGCAGGTGCTCATTGATACGGTGCTGGATTTTTCTGCGCGGCTTCTGGAAGCCAAACGCTCAGAAAACGCTTATGACTTCAGCGATATTTCACATACGGCGCTGCGCCTGCTCGTACAAAGGGATACAGACGGCGGCGTTTCGCGCACGCCGCTTGCCGAATCGCTGCGCACACAGTACAAAGAAATCCTGCTTGACGAATATCAGGATACCAATGAAGCGCAGGAACTGCTTTTTACGGCGCTCTCCGATAATGAACGGAACCTCTTTTGCGTCGGTGACGTAAAACAGAGCATCTACGGCTTCCGTCTTGCCATGCCTGAGATCTTCCTGCGTCGCAGAGCGGCGAGCGCGGATTATGACGGCATACATTTTCCCGCGCGCATTACGCTTGGAAATAACTTTCGTTCCCGTAAAACGGTGGCAAACGGCATCAACTACCTATTTGAACAGTTAATGACCGAAGAGATCTGTGGTGTGGAATACGGTGAGACGGAGCGTTTATATGCCTCTGCCGCTTATGATTCGGCAGAAGACGCCCCTGTAGAGCTGCATTTGCTGCCCGAAAGCGCCGGAAGCGCTGATCGCATTTCGCCTGAGGCGGCGCATATTGCGCAGTGTATTCAAACCATGATCGCCGATAAGACGCCCGTCTCGAATGGAAACGGCGGCACCCGCCCCGTGCGCTATGGGGACATCTGCATCCTGATGCGCTCGCTTACGGGTGGCGAACAGTATTTTGACGCACTTGAGGAAGCAGGAATTCCGGCATTTTTTCAAAAAAAAGGCGGCTTTTTTGCCATGCGGGAAATTCGCACCATGGTTTCTCTTCTGAAAGCGCTCAACAACCCGTATGACGATGTCCCGCTGTGCGCCTGTCTGTTTTCACCAATCTGGGGCTTTACGCCCGACGAGCTTACTGAAATTAAAATGCTCTCGCATGATGAGCCTCTGTTTTGTAAGCTTTCACGCGCGGATCTGGACAAATGCCGCCGATTTTTGGCGGATTATCGCGAACTGCATGCGCTTTCCACCGTGCTTACGCCCGCAGCGCTGCTGCGCAGCGTGTATGAGACGACGGGCTTTATGGCGATCGTCGGCGCAATGCCGGGCGGCGAAAACCGAAAACTGAATTTACAGCTTTTGCTGCGCTATGCGGAAAGCTATGCCGAAATCGGCAATAACAGCCTTTCCGGATTCTTGCGGTACTTGAATCGTCTGCAGGACAATGAAGCAAATGTGGAAGCGGCAACGGGCGTTTCCGAATATGCCGACGTTGTGCGTATTATGACGATCCACAAGAGCAAAGGTTTGGAGTTCCCGGTGGTATTTCTTGCAAAATGCGGCGCAGCTTTCAACGCCTCCGATCAAAGGAAGCCGCTGCTGATCCACCCGAAGATGAAACTCGGATTGAAAATATATGATCCGAATGGGCGGCGAAGTTTCCCGTCCGTTCCGTATGTGGCGGCAAAACTCGGTATACAGGCGGACGCACAGGCGGAAGAGCTGCGTGTGCTGTATGTTGCGCTGACACGTGCCAAAGAACGGCTGATCCTTGTAGGATCCGGAAACGGTCAAACCGGCACGGCCCGCATCGCCCAAAAAGCGGCAGAGGATGTGCTCGGTGAGACGAGCGTTTCGACTGCATATGTGCAAGGCGTGAATAACTATCTTTCATGGATCTGCGCTGCATATATGAAACACCCTGACGCCCAAGCGCTGCGCACACTGGCAGATTATACAGGGGAAAAAGAGGTGAAGACCGAATTCCGTTTGCGTGTCATCGTACCGCGAGAAGCAGCGCAGGAAGAGTCATTCGTGGAAACAACGCCGATATGTGCAGAAGTGGATCCCGTGCTCATGCAGACGATAAAAGAAAGAATCGAATATATTTATCCTTTCCTGCCTTTGCGCGCGTGTCCGGCAAAAATCAGCGCTTCTGCGCTCAACGCGCGCGATGATGCGTTTTCCTTCTTCGCCGAGGCGCGACCCGCTTTTCTCGGTAAAGGCGGCATGACGCCCGCCATGCGCGGCACGGCGCCCCACACCTTTGCCCAGTATTGTGATTTTGCAGCTGCAAAGCAGGATCTGGAAGCAGAGATCCGCCGTCTTTGTCAAATCGGCAAGCTGACGCAGGATGCCTGTGAAGTGCTTGACCGCACGGCACTGACAGATTTTTTGCATTCTCCGCTGCTTGCGCGCATGGAAAAAGCAGATTTTATCTGCCGAGAACAGAAGTTTACCGTATTTTTGCCCGCGAAAGAAGCAGTCGGAAAAGTAAATCAAGCATATGAAAACGAGCAAGTGCTGCTGCAGGGTATAATTGACTGTGCTTTTGGCGAAAACGGTGACATCGTGCTGGTGGATTATAAGACAGACCGTGTCCGTGCGCCCGAAGAGCTTGCTGCACGTTACAAAACGCAGCTCAGCGTTTATGCTTATGCTGCGAAGCAGATCTTTGAAGCGGATGTGCGGGAGGCATATCTGTATTCTTTTGCGCTCGGGCAAGCCGTTCGTGTAAATATTTAGCGCTTTTAGAAAAAAGGGCTTGCTTTTTTTTCGGCGTTGTGGTAAAATCCCTATGCTGATTTGATGGAATCCCGAAAGAGGTGAATGAAAATGAAACAGGGTGTTCATCCCGAATACAAAACCGCGACTGTGAAATGCGCCTGCGGCAATGAATTTGAGACCCGCTCCACGAAATCGGAGCTGCGCGTGGACATTTGTTCCAAATGCCATCCTTTCTTCACCGGCAAGCAAAAGCTTGTAGATACCGGCGGGCGTGTGGATCGCTTCAACAGAAGATTCAATCTGGACGCAAAGAAATAAGCAAAAAGCGGTGCAGGTTTGTGCCGCTTTTTTCTTTGGGGTGACCTTGTGAGCGAAACCTATAAAACCGTACATCAAAACGCCGTTGCAGAATTCACGGAAAAGCGGTCGCGCTTCATCGGCGCGGTTGCACCCGTCAGAGATGAATTACAGGCGCAGGCATTTATCGCGGAGATCCGCCGTCAGCATCGCGACGCGCGGCACAATGTGTTTGCCTATCGGCTCAGAGCCGGCGGCGTGAAGCGGTACAGCGATGACGGCGAACCGCAGGGCACGGCAGGCGTTCCTGTTTTAGATGTTTTAGAAAAAGCGGACGTTCAGGATGCCGTCATCGTCGTTACACGCTATTTCGGCGGCATTCTGCTCGGCGGCGGGGGACTTGTACGCGCTTATTCTCATACGGCGCATTTGGCTTTAGAAGCGGGTAAAATCGTTTTAATGGAGCGCCAGACGCTCTTTCGCGCACGGGTGGAGTATGCTTTTCACGGAAAGCTTATGAAGCTGCTGGAGAGCTTTGACGCCAAGGTGACCAAAACTGATTTTGCAGAGGATGTAACGCTTGAGATCGTCCTGCCCGGGGAAAAAGCGACCCTGCTTTATGAAAAAGTTTTCGACCTTTCTGCAGGAAAGGTTAGGCTTGAAAAAATCGGCGAAAAATTTGCCGAAAAATAAAGGGAATATCCTTTCTTTTGCGTATAAAGAAACAGATGACTTTAAGGAGGTCGTGTGCTTGGCGCAATCCATTCGGGAAAGAACGCTGGAGATCGAAGAACTTACGCTTTCCGAGAACGCCTGTCATTGTGCAAATACGCGCGGCAGACTGCGTGAAGAGCCGGAATGTGATATCCGTACGGCGTTTCAGCGTGATCGGGACAGAATCCTCCATTGCAATGCATTTCGCAGGCTCAAGCACAAAACGCAAGTCTTCCTTTCTCCTGAGGGCGACCACTATCGTACCCGCCTGACACACACGCTGGAGGTTTCCCAAATCGCGCGCACGATCGCGCGGGCACTGCGCTTAAACGAGGATCTGACCGAGGCGATCGCACTTGGGCATGATCTTGGGCATACGCCGTTCGGTCACGCGGGTGAACGCGCGCTGAACGAAATATACGACGGCGGTTTTCGCCATTATGAACACAGTCTGCGCGTGGTGGACAAGCTCGAAAAAGGCGGCCGGGGGTTGAACCTGACCTTTGAAGTGCGTGACGGCATCTTCCGTCATACAACCGGTGAGCAGGCTGTTACACTGGAAGGCCGCATTGTCCGCTTGGCGGATAAGATCGCCTATTTAAACCACGATATTGACGATGCGGTGCGTGCAGGCGTCATGGCGGAAAGCGACATTCCGCTGGACGTGCGCACAACGCTCGGCGAAAGCAAATCCAAGCGCATCGACACGCTGGTGCGTTCCGTCATCGACAACAGTACGGACACGATCGCTATGGCGCTCGATGTGGAACAGGCGCTTTCCGAGCTAAACCGCTTTATGTTTAAAAATGTGTATACGAATCCTGTTTGCAAAGGTGAAGAAAAAAAGGCCGAAGCGCTGATCAAGAGCCTGTATACATATTTTTCGGAGAATCCGAACCTCATGCCGTCATCCTGCTGGCAGACGGTCATCGAAGAGGGTGCTGCACGCGCGGCGTGCGATTATGTTGCCAGCATGTCGGACAGCTATGTGTTAAGCGTGTATCAGCACTTGTTTATTCCGGCCGCTTGGCTGGAAAAGGGTCTCGGCTGATTTTGTTGATTTGGAAAAGAGGTGACGGCCATGGCTTTTTCGGAGGATTTTCTGTCGGAGCTTCGCACGCGTGCAGATATGGAGTCCGTGGCGTCGTCTTATGTGACCCTTAAACGCCGCGGACGAATCTTAACGGGGCTTTGTCCGTTTCACAATGAGAAAACGCCGTCCTTCACCGTTTACCCCGAAACACAGTCGTATTATTGCTTCGGCTGCGGTAACGGCGGCGATGTGATCACCTTTATTAAAAATATCGAAAATTTAGATTACACCGAGGCGGTCCGTTTGCTTGCGGACCGTGTCGGGCTGGCCGTTCCGCAGGACAGCGGTTATGACGCGGGGCTGTATGAAAAGCGGCGCAGGATGTTTGAGGCGAACCGCCTTGCCGCGCGCTATTTTCATAATACCCTGTATTCTCCTTTGGGTGAGGCGGGGCTTGCCTATTTTCACGAACGCGGGTTAACGGATAAAATAATTCGAAAATTCGGGCTTGGGTTTGCGCCCCCCGGTTGGGAAAACCTGCGCCGGTACTTAAACCATGAGGGATTTTCCGACCGTGAACTGTATGAAGCCAATTTGCTGCGTATGCGTGAGCGCGGCGGCTCCAAAAGCTATTATGATGCTTTCTCCGAACGTGTCATGTTCCCGATCATAGATTTGCGCGGCAATGTTTTGGCTTTCAGCGGGCGTGCGCTTGTCAGCGGTGCGCCGCGCAAGTACGTTAATACAAGCGATACGCTGATCTACAAAAAAGGTGAAAACCTGTTTGCCCTGAATTTTGCACGCAAGTCCAAAGCCGGAAACCTGATCTTGTGTGAGGGGAACATGGACGTGGTGGCGCTCCACCAGGCGGGTTTTGACAATGCTGTTGCAGGCTTGGGTACGGCGTTGACCGAGCAGCAGGCGTCACTGCTGTCTCGGTACACCTCAGAAGTCCTGCTTTGCTACGACAATGATGAGGCCGGTCAAAAGGCAGTACGCCGTGCGCTTTCCGTGTTTGAAAAGACGACGCTTCATGTGAAAGTCATCCGTATGCAGGGCGGCAAAGATCCTGATGAGATCATTAAAACGCATGGGCCTGAACGTTTCCGCGCGCTGTTGAATGATGCGGCAAACGATGTGGAATATCGTATTTTGCAGGCGCGTTCCGCACACGATGTTTCCACCTCGGACGGGAAATCCGCTTTTTTGGAGGATGCCTGCCAAGTGCTTGCCGACGTAGCAAGTCCTGTAGAACGCGATATTTATGCCGCGCGTCTTGCGGAAGAAACTTCTGTCTCTAAAGATGCGATCCTGTCAAGAACAAAGACGATCCGCAGCGGCAATGTGAAGCGTAAAACCCAAAACCGACTGCGTGACATCCGCGAGCTTTCCGCTCCCGCACAAAAAGCGGTGGATACGGTGAATCCCGAACGTGCAAAGCATTTGCGCGCAGCAAAAGCGGAAGAAACGCTGCTGGCGTCTTTTATGCATAATCCGGAGTTTTTCAGTCAAATTAAGGAAGAAGTAAAGACTGAAAATTTCGTGACAGCCTTTAACGCACGCGTGTTTGATGCTGTTGCGGGCTGTATTTCACAACATGGGCATTTTTCGCTTTCCATGTTGGAGGATTCGTTCACCGCTGAAGAAAAAAGCGCTGTCGCCGCCATTCAGACGCTCATCCCGAATCTTGCCGACACGCCCGAGGAGTGTCTGGATTGTATCCGCGTGTTGGCGCAGGAAAAGGCTAAGTCCGGGCTTGAAGATCCGGCGGCGCTTTCCGATGCTGATTTCTTAAAGCTCTTTCGCCCGAACTGATTTCGGAGCTTATTATTTTGTGTGAGGACAGAATATGGAGAATACGAATAAAAAATCAGTTGTCACTGCACTTTTGGAAAGAGGTAAGGCTGCCGGCAAACTGACGACACAGGAAATCGACGCAGTCATTATGGAAATGGACGTCGATATGGAAGACCTCGACCGCCTGTATGAGACCATCGAAGCACAGAATATCGAAATCGTGGATGACATGGGCGATTCGGTGCTGGAAGATCTGAATTTCGACAGCGAGATGCCCAAAGGGCAGGAGGCTGCCGCTGCCGAGTCGGAAAACCGCACGGCCGCCATGGACGATCCCGTTAAGGTCTATCTCAAAGAGATCGGCCGCGTGCCGCTGCTGACGCCGGAGGAAGAAATCGAGCTTGCCATGCGCATCAGTGAAAACGACCAGCAGGCCAAGCAGCGTCTCGCGGAAGCGAATCTTCGACTGGTCGTAAGCATTGCAAAACGGTACGTCGGGCGCGGCATGCAGTTTCTCGATCTGATCCAGGAGGGGAATTTGGGGCTTATTAAAGCTGTGGACAAGTTCGACTACACAAAGGGGTTCAAATTCTCGACCTACGCAACGTGGTGGATCCGTCAGGCGATTACACGTGCCATAGCCGATCAAGCGCGTACCATCCGCATCCCCGTACACATGGTTGAAACGATCAACAAGGTCAAAAAGACGAACACGCAGCTGCTGCACAAAAACGGGCGCGACCCGACGGCGGAGGAGATCGCAGCAGAGCTGAATATGCCGGTGGACAAGGTGCGTGAGATTCTGCGCGTTTCGCAGGAACCGGTTTCCCTGCAAACGCCCATCGGCGAGGAGGAGGACAGCCATCTCGGCGACTTTATCCCGGATGAAGACGCGCTGGCTCCTGAGGATGCCGCTTCGCGCATGCTGTTGAAAGAGCAGCTTTCCGAGGTGCTCAAAACGCTGACGCATCGGGAAGCCAAGGTGCTTTCCCTGCGGTTCGGCTTAGAGGATGGGCATCCGCGCACGCTCGAGGAGGTCGGCAGTGAATTCGGTGTCACACGTGAGCGAATCCGGCAGATTGAAGCAAAAGCGCTGCGCAAGCTGCGCCACCCGACTCGAAGCAAAAAGCTGAAGGATTATGTGGATAATTTTACATAAGGTGTAAGGAGATAATATGGATAAGAACGATAAGAAAACGTCTTTGCAGACGCTTTTAGAGAAGGGGAAAGCAGCCGGCAAACTGACGACACAGGAAATCGACGCAGTCATTATGGAAATGGACGTCGATATGGAAGACCTCGACCGCCTGTATGAGACCATCGAAGCACAGAATATCGAAATCGTGGATGACATGGGCGATTCGGTGCTGGAAGATCTGAATTTCGACAGCGAGATGCCCAAAGGGCAGGAGGCTGCCGCTGCCGAGTCGGAAAACCGCACGGCCGCCATGGACGATCCCGTTAAGGTCTATCTCAAAGAGATCGGCCGCGTGCCGCTGCTGACGCCGGAGGAAGAAATCGAGCTTGCCATGCGCATCAGTGAAAACGACCAGCAGGCCAAGCAGCGTCTCGCGGAAGCGAATCTTCGACTGGTCGTAAGCATTGCAAAACGGTACGTCGGGCGCGGCATGCAGTTTCTCGATCTGATCCAGGAGGGGAATTTGGGGCTTATTAAAGCTGTGGACAAGTTCGACTACACAAAGGGGTTCAAATTCTCGACCTACGCAACGTGGTGGATCCGTCAGGCGATTACACGTGCCATAGCCGATCAAGCGCGTACCATCCGCATCCCCGTACACATGGTTGAAACGATCAACAAGGTCAAAAAGACGAACACGCAGCTGCTGCACAAAAACGGGCGCGACCCGACGGCGGAGGAGATCGCAGCAGAGCTGAATATGCCGGTGGACAAGGTGCGTGAGATTCTGCGCGTTTCGCAGGAACCGGTTTCCCTGCAAACGCCCATCGGCGAGGAGGAGGACAGCCATCTCGGCGACTTTATCCCGGATGAAGACGCGCTGGCGCCTGCAGATGCAGCCTCCATGACACTTTTAAAGGAACAGCTTTCCGAGGTGCTCAAAACGCTGACGCGGCGGGAAGCCAAGGTACTTTCCCTGCGGTTCGGCTTAGAGGACGGGCATCCGCGCACACTTGAAGAAGTTGGCAGTGCGTTTGGCGTCACGCGCGAGCGCATCCGGCAGATCGAAGCAAAAGCGCTGCGCAAGCTGCGCCACCCAAGCCGCAGCAAAAAGCTAAAAGATTATTTAGATTGATTTCCAACGGGCGCTCTGTTTAGAGCGTCCTTTTTTGTGAAATTTTGCTTGTGCCGCAGGCTTAGATATGCTACAATAATAAAAAATAGCTTCGGGAGTGAAAAGCATGGAGAGACGGGACAAAATCAATTACTATCTTGACCTTGCAGAAATGGTTTCTCAGCGGAGCACCTGCCTGCGCCGACACTTCGGCGCTGTGATCGTACAAAACGATGAAGTGATCTCAACGGGGTACAACGGCACGCCGCGCGGCAGAAAAAACTGCACTGATCTCAATTACTGCGTGCGTCAGCAGCTCAATGTCCCGCGCGGCGAGCGGTATGAGCTGTGCCGCAGCGTTCACGCCGAAGCCAATGCGATCATCAGTGCCTCTCGAAAAGAGATGCTCGGAAGTACCTTGTATCTTGTCGGGAAAGAGTGCGACTCCGGTGAATATGTGGCAAGCGCCAGCAGCTGCCCCATGTGCAAGCGGCAGGTCATCAATGCCGGCATTATGCACGTGATCATTCGAGACACCAAAGACGAATACCGCATCATCAATGTTCAGAAATGGATCGAGAATGATGAATCCTTGAGTGGTGCGAAAGGGTATTGATTTTTTATTTTGCAGCGTAGGAGAAGCAATTATGGCGCGTTTTCGAAAAGGCTTTGCAGCGTTGACCGCTTTTTTTCTTTGTATCTTGATTTTGTGTTTTGCCTGTCTTTTTCCCTCGGGCGCGGCTGACAACGGTTTTTCCCTTTCTGTGGGCGCTGTTGAAGACGGCGGGATCGTACGCCTGCGTGTTTACGCGGAAGAAAACAGAAATTTCGGCGGCTTTTCGCTTTTGCTGCATTACGATGATACGCTTTTGCGGTATGACAGCAGTTCGGTTTCCGACTGCGGTGGTATTGCTTTGGCGGAACCTACCGGGAACGGAAGCGTAGCGATCGCTTTTGCGACCGTTGCGGAAGATATACTGACCAATGATGAACCGATTTGTGAAATTGTTTTCCAAATCGCGGAGGGTGCGGTCGGCACGGCGGCGTTTTCTTTGGAGGTATGTGAAGCTATCGACACAAACGATGATCCAATCGGGGGTCTTACCGCAGACCCGGTTTATGTCGACATTTCCCAAACCTCACTTATATTGGAAAGCGCGCCGACTCAAAAATTTTATTTTTGCGGGGATGCGCTGAATACAGAAGGACTGCGCGTAACAGCAGCTTATCCCGGCGGCGCGCAGGAGGTGCTTTCGGAATATGCTTTAAGCGGATTTCAATCCGACGTTCCGGGTATGACGACAGTTACCGTTCGCAGCGGGAAAAACCGTGTTTACTTTTCTGTTGTGATCGTGCTCAAGGGGGACGTGGACGCGGACAATGACGTGAATTCCGTTGATTTTGAGCAAATCGCCGAACAGTCGGCGGTACGTGCGGAGCTTTCAGAGGAAACGCATTTTCGTATGGACGTCAACGGTGACGGCGCGGTGGACGGATTTGACGCGGCATATGAGGATCTTTTGATGCAGGGAGCGGCATAGTTCCGCTTATACGCAGTGTTCTAATTGACAAATTGCATAAAAACCAATGTGTCATATACTGCAAATCTCATAAAATCATTTCCGAAAATGCGCAATTTTTCTTGACAAATCAGTGAAAACCATATATACTGTTTCCGTTCTTAATCAATGTCCAATATGCAGGACTAGATGTTCTTTCCTGCAAAACTATATTGGGAGGCTTTTCTATGAAAATGAAAAAGGTTCTTGCCGTGCTTATGGCGCTGACCCTTGTGGTTTTGTGCTTTGCGGCGTGTGGTTCTTCCGAGAACGAGGGCGCTGCTGGTGGCAGCACCACGGGCGAAAAGACCATCAAAATCGGTCTGAGCGGCCCGCTGACCGGTAACAACGCGCAGTACGGTATCGGCGTTCAAAACGGTGCGCAGCTCGCGGTTGATGAAATCAATGCGGCGGGCGGCATCAACGGCTACACCGTAGAGCTGGAGATGGAAGACGATGAATCTGACCCCGAAAAGGCTGCGAACGCCTATGCAAATTTGATGGACTGGGGTATGCAGATCTCGCTCGGTACGGTTACGTCCGGCGCTTGTGTCTCCTTCCAGGGCCGTGCTAAAGAGGATAATATGTTCCTGCTGACGCCCTCGGCGACGGCAGTGGACGCGATTGAAGGCGACAATGCGTTCCGCGTGTGCTTCTCCGACCCGCAGCAGGGCGTTGAGGCGGCGGACTATATTTCGGAAAACAGCCTTGCTTCAAAGGTCGCCATCATCTATGATGCTTCCGATACGTATTCGTCCGGCATCCGCGACAGCTTCTCTGCGGAAGCGCAGGCGAAAGGTCTGCAAATCGTTGCGGACGAATCTTTCACTGCGGACAGCAACACGGATTTCTCCGCGCAGATTCAGTCCGTCAAATCTTCGGGCGCGGAACTTGTTTTCCTGCCGATCTATTATACGGAAGCTTCCAAGATCATCCAGCAGGCGAATACGGCCGGCCTTGATGTACAGTGGTTCGGCTGCGACGGCTTAGACGGTTTGCTTCGTATTGAGAACTTTGATTATTCACTGGTCGAAGGCGTTATGTTGCTGACCCCGTTCACGCCGAACGCAACGGATGAAAATACGCAGAACTTCGTTAAGGCGTATGAGGCAAAATATCCGGATCAGGCGTCCACGCTCAACCAGTTTGCGGCTGACGCATATGATGCTGTCTATATCATCAAGCAGGCTTGCGAGCAGGCGGGCGTTACGCCGGATATGTCGGTTTCCGACACCTGCGAAGCGCTGAAGGCGGCGATCACCTCGATCACCTACACCGGCGTGACCGGCAAGGGGATCACCTGGGGTCCGGACGGCGAACCCCAAAAGCCCCCCATTGTGGTCCGCATTGAAAACGGCGCATATACCGTGCTTCAGTAACACTTGATTTGCATTCGAGTATGCCGTATGGAGAACTCTCCATACGGCATACTTTGGGATTTTCGACAGCATATGTGCTTTGAAAAATCGCAGCTTTTGCGCCTTTTCAAAGCACATATGGGAGGATGGCTATGGAGTTTATTTCCTATTTGGTATCCGGCATCAGCCTTGGCAGTATCTACGCGCTGATCGCTTTGGGGTATACCATGGTGTACGGCATTGCAAAAATGCTCAATTTCGCGCACGGCGATGTGATTATGGTCGGCGCGTATATTATTTTCATTTGCAGCACTTCGCTTGGTGTGCCGGCTTTTGTCAGCGTTCTGGCGGCTATTTTGGTTTGTACGGTCGTCGGTGTTGTAATCGAACGCGTTGCTTATAAGCCGCTGCGCAACGCTTCGTCCCTGGCGGTTCTGATTACGGCGATCGGTGTCAGCTACCTGCTGCAAAACGCTGCACTTTTGATTTTTGGCTCGGACACAAAAAGCTTTTCTTCCGTTATTTCTCTGCCGGCGCTGTCGCTGTTTGACGGCCAGCTGCATATTTCGGGGGAAACGATGGCGACCATTGTGGTTTCCGTTGTTCTGATGATCGCTTTGACGCTGTTCATCAATAAAACAAAGCCCGGCCGTGCGATGCGCGCGGTTTCGGAGGATCGCGGTGCGGCACAGCTTATGGGCATTAACGTCAACGCTACCATCACGCTGACTTTTGCCATCGGTTCTGCGTTGGCTGCGGTCGCAGGGGCGCTGCTGTGCTCGGCCTATCCGTCGCTTTCGCCGACAACAGGTGCAATGCCCGGTATCAAGGCCTTTACGGCTGCCGTATTTGGCGGGATCGGTTCTATACCCGGCGCGATGCTCGGCGGCGTGCTTTTGGGAATTGTTGAGAATTTGAGTAAAGGGTATATTTCGACACAATTGTCTGATGCGATCGTATTTGCCGTGCTGATTTTGGTGCTTCTCGTTAAGCCGACCGGGCTTCTTGGGAAAAAGATCAGTGAGAAAGTTTGAGGTGAACGCCGTGGCTACAAAAAAAAGAACGCTTAAGGCGTCGACCAAAAACGACCTGATTACCTATGCCATGCTTGCCGTGATGTTTGTCTTGGTGCAAATTCTGACGGCGACCGGCAATATTTCCAATCTTTTTGAAGGTCTTTTGGTGCCGCTTTGCACCTACTCCATCATGGCGGTCTCTCTGAACCTTGTCGTCGGAATTTTGGGCGACCTGTCGCTGGGGCATGCCGGCTTCATGTGTGTCGGTGCATATGCAAGCGCGTTTTTCTCGGTTACGTTTGAAGATATGATTCAGCCGGACTGGTTTCGGTTTTTGCTCGCCTTGATTTTGGGCGGCGTTTGCGCAGGCCTTGCCGGGCTGTTGATTGGAATCCCCGTTCTGCGATTAAAAGGCGACTACCTTGCCATTGTGACCCTTGCTTTCGGGGAGATCATTAAAAATATTGTCAGCATTTTGTATGTCGGCATCGACGAAAACGGGCTGCACGTTTCCATGCAGAATACCAGCGCGTTAGGTTTGACGGAAAACGGCCGTGTAATTATTAAGGGAGCACTCGGCATCACAGGCACACCGCGGGACTCCACGTTTTTGATTGGCTTTTTAATGCTGCTGATCACGGTGTTTGTCTCACTTAACCTGATCCATTCCCGCACCGGGCGCGCGGTCATGTCCATCCGTGACAACCGTATTGCCGCTGAAAGCGTTGGGATCAACATTACAAAATATAAACTGGTCGTATTTACCGTGTCCGCGTTTTTTGCCGGGATCGCAGGCGTTTTATATGCGCATAATTTGTCCTCTTTAACTGCAACGACCAAGAACTTCGGATATAACATGTCTATTACAATTCTGGTCTTTGTCGTGCTCGGTGGCATCGGTAGCACACGCGGCTCGATTATTGCCGCGATCATTCTGACCGCGTTGCCCGAGCTCCTGCGCGGGATGGACAGCTATCGCATGCTGATTTATTCGATCGTATTGATTTTGATGATGCTTGCGAACAACAATGAGAAGATCAATCTTTTCAAAGAGAAGATCTCCATTATGAACCTGCTGCAGAACAAAAAGCGGGGCAACAGATTGGATAAGGAGGCGAATTCCTGATGGCATTGCTGGAAGTAAAAAACCTCGGTATCCAGTTCGGCGGGCTTCGTGCTGTGGACGATTTCTCAATGCAGATTGAGGCAGGGGAGCTTTACGGCCTGATCGGTCCGAACGGCGCAGGTAAAACGACGGTATTCAATATGCTCACCGGTGTTTATAAGCCGACGGAAGGCAAGATCTTTCTGGACGGCAAAAACATTGTCGGAAAGAAACAAATTGAGATCAACCGCATGGGGATCGCAAGAACCTTTCAGAACATTCGCTTGTTTCGGCAGATGTCTGTGCTTGACAATGTAAAAGTCGGTCTGCATAACCAGATCAAATACAGCACGCTTGCCGGTGTGCTCAAGCTGCCGTCTTACTTTAAAAAAGAGCGGGAAATGGACGACCGCGCCATGGAACTGCTGTCTGTGTTCGGCTTGCAGGACGATGCCGAATTGCTTTCCTCTAACCTGCCTTACGGAAAACAGCGCAAGCTGGAGATCGCACGCGCGCTGGCAACCAACCCGAAGCTTTTGCTATTGGATGAACCGGCGGCAGGGATGAACCCGAATGAGACCTCTGAGCTTATGGATACAATTCGATTCGTGCGGGATGAATTCCGCATGACGATCTTACTGATTGAACACGATATGCATTTGGTCTCCGGCATCTGTGAAAAACTGACTGTCTTGAATTTCGGCAAGGTGCTCGCCTGCGGCGATACCGCAGAAGTTCTGAAAAATCCGGAAGTCATTACCGCATATCTCGGAGAGTAAAGGAGGGTAACGGCATGGCAATGCTTGAAGTCAAAGATCTGGAAGTCTGCTACGGCGTTATCCGTGCGGTAAAAGGCGTTTCGTTTTCTGTTGAAAAAGGTGAGGTTATTGCCCTGATCGGCGCAAACGGGGCAGGTAAAACGACGATCCTGCACACCATTACGGGGCTTATCCCGGCAAAAAGCGGCAGTGTCGTTTTCGAGGGAAAAGAGCTTACCAAAACGCCTGCGCATAAGATCGTAGGCATGGGAATGGCACATGTCCCGGAAGGCAGGCGCGTTTTTCAACAGCTGAGCGTGCTGGAAAACCTGCGTCTCGGCGCATATACACGAAAGGATAAAGCCGGTATCCGCGAATCCCTTGAAAAGGTTTATGCACGTTTCCCGCGATTGGAAGAACGCAAGAACCAGATCGCAGGCACGCTTTCCGGCGGTGAACAGCAGATGCTTGCCATGGGCAGGGCTTTGATGAGCAATCCCCGCATCATTTTAATGGATGAGCCTTCCATGGGCCTCTCGCCGCTGCTTGTCTCGGAAATTTTTGACATTATCCGTGTCATCAGCGAAAGCGGCACGACCGTTCTGTTGGTCGAGCAAAATGCCAAAAAGGCGCTTACCATTGCAGACCGCGCCTATGTTTTAGAAACGGGTTCCATCACGCTTTCCGGCAAAGCCTCGGATCTGATGCATGACCCGTCCGTACAAAAAGCCTATTTGGGGGAGTAATTTCGGAAAGGCAGGGTAAATATGGGCGAAAATTATGTGATCACCATTGCGCGCGGCTACGGCAGCGGCGGCAGGACCGTGGGTAAAATGCTCGCGAAAGAGCTGGATATTCCGTTTTATGATCGCGAGCTCTTCTATTTGGCTTCCGAGGACAGCGGCATCAACCTTTCACTGTTCGGGGAATCCGACGAAAAGATCAAAAAAGGGATCTTCTCACCGACCACACATAAATACACGGGTGAATTGATCCCACCCGAAAGCAGCGACTTTGTTTCCGATGAGAACTTATTTAACTATCAGGCAAAGATCATTCGGGAACTTGCCGAAAGTCGATCCTGCGTGATCGTTGGACGCTGTGCGGATTATGTGCTGCGGGACTTCGAGAATCTCGTAGACGTGCTTGTTTGGGCGCCGCCTGAAACCTGCGTGCAGAATATTGTGGAGATCGAAGGCTTGAGCGAGAAGGACGCCGAGCGCAAGATCAAAAAGATCGATAAACACAGAAGCGATTACTATCGCTATTATACCGGGCATGACTGGAACGATGTGCGCAACTATTCTTTGTGCATCAACAGTGGGCGCATCGGGTTCCAAAAGACCGCCCAGGCGATTCGGCAGTTTGCTGAGCTCAAGCTCGGAAGAAATTTATAAAAGTTCATAAGCTATACAAAAAGCACCTCCGATTCGATCGAAGGTGCTTTTATTTATGCTTATATATTATTTGGAATCCGAATCCTTTTTACGGTCTTCTACGATGATATCCAAATCTAAATATTCCGCAATGAAATTATCCTGTGGCTTGGTTTTTGCAGCCGGTATCGGCAGTGTCTCTTCGCTTGTAAGCGTCGTCCATTTCTTTGTGTATTTGGGTTTATACCAAAGCCATTCACGCCTGCGGCAGATCACGAGGAATGTTCCGAAAAGGATCGCGATGCAGGTCACGATTGCGCCTGTATAAAGTCCAGCTGAAACATACCGCAGCGTGATCTCGTGCTCGCCCGCACCGATTCTAAAGCCCAAAAGCCCTTCGGAAATCGCAAAAACATCCTCCGAATAAATCGGCTGTCCATCCACATAGATCTGCCAATTTTCGTCATAGGGGATGGAGGTGTAAACGATCTCGTCTTCGCCGGCGGTCAGCGTTCCGTGCAGGTAGGTATCGCTGTATGCGTCTATGGTCAGCCCGCCGTCGGCAAGCATTTCATACCCTGTCTCAAACGCAGCTGTATCTATGGTATAGGCGTAAAATTCCATCGTTCCGTTTTGCGCCGTACTTTTTAAGGCGACATCCACATAAATGGTTTCACCCGCGTTATGTGTTCCGAGGTCAAGGATATAGCCGTCAGACGGTGTGACGGATTTTGAAAACAGATTGGAAGAAAAGGTGACGGTTTCAGCTTCGTCTGACTGAATGTAGACATACACATTGCCGGTTGTCTGCGGCGAAAATTCCATCGTAAAGCTTGCGCCCGCGTTTGCGTCGAGTTTTTGGAAGGAAACAGAGCCGCTTTCCACTTCGCCTTCTAAAAATTCCGCGATATTGTTGTAGCTGATGTAGTCCACATTGAGTCTTTCGAAGACAGAGGGGATACCTGTAGCCGCTGCAAACCAGTTTTCCTGCGCCATAAACGGATCCGTCGTTACACCCGCGTCCCAAGAGGCAACTGCCGAATTGCAGGTGAAGGCGACAGGCAGATCATATAGATTTTCATAGGCGACAAACCCATCCGTCGAGAACAGCCGGCGGTAGAACTGTGTGCTCATGTTGCTGTTATCGTTATCCACAATGTACTTCAGCCCGAACATAGCATTGTATACAGGCGTTTGCAGATTGTAGGTATAGCTGTTGATATAATTGCTGAACAGCCCGACATCGCTTTGCAGATTTGCTGTTTTTTCATACGCCATGGAGGAGAATACGGAAACGCCGTTGTAATTGTACCAGCTCGGATCCATGCGCGTACGCAAATTTGTCAGTTCCATGCGATAAAAGCCGCTGTCATATTCGTCAAGCTTCGCTTTCAATTCGCGGAAATCCTGATAATCCGACGTGTAATTGGTTTTCGACTGGTTCATGGAATATTTATTGGTATCGGCAAGCGCGATCTCCGAGAGCACCGTGCACAGCAGCAGTACAGATACAGCGGATGCCGTGTACTTTTTATTTTTGAAGATATGCAGGATCACGACATACCCTACCGCAAATACAAGGCTCAAAAGCAGCGAAATGTCATCCACATTTTTGGAGGTCAGTTCTTCAACAAAAATGATAAACACCACAAGTGCAACGCCCGCGCCGAGGATCTGACGCGCGGAAAAGGCTTTGAGCTGCGTGAATGCACGGTATGCCATGCGAAGCAGGATAAAGGAATACATGAAAGAAAAGCGGTACGGCAAATCGTTCGGAAAATGCAGACCGTGCCAAAAGAAGTTTAAGACGTTCAAGTCAAAACTCAGGTAAAGAATACCAAGCAGACAGATATGCGCCGCTTTTTCGCGCGCGGGAATGGTTTTGCAAAACAGATATAGCGGCACAAGGATAAGCGTTAAAATACCACAATATACATTCGGTAGGACATCCGTGCCGCTGCTGCGGATCGTCGGTTCCGTCGCCGCAAGGTGATTGGCAAGAAAATCAAAAACGGAAAAATACTTTTGCAGGCTTTCCGGTGCGCTGCCCGAAGTCGCAGAGCTGGATGACAGAACCTCAATAAGCGGGAACAACAGCACGCAGCATAAAGAAACGGCAAGAACGGAGTAAAAAGCAAACTGCCAACCGGCACAAAAGAATACGGAATTTTTAAGCCGTTTTACGATCGACGGCTTCGGTTCCCCTTCGACGATCGGGCGGAATTTTTCGGTGAGTGCGTATTTGGAATAATAAAAAGTCAAAAAGTACAGGACGGCGAAAATGCAGACCATATACGCCATATAGTAATTTGTGATGAAGCAAAGCGCTAAAGAAACACAGTAAAGTCCCGGTTTGCCGTGACGGATGATATTCTCGATCCCCAAGATCACCAGCGGGAACAGGTACATGGCGTCGATCCACATCACGTTCCAATAGTACGCCACAAAGTAACCGCAAAACGCATATAACACACCGAATGCGGCGATGCTTGCGTCGTTGCGGCCCATGCTTGCTTTCAGATAGTACGCGAAAGTGCAGGCAGACGCAACGGATTTGAGCAGGATCATCACAGAGATCGCTTCCGTGATATTTTCATGCCCGAAAACAAAAATCAAAAGGGTAAAGGGGCTGGAAAGATAATTCAGAAAATTGCCGAGAAAATTCCCACCCAGCCCCGATTGCCATGAATACAAAAGCGAACCGCCCTCGGTAACGCGGTCATATAATTCCGCAAACAGCGGGCCGTACTGATGATACAGATCCATGCGCAGGATCGTCATATCCCCGAAAGGCACCAAATCATAGCAAAAAAAGACAAGCACCATGATGCCTGCGGCGCAAAGTCCCGCAAGATATACGAAACGGTTGCGGTAAAAAACGGAGTTAATGGTTTTTACATTCTCTTTCGCCATAGCTTTATCCTTTGAAATCTGTCAAAAAATTTATATTTAGTATACCACAGGCGGTAAGGTCATGCAACAAATTCTTGTTCTATTTCGGGACAAGTAACCATATATTGAAGTGAGGTGAACGAGAATGCAATGCCAAGAAGGAACGGAGCTTTCACAGGTGCTTTCTGTTTTGCCGTTACATTTGCAGGAAATGCTGTGTCGCGTCAACGAAAAGACGGCTGACGCGCTTTCAGAGATCCGTCTGCGCAGCGGTCGTCCCATTGTACTAGTCACGCCGCAAAACACATATTTTTTGACAAAGACCGGCAAGACGACTTGTATTTGTTCTGATAATTTGCCGACAATTTCGGAATCCGAGATTTCGGATATTGTAGCACGCGCCTGCGGGTTTTCGGTGCACAGCCATCAGGATGAACTGAAAAACGGCTTCCTGACACTGCCGGGCGGACATCGTATCGGCGTTTGCGGTACCGCCGTGCGGCAAAACGGTTGTGTTGCGGGGATCCGCAGTCCGACTGCACTGAATATTCGCATTGCAAGAAGAATCCGAGGTGCAGCGCACGAAGTATTGAACACCTGTTTTCAAGCCGGTTTGCAAAACATCCTTTTAGCAGGTCCGCCGATGAGTGGGAAGACAACCGTTCTGCGCGATCTGGCAATCCAAATTTCGCAGGGCTTTTCGGGCAGGCTTTACACCTGTGCCGTGATCGATGCGCGCTATGAGTTGTTCCCTGCAAGCCATGACGGTGCGCTTTCCGCTGCTTTTTTGGGTGATGTACTGTATGGGTATGAAAAAGCGGAGGGTATCGCGCAGGCCGTGCGGACACTGTCACCGGACATGGTTTTTTGCGACGAGATCGGCTCAAGTGACGATGCTAAGGCGATTTTAGAGGGCTGCCGCTGCGGGGTGCATTTTGCGGCTACGGCGCATGCTGATTCGCCGGAAGATCTGGAAAGACGGGTCGGGATACGGGAGCTGCTTGCCGATGGGTGCATAACAACCGTCCTATTTTTAGGAACAGGTGCAAACGTCGGCAGGATCCGCAAAACGGTTCGGGTTGGTGAACGGGATGCTCAAAATGATCGGGCTTTTGCTGATTCTGGCAATATGCGTATGGACGGGCGCATACTATTCGGCTCGGGTGCGCAGACGTCCGCGTGAAATCAATCGATTTATCCGGCTGTTCACCGCGATTCAAAGTGAAATTGAATTTGCATTACGCCCAACAGATGCGTTACTTAATAAATTGGCAGCGCAAAATGAATTTTCAGATTTTCGTTTTTTACAGACGGTAAATCGACTGTTTCAAAGCGGCGAATCCCTGCAGTATGCATGGGAGCAAGCCGCTGAGGAACTGCAAAATTCCGGTGCACTGCAGCAAGAGGAGATAACGCTCATCCGGTCTTTTTGCTCTGCTTTCGGCAATACGGATCGAGCCGGACAGCGTGCGAATTGTACGTATTTCATTGCTCAGTTGGAGACGGTTGAGGCTACTGCGCTCTCGGCAAGTCGAAAAAAGGGCGGACTTTACCGTACACTCGGCGTGCTTGGCGGCATTTTTCTTGTGATTCTCTTTTTGTAGCAGCGGACGGACGGAGGAAATATGGAAATTGAGTTTATTTTCAAAATAGCCGCGATCGGCATCATCGTCGCACTGCTCAACCAGGTGTTGTCTAAATCAGGACGGGAGGAATACGCCATGCTGACTGTCCTTGCGGGGATCATTCTGATTGCCGTCATGCTTCTTCCGCAGCTAAGCAGTCTGTACGATATTGTTCGATCGACGTTTGACTTATAACGATGCTGAAGATCGTAGGGCTGTGCACAGCGGCGCTTGCCGCTATCATCGTCTTGAAAAATGTGCGGTCGGAGTACGCCTTTTTTCTAAAACTTGCTGTGCTGCTGCTGATCGGCGTGCCAGTGGTCGGTCTTGCCGCTGAGGCGATCAGCCAGCTGCAAGCCTTAAGTGCGCAAGCAGGTATCGACAGTGATGTACTCAAGCTGTTGGTCAAAGCGCTCGGAATCTGTCTGACCGCGCAGCTTGCAGCGAATCTCTGTCAGGACAGCGGTGAGTCGGCTTTGGCTTCTGCTGTGGAACTTTTGGGACGCGGTGCGATCCTTTTAATGGCGCTGCCGCTTGCAGCACAATTGATCTCCTGGAGCCTGACATGGATAGACGTATAAAACCAAGAATCCGGAAATATATACTTCTTGTGGCTTTGGTCAGTGTGTTCTGTTTGGTGGGCATTGTACCCGCTTTTGCGGCTGAAAGTGATTTAAGCGAAGCAGAGGCGGCTTATTCGGAGCTTTATGATGTGTTAGACGATGAAACGGAAGAAGCGCTTGAAGAGATCGGCGTCACCTCCGGAAGCTATGAAGAGCTCGCCTCTCTATCGCCGCGAAAAGTCGTAACGGCGATTTTGGATATCCTGAGCGGAAAAGCAGTGCAGCCGCTTCGCTGCGTCGGTTTGGTCTGTGCCTTTTTGGTACTTGGTGCGGCAGCAGACGGCTTTTTAGAGAAAAAAGAGACCATACGCACGGTGTTTTCTCTGTTTTGCATACTTTGGATCGTTCTGACCGTTTTGCAGCCGATCACGGAAAGCATGGCACAGGCCCTGTCTGCCGTGGAACTTGGCGCGGATTTTCTGCTCGCTTACATACCTGTCTTTGCAGGCGTTATTGCCATGAGCGGCAAACCGCTGCTTTCTGCGGCATACAGTTCCGTGATGCTGGGACTTTCTAATCTGCTTTCCTTTATCAACGGCAAGGCATTGCTGCCGTTGGTGCAGGCATTTTTCATGCTGCACATTGTTTCATCTTTGCATGAAAAGTATACCTTTGATGCCATTGCAGCTTTTCTAAAACGCGCCGTCTGCATCGTACTTGGGTTTGGCTCCACGATTTTTACGGGTCTGTTATCAATCAAGGGAGCGCTTGCCGCTTCCGGGGACAGCGTGTCGGTGCGCGGCGTCAAAATGCTCGTCAGCGGAACACTGCCCGTTGTCGGCAGTACGCTTTCGGAGGCATATACATCCGTGCTCGGTTCCATCGGGCTTATCCAAAATGCGGTCGGTGTTTTTGGGATCGTCGTGATCGTTCTAATGCATCTTCCCGTTATTCTTGAATTGCTTTTGTGGTACCTTGCGCTTATGTTCGCAGCAGCAATCGGCGGAATGCTCGGTCAGACACAAATCAAGAAGCTGTTGGAAGGGATCGCTGCTACCGTGTCGCTTGTCAATATTTTTGTGATATTCAACGGTTTTCTGCTGGTCATTTCCACAGGCGTAATTTTACAATTCAAAGGATAGAAATGGATACCATTCAAAGCTGGGCTGTAACGATCTGTGTTTTTTCCGTTTTAGTCTTACTGTTTCGGATGCTGTTCCCCTCAGGCAACGTAAAGAAAGCGGGGGAGACCCTTATTTCGCTTTTAATGGTCTTTATGCTGATCTCACCTTTTGCCGATTTGTTAAGCAGCGGCGAGCTGTCTTTTCCCCAGATACGGGAGGAGGACATCTACGACGTCGGTCAGGAGCAGGTCTATGCGCACACTCTGGAAATAACGATCTCCGAACAGCTTTCCGCCTCCGGCATCGAAGTGGAGGAACTCACGCTGCAAACGGAGCTTGACGAAGAAAACTATTTGGTGCTTTCTTCGGTGCGTCTTGTGACCGCTTCCGACAAAAGTGATGATGAGATCTGCGCCTGTTTGGAGGAGGCTCTCGGAATACCGGCTGAAATCATAACGATCGAAAGGTGAGTGTATGGAGGCGCTGCAAAGAATAAAAGCACGCTTAAAAACCGAAAAAAAGGTTTGGATCCCCGTTTGCATCGGTATCCTTGCGATTTTTTTGCTGGCGCTTTCCGAATTCCTGCCGCAGGGGGAGAATGCAAATACGAAAAACACGGTCAGTGCCGACAGTGAAGATGCCTATTGCGAGGCGATGGAAAGCCGGTTGGCAGCTCTAATCTCAGAGGTAGAAAACGCCGGGCGTGTACGTGTGCTGCTTACACTGGAAAGTTCCTCCGAGACGGTTTATGCTACCGATGTCAGCGTACAAAGCGACCGCGACGACGGCGCCGTTTCGGAAAGCAGAGATTCGGAATATGTACTTATTGACGGCACCGGCGGCGATGCAGGCATGGTTCTGCGCACGCAGACGCCGGAAGTACAGGGCGTGATCGTTGTTTGCGACGGAGCAAACCTGCCGGAGGTCGCAAGCGCAATAACCCAGGCGGTCAGCACTGCGCTTGGCGTGGGGACGGACCGAGTAAGCGTATTAAAAATGAAACCTGAGGAGGAATAAATATGTCTAAAACCGTCAGCAAACGTCAAATCGTCTTTTTCGGGCTGGTTATCGCGCTCGGCGCGGCGCTGTATGTGAATTGGTATTATACGCGTCCCGTCAACGAGATCCAGCAAAGCGTGCAGGCTCAAACAACAGCCGAGGCAAATCTCGGGCAGGCCCAATATGTCAATGCCGAAGGCGGGGAGGATTATTTTGCAACGGCGGAACTCAATCGCTCCAAATCGTTAGATGAAGCAAAGGCAACCTTGCAGGCGGTAATTGATGATTCTGCGGCAGATGCCGAAAGCAAACAAGAAGCACAGGCTGCGCTGGAAGCTCTTTCGGAAAACATCAAAATCCAATCCGAGATAGAGAATCTCATCACCGCCAAAACCGGCGGAAAAGCGCTTGTTTCGCTTGGAGAGACGGCGGAAGTGATTTTGGCGGCAGGTACGCTCAACGATACAACTGCCGTACAGGTCAAGGAGATTGTGATCAACAAAACGGGGCTTCCCGCAGAAAAAATTACGATAGTTGAAGCAAAATAGTTGAGTATTTTGCAGTTTGTGGTATAATAAGGGAAAGAAAGGTGGGCTTTCCCTATGAACACAAATGAGAAAACCGCCGGCGGCGAGATCGTAATTTCCAATGATGTGATCGCCTCGATCGCGCTCAATGCCGCGAAAGACGTGGAGGGCGTAAGCGCTTTTGTTCCCAAAACGCCGGATCTGATTTCCCGTCTGCGCAAAAGCGAGTGCGGCGAGAAAGCGGTTCGTGTGTTTAACCTCGACGGCAGTGTGCGTATTCACATCTATTTGCGTGTGAAAAGCGGCACGAATATTCAAACGGTCAGCAGCGCCGTACAGCGCAGCGTCAAAAACGCCGTGCAAAGCATGACAGGCAAGGTCGTAGGCGAGGTGAACGTCAGCGTGCAGGGGATCGACTTTGACGCCGACACCACCGCCGGAGCATAAACCAAACATTCGGCTCTCCGCAAGTTCGGGCGGAGGGCTTGTTTGGCTTTTACGGGAGGAACATATGACAAGGAGCGAAGAAAGAGAACAGGCGTTCATCTTGATATTTGAAAAAGCATTCAATATGGATGTACCCGAGGATGACATCATCGGATTTGCGGCTGAAGCGCGGCTTATGGAACCGACTGTATTTTCTACTTATCTTTTTAAGCAGGTGTACGAAAAGCTCGCAGAGATAGACGCTGTGATCGAGCAATATGCCATTGGATGGAAAAAAGAACGGATTTCCAAGGTGGCGCTTTCTGTTTTACGGCTCGCCATTTGCGAGATTTTATTTATTGATTCCGTGCCAAGCGGCGTTTCTGCCAACGAGGCGGTAGAGCTTGCAAAAAAATACGCCACAACGGATGATGCCGCTTTCATCAACGGCATACTCGGCACTTTTATCAGAAGCAGGGAACAAGATGCTGTACCTCGGGATTGATACGAGCAATTACACCACTTCCGCCGCCCTGTATGACAGTGAAAATGGCACCGTGGTACAGCAGAAGATGCCGCTGCCCGTAAAAAAAGGAGCGAGAGGGCTTCGGCAGAGCGACGCGGTATTTCACCACACGGTACAGCTGCCGCAAGTGCTTGAAAAGCTGCTGAGCGGCGATCCCGTGCATTTGGACGGTGTCGGTGTTTCCGTATTTCCGCGCCGTGCGGAGGGCTCCTATATGCCCTGCTTTTTGGCCGGAAAATCGGCAGCGAAAGCGATCAGTCTTGCCTGCTCGATCCCTTGCTTTGAAGTATCGCACCAAGAGGGGCATATTGCTGCGGCACTGTATTCCGCCGATGCGTTTGAGCTTATTCAAGCGCCGTTTTTGGCGTTTCATGCTTCAGGCGGAACGACAGAAGCACTGCTCGTTACACCGCACGAGAGCCGCATTTTTGAAGCGTGTTGTGTTGCGCGTTCGCTGGATCTCCATGCCGGCCAGGCGGTCGACCGCGTCGGGGTGATGCTCGGGCTTGCTTTCCCATGCGGGCCTGCCCTGGAAAAACTTGCTGCACAAAGCACTCGTGCTTTTTCGGTTAAGCCGACGATGAAAGGCGTAAATTGCTGCCTTTCGGGTGTGGAAAACCGATGTCTGGCCATGTTTTCCGCTGGAGAACCGGCGGCAGATATCGCAAAATTCTGCATAGAAAGCATCCGCGCAGCGCTTGACGGAATGCTGCAGGCACTCTTATGCGAATACGGAAATCTTCCCGTTCTGTTTTCCGGCGGGGTTTCCTCCAACCGCACGCTGCAAAGCTATTTTTCTGAAAATTACGGTGCGAAGTTTGCCGAACCCGCTTTCTCTGCGGATAATGCCGCAGGCGTCGCCGTACTTGCCGCGCTGTATCACAAAGGATATGAAACACATGCTGTATGACGCTCCGTTGGTTTTGTCGGTCGCACAGCTCAACCGCTATGTAAAGTCTAAAATGGATGCCGATGAAAATTTGAATCACATTTTTCTGGTCGGCGAGATCTCCAATTTCAAGCACCATACCTCCGGGCACCTCTATTTTACGCTCAAAGATGAGGAAGCGCAGGTGCGCGCCGTAATGTTTCGAAATGCAGCGGCACGCCTTCGTTTTCAAGTATCCGATGGGATGCGTGTGCTCGTGCGCGGGCGTGTATCCTTATATGAAGCCGGCGGCTTCTATCAGGTCTTTGTGGACGATATGCAGCCCGACGGCGCAGGTGCGCTCAGTCTTGCATTTGAACAGTTGAAGGAAAAACTCGCGCGGGAAGGTTTGTTTGACCCTGCACATAAGCGGCCTTTGCCGCGTTTTCCGCATACCGTCGGTGTGATCACCTCCGAAACGGGCGCCGCCGTGCATGATATTTTGCATGTTTTGCAGCGCCGTTTCCCGGCGGCACAGGTCGTTTTTGCACCGGTTGCCGTACAGGGTGAGGAGGCACCCGCACAAATCATTGAGGCGTTGGACTCCTTTAACCGTTTGAAATGTGCCGACGTTCTGATCCTGGGACGCGGCGGCGGGTCTGCGGAGGACCTTTGGGCGTTTAACGATGAGCAGCTCGCGCGCGCCGTATACCGCTCAAAAATTCCCGTGATCTCCGCTGTAGGGCATGAAACGGATTTTACGATCTGCGATTTCGTTGCCGATCTGCGCGCACCGACGCCTTCCGCTGCCGCTGAGCTTGCCGTGCCGGATCACACGGCGCTCGGGACGCAGCTTTTACAAACCAAAGCGCGGTTGAACACGGCAATGCTGGACGGCCTGTCCGATCGCCGCAGTGCGCTTGCCGTGCTCTGCAGTCGCGGCGCATTTCAGCAACCGCAGTTGTTCTTTGATGAAAAACGTATGCGGCTGCTTATGGTTACAAACGCATTGCAAAGTTTGCAGCAATCAAGCTTTCATGCCGCGCGCACAAAGCTCGGCGAATTGGCTGCAAAGCTGCAATCTTTAAGCCCGCTTGCCGTGCTTGCACGCGGCTATGCGCTTGCAAGCGACCGCAGCGGCGCACCGATCAAGTCCGTTGCCGCCCTGCATAACGGTGATCCGATGTATGTACGTCTTGCCGACGGAACGGCGGATTGCACGATCACGGGCATCCACCCACTTAACGTTTAATGAGGAATGTACATGGAAAATATGACGTATGAACAAGCGGTCGCAAGACTTGAGGAGATTGTAAAGCTACTGGAAAGCGGTACCGCTTCACTGGATAATTCGCTCCAGCTTTTTGAAGAGGGAACACACCTTGCGGCGTTTTGCAGTAAGACGCTTGACGCTGCAGAGCAGAAGATCCGTACGCTTTCTGAAGTGCAGCACGAGACAGAAGGTGACGAGATATGAAGCATGTTGACGCCATCAACCGCGCATTGTCAGAATATTTAACTATTCCCTGTGAAGGGCAGGATATCGTACCGGACGCCATGCGGTACAGTGTCGAAAACGGAGGGAAGCGTGTGCGTCCCGTGCTCACGCTGGAATTCTGCCAAGCTTGCGGCGGGGAGGCGGAAGCAGCACTGCCTTTTGCGTGCGCGATAGAAATGGTACACACCTATTCGCTGATCCACGACGATCTGCCGTGTATGGATGACGATGACTTTCGGCGCGGGAAGCCTTCCTGCCATAAGCAATTCGGGGAAAGCTATGCGCTGCTCGCCGGCGACGGGCTTCTGACACTGGCTTTTGAAACGCTTGCAAGTGCTCAGTTACCGGCTGTGGATATTTGCCGTGCCGTGCAGACCCTTGCTTCCTGTGCAGGTGTACGCGGCATGATCGGCGGGCAGGTGCTTGATTTGCTTTCCGAAGAGGGTACGCCCGACTATGCACTGCTCGAAAAAATCGACCGGCTCAAAACCGGTGCACTGATGGAAGCAGCAGTTTTGCTTGGCTGCATTGCGGCCGGTGTCACGGACGAAACACTTTTAAATTCTGCGCGCACATATGCCCAAAGTCTCGGGCTTGCTTTTCAAATCGTGGATGATATCTTGGATGTGACAGGGGATGTGTCCCAACTCGGCAAACCAACAGGCAGCGATGAGAAGAACCAAAAGGTGACATTTGTCCGTTTGCTGGGACTTGAGCAGTGCCGCATGCTTGCGGACAAGCTGACCGACCGCGCAATTCGGGCGCTGGAAGATTTTCCCGGTGATACCGCCTTTCTTGCATCGTTTGCACGGGAACTCTCAGTACGCAAGAGCTAACGCTATCCCGTTTTGGAGTTGACTGAATGAAGTATCTGGATAAAATACAGTCGCCGTCCGATCTGAAAAAGCTCGACGAATCGGCTTTGCCCGAGCTGGCAAGTGAAATCAGGCAGGTGCTCATCGACACCGTTTCGCACACGGGCGGGCATTTGGCCTCCAACCTCGGTGTGGTCGAGCTTTCGATCGCACTGCATCGGGTGTTCGATTCCCCAAAGGATAAGATCGTTTGGGACGTCGGGCATCAAATTTACACGCACAAGCTGCTCACGGGGCGCTATAAGGACTTTTCTACCTTGCGGCAGGAAAACGGCCTTTCCGGGTTTTCTTCACCGCGCGAGAGTGTGCATGATATGTTTTTCAGCGGGCATTCAAGCACTTCGGTCTCCGAAGCACTCGGCCTTGCTACAGCGCTTGCGCTGGATAACGACAAGCATACGGCGATCGCGGTGATCGGCGATGGGGCGCTGACAGGCGGGCTTGCTTATGAGGCGCTTAATAATGCAGGGCGCTCCGGCAAACGGCTGATCGTGATCTTAAATGATAATGAGATGTCGATTTCCAAAAACGTCGGTTCCGTAGCGCGTTATCTTGCCGTCTTGCGTACCAAGCCCGGATATTTCCGCTTAAAGGCGCAGACAGAAAGCTTTTTGCAAAAGATTCCGCTGATCGGGCAGCAGCTTTCTAAATTTGTTTTTCAAATCAAGACACGTTTGAAAAACCTGATTTACAAGAGCACGTTTTTTGAGGACCTCGGCTTTCGGTATATGGGGCCAATTGACGGGCACAACATAACGCTTCTCATGGAAGCGCTTGAGGGTGCGAAAACCATTAAAGCGCCCGTGCTTCTGCATATCAGTACCGTCAAAGGCAAGGGCTATGACCATGCCGAAAAGTCTCCAAGCACGTTCCACGGTGTTTCCGAGTTCAATATTGATACCGGCGAGCCGCTGTATTCCGGTGCGAACTTTTCCTCCAAATTTGGTGAGTTCCTCTGTGAGATCGCCGCAAAAGATAAACGGATCTGTGCTGTGACTGCCGCTATGTCCTTGGGCACGGGGCTGGAGGATTTTCGAAAGACCTATCCAAAACGCTTTTTTGATGTCGGTATTGCGGAAGAGCATGCCGTCACCTTTGCTTCAGGGCTGTCGCGCGGTGGGATGATTCCGATTTTTGCTGTATATTCGACCTTTTTGCAGCGCAGCTTCGATCAGCTTGTGCACGACGGTGCCATGCAGGGGCTGCATATGCTCTTTGCAATCGATCGCGCGGGCTTTGTCGGTGAGGACGGCATTTCGCATCAGGGGATTTTAGACACCGCCTTTTTAAATGCCATTCCAAACATAACCGTATTTGCACCGTGTACCTACGATGGGTTAAAGCATGCGTTTATTGAGGCTGTTTACCATCGTTCGGGCGTAGTTGCCGTTCGTTATCCGCGTGGGCGCGAACGCGAGTTTGAAACTTCAGTGGAAGAAACATTTACACCGTATGAATGGATCGGGGACACAAATGCATCCTGTGTGCTTGTAACATACGGCAGAGTACTTTCTGAAGTACTAAAAGTCCGTCAAACACTGCTCATGCGCGGACATTCATGCGCCGTGCTCAAGCTGACGCAGATCATTCCGCTTTTGGAGGAACCGATAACACAAACCGCCCATGCGAAAGATGTCTTCTTCTTTGAAGAAGGGATACGATCGGGCGGCATCGGGGAAAGCTTTGCCGCACGTCTTGCGGAATTTGAGCATGCACCGCGTTTCCACTTGGCCGCTGTGCCCGATGAATTCGTACAGCACGCGTCTGTAGATGCGCAGCTTGCGCGTTATAAGCTCGATTATGCCGGTATGCTCAGTGTTACGGAGGAGTACGGCTATGGCGCAGAATAAGGAACGCCTTGATGCAGCCGTATTTGCGCGCGGGCTTGCAGAAAGCCGCAGCAAAGCCTGTGCGCTTATCATGGCAGGGCAGGTTTATGTCAATGGGCAAAAGGCCAGCAAAGCGGGGATGTCTGTTACGCCGCAGGACACAATCGATGTGCGCGGCGAAAAGCTCCCGTTTGTCAGCCGTGGCGGTTTAAAACTTGACAAAGCGATCCGTGTATTCGCATTACAGCTTGAGGGTTTGGTTTGCATGGACATCGGGGCGTCTACCGGCGGTTTTACGGACTGTATGCTGCAAAACGGCGCGAAGAAAGTTTATTCAATTGATGTCGGTTACGGTCAGCTTGCGTGGAAGCTGCGTACCGATGCGCGCGTGGTCAATATGGAGCGCACCAATTTTCGCTATCTGACTCCTGAGGATATCCCGGAAGCGCCGGATTTTGCAAGCGTTGACGTTTCGTTTATTTCCTTAAAGATCATTCTTCCCGTTCTGTATACGCTGCTTAAGGAGAAAGGCAGCTGCGTTTGCCTTGTCAAGCCGCAGTTTGAAGCAGGGCGTGAGCATGTCGGCAAAAAAGGCGTGGTGCGCGACCCTGATGTACATTGTAAGGTTCTGCAAACCATAGCTGATTTTGCTTTTTCAAGCGGGTTTTCCGTGCTTGGTGCGGATTTTTCGCCGATCCGCGGGCCTGAGGGGAATATCGAATACCTTTTACTTCTCCGCAAGGAAAATGATCCGAGCTTTGCCGACTTGGATCTGGATGCGCTTGTAGCGCGTTCACATCATACTTAAAAGCAGGTGAATGCTGTTGAAAATCGCATTACTGCCCAATCTGACCCGACACTTTGCTTTGCAAGTCACGAAGGACGTCTGTGCCTATCTTGATTCACTGGGCGTGACATACGGCTTTGAAGAAACGCTTCGTGGGAATTTGGATACGCACGGCATTTTTTTACCGACGGATACGTTGCTTTCCGAGGCGGATGCAGTCATTGCCATCGGTGGGGACGGGTCGTTGATCCATGCCGCTAAAAAAGCGGTGGAATATGGAAAGCCCGTACTCGGTGTAAATGCAGGCAACCTTGCCTTTATGGCAGGGGTTGAGAAAAATGAACTGCATTTGCTTGGGGAGCTGATCTCTGGCAACTATACAACGGATCGCCGGATGATGCTTGACGTATTCTGCCGCCGGCAAGGCGATAAAACGTCGCTGTATCTCGGGCATTGCATCAATGATGTGGTCGTTGCCCGCGGGGAACAGATTAAGCTTATAGACTTGACCGTTACGGCGGACGGAAAGCTTGTAAATCGTTACTATGCGGACGGGATCATTCTCTCCACCCCTACGGGTTCAACCGCTTATTCGCTTTCCGCCGGCGGCCCTGTTGTGGATCCGCGCATTGAAAGCATCCTGCTCACGCCGATCTGTACACATTCTCTGTTTGCACGTTCTCTGATCTTTGAAAGCAGTGCCGAAATTTGCGTGGAGATCCCGCAGGACGGTGAGGACATTTATATTTCCTGTGATGGGGATGCGTCCGTGCGTGTGGAACCGGGCAGTACGCTGATTGTAAAACGCGCACAGAAAAGCGCTGCGTTCATCCGCATCAAGCCGGATTCCTTTATTGACGTACTCAACAGCAAACTTTCGCAAAGGAGGGCATGACCCCTTGAAAAAGAAACGCCATGCGCTGATTCTACAGCTTGTACAAGCACACGATATCACTACACAGGAGGAGCTGCTCGAGCTTCTGCGGCAAAACGGATTTGACGTGACACAGGCCACCGTTTCCCGCGATATCAAGGAGCTGCGTTTGGTTAAAGCGCCCTCCGGCAACGGTCCGGCAAAATATGCGGTCAATGCATCAAAGACAAATGACAGCTTTCAAAAGTTTTACGAAATATTTGCGCATTCCGTACTTTCTACAGACAGTGCTGGCAACCTTTGTGCCGTGAAGTGCTATGCGGGCACCGGCAACGCGGCAGGCGCCGCTATTGATTCCATGGATCTTCCCGGCGTCGTTGGCACGCTCGCGGGAGACGATACGGTTTTTGTGCTTTGCCGCACACCGGAGGAGGCTGTACATCTGAAAGAACAGATCGATACCATGTTAAGCGGTGAGACGCATGCTCAGTGAACTGCAAATCCAAAATATAGCCGTTATCAAGGAAGCTGTTCTTACCTTTACGGACGGCTTTAACGTGATGACCGGCGAAACCGGCGCGGGAAAATCGATCGTTATCGATGCGATCAACGCCGTGCTTGGCTGCCGTATTTCACGCGAACTTATCCGCACAGGATGCGACAGTGCATTTGTCTCTGCACTTTTCTACACAAATAACCTTCGTATCACAGATATGCTGCAAACGCTCGATGTCCCTGCGGAGGAGGACGGAAGCGTACTGATCCAGCGGCGCATGTTTGCCGACGGCCGCAACAGCTGCAAAATCAACGGCGTTACGGTCACGGTTTCCGCCATTCGTCAGCTTGCAAGATTCCTTGTGAGCATTCACGGGCAGTCAGATAACCAAACCCTGCTCTCTCCTGAGTACCACTGCGGCTATATCGACAGTCTTGCGCAAAACGAGGCGCTGCGCGCACGCTATAAAACAGCGTATGACGCATATATGGATGCAAAGCGCCGGCTTTCTGCGCTCAATACCGATGAAAGTGAAAAGCAAAGACGGCTGGATATTTTAAACTACCAAATTGCAGAGCTGGAGGCTGCGGAAATCACCGAGGGCGAGACCGCGCAGCTTGAAGAGCGCTTAAATGTCCTGCGCAATGCGGAACGTATTTCCGAGCTTTTGCAGCAATCCTACGCGGCGTTGAACGGCGCGGAGGGAGAGGGCGGTGCGTCTTCACTTGCTTTTTCGGCTGCTGATGCGCTGAATCGCGCCGCCGCTTTTTCTGCTGAATTCTCCGAAGCCGCTTCCGGCGTGCGGGAAGCTGCCTATGCGCTTTCGGAATACGCGGACACACTGCGAAATGCTTTGTATTCCGACGATTTTGATTCCGCTGCTGCGGATGCGATCGAGGAACGTCTGGACACACTATATACACTGCGACGCAAATACGGTGAAACAGAAGCGGACATGCTTGCTTTTCTCGAAAATGCCAGGCAGGAGCGTGAACAGATCGAGATGTCCGACGAGATCCGCGAGGAGCTGACCGAATTCGTTTCAAAAACAAAGGCGGAAGCCTCCGAAATTGCCGCAGCGCTTTCCGATTCCCGCAAAAAGGCGGCAGATCTGTTTTGTGAGAACGTTCGCAAAGAACTGCACTTTCTGGATATGCCTTCTGTTCAGTTTTTAGTACAAAATACACCCGGCGAGCTTACGGAAAACGGTACGGATAATCTGGAATTCCTTTTATCTGCTAACGCAGGCGAAGCGCCAAAGCCGCTCGCGAAAATTGCTTCGGGAGGCGAACTTTCGCGTATTATGCTCGCCATCAAAAGCGTGCTCGCCGAAAAGGACGAGGTCGAGACCTTGATTTTTGATGAGGTGGATACGGGTGTGAGCGGGCGTGCCGCACAGAAGATCGCCATCAAGCTGGCAGAGCTTGCCAAGTCCCATCAGATTTTGTGTGTAACGCATCTTGCGCAGCTTGCCGCATTTGCCGACACGCACTTCCGCATTGAAAAAACAGAGCATGACGGGCAGACCTTTACAGACGTTGCAGCGCTGGACGACATTGGCAGAAAGCATGAGCTGGCGCGGATCCTCGGCGGTCTTACCGTAACCGAGCTTCAGTTACAAAACGCACAGGAAATGCTCGAAAATGCCAAATTGCTAAAAAACCGTTGACAAAACAAAAAAAAGCCGCTATAATCCTGCTATCGGCTGTGACGGGAAGAAGTAAAACAGACGTTTCGGCAAAGAGAGCTTTCGGTCGGTGTAAGAAAGCGCGAAGCCCTGTTCGAAATACATCCCTGAGCTGCGGGGAAAAAAGCATTAGCAAGTAAGCCCTGCCGTGCGCGAGCGTTAGTCGCAGAGTGATGTTGGTCACTCGCTAAGGTCGTTTTCGTGAGGAAACGGCGAATGAGGTGGTACCGCGTATATTTACGCCCTCTGTTCAAACAGAGGGCGTTTTATTTTTTATATTTGGAGGAAGAAAAATGGGAGTTTACGAAGAACTGCAGGCACGCGGGCTGATCGCACAGGTCACGGACGAGCCGGAAATCCGGGAGCTTGTCAACAACGGAAAGGCAACTTTCTATATCGGTTTTGATCCCACTGCGGACAGTTTACACGTTGGGCATTTTATGGCGCTCTGCTTAATGAAACGGCTTCAAATGGCCGGCAATAAGCCAATTGCGCTCATCGGCGGCGGCACGGGGATGATCGGCGACCCGTCCGGCAGAAGCGACATGCGCCAGATGATGACGCCGGAGACCATTCAGCACAACTGCGATTGCTTTAAAAAGCAGATGAGCCGATTTATTGACTTCTCCGACGGCAAGGCGCTGATGGTCAATAATGCGGACTGGCTTTTAGATCTCAATTATATTGATCTTTTACGCGAGGTCGGCGCATGCTTTTCCGTCAATAATATGTTGCGTGCTGAGTGCTATAAGCAGCGTATGGAAAAGGGTTTGAGCTTTTTCGAGTTCAACTACATGATCATGCAAAGCTACGATTTCTATGAGCTGTTCCAAAAATACGGCTGCAATATGCAGTTCGGCGGAGACGATCAGTGGAGCAATATGCTCGCGGGCACCGAGCTCATCCGCAAAAAGCTCGGCAAGGACGCATACGCCATGACCATCACACTGCTTTTAAATTCTGAAGGCAAAAAGATGGGCAAGACGCAGGCGGGGGCAGTCTGGCTGGATGAAAACAAGACCTCGCCGTTTGAGTTTTATCAATATTGGCGAAATGTGGACGATGCAGACGTGCTCAAGTGCATTCGGATGCTGACGTTCCTGCCGCTGGAGGAAATCGAAAAGATGGAGGCTTGGCAGGGCAGTGAGCTCAACCGCGCCAAAGAGATCCTGGCGTATGAGTTAACGGCGCTCGTCCACGGCGAAGAGAAAGCGCAGAAGGCGCAGGAGGCGGCGCGTGCTCTGTTTGCAGGCTCGGGCAGCAGCGAGAATATGCCGTTTGTCGAGCTGCCGAAAGACGCGTTTACAGACGGTAAGATCCAACTGCTTGACGTGATGCTTCGCGCAGGGCTTATCAAGTCCAAGGGCGAGGGGAGGAGACTCATCCAGCAAGGCGGTGTCTCCCTGCAGGATGAAAAAATCACCGATCCGCTGTATACGATTTCCGCCGATGCGTTTGCCGACGGTGATCTGATTCTTAAAAAGGGGAAAAAGGTGTTCTATCGCGTAACGCTCGCATAAAGGAGGATTTTCGATGTTTCGACCGATGCGCCGCGGCAAACAGGCGTTAAGCGACCAGGAAAGCCGTAAAATTTTGTCTGATGCTTCCTCCGGCGTGCTGGCTGTTTTAGGTGATGACGGTTATCCGTATGCCGTGCCGCTTAGCTTCGTCTTTGACGGGAAAGACCGGCTGTATTTTCACTGTGCAGTCTCCGGGCACAAGCTGGATGCGATCCAAAACGAACCAAAGGTTTCGTTTTGCGTAATTGCACAGGACGATGTGCACCCGTCGGAATTTACGTCTTATTACAAAAGCGTGATCGCTTTCGGGAAAGCGCGGATATTAGAAACTGAATCGGAAATCATCCCGGCGCTTCGCCTGCTTGGTAAAAAATACATGCCCCGAGACCCACAGGGGACTGAAACGGAGATCGATCGTTTTCTCCAAAATGTACGCATTATCGAAATGCAGATCGAGCATTTAACGGGCAAACAGGCAAAGGAACTGATCTCAGACGGTTGAAAACAAAACAAGAACGGTGCGGATACGCTTTGTACCTGCACCGTTCTTTATTTGTCTAACGTTATCTGTTATGCAAAGGCTTTTTCAATCGCAGCCACCGTGTTCTCCATATCCTCTTTTGCAACAAGCAGAGAAATATCCACTTCGGAAGTTGTGATCATAATGATATCCGCTTTTGTCTCGGCAACTGCCGCGAACACACGGCTCGCAATACCGGGACAGCCGCGCATGGCTTCGCCGAAAACGGAAATCTTGCAGTGCCCGCCGCTTACAGACAGCTTAAGATCAGGATGCTGTGCACGAAGCTCTGCGGAAACCGTCATAACACGCCCCATATCCTCACCGGAAACTGTAAAGGAAATGTCGGGGATGTTGCGATGCGGCGGTGTCTGTGAGATCATATCCACATCCACACCTGCAGCTGCAAGCTTTTCAAAAATATCAGCTACCGCACCAATATCTACAGGGGAATCGTGCAAAGAGACCAGGGTGACGTCTTCCACGACGGATATGCTTTGAACGGTTTTCATAATAAGCCCTCCGTTTATTTTTCAGCGATCAGTTCACGCATGGAGTATAAGCCGGGTGCTTTTCCCTGCAAAAACAGGGCGGCGTTGAGCGCACCTACGGCAAACAGTTCTTTGGAGCGCGCAGAATGCGAGATCGTGATGATCTCGTCAAGCCCCGCAAAAATCACCTGATGCTCGCCGACGATCGTGCCGCCGCGCACGGCGTGAATCCCAATCTCGTTTTTATCTCGTTTGGCACGCTTGGAATGGCGGTCAAATTCATAATGCGGCTTTGACTGCATTGCATCTGAAATCGTGTCCGCCAGCATCAATGCCGTACCGCTGGGTGCGTCGATCTTCTGATTGTGGTGCATTTCCACAATTTCCACGTCAAACGAGCCCTCCAGCACACGTGCAGCTTTTGCCGCAAGCTCCGCAATCAAATTGACTCCGATCGACATGTTCGCCGAGAAAAACAGGGGAATCACACCGGACGTTGCTTTAAGCTTCTCGACCTGCGCAGGCGTATAACCCGTAGTTGCCATAACGGCAGGAATCTTTTTCTCGGTCACATAGCTGAGGATCCCGTCAAGTGCGGACGGATGCGAGAAATCGATCAGCACATCCGCCGATTCCTGCACATCGGCAAAGCTTTTATATACAGGAAAATCCGCTGTGCCGCTGCCGATGTCCACACCCGCGACGATCTCACAGTCGCTGCGTTCTTTCACGCAGCCCGTGATTACACCGCCCATACGGCCGAAACAGCCGCTCAGTATTATTCTCGTCATTTTCTTTTCACATCCCGTTGCATTCGAAAAAACTTAAATCAGCTTATATTTCTGCATAACCGCACGCAGCTTTTCGGTATTGGCCTCCGACATATCGCAAAGCGGCATACGCAGCGGGCCTGCATCAAAGCCCATCATGCGCATCGCCTGTTTCACAGGGATGGGATTTACATCCATAAACAGTGCATTGCAGAGCTCTAAATACTCTATCTGGAGCTTGCGGCTTGCTTCAAAATCCCCGGCCAGCGCCGTTGCGGCGATGTCGTGTGCAACCTGCGGCGCGACGTTCGAGAGCACCGAGATCACGCCTTTACCGCCAAGCGACATGATTGCCGTGATCTGGTCGTCGTTGCCGGAATACACTGAAAAGTCAGGTTCGCAAAGCGAAACGGTCTTAGCGATCGATGAAATATTCCCGGAAGCCTCTTTTGCACCATAGATCATTTTGTGTTTCGAAAGCTCGGCATAGGTTTCGGGCTGCACATTGCAGCCGGTGCGGCTGGGCACATTATAAATAATGATGGGTGTTGAAACGCGGTCAGCCAAGTAGGTGTAATGGCGCACAAGCCCTTCCTGCGACGCTTTGTTGTAATACGGCGTGACCATCAAAAGACCGTCTACGCCGATTTTTTCCGCTTCGTTAGAAAGGTGCAGGGCATAAGCGGTGTCGTTGCTGCCTGTCCCCGCGATGACGGGGATACGATGTGCAACGGTCTCCACCGTAAAGCGGATCGCTTCTGTATGCTCCTCATGCGAAAGCGTAGCGCTTTCACCGGTCGTACCGCAGATGACGATCGCATCCGTGCCGTGCTCGATCTGATATTCTAAAATGGTCTTTAGGGCGGGGTAATTCACCTTGTTGTCCGTTGTAAACGGTGTAATGATTGCAACACCCGCACCTGTAAAGATCGGTTGCTTCATATTGCCGCCTCCTGTCAATCCATATATCCTTCTGCGCACAGCAGCTCTGCGAGCAGAACTGCGCCGCCCGCCGCGCCGCGCAGCGTATTGTGCGAAAGGCATACAAACTTGTAATCAAACTGCGTATCCTCACGCAGTCTGCCGATGGAGATCGCCATGCCGTTTTCAAGCATACGGTTCAGTCTCGTCTGCGGCATGTTATCTTCTTCAAAATAGTGCAGGAACTGCTTGGGGGCGCTCGGAAGCTCCAATTCCTGTGCTCTGCCTTTGAAGTTTTTCCAAACCGAGAGGATCTCTTCTTTGCTCGGCTTGTTCTGGAAACGTACAAACACCGCACCCATATGCCCGTTGGAGACCGGCACACGCAGACACTGAGCCGTAAAATTCGGAGAAGCTGCCGGCTTGATCACATCGCCGTCGATCCTGCCCCAGATCTTGAGCGGCTCCTGTTCGCTCTTTTCCTCTTCACCGCCGATGTAAGGGATGACGTTATCCACCATTTCAGGCCAGGTCTCAAACGTTTTGCCAGCACCGGAGATCGCCTGATAGGTGCAGACCAAAACGTCCTGCACGCCGAACGAGGACAGGGGATAGAGGGCGGGCACATAGCTTTGCAGCGAGCAGTTGGATTTAACGGCAATAAAGCCGCGCTTCGTACCAAGGCGCTTTCTCTGCGCAGGGATGATCCCAATGTGCTCGGCATTGAGCTCCGGGATGACCATGGGCACGTCAGGCGTATGGCGGTGCGCACTGTTGTTCGACACAACGGGGCATTCCGCCTTTGCATAACGCTCTTCAAGCGCTTTGATCTCATCCTTCTTCATATCCACGGCGCAGAACACAAAATCTACCATGGATGCGATCTTTTCCACATCACCCGTTGCATCCATCACGATCATGTCACGGACATTTTCAGGGATTTCCACATCCATGCACCATTTTTTGCCGACCGCTTCATGATACGGCTTGCCGGCAGAACGCGGCGACGCGGCAACAACTTCTACTTGGAACCACGGATGATCGCAAAGCAGCGTCAAAAACCGCTGCCCAACCATACCCGTTGCTCCGATCACACCGACTTTATACGTTTTTTTCACTTGAGTTTCCCTCCAAAACGTGTTATTCTATTTCCTGCACAAAAAAGACCGGTCAAAAACCGGTCATCAGAAAAGGGGATGCAATCACAGCAATCGTTTTGTGATTGCGATAGCACTCCACCAAATTCTGATGACAGTGACGCAGCTTTCGCAATGCGCCCCCAAACCGCCGCACAACCGACATGCACGGTCTTCGGCAAAATGCCCTTTCACACGCTCTTGCGGCAGTCGGCTGCCTAAAACGCGCTACTGATGCATTTCGCACCTCTATCGCAGTACTGTCATCATAGCATTTTTATGCGCGTTCGTCAATCTTTTTCCGAAGATTTGTATAGAACGCGCCGTTTGTCAGGAGAATCGACATGAAAAAGCAGGATTTTTATTATGATTTACCAAAAGAGCGCATTGCGCAGACGCCCGCAGAACCGCGTGACAGCTCACGGTTGATGGTGGTGCACCGCGACACAGGAAACTTTGAACATCGTCATTTTTATGATATTTTAGATTATCTAAACCCCGGGGACTGCTTGATCCTCAACAATACTCGTGTGCTTCCTGCACGGCTGTACGGCGTTAAGCAGGATACCGGCGCACATGTAGAGTTTTTGCTGTTAAATCAAAAAGAAAATGATGTTTGGGAAGTCATCACAGGGCCCGGCAGACGTGCAAAGTCAGGCGCGCGATTTTCTTTCGGCGACGGGTTGCTGCACGCAGAGATCCTGGAGGTGTTGGAGAACGGCAACCGAATCGCGAAATTTCAATATGACGGCGACAGTATCTTCCCTGTGCTTGAAAAGATCGGCGAGATGCCGCTGCCGCACTATATCACAAAGAAGCTTGAAGATAGTGAGCGCTACCAGACGGTATATTCCAAGGAGCTCGGTTCAGCGGCGGCGCCCACGGCTGGGCTGCATTTTACAAAGGAACTTTTACAAAAAATCGCTGATAAGGGTGTAAAAATTGGTTATGTCACGTTACATGTCGGCATCGGGACGTTCCGCCCCGTTAAGGCGGAAAACATTGAAGACCATAAAATGCATTCCGAGCATTACCACATTTCCGTTGAAACCGCAAAGCTGATTCAAGACACCAAGGCAAACGGCGGGCGTGTGGTCGCGGTCGGCACAACGGCCTGCCGTACATTGGAAAGCGTAGCTACGCTATACGGCAATATACAGTCTGCGGACGGCTGGACGAGCATTTTTATTTATCCCGGTTATACATTTCGGTGCATTGACGCTCTGCTTACCAATTTTCATTTACCGGAAAGCACGCTCATTATGCTCGTATCCGCTTTTTATGACCGTGAAAAGATCTTAGCAGCATACAAAACTGCCGTAGATGAAAACTATCGGTTTTTCTCGCTCGGCGACGCGATGCTGTTGTTATAATACAGGAGAAGGTATGGAGCAATTTTTTCAAGTCTTGAAAACCCAGGGCGATGCACGGCTTGGCAGATTCGTCACCGTACACGGTGAGGTGCAAACGCCGGCTTTCATGAACGTCGCCACGGCCGGCGCGATCAAGGGCGGGCTTTCTGCGTATGACTTAAAAGAAATCGGCTGTCAGGTGCAGCTTTGCAACACGTATCATTTGCATGTGCGTCCCGGGGATGAGCTGATTAAATCCCTTGGCGGTCTGCACCGTTTTACAGGTTTTGACGGCCCCATTTTGACAGACAGCGGCGGGTTTCAAGTTTTTTCCCTTGCAAAGCTTCGCCAAATTCGAGAAGAGGGCGTATACTTTAACTCCCATGTAGACGGTAGAAAAATTTTCATGGGACCGGAAGAGAGTATGCGCATCCAGTCCAATCTCGGTTCAACGATCGCCATGGCGTTTGATGAATGCATGCAGAATCCGGCGGAGTACAATTATGCGAAAAATTCCTGTGCGCGCACCGTGCGCTGGCTGGAACGCTGCAAAACGGAAATGCAGCGGCTCAATGCTCTGCCTGACACGATCAATCCCCACCAGCTTTTATTTGGGATCAATCAAGGTTCTGTGTATGACGATCTGCGTGTCGCGCATATGCAGCAGATCGCCGAACTTGACTTGGACGGCTACGCGATCGGCGGGCTTGCAGTCGGTGAACCGAAAGAGGATATGTACCGCATTATTTCCGCTGTGACGCCTTATATGCCGCAGAATAAACCGCGGTATCTGATGGGCGTAGGCACACCGGGCAATATTTTAGAGGCTGTCAGCCGAGGTGTCGACCTGTTTGACTGCGTTATGCCCAGCCGCAACGCACGGCACGGACACCTTTTTACTAAAAGCGGTATTATCAATATAAACAACGAACGTTATAAAGCAGACCTGTTACCGATCGACGAAAGCTGTGGCTGCCCAACCTGTCAACGTCATTCCCGTGCCTTTATCCGCCATTTGTTCAAAGCAGGTGAAATGCTTGCTATGCGGCTGTGTGTCATGCACAACCTCTGGTTTTATAATACGCTGTTGGCAGAAATTCGCGACGCACTGCAAGCAGGAACCTTTACCGAATATAAGCAGCGGTATGTGGAAATTCTTGACACGCGGATATGATTTTTCTAAACAGGTGTGTATAAACTGTTAATTTTTGCATTTTGCTTGCAAATCGGACAAATTCTATGTATAATACATTCGTTGAATTCAATTTTGGAGGAAAAACTATGTTTGACTTACTTACCCTGGAGGCTGCAACCTCTGCAACCGGTTCTCGCAGCAATATCGGCATGATCGTGCTGTTGGTCGTGATGGTTGCCGGTATGTATTTTCTGATGATCCGTCCGCAGCGCAAGCAGCAGAAAAAGGATCAGGAAATGCGCGAAAGCACACAGGTCGGAGATGAGATCACCACCATCGGCGGCATCATGGGCCGTGTTGTTACGGTTAAAGAAGATTCCTTGATCATTGAAACCGGCGCCGACCGCAACAAAATGAAAATCGCGCGCTGGGCGATCCAGGTGAACAACACCGCTACGGAAAAAATGCGTGCGGAGCAGGAAGCTGCCAAGGCTGCAGCCGCAAAAGAACGCGAGGAAAAGGCCGCCGCAAAGAAAAAGAAGAGCAAAAAGGACAACTCTGACAAGGCTTAACAAACGGCATAAATATAAACACCCCCGCATACCGATTAGTAGGTTACGGGGGTGTTTTTTATGCCGAAAAAAAGAAGAAAACGGGCAGTACAAAGCAGAGAAGCGAACAAAGGCCTTCGCCCGATGCTGATTTGCGCGCTGCGTGCCGCTGCAATTTCACTGGTCGCCTTTTTGCTGCTGGTACTTTTGATCGCTGCCATCTATTTGAAACGCCAACCAACGGATCTGTTTTTGCAAATCGCGGCATTCGTATGCTGCGCCCTCGCATTTTTCCTTTGCGGCGTCTTTGCCTGCCGGAAAAACACTTTTCCGGTTGCGCAGGTCGGGCTGCTTGCTTCGCTGTTCCTGCTTCTTATTATACTTGGCATTCTGCTTATTCTATCGAAAGGCACGCTTTCTTTATATGTACTCATCGTGCTCGGCTTTGCGCTGTTTTTACCGATTGCGGGAGGCTTACTCGGCAAGAGGCTATGATCGCTTTGCATGTTCGGTAAAATCGGTGCATATATATGCTTTGAACGGGCTTGTACGAGCCTGAAAGTGAAAAGCAAGGGAGCAAAAGTATATGAGGCGAAAGAAAAGACGTGCCACCATCATTGCAACCGGGCTGCATCGCAGAAGCCGCGCTAAATCGCCGATTTTAAAAAATCATCCAAAGCTGATTTTGCTGACCGCCGTTTTGATCTGCGGCTTGGTTTTAGGCGCCATGACGGTACGCAACCCAAATGAACAGCTCGCAGATGCCCTGCGCACCGTGATAGAAAACGAAATACAAACCGGGGCAGGCCAGCCGATCTGGAAAAAATTTCTCTCCACCCTCGGTACGGAGACCCTGTATATGCTGATTGCCCTTGTTTCCGGGCTTTGCGTCGCGGGTGAGCCGCTGCTTTGGGCGCTGCCGCTTGTTAAGGGCATGGGGGTCGGGCTGATTGCTGCCTATTTATATAAAACCTACACGATCAACGGTATGTTGTATTTTTCTGCGGTTTATTTATTGCCATCCGTCATCGCTGCGGCAAGCTTCCTATTTTGCTGCAACGAGAGCATTTTGATGACGCGGGATCTGAACCGCATCCTTCTAAAAAATGAAAATGCAGGCGCGGACGGTGAAATGCTGCGCCTGTATTTCCTGCGGTATACGGTACTGTTTGCAAGTTTTGTATTTTCCGCTGCGCTCGGCGCGGTGCTTGCTGCCTTCTTCTCCGAAAGGATCACCCTTCTTCTTTAGGCGCATCCGTTTTCGGCTTCTGCCGCACTTTGGCAAGCGGATTTGCTTTAGAGGCTTCCTGCAGCTGCTCGTCTACCACATGCGTGTAGATCTGCGTTGTACCGAGATTCTCATGCCCTAAGATCTCTTTAAGGATCATGACATCCACATCGCCGTAGCGATACATCAGCGTCGCCGCCGTATGGCGCAGCTTATGTACGGAAAGCCCGCGGTCGCCGAGTCCGCATTTTTCCAAATAGTCATATACCATATGCTGTACGGTTTTCGGGCTGATGCGCTTTTTGCGGCTGCTTAAAAACAAAGCCGTTTTGTCGGCTGCCGCCACGCCGTCCACGGGGCGCACTGCCATATAATTTTTGATCGCCGCTGTGCACGCGTCGTTTAGATAAATGGTGCGCTGTTTATTGCCCTTACCGGTCACGACCAAGGTGTTATTATCTTTGATGTCCGTGTAATTGATGGAAACCAGTTCCGCTAACCGAAGGCCGCAATTCAAAAACAAAGTTAAAATACAGTAATCACGTTCTTTATATTTTCCATCCACCGAATCCAGCAGTCGGAGGCTTTCTTCTAAAGTAAGGTACTTCGGCTGCGTTTTTTTGAGCTTCGGGGTTTCCAGCTCCTGCATGGGGTTTTCATCCAAAAGCTTTCTCTGCACAGCAAGATATTTGAAAAACGCACGAATGCTGCTGGTTTTGCGCGCGCGGGCAGCGGCATCGTTATCGCGTTCCATTTTACAATAGGACAGGAAAGCATAGGCGTCGCCGAGCGTTATAGAACGGAAGAAAGAAATATCTAAATCGGAAATATCTGTTTTTTCAAGCGAAAGGGCAGGGGAAGCACCAGATCTTTGGTTCTTTAAATAACGGAAAAACAGAGACAGATCCAATACATATTCGTCTACAGTTAAAGCGGATTTATTGCGGATGGCGTATTCATGATTTACAAAATCGCGTAAAAGCGGCGGAAGGTCCGGCGAATTTGCATATTTTAAGGGCATTATTTCACCTCCACGTTCGTGAAACTGTTTCACAATATGTGATATATTTTTTCTTAAAGTATAATACCACTATTTTTACATTTTGTCATCTAAACAAACTCCGGACGATCATAGAAAAGGCAAACCATGCATAAGCTTGATATTTCATTTATGTTGCATATGCAAAAATGCATTGAAGTTTTTTGCAAAAAATCTATACGTACCTAAACAGGCTTTCCACGTGCGACTTTTAAAACCAAATATAATTAAAAATATAATTAAAATTATCCGAGTATGCAAAACCAAAGACAAATACAGACGATAGAAATTTTTTTAACAGAGATTAGACCATTCGCAGTAAAAGGAATGAATGACTTTTACCAAAAATGAGGAATCAGTAAAGGAGAAATAATTAAAGCATGCGTATAACGAAACTTTGCAAAGGTAAAACAATGAAAAGTTAATACATCATAGAAAATACAACAAAGTGAGACAAAAGCAAAAGGCGCAATAAAATAGACGTCTGTACTATAAAATCCGTCTATTTCCACGGTAATAAAGTAAATGCGCTCCCCTATATTATACAAAATATTAATTTTGTATAATCGCTTGTGTGTATTGCGCAAACCCCTTTCAGCACGACTCAAATAAAATCTCATCTGACAGTAGCTGCATTCTCACAAAAAACGCTTTATTTTTTATCAAGACCCTGCTATTATTGTAATATAAATCCTAATTTGAATATCAGTAAATTATGACCTCTCAACAGAGGTTACAGTGTTT
>CAKMIX010000007.1 GCA_927362715.1 uncultured Clostridia bacterium | reverse complement strand
AAACACTGTAACCTCTGTTGAGAGGTCATAATTTACTGATATTCAAATTAGGATTACACGATGTAGGGCGGGGGCTTGTCCCCGCCCTACAATTGCAGTGAGCGCAAAAGGAACCGACCCATCCCATACGCTCTATGGGAATAGCGTTTTGACATAGTACAAGACGATTTCCCCGTTCTCAATTGCTTCCCCCAGAAATTCCGTATAGCCCCAGTGCCGGTAAATGGCGCGGCTGCGCATCTCGCGCTTTTCTACACCGATGGTCAGGCGCGTAAAGCCTCGCGTGGCGGCATACCGCTCCATTTCTTTTATAAGGGCTGAAATATGTCCCTGCCCTTCGTAAGGCTTGCGGATGCGCAGGGCGTTGATGTTCGCCGTATGCACGCCGTCGGCAAGCCATTCCCGCCCGCGCACGGCGTCCGCTTGCGGCGAAAACAACAGCGTCCCCTCGCCGACGGGCTTCCCGTTGTGCAGGACCGCGAAAGTCGCGCCCGTACCGTTGCGGTTGAGCTGCAAAAACACCCGCTTCCACGCGCGGTACCGGCGGTCGAACGGATGCTCCAAAATGCTTCGGTTCCAAAGGCGGCAAAGTTCTTTCTCGGTCGTTCTCCTGTATTGAAACACGCAAAACGCCCCCCTTTTTTTCTCCATTCTATCCAAAATCCTCCGCGCTGTCAATTTGCGGCGGCAGCGCGCGGGCGGCTTGAAAATCCGGTATAAAAAACAGTTGTACAAGCACACAAGATATGGTATAATCTTATAATAACTATGCCTATGTGCCGCACAGGCGTGAAAGGGGCGGGCTATGCCGCGGGATGCGAAAAACCAGGATCTCATCATCGGGCGCAACGCCGTAGCGGAGGCGCTGCGCGCCGACCGCACGATCGACACGCTGTATGTGCTCGCCGGGGAACGCGCACCGGCAGTGCGCCGGCTGGCTGCCGCCTGCCGCGAAAGCGGCGCTGTTGTCAAAGAGGTTGACCGTAAAAAGCTGGACACTCTCTGCGGCGGCGGGGTGCACCAGGGCGTGGCGGCGTTCACCGCCGCGCACGATTACGCGAGCCTTTCGGATATTCTCGCCGTTGCCGAAGCGCGCGGCGAACCGCCGTTCGTGGTCGTTTGTGACGAATTGGAGGACCCGCACAACCTCGGCGCGGTTTTGCGCACGGCGGAGGCGGCGGGCGCGCACGGGGTGATCATCCCCAAGCGCCGCAGCGCACAGCTTTCCGCCACAGTCGCCAAGACCTCGGCGGGTGCGCTCGAATATATCCCCGTCGCGCGTGTGCCGAATCTGCCCGCGGCGCTCGACGAACTCAAGGCGCACGGCTGCTGGGTCTATGGTGCGGACATGGACGGCACGGATTACAAAAAAACGGATTTTTCCGGCGGCGTCGCGCTGGTCGTCGGTGCGGAGGGCAAGGGTCTTGGGCGGCTCGTGCGGGAAAAATGCGATTTTATCGTGTCCCTGCCCATGAAAGGGAAGATCAATTCGCTCAACGCTTCGGTGGCGGCGGGCATTTTGCTGTATGAAATCTCTTCACACAGATCTTTGGAGGCTGAGGTGTAAGGCATGTCGCAAAAGGACATTCTGTCGGGGCTTGCGGTAGATAAGATTTTAGACGACGTCAAGCACCTGCAAGGGGAAAAAGGGAGCAGGGTCTGGTCGCTTTCCGAGGTGGATGCGCTGCTTTCCGACGAAGAAAAGCCCGCCGCAAAAAACGGCGGGGAGGCTTCGCCGCGCCCCGTTTTGTCCGACATGCAGCAAGATCCCGCGACGGGTGCAAAGCCCGAAGCACAGCCGGAAAAACCAATCGAAGCACCTGCGGCAGTCCCCGAACCTGCCGCTCGAAAAGAAACGGTTTCCCCGCGGCTTGAAAAGCGTGAACCGCCGAAAAAGGGTGTGTCGCTTAAAGAGGCTGCGCGTCGTGCGGCACGGATGGAGTCCGCAGACGAACTGTCGCCTGAAGCCCCGCCGCAGGCGGCGGACGGTGAGATCGAGCCGCTGCTTACGGGCGCGACCCCGCAGGCGGAGACGCCGAACCAAGAAGAAGCAAAGCCTTTGCCGGAGGATCTGCCCGGGCAGATCTCCATTGAAAAAACCCGCGTGTTCAACGAGGTGGAGTCGCACGCGGTGCACCGCAGCGGGATCGAACACCAGATCGGCAACCGCGTTTTGCGCACCACAACGGGCGAATTTGACGCCGTCGTACCCAAACGGCGCGTCATGGAGACAGATGAAAAGCGCGACCGTTTCTTGAATCGGCCGCAGCAAAAATTGGAAAAAACACAGGAGCATAAACGGCTTCTGGAGCAGATGCCGCCGAAAACGATCGAAAAGCCGGGCGTGATCGTGCGCAAGGCGGAGGAGGCGGCCGAGGGCGACCTGCAGGCGATCCCGACGCTCGTGACCCCGGAGGATGTGCTCAAGGATCAGAAAGCACATCCCGAACGGCAGGCAGGGGATTTAAACGCGTTCGCAGCTGAAGATAAAGAAGCGCCGTTGGAGAATCAGATGATGCTCGACGGCTATGATACCCACGAAGAGCCTGTGGAGCAGATCGACGAAGAGGCCGCGGAAGCGTCGCTTCGCCGCCGCCGCCGCGAGCGGGCAAAGGATTTTCGCCTGTTCCCGGGGCTTTCGGCGGCGGAGAATGCCGAAAATGCCGCACAGAACGGCGAGCTCGCCGAAGCGCAGTCGGACGAAGCGGATGCGCGCACCCGCGCCGTGCCGGAGCTGCCCGAAACGCAGGCGGGTGCCGACACCGACGAACCCTTTGAAGAGGAAGAGGAAGCCCCGCGCCGCCGCAGACGCCGCGCGCCGCGAACCGAAGCCGCGCCCGTCCGCGTGCTTCGTGAGTTTTACGGGCCGAAGGACGCGCAGGCGGTCTTTGATATTTTTGTATCCGAAAAGCGCGGCTTTACCGTGCGCATGTGGTTGAGCCTCATCTTTTTGCTTGCCGCCGCCGCATCGGCGCTGCTCGTGCGCTTTACGGGAGGTTTTTCGCTTCTGGGGGGCGATCCCGCAGTATACAGCGCTTTGCATCTGGTGCTGCTGGTTTGCGGCTTTCTCGTTAGCCTGCCGCAAATGAAAATTGCCTTTTCGGGGATCGTGCACCGCCGCACCACAGCGGAAACCGGGCTTTTGGTCGCGCTGCTGTTCGCGCTCGTGCAGGCAGCCGTTTCGCTGGCGTACCCCGAACGGCTTACCGAGATCCCCCTGTATTCTGCCCCGGCATTTTTGCTGCTGACCTTGTATTATGCAGGCAGGCGCCGCGGCTTAAAAGAGGATATTCAGGACTTTATGCTGGTTGCCGAACGCAGCAGCCGCTTCTCGAGTGTCGCGCGCATCGAATCGCCCGAAACGGCGTTTGAGATCGGGCGCGGGCTGCTGCTCGGTGATCCGGACGTTCGCTATTCCAAAAAGATCGCGTTCCCGACAGATTTTGTGCGCGTGTCCAAAACCAACGACCGCGATTTTGATGTATATACAAACGCGCTGCCTGCGGTGCTTATCGCCGCTTTCCTCATCGGCGCGGTCACGAGCTTTATACGAAACGATGTGTTTGCGGGCATTTCCGCTATTGCTGCCACGGTGCTTGTGGGGCTGCCTGTTGCCGCCGTGCCCGGCTCTGCCGCGGCGTTCGGCAGCGTCAACCGCCGCCTGCGCGCGCAGAATTCGCTGTTGAGCAGCTATGACGCCGCCTTTGATGCGGTCACGGCGAACGCCGTGGTGCTCGACGCCGCCGAGCTGTTTGACGGCTGCCGCTGCCGGCTTTGCGGCATGAAGACCTACCATAAAATGCGCGTGGACGAAGCGCTTTTGTATACGGCGGCAATGACCATCCGCTCTGGGGGCACGCTGTCCGACGTGTTCGACGCAGTGATCCTTAAAAAACGTGAGATCCTGCCGCCTGTCGAGTCGCTTGCCTATGAAGAGCGGCTGGGCTGTTCGGGCTGGATCTATAACCAGCGCGTGCTTGTCGGCAGCCGCGACCTGCTTTTGAAGCACAATGTGGACGCCCCCTCGCGCGAGGAAGAGCAGCGTTTCAAAAAAGACGGCTGTGAGGTGCTGTATTTGGCGGTCGAGGGCAAGACCGCTGCGCTGTTCGTGGTGGAATATGCGTCCGACAAACAAATCTCCGTCTATTTGCAGCGGCTTGAAAAATACGGTGTGACGATCCTGCTGCGCACCTCTGACCCGAATATTACCGAGGCCCTTGTGGAGCGGTATTTCGACCTGCCGCACAACCTTGTGAAGATCATCAACCCCGTCGCGGGCGACATGTTCCGCGAGCTTTGCGAGGAACCCCCGCGCCCCGAACCCTGCGCGATCTTGCACAGCGGTTCGACCGCCGCCGCGTTGCGCGCGTTTCTGGCGGCGTTCGTGCTGGAAGAAAAATACAGGCTTTCACAGGTTTTATTGTATATCGGTGTGGGGCTTAGCGTATTGCTCATGGCGGTGCTCAGCTTTTTCTCAAATCTCGGGCAGGCAGGAATCCCCGAGATCCTGATCTTCGAGCTTTTCTGGGCAGCGGTCGTGCTGCTCATCCCGAAATTCAAAAAAGTGTAAAGGAGGCGCACGAATGGAATGGCTCAAGGAAGCCGCACTGTGGCTTTGGAACAACCAGGAGTTCCGCTTTGTGATCGACGCGGCGTGGAAGCTGGCTTTAAGCGTGCTGCTCAGCGGGATCATCGGCTTTGAACGCGAGCATTCGCACCGCCCCGCAGGCTTCCGTACGCACATCCTCGTGGCGGTCGGCTCAACGCTTATCATGCTGACCTCCGTATACATATCCAAGACCTATGAGGGGCAGGCGAATGTGGACATCACCCGCATGGCGGCGCAGGTCGTCAGCGGTATCGGCTTTTTGGGCGCGGGCACGATCTTGCGCGAGGGCTTTTCCGTCAAAGGCCTCACCACGGCGGCAAGCCTGTGGGCGGTCTCGTGCATCGGCATCGCCGTCGGCGCAGGCTTTGTAACGGGCGCCTGCGTTGCGACCTTTGTCATCTATATGACGCTCAATTCGCTCAAAAAGGTCATCGTCCGCGGCAAAGCGGGCAAGGCGCTGTATATCGAGGTCAAGGATCTCGCCGAGCAGGTGCCGAAGATCTCGGGACTTATCAAGCGCACGGGCACGGTGGTGCACTCCATGGAGATCCTTTACGACAACGACTCGAAATTCCGCAAGAAAAAGGATACCGCCACCATCAAGGCGCTTATTTTCCCGAAAACGGACAACGCGCTGAAGATCATCGTTTCTACCCTGCAGGCGGATGAAAACGTTGTGGACGTATATATGGATTAGATTTTAGATATTAGACATTAGATATTAGATGTGCAAAGCCGAACGTGTACATGGTTATGGTCCGCCGGGAGCGCCGTATGATTTTTCGGTAGGGCGCGGGTTTGCTCGCGCCGTCTCCCCACACATCCGGCTTCTGCTCGCGGACAGCCGCAAGGGCTGTCCCTACGAGATGCGCTGCGCTGTGGTTCGGTGCGCAAACGGCAGACCTCTTAAACAGGGTTTGCCTTTTTCGGTGCCGCCAAAGCCGCCCTTGCCGATAAAACCAATCTTTTTCAGATTCGGCAGAAATAAAACAATATCGAATTTTTGCACCTTTTCCGCAAAAACTACCTTCGGGCAGCCGCCCGAAATCGCGCAAAAGCGGAAAGGAGCGCAAATATGTCGAAGGACAAGAAGAAAAAACCGTCGCAGCGTGCGGTCGAAAAGATCAGCGAGGTCACCGAGGAGATCGCCGACATCTGGCACGGCTTTGACAACGAGGGCGCCGATACAGACGTGCTCGGCAGCTACACGGGCACGCCGACGGATCACACGGCAAATCCCGTACAGGACGCCGACGACCTGTAAACGGGAAAAAAGGCTTGCAATTCTTTTGCACTTGTGCTATGATTGCAGCGTAAGAATACAGGCTGCGATTGGAGAGTGGGGCGACCCGCTCTCCTCGTTTTGTGCGGACTTCGCGGCGGAAAGGAGTGCCGCGCCGACAGCTCGGCGCGCCGCAAACCAATATGGCAGAAAAAAAGCAGAATACGGCGGCGGTGGTCTGGGAGATCGCCGAACCGCTCGCAGAATCGCTCGGTCTGCTGCTTTGGGACGTGCGCTTTTTAAAAGAGGGCACCGAGTGGTATTTGCGCATTATTATTGATAAGGAAAATGAGCCTGTCTCTATCGAGGACTGCGTGGCGATGAGCCAGGCGCTCGATGCGCCGCTGGACGAAGCCGATCCCATCGACCGCAGTTACAGCTTACAGGTGCAGTCCCCGGGGATCGAGCGCGAACTGACGCGCGACTTCCATTTTAAACGGTATTTGGGCGAAAACGTTATGGTGCGGTTCATCCGCGCCGTGGACGGCAGACGTGAATACAAGGGCGTTTTGGAAGATTACGCGGACGGCACGGTGACCGTCCGGTGTGACGACGGCGCGACGCGCATGTTTGACAAAAAAGAAGCATCGTGGATAAAGCTCGATGATTTTGGAGGTTTTTAAGTGATGAACAAGGAGTTTTTCGAGGCGGTCAAGGCGCTGGAAAAGGAAAAGGGCATCCCCGCCGAATACCTGTATGAAAAGATCAAGGCGGCGATTTTGGTCGCGGTCAAAAAGGACTACAACGGCAAGGACGTCATCTCCTGCGAGATCGATCCCGAGAGCAGCATCATGAACGTATTTCTCCATAAGACGGTCGTGGAAACGGTGGAAGATCCCGACTGCGAAATGACCGTTGAGGAAGCACAGCAGTTCAAATCCGACGCGGCGGTGGGCGACGAGATCCAAATCGCGCTCGAAGCCAAGGACTTCGGCAGGATCGCGGCACAGACCGCGAAGCACGTTATCCGCCAGGGCATCCGCGACGCGGAGCGCGGGCAGATCATGATGGAATTCCAATCCAAGCAGCAGGAGCTGGTCACCGCCAAGGTGCAGCGCATCGACCCCGTGACGGGCAACGTGACGCTTGAGATCGGCAAGGCGGAGGCGATCCTGCCGAAAGGTGAGCAGGTCCCCGGCGAGACCTTCACCGAAGGCAGCCTTACCAAGGTGTTCATCGTGGATGTCCGCGAGACCGAAAAGGGTCCGAAGGCTATGATCTCCCGCACGCATCCGGGTCTTGTCAAGCGGCTGTTTGAAACGGAGGTGCCCGAAATTTACGACGGCACCGTGACGATCGAGGCCGTCTCGCGCGAAGCGGGCGCGCGCACGAAGATCGCCGTGCACAGCAAGGATGAAAACGTGGACGCCGTCGGCGCGTGCATCGGCCCGCGCGGCGCGCGTGTGAATAAGATCGTCGAGGAGCTCGGCGGCGAGAAGATCGATATCGTCGTATACAGCGAGGATCCGCAGCAGTTCGTCGCCGCAGCGCTTGCACCCGCAAAGGTGCTGGGCGTCGAGATCGTGGACGCCGAAGCGCGTTCCTGCCAGGCGACCGTGCCCGATAACCAGCTTTCGCTTGCTATCGGCAATAAGGGTCAGAACGCCCGCCTTGCGGCGCGCCTTACCGGCTGGAAGATCGATATCAAGCCCGAAAGCGGCTTTTACGAGGGCTAAAGCCCAAAAGGACTTACAGGCAACAAGGGAGCTGACAGCGTGAAGACCAAAAACATACCGATGCGTCTGTGCACGGGCTGCGGTACGCAGAAGCCGAAGCGTGAGCTTGTGCGTGTGGTGCGTTCGAAAGAGGGCGTCATCTCGCTTGACACGACCGGGAAAATGCCCGGAAGGGGCGCCTATATCTGCCCCGACGTCGGCTGCCTTTTGAAAGCGAAAAAAGCGAAGCGGCTCGAACGCGTGTTCGGCTGTGCCGTCCCCGACGCCGTGTACGCCGAATTGGAGGAGGCGCTGCAGCGTGACGGATAACAAAGCAGGCGGGCTGCTGGGGATCGCCCGCCGCGCAGGGCTTTTGAGCGCCGGACATGACGCGGCGCTCGGCGCAATACAAAACGGGTCTGCATGCCTGTGCCTGCTCGCAGCGGATGCGTCCGCGCGCTTGCAGGCGGAAATGGAACGCGCCGCTGCCCGCTTTTCCCCGAATGCCGCGACGGTACGCGGTGCTTTTACCATGCAGGAGCTCGGCAAAACGATCGGCGCAAAACCTACGGCGGTGCTCACCGTCAACGATGCCGGTTTTGCCGCGCGCATACAAGACCACATCGGGAGGGAATGACAGGATGACGAAAAAATATAAACTCCACGAAGCCGCAAAGGATTTCAATCTCCCCAGCAAAAAGCTGGCGGATCTGCTGGGCAAATATTTCCCCGGCGAAAAGAAATCCCAGACGGCGCTTGAAGAAAAAGAATTGGATGTGCTGTTCGATGTGCTGACCGCCGAAAACGCGGTGGAATCTCTGGACAGCTATTTTGCCATGCAGCGCACTTCCGCGCCGAAAAAAGAAAAAGCTCCCGCCGCCGAGAAACCGGCTGCGGCGGACAAAAAGGCGGATGCTGCACCTGCACCCGCGAAAAAAGCAAAGGACCCCGCGAAACCCATGCAATCCCGCACCAAAGGCGAGGTGCGCCACGTGGATACTCGTGCGGGCAACGTTGAGCTGGACAAATACAACGAGCGCTATGAGAACATCGCGCCTGTCAACAACCGCAACAACGGCGACAATGTCGTACACAAGCAAAAGCTTAAACAGAAGTCGCAGCAGTACCGCCGTCAGGGCATGCGTTCGCGCAAGCGCGAGACCGAAAAGGAGCGCATGGCGCGTATCGCCGCCGAGCGTGCGAAGAAGCCCATCAAAGTTACGATCCCCGATGAGATCACGGTCGGCGAGCTTGCTTCCCGTCTGAAAATGACGGCGGCGGAGGTCATCAAAAAGCTGTTCTCTTTGGGGCAGATGGCTTCGGTCAATGAGGTCATTGACTACGAGACGGCGGCGATCGTCGCATCGGAATTGGGCGCGAAGGTCGAAAAAGAGGTCGTTGTGACCATCGAGGAACGCATCATTGACGATACCGAGGACGCCGAAGAAGACCTGCTTCCGCGCGATCCGGTCGTGGTGGTCATGGGCCACGTTGACCACGGCAAGACCTCCCTGCTTGATACGATCCGCCATACTGCGGTCACCGAGACCGAAGCGGGCGGCATCACGCAGCACATCGGCGCATACCGTGTCGATGTGGGCGGGCAGAAGATCACCTTCCTCGACACCCCCGGCCACGCGGCGTTTACCGCCATGCGTGCGCGCGGCGCACAGGCGACGGACATCGCCGTGCTGGTGGTGGCGGCGGACGACGGCATCATGCCGCAGACCATTGAAGCGATCAACCACGCGAAAGCTGCGGACGTCAGCATCATTGTTGCGATCAATAAAATGGATAAGCCCGGCGCTTCGACCGAAAAGATCATGCAGCAGCTCACCGAATACGAGCTTATCCCCGAAGAATGGGGCGGCGACGTGATCTGCGTGCCGGTTTCGGCAAAAACGGGCATGAACATCGACAAGCTGCTTGAATCCATCCTGCTTGTGGCGGAGATGAAAGAACTCAAGGCCAACCCGAACCGTCCCGGCAAGGGCGTGGTCATCGAAGCGCGGCTCGATAAGGGGCGCGGCCCCGTGGCGACGCTGCTCGTGCAGAACGGTACGCTCAAAGCGGGCGATACCATCGTCGCGGGCATGGCGGTCGGCCGCGTGCGCGTCATGACCAACGACCGCGGGCAGCGCGTGGAAACGGCAGGCCCCTCCGTCCCCGTGGAGATCACCGGTCTTGTGGACGTCCCGCAGGCAGGCGACGCCTTTGACGCGGTCTCCGACGAACGGCTTGCGCGCGAGCTTGTGGAGCAGAGAAAGCACGACGCCAAGGAAGAGGAATTCAAGCAGTTCCATAAGGTCACGCTTGACAACCTGTTTGCCTCTATCAACGAGGGCGAGGTCAAGGAGCTGGATATCATCGTCAAGGCGGACGTGCAGGGCTCCGTGGAGGCGGTCCGCCAAAGCCTCGAAAAGCTGTCGAACGACGAGGTGCATGTCAAGGTCATCCACGGCGGCGTCGGCGCGGTCAGCGAATCCGATGTGATGCTCGCCAACGCTTCGAACGCCATCATCGTCGGGTTCAATGTGCGCCCCGACCCCGTGGCAACGCAGCTTGCCGAACGCGACGGCATCGATATGCGCATGTACCGTGTCATTTATGACTGCATTGAGGAGATCGAGGCCGCCATCAAGGGCATGCTTGCGCCGAAATACCGTGAGGTGCAGCTCGGCCGCGCCGAGGTGCGCAATGTGTTCAAGCTTTCCTCTGCGGGTACGATCGCAGGCTCCTATGTGCTCGACGGCAAGATCACCCGCAACGCGCAGATCCGCGTTGTGCGCGACGGCGTCGTTATTACCGAGGACGCCATCGCATCGCTCAAGCGCTTCAAGGACGATGTCAAAGAGGTCGCACAGGGCTATGAATGCGGCGTAGGGCTTGAAAAGTTCAACGACATCAAAGAGGGCGACGTGCTCGAAGCCTTCGTCATGGAAGAATACCGCGATTAACGCCGCGCAAACTACAATCGATATTACGGGCGGCAGGGGATGACAATGGCAGGATATAAAACAGACAGGACCTCCGAGGATATCAAGCGCGAGCTGGTCGCGCTCCTGCGCGAGCTCAAGGACCCGCGCGTCAAGGATAAAATGCTCACGGTCGTGCGTGTGGAGGTCAGCCGTGACCTTTCGGTAGCGAAAGTGTACGTCAGTGCGCTTGAGGGGCTTTCGACCGCCAAAGAGGCGGTGGAGGGCTTAAAAAGCGCGACGGGGTATCTGCGCCGCGAGGTCGGCGGGCGGCTTGGGCTTCGCAAAACGCCCGAGCTGCGCTTCATTGCGGACGATTCCGTGGAACGCGGCATGGAAATCTTTGAGAAGATGAAGCACATCTCGGGAGGGGAAGATGCGTAACGTGACCGCAGAACAGGCGGCAGCGCTGCTTCGTTCCAAAGACCGCATTCTGATTTTGACGCACCTCAATCCGGACGGTGACACGCTCGGCAGCGGGTTTGCACTGCTGCACGCGCTGCAACATCTCGGCAAGACGGCGCGCGTCGTCTGCGGCGACAAGATCCCGCCGAAATACGACTATATGCGCCGCGGCATCCAAGGCGAAGCGGGCTTTCAGGAAGCGTTTGTCGTCGCGGTGGATATTGCCGATACAAAGCTCCTCGGCGCGCGGCTCGAAGCGGCATACGGCGAACGGGTCGATCTGTGCATCGACCACCACCTTTCTAACACGAAATACGCAGACGCGCTGTTTTTAGAGGAGTGTGCGGCGACCTGTGAGCTTATCTACCGTGTGATCACAGCAATGGGCGTCGAGATTACGCCCGTGATTGCCGACTGCATTTACACCGGGCTTTCCACCGACACGGGCTGCTTCCGTTATTCCAACGTCACGCCCGAAACGCTCGAGCTTGCCGCCGACATGCTGCGAAGCGGCGCAAATTTTGATGATATCAACCGCGTCATGTTTGAAACCAAAACAAGGACGTATTTAAAGCTCGAAGCACTGGTGCTCGACTCGCTCGAACTGCTGTTCGGCGGACGCTGCGCGCTTGTGACCATCACGCAGGAGATGTTCCGCCAAAGCGGCTCGAACGAAACGGAGTGCGACGGCATCGCCTCCTTACCGCGCAAGATCGAGGGCGTTTCGGTGGGGCTTACTTTGCGCGAGCGCGAGGACGGCAGCTTTAAGGTGTCGGTGCGCACCTATGCCCCGTATGACGCTTCCGCGATTTGTGCGAAAATGGGCGGCGGCGGCCACGCGCGTGCGGCGGGCTGTGAGATCGAAGCGGACGCGCTCAAAACAGGGAAGGACCGGCTTTTAGACGCGGTCGGAACAGAATTGGAAACGCGATGACAGGATTTATCTGCATAGACAAACCACAGGGGCTCACCTCCTTTACCGCGACGAATCGCGCAAGGGCGATCCTCGGTGCAAAAAAAGCCGGGCATACCGGCACGCTCGACCCGATGGCGACCGGGGTGCTCCCCGTGGCGCTTTCGGGCGCTTCGCGTTTTATAGCGCTCCTGCCCGAGCACGAAAAGACTTATATTGCGCGCGTGCGCTTAGGGATCACGACCGACACGCTGGACATCACAGGCGAGGTGACGGGCGAATGTCCCGTAAACGTCACGAAAGAACAGGTGCAAAAAACGGTGCAAAGCTTTCTCGGCGAGAGCGAGCAGCTTCCGCCGATGTATTCCGCCGTGTCGCAAAACGGCGTGCGGCTTTACGAATTGGCGCGCCGCGGGGAGACGGTCGAGCGCAAGCCGCGGCACATCCGTATTTCCGAGCTCGTGCTTTCAGATATGACAGCTGCGGAATTTACCCTGCGCGTCACCTGCTCGGCGGGAACTTATATCCGCTCGCTCGCACACGAAATCGGGCAGAAACTCGGGACCGGAGCGGTGCTGACGGCGCTGCGCCGCACGGCGGCGAACGGGTTTACGGAAAAGGACTGCGTCACCCTGGAAGAACTTGAACGCCTGCGTGATGAAAACCGCCTCGGTGAAGTCCTGCGCCCCGTGGATGCGTGCCTGTCCGCGTACCCCGCGCTGACGGTGACGGCGGCGCAGGGCGTGCGCTTCCAAAACGGCGGCGATCTGCTCGCCGCGCGCGTCAAAGGGTTGGAACAAGCGGGGCTTTACCGCGTATATGCGCCGGAAAACCGCTTTTTGGGGCTCGGCGAACTGCCTGAAAACGGCGAAAGCCTGCTTGTAAAGAGGGTGTTTGTCGATGGCTGAACAAAAAAACTGCATCGCGCTGGGCACCTTTGACGGGCTGCATCACGGCCACAGGCAGGTGCTCGAACTGACCAAACGCGGCGGCGGTGCGCCTTGTGCGCTGCTGTTCCCCGAACACCCCGCCAAGGTCTTGTTTGGCGCTGCGCCCCCTGCGCTTTTGACTTCCGAGGACCGCGAAGCGCTGCTGCGGCAAAACGGGATCACGCCTTTGTATGTGGATTTTCGCGCTATCCATGCGCTTTCGGCGCGGGATTTTTTTGAAGAGATCCTACTGAAGCGGTTTTCGGCAGGCGCGCTTTGCTGCGGCGAAAACTACACATTCGGAAAAGACAAAGCCGGCAACACGGAAATCCTGCGCCGCTTCTGCGAAGCAGCGGGCGTAGAACTGCGCGTAGCGCGTACCGCCTGCTTTGCCGGCGCGCCCGTATCCTCGTCGCGCATCCGCCGCGCGCTCGAAAACGGCGAAGTGGAGCAGGCGAACGCCATGCTCGGCAGACCCTTTTCCTATGCGTTCGAGGTCGTGCACGGCGACCGGCGCGGCAGGCTGCTGCACTTCCCGACGATCAATCAGTTTTTCCCCAAGGGCTTCGTGCGCCCGAAATACGGCGTGTATGCCGCGCGTGTAAGCATAGACGGTGATTATCACCCCGCCGTGACAAATTTCGGCGTGCGACCGACCATCGGGACGGAAAGCGTGCGCAGCGAGACGTGTATTCTTGATTACGAGGGCGACCTGTACGGACAGCGCATACGCGTGGAGCTTTTAAAGTATCTGCGCCCGGAACAGAGGTTTTCGTCGCTCGACGCGCTTTCCGCAGCCATCGGCCGCGACGCGCAATGTGCACGGGAATATTTGGAAGAGGCAGGGGAAACAGAATAAGATTTAACGAGGAGAAGCCTAATGGGGGAAATTTCAGAAAGAATACGGTTTGCAAAAGAGAAAAATTTGCAAGTCTACATAGAGTCAGAAAAAGGAACACATTTTTCTGCTTTTGTTTATGATATCGATCCACAGTATCATCGGTTCTTTTGGGGAAATGATCCAAAACCGGCGCCGCAGGAAAAACGCAAATGGATGCGTTTTGAGAATGTTTCGAGTGTACGGTTCAACAAGGCTGGGGAACAGGCATATCAGGAAGTTAAGCAAACCGCTTCATTCTCCAAGCGGAAGCTTTCCAAAAAACAGATTGAAAGCTATTTTCAATATTATCAGGAAATCGTTCGAATTTTACGGCAAGAAAATCAAGAGGATACCCAAAAGAGCCAAGATACAAAAGATCAAACCGAGATACACTTGAATAACCGTGCGGGATTTCTGGCTTATTGCCAAAAAAATATTACAGTAGAAAATGAAGGATTGCTTTTGTCTTTTTTAAGCGGTAAGTTGCTTCAGGAACCTGCACACACGGATGCTGCGCAACGTCCGATTTTATTGCTTGAACCTTCAAATCTCTCACAGAAACAGGCTGTTGAAAAAGCACTTTGCTCTAAAATCTCTGTCATCGAGGGCCCGCCGGGCACAGGGAAGACAACAACCATACTCAGCTTGATTGCCAATTATGTATACCGTAACAAGCGAATTTGCGTAATCTCAAAAAACAATGCCGCAATCGACAATGTCTTGGAAAAACTCGAGCGTTTGCCACTGCCGCATTTTTATGTGCGTATGGGAAACGCTTTGTGGCAGAAGGAAATGTTGAAAAGCGCAGATACCTTTCTTTGGGAATACGCCCAGGCACTACTTCGCGTCCAACCACTTTCTCAGGAGCGTGTCGAGCAAGAGGAAACGGGGCTTCTGCATGCGTATGACACGCTGAAACAAACGGAAGAAACGATTAACACATTGGTGAAATTGCAGAACGAAGCGGACGAATTGGAAATCCAATTACGCCACCTTACAAAACGAGAGTCGGCTTTTCACGAACTCTTTACGGGAAAAATACCGTTCTGGTTTCGTTTCTTAAAGACGGAAACAGTCAAAAAATTTTTGGATCGGGTAGCCGGTCGGATTCTGAAATATTCGGATTCCCCACAAAAGCATATCTCTTTTTTGGATAAAATAGAAGCCGCTTTTTTATGGCGCATTTCGCCGCGTGCATATTACAAGCAGATGCTTTTATTGAAATGGAAGTTAGAGATCCTTTACGCACAAAAGAAGCATGAAGAAATCCAATCTAAAATTGCGGAAGGGGATCTGGAGAAACGACAACGGGAGACCCAGAAAGATTATGTTCCATACACGAAAAAATCCCAACAACTGCTGAAAGACGCGCTTATTAAAAATACAAATGCCGTGGATTTGTGTGCGCAGCTCAATATATTGAAAACGACATTAAAAGATGCCGCCGAAGACACGAGGAAACAAGCATATGAAACAGTATTGAAACGTGCGTTCCCGGTTTTTCTAACAACAGCAGACGCCTTACTTCAAAACTTTTCCGAGTTAAAAACGGGAGAGCAAAAATTTGACTGCATTATAATGGATGAGGCTACGCAATGTGATGTGTTAACGGGGCTGACGCCTTTGTTTTATGCTAAAAGCTGTGTGGTGGTAGGGGATAGCCGGCAGCTCAGTGCGATCACCGGCGAAAATGAAGGGAAAGTTGCTGAGCTACATATTCCGCAAAATCTCCGATATTACGGGAATAATTTTTTATCGGCTGTTCGAGCGGCCTTTCAACTGGAACCGACGTTACTAAGAGAACATTACCGCTGTGATTATAATATTATCCAATTTTGCAATCACTTTTTCTACGACAACGAGTTAATTGTTTATAAAGCGCCGCACCGCGACGCCATGCAGATCATTGATGTGTCGGCAGGGAAGTATGCGCAAAGAAACGGAAGCTCTTTTTCCAATGCACGCGAGGTAGAGGTGATTCGCGAGCAAAGCGGAAAGGCGCTGTATGACACTTTTGCGATTACGCCGTTCCGCGCACAGAGCTATCGGTTGAACGCGGCTTTTCGAGATGAAAACGAGAAAAACCGTGTCGGTACAATCCATACGTTTCAGGGCAGAGAAGCTTCTCGGGTGTTCCTTTCGACGGTCCTCAATGATCTGGACTTTTGCAATAACCATTTGCGGGGGAAACATAATCTATTTACAAAGGAACTTGTTAACGTTGCGGTTTCCCGCGCAATCGATTCTTTTACCTTGGTAACCGATCGCAATTATTTTCAGAAACATTCCAAATTGATTCGGGATTTGATTTTGTATATTGAGAAATACGGCAAAAAGATTCCGGACACAACGGTTTGTTTATTTGATGGGCTGTATAAAGACATGCCGGCTTACACACAGCAGGAGGATTGCAGCAACCCGTTTGAATTGGCTTTGTGGAAAAGCTTACAACGCTTTTCACAACAGCATACGGAAGTTTCTCCATATATAAAAATGCCACTTGCCGAACTTGTGACAGATCGGCACTATCTGGATGCGTTCCCGTCTGTAAAAGCCTTTGTATTAAACGAGAGAACGCATGTGGACTTTGTATTGGAAAACACACTGGGAAATCCAATACTTGCGATCGAATTGGACGGGGAACTGCATCGGCGCCCGGAGCAAATCCGGCGGGATCGTATGAAAGATGCTGCATTGGCGCACATGAATATCCCGCTGTTGCGGCTTCAATCCAAAAATGCTTTTAGTGAAGAAACCCTTTTTACATACATGGAAAATGTTTTGCAAATCTAATGGAAGAAGGGCTCTTCTATAAGCACGGGAATATTTGGAAAAGGGTTGCAATCTTTGTGAAAATCCTGTAAAATAAATACCATATTGGCAAATGTTTCTGCCAAAATCAATAAAGGACGGTGCCAAGCTATGTGGGCTTTAAAAGTTGCGTATTACCGTGCATTCCAAAAAATCATGAAGGTGTTTATGTACTTCCTCGACTGGTCGGAGCCGCAGCTGCTGACCGGCCCCGGCTGCATTCGGCAGCTGCCGGGCGTGATCGCGGATAAGGGTATCCAGAATATTCTGATCGTTACGGATAAGGGACTGATGAACCTGCATCTGCTCGACGGCCTGTTTGAAGAGCTGAAGGCGAAGAACATCCACTATGTTGTTTACGACGGCGTGCAGCCGAATCCCTCCATTGAGAATATCGAGGAAGCACGCGAGCTGTTCTTGCAGAACAACTGCGAGGGGATCATCGCTTTCGGCGGCGGCAGCCCCATGGATTGCGCAAAAGCCGCTGCGGCACGTGTGGCGCGTCCGAACAAATCCATTCCGCAAATGCGCGGCGTCTTAAAGGTCATGCACAAGCTGCCGCCGTTCTATGCCGTGCCCACGACGGCGGGCACAGGCTCGGAAACAACGCTTGCGGCGGTCGTCTCCAACACGCAGACGCATGAAAAATATGCCATCAACGATCCCTCGCTCCGTCCCAAATTTGCGGTTCTCGACCCCGAGCTTACCGTGGGGCTTCCTCCGCACATCACCTCGACAACGGGGTTGGACGCGCTCACCCACGCGGTAGAGGCGTATATCGGCAAGAGCAATGTGAAATCTACCTCCGAATATGCCGAAAAGGCGACGAAGCTCATCTTTGAAAATCTGGAGACCGCCTACAACGACGGCAAGAACATAGAAGCGCGCAACAATATGCTGCTTGCGTCGTTCTATGCCGGCATGGCGTTCACGCGCGCTTACGTCGGCTATGTCCACGCCATTGCGCACAACCTCGGCGGCATGTACGGTATTCCGCACGGGCTTGCAAATGCCGTGATATTGCCCGTCGTGCTGGAGGAGTACGGCAGCGCGATCTATCCGCGCTTGGCAAAGCTTGCCGATATCGCGGGCGTCCCCGGCGTGAGCGAAGCGGATAAAGCGTGCAAATTCATTGAAGCGATCAAGGGTATGAACACGCGCATGAACATCCCCACGGGCTTTACGCAGATCCGCGATGAGGATATCGATCTGATCGTCGAACGCGCCATGAAAGAAGCACATCCGCTGTATCCCACGCCGGTGATCTTCACGAAAGAACACCTGTGCGACATCGTCCGCAAGCTGAAGATCGAGGAATAAGCGTTTCATTACATGCAAATCAAATAGAAAAAGGCTTCCTTAGTAGGGAGCCTTTTTTGTGTATGCCGCGGTTAGTTTTTACACATGAAGTCCTGCCAATCGCTGTCGTTGGCGAGCGCCCCGCCTGCCGCAAATGTGTTCCTTGCCGCGCTGTCGTTTTTCAAATAGGCGTCGAACCATTCCACGGCGTAGCCGGAGATCTGCGTCGGGTTTGTCATGCAGGTGGTGTGCACGCCGCCCGTCAGCGACGCATAAACCGCCCTGCCGGTGGCGGTGTCGTAGGAAGGCTCGACCCACATGGAGGAGAGGACGATTGCGTCGGCGGTACCGGTCATAAAGAAGATCGGCGTATTAAGCCCGCGCGCTTCGTCCGCGGAGCTTGCGCCTGCGATGGAGAGCACACAGCGTATGCGGCTGTCTTCCTGCGCGGCGTTCACGGCGCTTCGCCCGCCCTGGGAATGGCCCGCCGCGCCGATATTCGCCGTGTCTACCTTGTTGTAAAACGGACTGCCGGAACGGGTCGCCTCCCCGAGGATATAATCAATGGAATCCCGCTGTGCCGTGCCGTCCGCGGTCATCATGGAGGCATCCGCCACGACGATATAGCCCGCTTCTGCGAAGATCTCCAGCAGACCGCTATAGGTAGAGGTCGCGCAGCCCGTGCCGTTCGCCCAGACGATTACGGGATATTTCCGATTGGAGGACGTCAGGCTTTGCGGGTAATAAACGGTTTTGTCGCTGTCCGTCCGCGTCGCTGCCGTCTCTGCCGCGGGCGCGGCTTGGCTGCTGCCGGAAGACTGCGCGGAGACGGTTGCCCTTGTTGCCTGTGTGGTCGGCGCGGTCGTGGACGCCTGTGTTGCCGGCTCGGTCGGTTCGGGGGCTTCTGTTGCAGCGGCGGCCGTCTGCGCCGCAAGGGTCGTGCCGTTCGCCGGTTCACTGTCCCCATTTTGTGTCACAACGACCGCAACGAGCACGGCGACGATCAGCACCGCCGCAATGGCGACCGGGACTATATGCGCTTTGAACCATTCTGCCTGTTTTTCTCGCATAGTCATTCCCCGTTTCAAATCATCATTTTACGGATTTATGTTCATTATATCATCCAAGCGTCACAAAAAGCAACCTTTTGTGTGTAAACGGCAGGCGATTTGTGCAAAAATACGGGCAAAATGCGTCTCTGTGCGCGCTTTCCGCAAAAAAACAGTTGATACTTTGGCGGTTTTCTGCGATAATATAACAGTATAGCCGTGTTTGCGAGGTGTGAGTACAAGTGACAGACACACAAAAAATCGCGGAGCTTCTGTTCCCGCACATCCAAAAAACGCCTGCCGACCTTGAGGCGCAATACCCGCCCCGTAGTCTTCCCGAGGGCGCACGCGTGACCCGCTTTTCGCCGAGCCCCACGGGGTATCTGCACATCGGCGGGCTGTTCGGCGCGCTTGCGGATTATATGACCGCGCGGCAGTCGGGGGGCATTGTCTATCTCCGCATTGAGGACACCGACAAAAAACGCGAGATCGGCGACGGCGTGGCAGCGATCTTAGACGGGCTTGAAGCCTTCGGCATCACCTTTGACGAGGGTGTGACCAAAGACGGCGAGAACGGTACATACGGGCCGTACACGCAGAGCGCGCGTGTGGAAATTTATCAGATCATGGCGAAAGACCTCGTGCGCCGCGGGCTTGCATACCCGTGCTTCTGTACGGCGGAAGAGCTTGCGGAATTGCGCGACCGGCAGGAACGCGAGGGTGCGCTTTTGCGCGGCTACTTCGGCAAATATGCCAGGTGCCGCGACCTTTCGGATGAAGAGATCGAGGCGAACCTGAAAGCCGGCAAGCCCTATGTGCTGCGGCTGCGTTCCGACGGCGACGAAGCGCGCCGTATCGTGATCGAAGATATGGCGAGAGGCCGCCTCGAAATGCCTGAAAACATCATTGACGAGGTGTTGTTAAAAAGCGACGGCGTGCCGACCTACCATTTCGCGCACGTCTGCGATGACCACTTTATGCGCACCACGCACGTCATTCGCGGCGAGGAGTGGCTGCCCTCTTTACCGAAGCATATCGCGCTGTTTCGCGCGTGCGGCTTCCGCGTGCCGAAATACGCCCACACCCCGCAGATCATGAAGATCGACGAGGAAACCGGCGGCAAGCGCAAAATTTCCAAGCGCAAGGACCCGGAGGCGGCGGTCAGCCATTTTGCGGCGGAGGGGTATCCGGCCCAAAGTGTCAAAGAATACCTGTTGACGCTGCTTAACTCCAATTTCGAGGACTGGCGGCGCGCGAACCCGACGGCGGAGCTTACCGCGTTCCCCTTTAACCTGAAAAAACTGTCCGTGTCGGGCGCGCTGTTCGACATGGTGAAGCTGCGCGACGTCAGCAAGCTGTGCATCTCCCGCATGACTGCCGAAGAGGTGTACGAACGCACGCTCGCGTGGGCAAAGGTCTATGACGATGCGTTTGCACAGCGGCTTGATGCAGACCGCGAAAAGGCGCTCGGCATGCTTGCGCTCGACCGCGGCGGCAAAAAGCCGCGCAAGGATCTGGCGGCGTTTTCGGAAGTACAGCCGTATTTCTCCTATATGTATGACGATCTGTACAAAGCGGATTACACCCTGCCCGAACATATCGACCCGCGCGACGCAGCGGCGATTCTGGAGCGGTATGTAACGGTCTGGTCGCCCGAGGACGACAAGGACACGTGGTTTGCGAAAGTCAAATCCATCTGCGTGCCGCTGGGCTTTGCCGCAGAAATGCGTGATTGGAAAGCGGACCCGGCAAGCTACAAAGGCAACGTCAGCGACGTGTCTACGGTGATCCGCGTGGCGGTCACGGGCCGCACCAACACCCCGGATCTTTGCACGATTCTGCGGCTTTTGGGACGCGAGACCGTGTGCACACGGCTTTCGGCAGCCGCTGCATATTACAAGGGTATTTGATTTTGACATATACAGCGCGCTTTGCGGCGCGAAGGAGGTTTTGACGAATGGCGGACGAGAAAGAGACCACCATGCCCTCAAACTTTATCCATGATTATATTGACGAGGACTTAAAAGACGGCGTTTACACCCATGTGCAGACGCGGTTCCCGCCTGAGCCGAACGGCTACCTGCATATCGGTCATGCGAAGGCGATCTGCATCAACTTCGGCACGGCGCAGAAATACGGCGGCACATGCAACCTGCGCTTGGACGACACGAATCCCCAAAAGGAGGATGTCGAGTACGTCGAATCCATAAAAGAGGATATCCGCTGGCTGGGCTTCGAGTGGGACAAGTGTCTGCACGCATCGGATTATTTTGACTTTATCTACGAATGTGCGGTCAAGCTCATCGAAATGGGCAAGGCGTATGTGGACGACCTTTCCGCCGACGAGATCCGCGCGTACCGCGGTACGCTCACCGAACCCGGCAAGAACAGCCCGTACCGCGACCGCAGTGTGGAGGAAAACCTCGATCTGTTCCGCCGTATGACGGCAGGCGAGTTCGAAAACGGCGCTAAGGTGCTGCGCGCCAAGATCGATATGGCGTCGCCGAACCTCAACATGCGCGACCCCGTGATCTACCGCATCGCGCACGTGCCGCACCACCGCACGGGCGACAAATGGTGCGTGTACCCGATGTATGACTTTGCGCATCCGCTTTCCGACGCGAAGGAGGGCGTGACCCATTCGCTGTGCTCACTGGAATTTGAAAACCACCGTCCGCTGTACGACTGGTTTTTGCGCGAGCTTGAGATCCCGAGCCCGCCGCGCCAGATCGAATTCGCGCGGCTCAACCTCAACTACTGCTTAACGAGCAAGCGCAAATGCTTGGCGCTCGTGCGCGACGGCATCGTGGACGGCTGGGATGACCCGCGCATGGCGACGCTTTCGGGCATGCGCCGCAGGGGCTACCCGCCGGCGGCGATCCGCAATTTCTGCGAAAAGATCGGCGTGTCCAAGGCATATTCCGTGGTGGATATGGGGCTTTTGGAGTCCTGCGTGCGCGACGAGCTGAACGAGACCGCGCCGCGCGCCATGGCGGTGCTGCGCCCCTTAAAGCTGATCATAGACAATTACCCCGAAGGCAAAACGGAGCTGCTCGACGTCGAAGTCCACCCTGCGCACCCCGAAATGGGCACGCGCCAGATCACGTTCTCACGCGAGCTGTATATAGAGCGCGACGACTTTATGGTTGAACCGCCGAAAAAATATTTTCGCCTGTTCCCCGGTAACGAGGTGCGCTTGAAGAGCGCGTATTTCGTGAAATGCATAGGCTTCGATACCGACGAAAACGGCGAGGTGACCGCCGTACACTGCACCTATGACCCGGAGAGCCGCGGCGGCAATTCCCCCGACGGGCGCAAGGTCAAGGGCACGGTGCATTGGGTCAGCGCCGCGGACTGCTTCAAAGCTGAGGTGCGGTTGTATGACCGCCTGTTTTCGGTGGAAAACCCGTCGGACGAGACGAACGGCAGCTTTGAGCAGAACCTCAACCCCGATTCCCTGACGTGCCTGACGGACTGTCTCTTAGAGGGCGCGCTGCGCGACGCCGGCCCCGGCGATGTGTTCCAATTCCTGCGGCAGGGCTATTTCTGCGCGGACAAGACCTCCACGCCGGGGAGACCTGTGTTCAATCGGACGGTGGCGCTCAACTCCTCGTGGGAAAAGGCAAAGGGCGCGCAAAAAGCCTGAACGGGCTGTGCGGTGAAAAAGGTGCGATAAAGGAGAATCGAATATGGCTAAGGTCAAGCAAAAAGGCGGCAAGGAGATCCTGTACCGTCTGGTGATGGCGGTACTCGCCGTGTGCGTGCCGATCGCGGCATATTTTTGCGACTATATATATGTTTTGACACAGTCCTCTGCGTTTCAGCTGCTTTCGCAGCTCGCGGGCAATTCCGAGGACACGGGCGAGACGGTGGAATCCTTGAGTCTGCACGAGCTGCGCACGGAATTCCTGCCGATGCTCGAGAGCTATTTCGGCGGCGATTCGGTGTCGCTGCCCGAATCCCTGAACGCGATCAAGCCCGCAGCGATCGCCTTCGCCGTATGCTTTGTGCTCGCGGTGGTGCTCGCCGTGGTGCTGCTGGTGTTTGCGATCGTGTCCAAGAAAAAGACCGTGCCGATGTGCATTGCGGGCGCGGGGATCTTAGTGATGATCGCCATGTATATCTCGTTCCACTATGTAGCGGCGCCGTTTTTGGACGGGACGATCACGCTGTCTTCGTTTTTGCCGGAGTCCGTCGTCGGGACGCTGCTCGGCGGGCTGATCACGGTCACGGTGTTCCGCTTGACAACGGGGTATTTCATCGAGCTGTTCCTGTTCATCGCCATGCTTTTGTGGGCGGGGGCAAACAAGCTGGTGGAACTCGGCGACAAGCCGCCGAAGGTGAAAAAGGAAAAAGCGGCGTAAACCAAAACAGAAGCGCATACAGATCCACAGGGCGCAGTCAAACGACTGCGCCCTGTGTTTTGCTGTGTCAATTTATTTGTGAATATATCTAACTTCAAAACCGGATCTGCCCCGACAAAAGCCCATACAGCGCCACAAGGCCTAACGCGACCATACAATAGCTGCAAAACTGCACGCCCTCCAAAACTTCACAAACCACACCCTCCGAGGGGCTGCGGCGCAAACGGCGGGCAATGAGCAGCGCAGCTGCTGCGCCGCTGAGAATGACAAAAACACTTAGGGAAATCAGCATGGTCATACCTGCCTTTCTGCCGACGGTGCGTCGGCGGTCGTGGGGGACGTATCCGCTGCAGATGGATTTTCCTGCGCGGGGGTCGGCGGCATCTGTGCCTGCTGCGCCTGCACGGCTTCTGCAAGCCGGGCTGCGCCCGAAGCGGGAAGCGAAACGGTCGCCTTAAACAGATCTCCGTCGATCTCAAGCTTCAGCTTGCCGCCCTGCAGCGCACACAGGTCTTTTGCAATGGAGAGCCCCAGCCCGCTGCCCTCGAGCGTTCGCGAAGCGTCGCCGCGCACGAAGCGCTGGGTCAGCTCATCGGGGTCGATGTTCAGCGGCTCGCCCGATACGTTCTTGATGCGGAACACGCCGTTCGAACCATCGGGGAACACATCCACATAGACCCGTGAGCCGGGCAGGGAGTATTTGCGTGCGTTGCTCAGCAGATTGTCAATGACGCGCCAGGTCTTTTGGCTGTCGGCGAATACAACGGGAGCTTCTTCCGGGGTGTTCAGCACGATCTGCAGATCGCGCTCGGCAAAACTGTCCTCCATCTCGCCGATCGCCTGCACCGCCAATTCATACAGGTTGACGTGCATTTTGTGCAGGGTCACCGCACCGGAAGACGCCTTTGACGCTTCGACCAGATCTTCAATGAGCCGCTTTAAGCGGGTGGATTTTTCGTCGAGCACCGTGATATAGCTTTGCGCGTTCGGGTCGTCGATGTCACATTTCTTGAGCAGATCTACATAGGAAATGATCGAGGTCAGCGGCGTTTTCAAATCGTGCGAGACGTTGGTGATCAGCTCCGCTTTCATGCGCTCGCCTTTGACCGCTTCCTGCACGGCTTTCTGCATTTCCTCCTGCGTAACGGTCAGATTGCGCGCTAAGCTCCCCAGCGGTTCCGGCATGCGGTCGGCGTTGAGCGGCGCGGTTTTTTCGCCGCGCTTGCCGGCCTCGGCAGCATCCATGATCTTGTCAAGCGAAGAAAGGTATTTCCAAATGAGGACCAGCGCGATCACATTGAATACGATCGCCGGCAGCAGCATCACGGAATTGCCGGTCGCAAACAGCAGGAAGTTCACGAGCAGATACACGCACGCGAGCACGATCGCTTTCTTGGAGATGTGCGTCATACGGTGCCGCGTGCGGCGTACCCAGGCGGCAAAACGCCGTGCCCCGCGTACAAGCAGCATCGAGCCGAAATACGGTCGGCGGGATTTTGCATATTTTGTGACCGACAGCACCCATTCCGCCAAAAAGGCATACAACAGCGCCGCGCAGAAAGAGGCGCCGAGCTGCAGCAGTGAGACGCTGCGGATCTGGTAAGAGGTGTCCGAGGTGCCGATAAAGCCGTCCATAAGCCAAAGGGCAAGGATCGTCAAGCCGAGACAAATCACACCGGAGAGGAAAAGGTGTATGTCGCAGGGCAGACGGTCCTGCGGCAGAAATTGGATCTCATCGCTGCCGCGCACACGTCCGGCGGTCAAAAGCAGGTAGACGGAAAGCGCCAGCGCGGCAGTCAGCGTGCAAACGAGCACCGCCATCAGGCGGTCGATCTGTGCGGAGCTCGTTTCAAAGGTCTGCGCAGCCGTCCAAAAGCTGTCGCCCTCTGAAAGCTGCTGCGATACGCCGAAATAGACGTCAAAGCCTTCCTCTGAAAAATTGGAATCCAGGAAGGGCATCAAAAAGCTGTTCATACCGCTGCTTTGGGTGCTGTCCTGCGCCATTTGTGCCGCCGATTCGGAATAGCGGATCAGCCCGCTTTCGACCGTGTAGCCAAAGTACCAATCATCGTCGGAAAACGCATTGAAAAAGTCGGCGGCGGCAGAAACACCCGCCATGTTCGTCAGCACTTCGCCGGTCTGCGTGTTGACAAGCAGATAGCGGAAATTGCGAAGCGAAGAAATCGCTTCCTCTGCGCGCAGTACGCCCGCGCGGAACGAGCGCTGTGCGTAATTGAGCTGTGCGGTGTAAAGTTCCGCCACATCCGCCGCCAGCTCCTCGGCGGTCATCGACGCATTGATATAGACATCTACATCAAAGTCGCGCAGTGAATAGAAGGAGGACGCGGTGCTGTACGCTTCCTCGAGCTCCTCCTCGGTGGGCGTGTAGGTTTGCGTCTCGCTGCCGGATACAGCGGTCACAGGCTCGCCGTATTCGTTATAAAGATAGGAATATTCACCCGAAAGCTCGTTGTATACGCTCTCGCGCAGCTGCCGGCGCACCTGTTCGGCGGCAGCCTGCTCTTCTGCAAGGGTGGCATAATTCGGCAGCGCATCGGTCTCCCAGTCGTTGTAAATGTAAGCGCTGCATAGGTTTTGTGATGCGCTGTCCACCTCGTTTTGGAACAGTGCGGTGTCCGTGAACACAGGCTTTTCGCGCACCATGGTGTTTTCCCAGCCGAAATCGTTTAGGATATTCACGATGCTGCCCGCGCTCCATGCGCCCGAAAACACGCATGCCGCTGCCAGCAGGAACGCTACGGTTTTCAAGCCATAGGCGTATTTAATATTTTTCAATTTTGTAGCCAATGCCCCACACCACCTTCAGATACTTTGGGTCCTTGGGATTGATCTCGATTTTTTCGCGGATGCGGCGGATGTGTACGGTCACGGTTTTCTCGGTGGAAAAGGCGGGCTCGTTCCAGACCGCTTCATAGATCTGGTTCGTGGAAAGCACCCTGCCCATATTTTTCATCAAAAACTCCAGAATCCCGTATTCCGTGGCGGTCAGGCGCACGGGCTCGCCGTCGAGCGTGACCTCCTTGGAGTCGGGGTCGAGCGTAAGACCGCCTGTGGTCAGCACGTTCTCACGTGTTTCAAGGCTCCCAAACGTCGCATAGCGGCGGATCTGGGATTTGACGCGCGCCATGAGCTCCAGCGGATTGAACGGCTTGGTAACATAGTCGTCTGCGCCGAACGAAAGCCCGGTGATCTTGTCGGTGTCCTCGCTTTTTGCAGAGAGCAGGATGATCGGCACATTGTGGCGCTCGCGCAGTTTGAGCGTGGCATTTAAGCCGTCGAGCCCCGGCATCATGATATCGAGAATGATGCAGTGCAGCTCGTGGCTCGCGGCTGCTGCAAGCGCCTCCTTACCGTTGGCCGCCTTGATGACCTCGTACCCTTCAAGGTGCAGATAGATCTCCAGAGAATCCAAAATCGCCTTATCGTCGTCACAAACCAAAACCGTGTACATGCTGTTTCCCTCTTTGCTTTCAAATTACCTTTGTATCATACCAAATTTGCCGGCAAAGTGAAAGCCTTTCTCTCCCGTTTTCTGTATTGTAGCAGGATATTCTAACAAAACAAGCCGCAGAATGGTTACAATTTTATTACGGGAAAGCGAGTGCGGCGTAAAAAGGTCGAAAAAACCGCCCCAAAAATCGGGGCGGGGAATGAAGCTGTATTGCTGTGCGCGCTTTCGCTACGCGGCGGGCTCGGTCGCATCAGCTTCGTTTTGCGCCTGCGTGGTTTGCGTCTCGGATGCTTGCGTTTGCCGGGTTTGTGCAGCAGCGCTGCTGCCGAATTGTAGCAGGCTGCCGAGATCCAGGCTGCCGAGCGTGTCGCGCAGCCCGTTCGCGGCGTTTTCCAAGGCGTCCTGCACCTGCGAGCCAGCGCCGCTGTCTGTGCTCGTGTCTGCGCCGTTTGCGTTCAGAAGGTCGTCAATGGCGGACAGGGTGGTCTGTGTCTGCGGCTTTGCGCCGGCATAGTTGTTCAGGATCGTTTGTGCGTCCGCATGCTGCACGATGTTGTTCCCGTCCATATCCGCCGCCTCCAGAGCTATGGCGGAAAGCGTGGCAAACGAACGGACATGCCGCAGTACCAGCCGCGCATCCACAAGGTTGACCACGCCGTCAAAGTTCACATCACCTTGCAGCATGGCTTGGGGAACAAGGACGCCGGTTTCGGAATTGTACCGCATGAACTGCGGGTAGGCGGGGTCAGAGTGAATGTTGACCTGCGTGTCGGTCGTTATCAGCCAAAGATAGAAATCACATTGGTTCTGCACATCGGAAAATTCCACATGCTTCATATCTTTAATGAACCAGGTCTCGTCCGGCAGCAGGCAGGTGGAGGCGTCAATGACGCGGTCAGGGGAAACGTACGGCCCCGAAACGCTTTCCGGAAGCGTTTCGCCGATATTTGCACAAGTGGCAAAGCCGCTCGTGTGCATCGTTTCGATCACTTGGTCGCCGGTCATTTCAGACGCGGTGGAGACAGGCGGCATTTGATAGTTGTAGTTTGAGACGATCGCAACATTTACACCTGCAGCCTTGGCGGCTTTCAGCGTATCGCCGACATTTGCCTGCACGGTATGATACGCATCGATCTTTGCCTCCAGCGCCGCTTTTTCTTCGTCGGTGGAATCCATACGGGCAAACATAAAGGCCTTGCAGGCTTCATAATCCGCCGCGGGTACAAAGGACCATATTCCCGGGTTGTAACCGAAGGCGGGGATCAGGCATTCCGTGAAAATGCGGTCGCCGCAGGCGGCGTACAGATCGTCCACCAGGGCGATCAGATCCTGCACGATCCCCGTCGAACCGAAAATGCGTGTGAGCACATCCGAGCCGATGACCTGCTCCAAGAGCAGATACAGCCCGTCCGCATCGATCTCCAGCTCCCCGCGGAACAGCCTGCCGACATATTCCAGCCCTGTGAACGCGCCGGAGATCATGGTGATATTGGAAATATCTTCCGTACCGTATTTCCAAAGGTATGCCGAGACCATCCCGGTCCCCATGCTGATCCCTGCGATAGAGACCTTGTCGGACCCGGTTTTTTCTTTGATGTGCTGCACCCACTCGTTGAGCTCATCCGCCACGTCCATGGGATCGCGCCGCCAGTCCAGCCCGTAGACAAAGGTGTTTTCCGCACCGACCGCCTGCATGGCGGCAAGCGCCAGCCCGTTGGTGATGGTGCCGTCCGGATAATCGGCAGCCGATTCGGGATACTGATATAAAAGCCCCACGTCGCTGTGGCGAACGGTACCGTCGGGATTGCAGGCAATGGGGTCGAACAGCTCGTTTACCACAGGCAGAACCGCATCGCAAAGCGCGTCGTAATCCGCCTGTGTCCGATCGCTTGCCAGCAGCCGGAGCAGCGCGGGCGCTGCACCTGCGACGGTGTTGATGACGTCCTGCGTTTCAGGCGGGAATGCGGATTCCCCCGTCTGCGGGTTCCCCAACGGATACTCCGCAAACCCCGTGACGATCAAAACCGGCGTTTCTCCCTGCTTATCCGAAGCGGCAAGCGCCGGAACGAACAGCAGCAGGGCAAGCGCCGCCGAAAGCAAAAGGCTCAGCGATTTCCGAAAAACACCCTTTTTCATTTCAAAATCCTCCCTCATAAAACCATTTGGGAAATATACAAGTACATTCTACTATATTTCACAAAAAAATGCAAACCGTGGCTGCAAAATTCGTAAAAATCACGCTTCTGCCTGCGTGAAAACGCTTTCTACCGTTTTAAGGCACCCCGGCGGGGAATAGACCCAGCGGTCGATATGCTGTGTGTCGGGGTAGGAAATGTGCTGCGGGGCTTCCGGCGCGGGAAAGTGGTCGACTAAGATCAGCTTGATCTTCATACGATCGGGAGAAATGCTTTTGATGTATACGCTCGCACCCTCGCCTGCCTGCACGCCCGGCGTCAGCTCGGCAAGCCCTGCAAGGTTGGGCGTAAGCTCCACAAAAATACCGTAGCTTTCCACCGAGCGTACAATGCCGGGCACGGTCTCGCCCACCGAAAAGCGATCGGCGTTTTCCTGCCACGTCCCCAAAAGCTCCTTGTGCGAAAGGGTGATGCGCCCCATCTCATCACGCCCGCGCACCGCGGCGCGGATGCGCTGCCCCACGGCGAAGCGCACGCGCGGGTGCGGGATGCGCGAAACGGAAATGCCGTCGATGGGCAGCAGGGCCGTCAGCCCCGCACCGATGTCGCAGAATGTGCCGAACGCCTCGTTGCGTGTGACGACGGCATCGATCACATCCCCCACAGAAAGACAGGCGACGTATTCACGCCGGCATGCCTCCTGTACGGCGCGGCGGCTGAGCACGGCGGTACGCTCGCCGTTTTCATCGTCGTAAAAAGAGGTGATGCGAAAGCAGACGGGTTTGTTGACGCGGGAGATCACCGCGATGTCGCGCACCGTGCCCTCCGTGATCCCCAGCGCACATTCCGCGTGCGGCATGAATCCCTTGATTTCACCGAGATCGACATGCAGGTTGTGCGCGCGGTCGCACAGCACAGCGCGCGCTTCTAAGACGGCGTCCTCATAAAACGCCTCCCGCAGCCGCGGAAAGCTTGCGATCCGTTTTCGGTTTTCTTCTGTTTCAAACAGGATGCCCTCCGGCAGAAATTTTTCCATGCTGTTCACCTATTTTCTGTTTTCCGTCGTTTTATCCAATATATATGCGTGCGCGCGGCAAAATAGAAACATCCCGCGCTGCTTGCTTTTTCATGGGGAACATGCTAAAATGATCGCATGGCCATACGCGCATAAAACGCCCGCACCGCGCAGTGAACTCTGCCGCAGGGGCGATGATTTTTAGGACAGGAAGGCGGAACGCAGGTGCTTTTCACACAGGAGGCCGCGCCGAGCGGCAAAAACAAGACCTCGGCAAAAAAGAATGTGGTCACGATCATAGTTGCCGTTTTGGCGGTCGCTGCCGTGCTCGCTGCCGTTTGGCTGTACCGCAATCCGCCGCAGGAGGACGATACATCGGCGCTGGGCAACCCGGAGCAGCTCGAAACGGTGGAGCTTGCACGCACCATTACGTCGATCCCTTACATGTCCACCGATTTTGACAACGTCTTTTACACGGCGGATGCGGCGGGCAACGTGCTCTTTTATGAATTCAACGGAACGGATTTTGTCGAGCTTGCCGAGACCGGCACCATGGAGCTTTCCGTGCCGCTGAGCGGGCAGCATATCCCCGCGAACATCCATTACATTGAGCGGGACGGGCACATTTGCGGCTACGGCGTGTTCTCAACAGACGGTTCGACGGACGAGGATGTCTATATTTACAGCTTTATGATGTTTAAGGTCACGGATCTTCCCACTGCTTATGCCGCGGACGGACGTTGCCTGCTGCTTGCGCACTCCGACCGCACGCAGGCGTATGCGCAAGAACCCGTTTGGGAGGAGTCGTATATCGTCAACCGTGCGGACGGGAGCCTGACGCGGTTCTTGAGCGAAAACAACCGCACTGTCGGGATCTCCGGCGCCATGCGGGAGGATTTCTGTAGGATCACGGACGAGGCGCTCACCGCGACGGGAGCAGCCATCCCGTTTTTCTCGAGCCGCAACCACGAGCAGAGCCAAAGCGGCGAAACGCCGATCGACATTTACACAAAGACCGACAGCCGCGAGCTTTCGGTAGCGCTTGATGTAGCGGAATGCTACGTCAAGCCGCTCTCCGACAATGCCTTTGCTTTCATTCGTGAGACGGACGGCGGCTTCCGGACCGTGCGCTACGAAAACGGCGAGGAGAGTGTGATCTCCAGCTTTTATGCGACGTATGACTCTTCGTATATCCGCAGCGGGGATTACCTGCTTGCCAAGGAGGACGGCCGCATCTACACGACCTATGATACGACGGTCATCACACCGCAGGATTATAAGATCAATCCGCTCGCGTTTGCTGTCAGCCCCGACGGAAAGTATGTCGTTATGGCAGGCACGGTTGCGAATGCGCTCGACTACCGTATTTATGTCTATAACACCGAAACGGGCGCATCCGTGACGTATACCGAAACGAATTACGCCCAGCACGGCAATATGCGCTTTTTGGATGACACGACCGTTATGTTCTATGTGATCAACGTGGACGGTTATGAAAACGTGGTGCTGGATTTGTCGGCGATCCGCTGACGGCAGCGTAAGCTGCCGGGCGTCGGACCCGGTATGCCGAAAACGAGCCGGCACGGCGGTCTTTCCCCTTTTCGCGCCTTAGCAGGCGGCAGCTTAAAGAAAGGAGCGGCATGCACCGCAAAATGGAAAACATGAAATCCCGTTACAAGGCCGTATTATTTGATTTTGACGGTACGCTGGCGGACACCTCGGAGGGTATCTTCAAAAGCCTGCAATATGCGTTCGAGGCAGACGGCAAGCCTTCGCCCCCGCTTTCGACGCTGCGCAAATTCATCGGCCCGCCGATCTATGACAGCTTTCAAACGCTGTTCGGCTACCCGGATGATAAGATCGGCTTTATGATCGAAAAATACCGCGAACGCTACCGGGCGAGAGGCTGGCGTGAAGCGCGCATTTACGACGGGATTCCCCGGCTTTTGCGCACGCTTCGCGAAAACGGCATAAAAACGGCGACCGCTTCCTCCAAGCCCACGCCCTATATCGAGCAGATCCTGCGCGAGCAGGGGCTCATACAGTATGTAGACTATGTCGGCGGCGCGAGCTTCGACGAAAAAAGCGCCGATAAGGCGGAGATCATGCGCACCGCTATGCGGATGCTCGGTGTTGCAAGCGCCGACACGGTCATGGTCGGCGACCGGCTTTACGATATCTGCGGGGCAAAGGCGGCGGGGATCCCCTGCATCGCCGTGCTGTACGGCTTCGGCAGCCGTGCGGAATTCGAGGAATACGGCGCGGACCACATTGCCGAAACGCCCGCCGACGTGCAAAAATTGATTTTTGAGGATTGACTATGACAGCACCGCTGGCGGACAGGCTCCGCCCCGAAACGATCGACGATATGGTCGGGCAGCGCCACCTCTTAGGCGAGGGGGCGCCGCTTCGCAATATCGCGCAGTCCGGCGTGCTTCCGAATATGGTCTTTTACGGCCCGCCCGGCACGGGCAAAACGACGCTTGCGCGCATCCTTGCCAAAACCACCAACCTGACGCTTCGAAAGCTCAACGGCACGAATGCTTCTACGGCGGACATCAAGGAGATCGTAGGGGAGATCGGCACGCTCGCCGCACCGAACGGTGTGCTGCTGTATTTGGACGAGATCCAGTATTTCAATAAAAAACAGCAGCAGTCGCTTTTGGAATACATGGAAAGCGGCAAGATCACGCTGATCGCTTCCACCACGGAGAATCCGTATTTTTATGTCTATAACGCCGTGCTCAGCCGCTCGACGGTTTTTGAGTTTAAGGCACTTACGGCAAAGGAGATCGAGCCTGCCGTGCGCCGCGGCTTTGCCTTTCTCGCAAACGAGCAGGGCGTGCGCATCACCGCCCCGGACGAGGTAGCGGCGCATATTGCGCAGGCCTGCGGCGGCGACGTGCGCCGCGCGCTCAATTTTACGGAGCTCTCCGTCCTTGCCGCCCCGCGTGACGAGGACGGCGGCAAAACCGTTACGCTCGAAGCGGCAGCGAAGCTCACGGGCGGCAACACCTTCCGCTATGACAAGGACGGCGACGAGCACTACGACGTGATCTCCGCTTTTCAAAAGTCCATGCGCGGCTCCGACCCGGACGCGGCGCTGCATTATCTCGCAAGGCTTCTCACGGGCGGTGACCTGCCCTCCGCCGTGCGGCGGCTGATGGTCTGCGCGTGCGAGGATGTGGGGCTTGCCTACCCACAGATCATCCCCATTGTCAAAGCGGCATGTGACATCGCGCTTTCCGTGGGGCTGCCCGAAGCAAAGATCCCGCTTGCGGATGCCGTCATTTTGGTGGCGACTTCACCGAAGTCCAATACGGGCGATATGGCGATCACCGCCGCGATGGAGGATGTGCAAAAGGGGAACTACGGGCGCATCCCGCGGTGCTTGCAGAATAAGCATTTCGACGGCGCGGACGCCGCGCGCCCGGGGCAGTTTTACAAATACCCGCACGACTTCCCGCACCGCTGGGTCGAGCAGCAGTATATGCCCGACGCGCTTTTGGGAAAGCAGTATTATTTCTACGGCGACAACCGCAACGAGCAAGCCGCCAAAGCGTATTGGGACGCGATCAAATCAGAGGACAGAAGTTAGAGGGCGGAAGTCAGACGCGGCGCGGGAAACCATCCGCCTCTAACCCCGTAGGGACAGCCCTTGCGGCTGTCCGCATTCCATTCAACAAAAAATAGAGGACGGGTCTGTGTCTTTGCTGACACAGACCCGCCCTCTTTATCCGTTTCCGTTTTATCCTTTCAGCTCCGCGCGGCGGATCAGTGCAAAAGCGCCGAGCCCGAAAACGAGGCCGATCACAAGAAACGTGATCACGGGGAAGAAAATATTTGTCGTTCCGTCGCCCGTAAAGCCCATCGCCCGTATCCAAAAATCCGCGACCGCGCGCACGGCTTTGTCAGAGAGTACGAATCGAAACAGTGCGATCACCAGCAGTACGCCGCCGCCGAGCCCAATGGCAAGCAAAAGCGACGCCGTTTTCCCGATCCTGTGGATCACCAAAATCGCTAAGTAGGACAGACTGCAAAACAATAGATATAAAACCGTGAGCCATAACCAATTCGCGAAAAGGCTGCTGTATCCGTACAGGCTGCCGAACAGGGTGAAATATTGCTTTGCAAAATGGTGGATGGTGTTGCCGATCACGGTGTCGATCAGAGCCATGGTGCCGCAAAGCAGCACAAACATGCAGACGGTCGAAAGAAAGATGGATTTGCGGGTGTATCCGTTTTGCAGCAGTGCCTTAAAGTCTTCCTTGTAGCCCAATACCCCGATCACGCTTACAAAAACGACCGAGCTGAATTCCAAAGCATTGGAACCGGTCTGGCTCCCGTCCGTGAAAATGAGGACGATCGCGAAAATCAACGCCGTGATCGCATACTGGATCAAATAAAAGACGCCCATAGCCTTGATTTTTGTTGCGTATTCGTATAGAACCGCCGCTTTTAATTTATTCATTTCCGTTGCCGCCTTTCTCCGTCAGCTTGACAAACAGCTTTTGCAGATTGATCGCCGCGATCTGCAAATTGCTGCCCTGCGGCAGCGCTGCTTTTTCCCCTGAAATATAAGCGATCTTCATACCGCCCAGCGTATCCTGCCCGATCACGTTTTTGCCTTCGCAATAGCTGTCTACTTCCTGCGCCGTGCCTGAAATGCTGTATCCGGTTTCCGATAAGGCTTCAACGCTTTCCTGCAGGAGCACCTTCCCTTTGTCAATTAAAACAACTTCCTCGATCAGGTTCGCGACCTCTTCGATCAGGTGCGTTGCAAGGATAAATGTTCGTTCGCCGGTTTCAAACTCTTCCAGAAGCAATTCGTAAAACAGTTCCCGGTGGTTCGCGTCAAGCCCTAAAACGGGCTCGTCGAAAATGACATAGGGAACACGAAGCGACAGTGCGACGATCAGCTTGAAAATAGACTGATAGCCTTTGGATAATGCCTTGAACCGCTTATGGATATCCAAATTAAATTTCTCGGAAAGCGCCAAGGCTTTATCGGAATCAAAGGCATCATAAAAGCGATCCGTCCATTTAAAAAGCTCTTTCACTTTCAGATCCCGATCATACAGATCCGCTTCGCTCATGCAAAAGAGCTTTTCATGAACGCCCATGTTCTCCTTTGCCGGGATCCCATCGATCCGGACCTCACCGCAGTCCGCAAAAATACGGTTCGCAATAATGTTGATAAGGGTGGATTTCCCGGCGCCGTTTCTGCCTAAAAGCCCATAGATTTTCCCGAATGCGAAAGAAAGGGAAACATCCTCCAGCGCCGTTACGTCCTTATATCGCTTTGTAACATTCTGAATTTCAATGGCGTTCATCGTCATACCCTCTTTCAATCAGTGCCATGATATCTTCCTTTGACATTTGCAGCTTTTCCGCTTCACGGATCAGCGCCGCGATATACTGCTCATAAAATTGCCCTTGCCTTTTTTGCCGTATTTTTTCAACAGCGCCTGTTTTTACGAACATCCCAAGTCCTCTTTTTTTGTAGATGATATCCTCGTCGACCAACAGATTCATGCCCTTGAGCACCGTGTGGGGATTGATGTTCAGCACAGCGGCGACCTCATTGGTGGAGGGGATCTTCGTCTCCTCGGGGAAAACGCCTGTGAAGATCGAATCTTCCAGCTGCTCCGCGATTTGAAGGAATATGGGCTTATCTATGCTCGGATGCACTTGCAATAGGATCACCGCCTTAGCTTGCTGGTTTGTTAGTTGAGTAACTAACTACCTTACAAGTGGAGTATACCCGAGAAAAGTTCGATTGTCAACACTTTTTTGAAAAACTTAATACAAAATAAAACTGCCTGCGTTTTTACAGGCAGCGTATAAAAAGGACGGCTCTGTATCGGTTTGAATACAGAGCCGTCCTTTATAAGTATCAGAAGAAGAATTATTCCTGGATGCCGGGGAGCTTCGGCAGCTTATCGAAGCCGACCTGCAGATCCGCATCGGTGGGGATGTAATCCGCCATTTTCCCTTCGTTATAGGCGGTGTAGGCGGTCATGTCGAAATAGCCCGTGCCCGTCAGCCCGAAGAGGATGGTCTTGGCCTCGCCCGTTTCTTTGCATTTGAGCGCCTCGTCTACCGCTACGCGGATGGCGTGCGCGCTTTCGGGGGCGGGGAGGATGGTTTCGATCTTTGCAAACATGGTCGCGGCTTCGAAGACCTTGGTCTGTTCTACGGCGACGGCCTCCATATACCCGTCGTGATAGAGCTTCGAGAGGATCGGCGACATCCCGTGGTAGCGAAGCCCGCCCGCGTGGTTGGGCGAGGGCTTGAATTCGCAGCCGAGGGTATACATCTTTGCCATGGGCGTGATCTTGCCCGTGTCGCAGAAGTCGTAGGCGTATTTGCCGCGCGTGAGCGACGGGCAGGAGGCGGGCTCCACAGCGATAAAGCGCGGGTTCGCTTTGCCCGTGAGCTTATCCTGCATGAACGGCGCGATAAGCCCGCCGAGGTTTGAGCCGCCGCCTGCGCAGCCGATGACGATGTCGGGATATTCGTCGAGCATTTCCATGGCGATCTTGCTTTCAAGACCAATGATGGACTGGTGCAGCAGCACCTGGTTGAGTACGGAGCCCAGCACATAGCGGCAGCCGTCGGTCGTGACCGCTTTTTCGACCGCTTCCGAGATCGCCGTGCCGAGCGACCCGGAATTGTTCGGATCGGCGGCAAGGATCTTGCGCCCCGCTTCGGTGGTGTTGGAGGGGCTGGGGATCACGTCCGCGCCGAAGGTGTGGATGATCGCTTTGCGGAATGGCTTTTGCTCATACGAGACCTTGACCATGTAGACGGTAAGCGGCAGGTGGAAGTACGCGCACGCCTCGGCAAGCGCCGTGCCCCACTGCCCCGCGCCCGTTTCCGTCGTCAGGGAGGTCAAGCCCTCCTCTTTCGCGTAGTACGCCTGTGCGATGGCGGAGTTGAGCTTGTGGCTGCCGGAGGTGTTGTTGCCCTCAAATTTATAATAAATTTTTGCGGGCGTGCCCAGCGCTTTTTCCAGATTGTAGGCGCGAATCAGCGGCGAGGGGCGGTAGACCTTATACATCTCCTGCACTTCGTCGGGAATGTCCACGTAGCGCGTTTGGTCGTCCATTTCCTGATGCGCCAGCGCCTTGCAGAATACGGGGTACAGATCCTCTTCTTTTGCGGGCTGCAGCGTCGCGGGATTGAGCATCGGGTCGGGCAGCTCCTTCATATCCGCGCGCAGGTTGTACCACTGCTTGGGCATCTGGTCTTCGGTCAAATATAATCTGTGGGGGATTTTAGCCATTTTTGTTCTCTCCTTATCCTCGTTTGAAAATTCGATTGATTTTTTGATAATACGCTTTGTCGATCTGCTCGATCGTTTCCTTCGTTGTGCGGAACAGCCAGTTGCCGTCGGCGCGGCCGGGCACGTTCATGCGCGCATCCGAGCCGAAGCCGCACAGATCCTGAAAGGCGATGACCGCAAGCTTGGCGCCCGAGCGCCAGACCGTTTCGATGATCTTGCGGCAGGCGGGGCTGTGAAAGCCGCCCTCGCCCCAATTGCCGCCGTCAAAGCCGCAGTAGTCGAGTGCGAAGCGGCGGTCGCGTTCCGCAGCCTCCCAAAGCCACGCAAGCAGGGTGGTGTTGTCGTGCGTGCCGACATAGGCGACGCAGTTTTGCGGATAATTGTGCGGCAGGTGCGTGGAATCCGAATCGGGCGAAAAGCCGAACTGGATGACGCGCATCCCCGGAAAGCCCGTGTCCTCCAAAAGCTGTACCACGTCTTCGCCGAATGTACCGAGATCCTCCGCCACAATGGGGACTTCGCCGAACGCGGCTTCCACCGCATGAAAAAGTTTCATGCCGGGACCCTTTTCCCAAACGCCCTCGCGCGCGGTCTCGGCGTCGGCGGGCACCGCCCAATACGAGGCAAAGGCGCGGAAATGGTCGATGCGCACCGTGTCATAGAGCGTCCTTGCGGCGGCAATGCGGTCGCACCACCATCGGTAATTGTCCTTTTCCATCGCCGCCCAGTCATACAGCGGGTTGCCCCATAGCTGACCGTCTGCGGAAAAGTAATCGGGCGGCACGCCCGAAACGCGCTTGCGCAGACAGGTGCGCTTATCCAGCTCAAAAAGCTGCCGATTGCTCCAAACATCCACGCTGTCTGCGGAAACGTAGATCGGCATGTCGCCGAGGATTTTCACGCCGTTTTCGTTGGCAAACTGCTTGAGCGCATACCACTGTGTGCAGGCGATATATTGCTCAAAGGCGAAAAAGTCAGCCGCCTTTTGCAATGCGTCATCCATGTTCTGCAACGCATTCTCATAGCAGGCAAAGTCCGCATCCCATTCGTACCACGGCTTCCCCGCAAAGCGCTCGCGCAGTGCCGAAAAGCGTGCATAGTCCGCGCACCATCGGTGTTTCGCGCAAAAGGCGCGCACCTCTTCGCGCAGCGCTTCGGGCGCGTTTTGGTAGGCCGTTTGCAGCAGCGTGCGGTGCGCTTTTGCTGCAAAATCGTAATTTGCCGTAAACGGCGAGCCGCTATAGGCGGCACGGTCTGCATCCGCCTGTGAGACAAGCCCCGCTTTTACGAGCGCGTCCGGGTCGATATACAGCGCCGAAACGGCAAACGCCGCGTAAGAAGCGTAAGGCGAGCCGTGCATATCGGGCGGGTTCAAGGGCAGCACCTGCCAATAGGAAAATCCCATTTCCTTAATAAGGCGCACGAATTGCCGCGCCTGCCCGCCGAATGTCCCGCAGCCGAAGCGCGACGGCAGGGAAGAAAGCGGCATCAGAACACCGCTCGCTCTTGTGTGCAGCACGAAAAGCCCTCCTTTATTAGGCTGAAACGAAAAATAAGATAAAAGCAAAACGCCTGCCCTTGTATCATACAAGGACAGGCGAAAAATATACCTGCGGTACCACCTTGCTTGACGGCTGAACGCCGCCCGCTCAAACAGGATACAAACATATCCCTCTCTCTGTAACGGGAAAGCCCCGTCGCATCTTTTCAATGCGCCCTCAACGGACCATTTGTCTGCCGCGTTTGCTGCGGGGCTCTCAGCGCCGCCCGCTCTCTGTAAGCGCGTCGTGCAGTTTTACTTCCGTTTCATCGGTTTAGCTTATTAAAACACAGATGTTCTGCTTTGTCAATCCTTTTTTTCGGGATTTTTACGCGCCCGCTTTTCAAACCGGCGCTCACACACGAACAGCGCAAACACGGCGAACAGCAGGGAAATGAGACTTTTGAGTGCCGCCATATCCGCAAGAGAAGCAAAGAAAAATGCCTGAAATTCCGCCGATGTCACGCCCGTTACGGGGAACGACCATTTTATGGGGAAAAAGTAAAAGCTCAAAAGCAGCCAGGACAAAATCATGGTACCGCAAAAGGCGGCGATCTCGGTAACACGCTTTTTCATTCGATCATGCTCCCTTCCGCATATTCGATACGCGCAAGCTGCTCGCCCGTGCCTCGGTCAAACGCGACCAGCGCCGTGTCCGAGAGCGTAAACAGGGTGCTCCCCGCATAGGTTATGCGCGTGACAGTGTACGCAAGATGTGTTGCCGTGTCGGGCGAATATGTCTCGAGCACGCGCAGTTCGCCGTCCTCGACCGTAAGCACGCAGGCAAAGCTGTGCGGATCGGTTAAGGGGCCGCTCTCGGTGACCGGTATGGCAAACGTCCCGTCGGAAAGCGATAAATAGGCGTGGTGGTCATACTGCGCCGCGCTGGACGTATATTGCGCGCCGTCAAACACGACCGAGGAGATCTCTTTGGGGTTTTGCATATCGCTGACATCAAACAGCGAGACCTTCAGCTTGCCTGTCGCGCCGCTTTCATCGCCGCTCTCGCCTATGCCGATGAGTAAGTTTTCTGCGTAGGGATGCAGGTAACTGGAAAAGCCGGGGATCTTCAATTCGCCCGTCACTCTGGGGCTTGCGGGATCGCTGAGATCCAAAACGAACAGCGGATCGGTCTGGTAAAAGGTAACAAGGTACGCCGTGTCGCCCATAAAGCGTGCGGCATAAATGTCCTCGCCCGGCGCGATGCCGCGAAGCTCGCCGACCGTTTCGAGCGATTCGTTTAAAACGGTCAGGCAGCTGCCGTCCTCTGCTGTAGTGGCGATGCGGTAATAGCCGTTGTAGGCATCCATGGAAAATTGGTTGAGCAGCGTGCCGTCGATTTTTGTGCTGCCCTGATAGCGCACACCGCTTTCCAGCGAAAAGGCGAACAGGCGCGTGTCAACAGCCCCGGGCACAAAGGAAGCGATCTCGTCGCCCGCCGCGTTCGAGTAGGTAACCGCGTCCGTATGGTCCCGCGCGGCGACGAGCAGCACGCTGTCTGTGCAGTAAATATCCGTGCCGCCGCCGAGCACCGCCTTCATCTGCGCGTTTGTGCCGTCGGAAGCTGTGTCCAAAAGCGTGACCGTGAGATAGCTCTGTGATTCGGTATTTGCCGTCAGGCATACCGTGTTTACGGGAAAGCGCGTTTTCACATTGTCTTTATAAAAGCAGGGGACGCTGGCGTTTTTCAGGTCACTGTCGTTTTTGTAAAGCGGCACGCTGTATTCTGTTACGAGCAGCAGTGTGCTGTCCGTCATGCGCGAGGAGATCAAGCTGCCGTCTACCGCGTAGGTGTACCGCAGAACAGGCGCGGCGCGGTCCGTGACATCGTACACGGCGGCGACGGTTTTCGTCGTACCCGCAGCGCCTGCGCCGTATATCTCCGGCATTTCACCCGAAACGGAATACGAGGACGCGGTATACAGCACGGTGAGCGTATCTCCCGTGATAAAAAGCTCCGAGATGTTTGTATAGGTGCTTGTTCCGTCGGCGGTTTCCGCACGGCACACCTCGATTTGGGATACGGAACGCATTTGTGCTTTGTCGCGGATATCCACGATATCCACATAGCCCATCTCAGTCGTCCAGCGCAGGACGTACAGATACGAACCGTCGTTTTTGAGGATGTCACCCTCCTCTACGCCGTCGACCTGTACGTTTGTCTCGCCGTAGACGGCATCGCCCATGCCGCCGTCTGTGACAGCGCCCGCAACGCCGCCAAGGTCGAAGCCCTCCGACGCGGTGGCCTTGTCGGAACCGTTGAACAATTCGGAAAGCGAAAACCGGCTGACCGGCGCGTTTTCATCGCGCAGCGCAACAAACAGGTCTTCGATCTGCTCGTAGCTTTCCGCGGTCTGCAAATATGCGTCGCCCGCGTCGGCTGCCTGCACGTTCGGTGTCTCCAAAGGCGCGGTGAGTGTCGGCGTGCCGTCGGCGAGCTGCCAAACCGCAAGCCCCGCGAGCACAAGCAGCACGAATGCCGCCGCGACGGACACATACCGTGCAATATGCCGTTTTTTCGGCTGCACGGTTTCGCCTGCCACGTGTTCTGCAACGCGCTCGGGCGTGAGACGTTCGGGCAGGGGTACTGTGGTCTCGGCTTTTATGCGATTTAAAATATCTTGATTCGGCGTTTGTCGTTTCATTCGGATTCCCTCCCGGTTTCTGCGAGGAAAGGCCGCATTTTGCGAAGCGCACGCGAGAGCTTGGAACGCACCGTGCCCGCCGTCATCCCTAAGGCTTCGGCGATCTCCGCAGAGCGCAGCCCCGCTATGGCGGAGAGCAGCACCACCTGCCGCTCGTCGTCTTTTAAGGCGGCGAGCGCCTTTTGCAGATCGGCGCGCAGTTCCGCAGTATGTACGTCGTTTGTGATGTCGGGCGCGGTCGGTTCGATCTCGTCGGTAACGACGGTCAGCGTCCGCTTTCGCGCTAAGGTTTTTGCGGTGTTGGAAAGGGTCTTGAAAAAATAGGCTTTGAAGCGTTCGGGCTTTCGAATGCTGCGCACCGCGCGGTATACGCGCACGCACGCCTCCTGCACGGCGTCTTCGGCGTCGTGCGGATCCCGCAGAACGGCGAGCGCATAGGCGTAAAGCTCATTGGCATATAATGCGTAAAGCTGTCCGAACGCCTCGGCGTCCGCAGCTTGTGCACGCAAAAGCAGTGCCGCGGCAGTATTTTCCATACAGACGCCCCCCCCTTTTTTCATTTTCAAGCCCTTTCACCCAAATAGACTGCGGCTTTGACCGAAGTGTTGCAAAATTCCGGGGAAATTTTCAGCACGCGTGGGAAACAAAAAAAGGACGCCCGAGTAAGGAGCGTCCTGAAAAATATTACATGGTGGGGGGCATACCCTGCCCGCCGCCCGCAAGCGCCTGCGCAAATGCACTGGGCTTTTTCTGCTTTTTGGGTTTATAGGGCGGGGGGTCAAGCAGCTTTTTCTGCGCGCGCTTGCCCGCAGAGGAGGCGAGATATTTGTTGACGAGCACGACCGTCTCACTCATATCTTCGCACATATATTCCTTTGCCGTTTCCAAAAGCTGCGGGTCGTTCTGCATCTCGCCGAGAATGGTCACGGCGATGAGGCTCTGCGTGTCGTTCGAGCCGTTTTCATAAATATCGTTGAGAATGCGGAACAGTTTATTGCACGCTTGCCGGTTCCCTTCGCGAATGGTGTCGATGACGCGCTTTGTGCCGTATTCGGTGAAAAATTCCTCCGCTAAGAATTCACCGTAACGCTCGTAGTTTTCGTGATACGGCTCCTTTAAGTCGGGATACATGCCGGTCAGACGGTTTGCCAGCGTGTTGCCGTCATAGCTTTGGGAACCGCTTTTGGCGGCGGAACGCGAAACAGGCGTGGGCATTTTGGCGGATTTCGTTTTTGCTTTCGCTTTTGCGAATCTCGAGTTGACGGTCTCGTTGAATTCGTTGCAAAGCGACTTGATGTCGCGCTCATCGAAGCTCTCCAGGTCAAAATAGTTGGTAGACGCTTTTTTGAGCTCCTCTTCTTCGCCGTTCTCGGCGACGGCAGCGAGCATCAGCACCGCCTGGTTGTCGGAAAAGACAAAGCGGATCGTGCCCTTGTCGCCCGAAAATTCGACAAAGGTCGCATCACCCTCGGTCTGTGTGGGAAGCTCGCCCTTTTTAATGCCCTCGGGGACGACGGTCGAAAAGCCGTTATCCGCAAGCGTTTGCGCCGTACCGTGCAGCACCTGAGATACCGCGTCGTTAAACGTAAGCATAGCCTTACCTGCCTTGTGATTTCAGAATTGTACCTTATTGTATCATAGAAAATAGGGTTTGTCATTATTTTTTTGCAATTCCGATTGCGAAAAAACGGGGCATATGGTATGATTTATCCGTATATGTATATCCGTGAGGTGAACGGTATGAGAAAAGCACTGGTTTTGTTCGGCGGCGTTTCCAGCGAACACGAGGTCTCGTGCGTGTCGGCGCAGTCGGTCGTCGGGCAGATCCCCCGTGACAAATATGAGGTTTATCTTGTCGGCATCACGAAGGCAGGCGAATGGCTGCTTTATGAGGGCGATACAGACTTGCTGCCTGAAGACCGCTGGGTGACAAGCGGCAAATGCACGCGCGCAGCGCTTTCGCCCGACCGCAAAACAGGCGGGCTGCTGGTGTTCCGTGAATCCGGGTTAGAGCAGATCCACGTGGACGTTGCGTTCCCTGTGCTGCACGGCAAAAACGGCGAGGACGGCACCGTACAGGGGTTGTTGGAGCTTGCGGGCATTCCGTGCGTGGGCTGCGGCGTGATGTCCTCTGCCATGTGTATGGATAAAGCGGTTACGAATCTTTTGGCGGATACCGCCGGAGTCCCGCAGACAAAATGGCTTTCGGTGACGCGGACGGCATACGACAAGGACGAAGCGGCGTTTTGCGCGCACGCGCTTGAAACGCTCGGCCTGCCGCTGTTTGTAAAGCCCGCGAACGCGGGGTCGTCGCGCGGGATCTCCAAGGTGACGGAAAAAGACGCGCTGCCCGCAGCACTGGAAACAGCGTTCGGGCATGACCGCAAGCTGGTGCTGGAAGCGTCGGTGGAGGATGCGCTCGAGGTGGAATGCGCCGTTTTGGGCAACGAGACGCCGCTGGCGTCCGTTGTGGGCGGCATCGTGCCGAGCAAGGCGTTTTACGATTACGAAGCAAAATACATAGACGAAAGCAGCATCCTGCAGATCCCCGCGCATATCCCGTCCGCAGCGGAAGCGGAGATCCGTGAAACAGCGGTGCGCGTATTCGAACTGCTGGGCTGCCGCGGGATGGCGCGTGTGGACTTCTTTTATGAACGGAAGACCGGGCGCGTGCTGTTCAATGAGATCAACACGATCCCGGGCTTTACCTCGATCAGCATGTATGCGAAGCTCATGGAGCAAAGCGGCGTGCCGTACCCGAAGCTCCTCGATCGCCTGTTCAAGCTCGCGCTCGAACAGCGATGAGCGAACCGAGAGCGCGCCGCGTGCGCGTACAGGTGCGCAGCGTGCAGGTTATGGACGGCGCGCGTGACGAGACGAAGCTTTGTGCTTCCGGCATGCTTTTGGAAACGGCTGACGGCGTTCGCGTCACCTATTCGCACAAGGACGGCGGCACGCCGATGCGTACCACCGTGCAGACCGTCGGCAAAAACCTTGTAACGGTGACGCACAGCGGCGGCGTGCGCAGCCGTATGCGCTTTGAAGCGGGCAAAACGCACCAAACGGCGTATGAAACGCCTTACGGTGCGCTGACGTTGGAAATCCATACACATTCGGTGGAAAACCGTCTGGACGCTGCGGGCGGCACGCTGCGGTTTTCGTATGCGCTGCTTTTTGCCGCACAGCCCGCAGTCCACAATCATATGACGCTGACGGTATTGCCGCCGCAGGAAGAAGAAATAACAGGAGAAGCAAACGATGTCGAAACGGATCAAAGAGATTGAAAAGGATTTGTATACAAGGATTTTGGAGGCCTTAGGCAGGGCGATCGCTGCAGGCGAGCTGCCTGCGGCAGAGCTTCCGGCTTTTATCGTGGAGATCCCGCAGGATCGTGCAAACGGCGATTACGCGACCAACGTTGCCTTTGCAGGCGCGCGGGCGTTCCGTATGGCGCCCGTGAAGATCGCGCAGGCGGTCGAAAAGCATATGGACCTTTCCGGCAGCGCGTTCGCCTCGTGTACCGTTGCAGGGGCGGGGTTCATCAATTTTCGCTTAAATGACGGCTTTTATGCCGATATTGTGCAGGACGTGCTGGAGCGAGGCGCGGATTACGGCAAAAGCGATATAGGGTGCGGCGAGCGTGTCAATGTGGAATTCGTCTCCGCCAACCCCACCGGCCCCATGCACATGGGCAACGCGCGCGGCGGCGCTTTGGGCGACTGCCTTGCGGCGGTGCTCGAAGCAGCGGGGTACGATGTGACTCGTGAGTTTTACATCAATGACGCGGGCAACCAGATCGAAAAGTTCGGGTTGTCTTTGGATATCCGCTATCAGCAGCTTTTCAAGGGGGAAGCGGCGGTCGAGCTGCCGGAGGACAGCTACCACGGTGCGGACATCATTGAACGTGCAAAGGGATTCGCCGATCTGTACGGCGACAGCTTCCTTGAAAAGCCTGAAGCGGAACGCCGCAAGGCGCTTGTGGACTTTGCTCTGCCGAAGAATATTCAGAGTATGCAGGAGACGCTCGCAAAGTACCGCATCGAGTACGATGTGTGGTTCCGCGAAAGCGAGCTGCACAAGGGCGCGGTGCAGGAGGTCATTGACCTGCTGACCGAAAAGGGAAAGACCTACGAAAAAGACGGGGCGCTGTGGTATAAAAATATCGAGGTGCAGACCGAGCGGCTCACGGCACAGGGTAAAACGCCGGAGCAAATTGAAAAATTGGAACTCAAGGATGACGTGCTTGTACGGCAAAACGGCAACCCGACCTATTTCGCGGCGGATATTGCCTACCATAAGAACAAGCTTGCCGACCGCAGCTTTTCGCGCGCCATCGACGTATGGGGCGCCGACCACCACGGCCACGTCGCCCGTATGCAGGGTGCGCTCGACGCGATCGGCCTTGACGGCAGCCGCCTGCAGGTCGTGCTTATGCAGCTGGTCAATTTGATGAAGGACGGCGAGCCCGTGCGCATGTCCAAGCGCACAGGAAACGCCGTGACGCTCAACGACCTTCTCGACGAAGTCCCCGTAGATGCGGCGCGGTTCTTCTTCAATATGCGTGAGCCCGGTTCGACCATTGACTTTGATTTGGGGCTTGCCGTCAGTGAAAACGCGCAGAACCCCGTGTACTACTGCCAATATGCGCACGCGCGCATTTGCAGCATTCTCAAAAAGCTCGCCGCCGACGGCGTTTCGCCGCGCAGCTGCACCGGAGAGGAATTGACACAGCTGCGCACGCCCGAGGAGCACGAGCTCATTCGGCACTTGGCGGCGCTCACCGGCGAGATCGAGCAGGCGGCGAAGAGCCTTGACCCCGCCGGCATCACGCGCTACGCGGTGGGGCTTGCCACGCTGTTCCATAAGTATTACAACGCCTGCAAGATCGCCGTCGAGGACGAAGCTTTGATGCAGGCGCGCTTGAATCTCTGCCTGGCGGTCAAGCAGACAATAGTCAACATTCTGACTATGTTCAAAATCACCGTGCCCGAGAGCATGTAAAAAGGAGAATAGTTATGCTGCTGCATACCGTCATGTGGAAATTTAAAGAGACCGCCGAGGGGCACACCCGTGCGGAAAATATCGCGACCGTGCGCAAAGGCCTTACAAGCCTTGTCGGCGTCGTGCCTGCAATCGAATCATTGCGGTTTTATGAAAATGAGGTCGTGTGCGACCGCAACTTCGACGCGATGCTGCAAGTCACCGTCCGGGACGAAGCCGCGCTCGAGGCGTACAAAACACACCCCGCACACCAAAAAGTCGCCGCCTTCGTTGCCAAAGTCACCGAGGGCCGCGCCGCGGTTGACATTACCGCACCTCCGACGGAATAAACGCAAATCAAACAGAAATAAAACGCACCCCGCAGCATCTGCTGCGGGGTGTCGCTTTTATATACCTTTATTTATCGTGTGTAGCGGCTTATTTTCCACGCCTGCAAAAGACTTTACACACCGACCGCCTGCAAGATAAGTCCTGCCGCAACGGCGGCCAAATACAGCAGCCCCACGTTGAGCAGGTTGTCTTTCGGGCGGCGGTTCTCGCGGAACAGCACCAAAAGCCCCGCGCCGGCGCCCGTGCAAAGCCCCGCGATGACCGAGCCGAAGCTCAGCGCGCCCTCTAAGTAAAGCTGCGTGAGCAGCACGGATGCCGCACAGTTCGGGATGAGCCCCACAACGGCCGCCAAAAACGGCTGGAAGAACGAATCCGTCAGCAAAAGCCGGGAAATGCGTTCGCTGCCGAGCGCTGTGACGGCGAAGCTCAGAACCGCTGTGACGGCAAGCAGGAAGCCAAAAATTTTAGCGGTGTGCAGCAGCGCGGGGATCCATATCCCCTTGTGCGCGTGACAGCCGCAGTGCTCGTGGTCACAAATATCGTGGATCTGCGGTGTTCGGGCGCCCTTCGGGCGGCGGCGCGCGAAAAGATCCACCGCATATCCGAAGAGGACTGCCACGACCACCTTCGTCAGCAGCAGATACAAAATATCCATGTACCGCCGGGGCTGTGCGGCAAGCAGCAAAACCGCTTCGTCCGAGGTTGACAGGAACACTGCAAGCAGCGTGCCGCGGGAAATGATGCCGCCCGCATACAGATTGGCGCTCAGCACGGAAAACCCGCACTGCGGCACACAGCCGAGCGCCGCGCCGACAAGCGGACCCGCGCGCCCCGCACGTAAAAAGAAACGGTTGAGCCGGTCACCCGCGTGCTTTTCCAAAAATTCCAGCAGCAAAAAAGCCGCAAACAAAAAGGGAAGGATCTTCAGCGTATCCAAAAGCGCGTCTTCCAGAATGTGCAGAAGCCCGCTTGCGGAAAATGCATCCAAATGTTCATGCGTGTGCGTCATGGTCTTTTCCCTCCCTTTTCGCGCATGTCTCGCAAAGTCCGTATAAAACGGTCTTCGAGCCGTCCACCGAAAAACCGTGCTCTTGTCGGATGTGCTCGGAAAGCGTATCGAGAAAATCACACTGCGCGTGGAACAATTTCCCGCACGCGGTGCATTTCAAGTGATAGTGCGTGCGGCAGCTCTCGTCGGACCCTGCAAGCTGATAGCATGCCCCGCCGTCTCCGCCGAGAAATTTGCGCACTGTCCCCTGCGCGCACAGCTTGTCAAGATGGCGGTAAACGGTCGTCTGCCCGACGGATTCGCCCGCCTCCTGCAGCAGACGATACAGCTCCTCCGCCGTCAAATGCCGCCCGCAGTTCTCGCGCAGCAGGCGCTCTATGGATTCGCTTTGCTTGGTTTTGTACACCATAGTTCCACAACCTTTTTTACAGCAAATGAAAATGAAAATCATTTTCATTTTGCGCAAAAAGTATACGCGAAAATGTCGCCGGTGTCAAGAGAAAAGTGAAAGTCTGCCGTGCGTGTGCTGTATCATATGAATCTAACGAATTTACAAGGACAAAATCGTGCAAGTTTATACTATATGCGCCTGACCAACATCACCTGCGACGGCGGATATTTTGGTAAAGAAAATACGAAAAAAATACAGCTTTTACCATGTAAAACACGTCCGTTACCACGATATTATTGTAAATAATTAGCCTCATTGATAAAATAACAAGAAAAAGTAGCGAGATAGTCACATTCTGCAGAAACAAGTCGGAGGAGGGGAGACCGTGCGTGACAAAATGCAACAAATGCATTCGAGTCAAGCCCTTCGCTATCACCTTTCTGCGGATTCTGACATAGATTTTGCACTTCTTGAAAAGTTGCAAAACAGATCGTTCTCGGCCTTTTGCTCTTTTACATATAAAAAGAGGACGCGCGGGTGGACGATTACCTGTGACTGCTGCGGCATGTCTTCGCTTGCGCAGCAGGAACAGCCGTTGGCGAATCCGCTTTTACAGCAGCTTTTGGACGCGTTAGAACAGGTTGTTTCACTTTGCCTGCAAGAAGGTTTGCCTTTGTGTAATGTGCAAACGGATTCTTCCTGTATTTTTATGCAAGGGGACAAAATATATTTTGTCTATCTTCCGCTTCGAGCGGAGACGGATCTAACGGCGGAGCAGTTTCTATATGCTGTTCTGGAACGCTTGGCAGATCATAATCGGCAAATCAGGGTGGTTTTGTCCGACCTGCAAAACGGATGCGCCGCGACAACGGCGCTGCAGAGATTCGAAATTGCTTTGAAAAAGGAACGGGCAAAGACGGATGTGGAAACCGTGCCGTTGTCACCGAGTATGTCGAAGACAGATGTACAGTCCGCAGAGACAACGTGGCTCGTCGCACCGCCGCCGACGGATTTTCCCGTGACAATGAAGCTTCCCAACATGAAAAATTCTGTCCAGAAAGAATTTGAACAAGCAACAGATCGTCACCCCGATAACGAAACGGTACCGCTTGCGCAAACAACCAATGCGAGCACTGCCTCGGACGAAACGACACTACTGTCTGTGGCAGAATTTCTTGAGTATACGCAGCAGCCTGAGGTATCCGCATGTTTGCTGCGCATATCCACAGGAGAGCGAATTTCGCTGAATAAAACGCCGTTCATTTTGGGGAAGGATCCCCGGACGGCGGACTATATCGTGGCAGACAATCCTGCTGTCAGCCGCCGCCATGCGGAAATTATATGGAAAGACAGTTCCTTTTGGGTACGAGATCAAAATTCAACAAACGGAACGCAATTGGAAGGACGCCTTTTGCCGCCGGAAGCAGAGACAGAATTAGACAGCGGGGATCTGTTGACGATCGGAAATGAAAATTTTCAATTCTTTTTGCAATGAAAATCGGGGGAGAATATGCGCTTTTTGTCTGCTGCCCATACGGATGTGGGAATTACAAAAAAAGTCAATCAGGACGCTTTTTGCCTGAAAATTGCAAAAACGCCGAAAATGCATTTGGCGCTTGCGGTCATCTGTGACGGTATGGGTGGCCTTAAACAGGGCGAGCTTGCCAGCGCGTTGCTGGTCAATGCGTTTTCCAACTGGTTTGAAAACACCCTGCCGCAGCAGGCGGTTCAAGGCGTGCGTTTGGAGAATGTTCGTACACAGTGGAACGCGATCCTTCAGGACCAGAACAAAAAGATCATCGCCTATGGTAAATCCAAAAACATATCCATGGGTACGACATTGTCAGCAGTGCTGATAGCCGGAGATCAGTATGTATTGGCGCATGTCGGCGACAGTCGCATCTATTTGCTGTCTGACCATATAAAGCAGCTGACGAAAGACCATACGGTTGTCGCACACGAGGTGGAACAGCAGCGTTTGACCCTGGAAGAGGCGCGCGTGGATAAACGCCAAAACATCCTGCTGCAGTGCATCGGCGCTACCGGATCCGTTGCGCCCGAGTTCGTAATTGGCAATTTGAATGAGGGAGAAGAGATCCTTTTGTGCAGCGATGGTTTCCGGCACGAGGTTCGGGAGGAGGAAATGTTCGGTGTGCTCGCGCCGAACCTTCTGGGCAGCGAGCGCGTTATGAAAAAGGCCCTGGTGGATCTTGTAGAGCTAAACAAAACCCGCGGAGAAAAGGATAATATTACCGCGTTGCTGCTAAAAGGAATTCGATAACAGTTAGGGGGAGCGTTCTTGGCAAGGCTCGGAGAGATTATTGACGGCAAATATGAGGTTTTGCGTGAGATCGGCCGCGGCGGTATGTCCGTGGTCTATCTTGCTATGGACAAACGCCTGAATAAGCAGTGGGCAATCAAAGAATTTAGAAAAGATAAGGACGATGTCAGTAAGCAGATTGCTTTAAAGGCGCTTTTGGATGAAGCCAATTTGATGAAAAAGCTGGATCACCCGACTTTGCCGCGCATTGTGGATATTATTGAAAACAATCAATCCGTATATATCGTGATGGATTACATTGAGGGTGAATCCCTCAATAAGGTATTGGAAACCTCCGGCGCGCAGCCGCAGGAGGCCGTTATTGAATGGGGAAAGCAGCTAAGCGAGGTTTTGGACTATCTGCATACCAGAACGCCTCCGATCATCTATCGGGATATGAAGCCCGCCAACGTTATGTTGAAACCGGACGGAACGGTTAGACTGATTGATTTCGGTATTGCGCGTGAATATAAGGCAGACAAGGACTCCGACACCACTAACATCGGTACACGCGGATATGCGGCTCCCGAGCAGTTTGGCGAGAAGGGGCAGACAGATGCGCGCACGGATATATATAGCCTTGGCGTGACTCTGTACCACCTGGTCACCGGCAAAAATCCTGCAGAGCCTCCATATGAGCTCTATCCGATTCGCCATTGGAATCCGAAGCTCTCCAGCGGTCTGGAGTGGCTGATCCAGAAGTGTACGCAGCTCAATCCTAAGGATCGGTATCAGTCCTGTGCCGAGGTTACCTATGTTTTAGAAAATCTGGACAAGTTTGAAAAAGAGTACAAGCGTTCGCTGCGCAGCAAGCTCAATCTATTCACGTCGTTTGTGGTGCTAGCTGCGGTTTTTCTGGCGGCCGGCGCAGGCAGCTTATTTATAGGCAGCTACACGAAGAATCGTGACTATGAAAATTTGCTGGAGCAAAATACACTGTACGGTTACGAGCAGGCGATTTCGCGCGATGAGGAAAGGCCGGAGGCTTATGTACAGCTTGCCGAGCAGCTGCGCGCACAAATTACAATCATACATCCGGGCGAGCGACCGTCGGAAACGGAGCAGGGGCTTGCCGCAAGCGAAGAAGACGGTGCACAAAACTCCGTCTTAGCAGCCGTGACCGGGAACGAGATTTATCAACAGGAAATTTTGTCCTGCTTCTCGGCGGCAAGGCTGGCGATCTTGCGCGAAACAGACTTACAGGCATACATAAAAGTTAATTATGAGCTCGGCCGTCTGTTTTGGAACTATTACGACGGATCGGCATTAGAAGCAGCCCTTGTGGCAGAGCCGTATTTCCGAGCTGTGATTACAGCGTCGGCGGAAACAAATGATGACGGGTTGGAGGATCAACAGTACAATTTGGCGAGAGCCTATTTCCTGGTTTCCTATTTTCAAAATAATAAACAGAATATGCGCGAGCAGGATGACGGTGTTTTCCACGCCAACGATGCTGCGCAGACCGCCGGTATTTACGGAATTGACAGCAACGGCAATATTGAAAATCCATTTTATTCTTTCTGGGAGACGAACAAAGAGTTGATTCAGCTTTTGGGCGCCGATTCACAGGAGGATGTGTCTGACACCGTTAAGCTGGAATCCTTGCGGCGATTGGTATATATACTGCAGGAAAATTATGCAGACTTTTATTCAATGACCCAAGATAAGGAAGAGCGTGTCGACGGCGCGGAAATGCAGGAGCTGTACCACGACCTGTATGCCGCCATATCGGATATTAGCGAAACGGAGCAAAATGCCTCAGCCAAAGCGGAGGCGCTGCAGCAGCTTGAACAGATCAAACCTGCAATTGAAAGCGTTTATGATATTGATTTGGATTCCAATGAATCCGGTGGGGAGGTTTGATTTATGCAGGATGCACTTTCGGTAATCGCCATTATCTGTTTTGTGTTGGGCGGCGTGTGCTTTGCGGTCGCCGTTATCCTGTTTTTTGCGTTTCATATTCGCAGCGTTCGGCAGGAATTGAAAGGCGCGCTGGCACAGCGGCAAATTGAGGAGATCCGCATGAAGCGTGACGACGCGGTGCGGCAGCGCGGGAAAATCAACGTCTTTGAGGAATTGGAAAAACAGGCCAAACCGCGCGGCGACACAGCGGAGGAACCTCGCCTGTATGCGCCGACGGAAGCACTGGAACAGGATCCCGGAACAGTCGTGCTGAATAAGGCCGCCCGTGCCGTGAACAAAAACTTTATTATCGAAAAAAATCTGATGTTTGTCAGTACCAATGAGGTGATTTGATATGCATAATACAGTGCGAACTGCAAAAATCCTGTTCGGTGTTTCAGCAGCTTGCCTTTTGGTACATGCGCTGTCTTTTGTGTTGATGCCCTTTGCCAGTGCATCCTTGCTCAGTGGCGGCGGAAGGAGCTGGTATGTTGTATCGGGCTGTATGTTTTGGTTGGGATTGGTGCTCGGATATCTGTTGTTTATTGCGGTGAACACCCTGCGTAAACGCATGGACACGGCAGAAGAACGGCAGCCGTTTTTCAAAAACGGGCTGTTCCGCTTCTTTTCCAACATACCCGCGAAAATTGCCGATGTGCTGCTGGCGGTTTCCGTGGTCATGATTATTTTGTGCTTGGTCTGCCGCTGGAATACCGTGCTTACATTTTCCATGTTCAGTCTCGGGGCATTTACCTTCCATATGCACGGCTTTTTGAACGGTGTGAATTTCCGTTTTATGATAAAGCAGGATCAATCGGTAGGAGGAACTGCAAAATGAGAAAACAGGTTAAGTCATTTTGGAGCAAGCGCATATTGGCGATCTTGCTGAGCATGCTTGTCCTGGCAACGGCTGTGCCTATTGGCACATTTTTGGCGCTTGCGTTGGATTACGGCGAAGTCACCGTGCTGACGCTTGCGGACGAGGCGGTTGTCAACGAAGACGATCCGACGCAGGTCACAGTTGCTTATGCGCCGGAAAGTACCGTTACACTGGAAAAAGACGGGCAGAACGGTTGGCAGGCGCAGCTTCGCATAACTGCACCGGCCTCCATGGAAGCTACGCTGAGTGCGGCTGTGTACCAAGAGAAATTCGGTACGGGGGAATGGCAGGAGGACGCAGAGACCTTGCCGTTCCAAGCGGATCCCGTCGCAGAGGCGAATACGTCTTTGGTTCTCAGCGCATCGATGGATGCAGAATTGCTGCAATCCAATGAGACGCTTTGCTATGCATGGCGGTTTGACTGGGACGGCGATACTGTATACGATCAGACCGTTACCTATACGATTGACGCATCCCGTGTTGTGTTGATGGAAGGCGGGGAACAAATTTATCCCGTATACGGTACCGTGCAGGCAATCACCAATGCGGACGCAGCAAGTGTAACTGCCGACAGCACAATGCCGGCAGTTGATAAGACCACGATTTCTTATGCGGAGCGGTTAGAGCTTTCCCAAACTGCGGAAGGCACACCTTGGCTTGTCCAAATCCGCGTTACGGCGCCGCTGGGATTTGACGCGGAAAAGCTTGCTTCGGCGCAGTATCAAAGCAGCCCGGCAGGGTCGGAAAACTGGTCTGCTGCCGGTTCGTTCCTGACAAACGCCCAGGCTGGCGCGGACGGGACATACGCGCTTGACCTTAATGCGGAAATTGCTTCCGCTGCATTGGAGGAGCAATCCAATGTCGGCACACAATGGCAGTTTGACTGGGACGGCGACGGTGCTTATGAGCAGCTTGTCGTTTTGAATCTGGATCCCGCGCGCCTTACCCTGAAAGATGCAGGCGGCGCACAGGTGTGGCCAAAAGCAGAGGCAACCCTGACGATCGATCCTGCAGACGCCGATGCAGCAGGCGGTCAGGTAACTGCCACAGCGACTTTGGATGAAGTCGGTGAAATCCGGGCGATCTGGAACAAAAACGAACAAACACTTACTCTGTCTATTGCGGAAGCATCCGGATATCATTTTACATCTGTTTCGGTAAACGGTACCGTGCAGGAGATCCCGGATCTGACAGACAGCACACCTGCAACGGTGGGACTGTCCGATCAGGCGTTCGAGGAGATTGCTACGATCGCGGTCGGCTTTAAAATCAATACGTATACACTGGCAGTCACCGAAACCGGATCGGGCAACGTGGAAGGCAATGTTGCTGCGTTTACGCCGCCTTCCGCGGAGCACGGAACACCGGCGACGTTAACCCTGTCTTGTGCAGAGGGATATCGGGCGATTGATGTCAACGGGGTGTTCGGCGAAGCGAACGGGGTCATTGCAGACGGAACAAACGAAGCCGTTACAAACAGTTCGCTTACAACGAAGAATACAATCACCGGGCCTCTTACCGCTGAGATCCGATTTGACCCGGTGGAGTATACCATCTCCTATCATACGCCGGTCGGAACAGCGCCGGCAAACAGCATATATACTGTTGAGACGGAAACGGTTGTGTTGCCGGAAATGGCGAACCTTGATGGATTTGCATTCTCGGGCTGGGCAACTTTGGATGAAAAGAACACCGTGGCTGCAGAGGGCCTTGTAGAGTCGTTTGATCCTACGCAGGCGACAAATATTGACCTTTATGCCGTTTGGGATGTGGAGACGGCCGTCTCTGCAAAAACGGGCGACGGCGAAACCGTAAGCAGCAACAGCTGGACAACCGCGTCGACCGTCAATCTAACCTTTGCCTCCGAGTTGAACGCAGACAGCCTTACATACACCTATGCCGTAGGCGAGACGGAAGAAACTTTGGCCGCATCCGACGCCATAACGTCCGAAGGCTCTACGGAAGCAACCTATACGGTGCAGCAGGCTGCGTTCACCGATGCGGACGGCGTCCACTATATTTACGAGACGATCTCTGATTCTGACCAGAGCACAGCGCCGACATTTGTACTGCTGCAGGATTCAGTTGCGCCTACTGCCAGTATGAAGGTTGCAACGGCGAATTCCCCAATCGAAAAATTCCTGACAACGATTACCTTTGGTTTGCTTTCCTTTAAAGAAACAACCGAAGCGACCGTTTCGGTATCCGATTCGGTTTCGGGTTTGAGTAAAGTTGAATATCTGGAGATGGAATACCCGCAGGCTGCCTATGGAGAGCAGACCAATACATTCCAACTGGACGAGGTTGCCGCCTCACAGGGCTGGCAGGCCGTTTCCGGCTTCCAGAACGGCGCGGATACGGCGGAGGTTTCCGTAGAAATCAAAGCCAAGGAAAACAAAAATATCATTTTGTTTGTCCGCACGACTGATGTGGCCGGCAATGTGAGCTATATCTGCTCGGACGGCGTAATTGTAGATATAACGCCGCCGACAGGGGTGTTGCAGCCGCAAGGCTACACTTCGGAGCTGACAGACGACGAACTTGACAATAAAAAGCCGATTTACGGCAAGGCGCAGGTCGAAAAGACAGACAGCATTCTTATAAATGTGGAAGTTACGGAAGAAGCGCTGCAGGAGGAAGGTGCATCTACTGCTATCCTACAGTCCGGCATCGCCACGATCACGTATTCCACACAGGTAAAGAACAGAGCGGATGACGAATATCGATATATTGAAAAGGATGAATCTCTTTATACACACCAAGGTGACATCCAAACCGATATACACCGCACGATCACCCTAAAGAACGTTTCTCAAGATTATAATTACAACTATGTACTGATCACGCTTGATGTTACGGATCTTGCAGGGAACAGTGCGACGTATACGCGGGAGATTGCGGTGGATTTGACTGCGCCGACCGTAACGGTGCGTTACGATCCTCTCGAATCGGCGAGCGGTTCCATGTACAACAAGACGCGTGTAGCGACCTTCACATACACGGAGCGCACAGAGAATTGGGATAAAGAGGATGCAGAAGAAAGGCTGCGGAATTTGATTCATGCCGCAAATCTCGAGCACGATCCTCTGGAAGACGCTTATACCCTTGGGGAATGGGTGAATGTGGCAGGCACTACCCCGGACGAGGACACACATAGCATTGAAGTTATCTTCAACGATGCAAACTATACTATTCAAGACAAATCCGGCGAGAATTATGTCAACGCAGAAGCTTGTGTGGACAAAGCCGGCAATATAACCGAGACTATTGCGGCGGCCGATGAAACCGTTGAAAATCCGTTTAGATTTACGGTCGATACGGCGGCCCCGTATGAACTGGGATTGGACTACACGAGTGAAACGGATATTCGGGACGTCATGCTGAACGGGATTACCTTCGGCTTCTGGCAAAACGCAGAGGGGGCGGACGCATCGGTAACGGCGACGCTGACGGCGCATGACGTGACCTCCGGCGTAAAACAGTTTGTGGTCACGATCAAGACCGACGGCGCCGAGTCGGCAACAACGGCAGATATGCCCGCGGATGCAGACCTGAATCAGGCGGGACGGCAGTTCGTGATCGGAACCGAACCCGTTGAACAGGACGCAGAAGGCGCGGTGACCTACACGAACATCGTGGCGGATACCGCAGACCCGACGCTGTATACGGCGACGGTCAAGCTGCCCGCACAGTTCCGTGGCAAGCTGTCGTTCGAGGCAGTAGACTATGCGGCGAACAAGACGGTGTACACCGACGATGATTATGTCGTTGTGGTGGATGATATCGCGCCGAAAATCCAGGCTGAATATAAAGGCGTGCAGACTGCAACGGTAGCAAGCGACGCGTGGAAAGCGGATGTTGATAAGGCTGAGGTCGCAGCAGACACCAAATACGTGTTCAGCAGCGCGGTTGAGACGACGCTGACCTTTACGGATGCGAACTTTGATCTTTCCGGCGAAGAGGAAGCCAAGATCGAGATCTTCAAGGACGGTCAGGCATATACGGGAGCTGACGTTGACTGGTCTGCGTTTATGAGTGAGACCACGCAGCAGGAAGCAACGCTGACCTTAGAGGAAAACGGGGATTACCAAATCCGTATCACCTACACGGATAACTCCGGGAACCAGCAGACGCCGACAGGCGAAGAATACCTGACCGGGTCGGAAGGTATCTATACGACCAACATCATAACGGTAGATACCACGGCGCCGGAAGTGAACGTCACATTTGACGAAACCGAGGCGGCGGGAGAGAAAGGCGGCGTGCCGGTATACGGACAGGCGCGGACCATGACGATCGAGGTCACGGACCGCAACTTCCGCCCGACTGACGGCTTGGAGATTGACGGTTTGTTGCCCGAACGTAAGGAAGCAGACTTCCAATACACGGTGATCGGTGCGAACGGTGAAGAAACTTCGGCAGCAACCGAAGATGCGCTGTATGAGGCGATCACAAAGGAAGAAAATTGGAAGAACGTCACGCCGGAGGGCGAGTTCAACGAGACATGGCAGCTGCAGATCAAGTTTGCAGGGGATGCGGCGTATCCCGCGTTCCGTGTCAACGCGAAAGACCTGGCAGGGTACACCGCAGGTGCAGAAGTTCCCGCGTTTGTCGTGGACAAGACCGCCCCGTATGAACTGGGCTTGGCCTACACGAGTGAAACGGATATTCGGGACGTCGTGCTGAACGGAATCACCTTCGGCTTCTGGCAAAACGCAGAGGGGGCGGACGCATCGGTAACGGCGACGCTGACGGCGCATGACGTGACCTCCGGCGTAAAACAGTTTGTGGTCACGATCAAGACCGACGGCGCCGAGTCGGCAACAACGGCAGATATGCCCGCGGATGCAGACCTGAATCAGGCGGGACGGCAGTTCGTGATCGGAACCGAACCCGTTGAACAGGACGCAGAAGGCGCGGTGACCTACACGAACATCGTGGCGGATACCGCAGACCCGACGCTGTATACGGCGACGGTCAAGCTGCCCGCACAGTTCCGTGGCAAGCTGTCGTTCGAGGCAGTAGACTATGCGGCGAACAAGACCGAATTTAACGGGGATGTTCAGTCGAGTGACGGGGCTTATCCGAAAAACGACTATGTTGCTGTGGTGGACAACACCAATCCGCAATTGATGATACACTATGGCAACAACGGCCGTTATGTGGATCAGGGAAGCCTTGTTGACCAAATCGAGTCGGAAAACACAATCGCATACTATCAGCAAGATGCTAAGGTGGAGTTGACCTTTACGGATGCAAACTTCGACCTTGGCGGCGAAGACAGAACGGAAATTCAGGTCTTTAAAGACGGTCAGGCATACACGGAAGCTGACATCGTATGGTCTGATTTTGCGAAAACAACCGCGCAGCAAACTGCTACGCTGACACTTTCTGAGGACGGCGACTACCAGATCTCGGTATCCTATGTCGATTACTCCGGAAATCTGCTTGAAGTGGAACGTGAGGAAGGCAGCGCTTATGCGGTTGAAACAGCGGCAGGCACCTTCATGACTACCAATATTATAACGGTGGACAAGACTGCACCTGAAATTGAAGAGATAACAATTACACCGAATGAAGTTGTATCTGCTTTGGAAGGCAGAGCATATTACGATGTTCCGCAAACCGTGACGATCACCGTTCGCGAACACAATTTCTGCATCGGCAGAATTTTGAATGCTGCTGCTTTTGCTGACTTTATTATTCCGGGTGAGGATGCGCAATCCGAACTTGTAGCGGCAAACGTATCTTCAGAACGGCTTTCGGAGATCGAACAGGATCTGATCGACCAGATCAGAGATGAAGAGAATTGGACAAGCGACGGCGATTTGCATACCGTAACGCTTCAATTCCAAAGTGACGCTAACTATACAATCAACTTTAAACCAATCGACCTTGCGGGTAATGTTTTGGTAAATGAGCAACTGCAAACCTTCACCGTCGACGTTACCGATCCCGAAATTTTGGGCATCGACTACGAGCAGCAGGTGTTTGGTACGATCATCAGCGGCTTGACCTTCGGGTATTACAACGCGCAGGTCGAAGCGACGGTCACGGCAGAGGATGATACGGCGGGCGTGTATCGGTTCGAATACGAGGGCCTGCTGGCCGACGGCGTCAGCGAAAAAAATCAGGCTGTACTCCAGACTGCGATCCAGGAAGCGGATATCACACAGCTTTCCGATGCTGCGGGCAACGCGACCAATCGTTTTGAAGCCTCGTTCCGCATCCCGCGCGAAGTCCTGACAGAGCTCAACTCCTTTAACGGGACGGTTACGGTCACGGCATATGACCGCTCTGAAAACACAATGACCTTTGCGGACGACGAACGCCTGGTCGTAGACCGAATTGCGCCGACCTGCCTGGTCACATTTAACCAGGAGGTAGAAACGGTCAATAATGTTTCGTATTATGATGTGCCGGTCACAGCAACCGTGCAGATCAACGAAGCGAACTTCTATGCGGAAGACGTTAATATTCTCGTGAACAGCTCGCGTGTCGAACCGTCCGACTGGACGCAGAACGGCGATGTGTGGACGGCTACAGTCACCATGGCGCAGGAAGGCGACTATGTCTTCTCCGTAGAGTATACGGATCGCTCCGGAAACCAGATGCAGACGTATACGTCTAATCAAAAAACGGTTGACCTTACTGCACCGAGCATTCGGGTGCAAAACGTCCGCCACGAGTCTGCAAACAATGCCGAGACCGTTGGCTTCACCCTTGTTGTCACAGATCGGAATCTGGGTGCCGACCGCATTGCCCCCTCGCTTCAGGTTGTAACGAGAAGCGGCGACATCGGGAACTACGCGTTCTCCACACAAACCATCCCGCTCGGTGCTCCTGCAGTATCGACCGACGCAAACGGCAATACAGTATACACCTATACCGTCGCCAATCTGGATGCGGATGGCTACTATACCATTGTCTGCAGCGTTCGGGACTACGCCGGGCATGAGGTGCAGAATATCGGCGCCGAAACGGCCGGGGGAACAACGGAAACAGACGCCGTCCATTTCTCGGTCAACCGTGAGGGATCGGTATTCTGGATCGAGACCGAGCATACCGACAAATACGCATCCGGCGATGACCGTATCAAGTACAATGCGCTGCAGGATGCATATGCGAACGATGTTGTGACAGTTGCCCTGCACGAAGTGAATGTCGACCGGGTGGATGCCTTTGATGCGGAAGAAATGCAAACCGTTCTGACGCTGAACGACGGTAGCCAGTCCGAAGACATTACGCTTGTGGAAGGCGACAACTACCAGAAGAATACGAGTGTTGGCGCCGGCGGCTGGTACGAGAGTGTATATACGCTGGACAACGAAAACTTCGACCACGACGGCTACTATTCGATGAGCATCATCACCTATGATATGGCGGGCAACAGCAACGTCAACCAAAGCCAGGAGTCAGGCGTGCTGCGCTTCACCTTGGACAGAACCAATCCGATTATTTCCACCAATGTCGAGCAGGAAAACGCAATTATCAATGCGGACGCTTTCCCGGTGGAAATTCGCTTGACCGAAGCCAATGTGGAAGAAATTTCGGTGCTGCTCAACGACGGTGAAGTAACTGCCGAAGACCTCGGCGACAACACATATCAAGTCGTTGTGGACGCAGGCAGCGCACAAACGCTCCAGGTTTACGCAAAAGACAAGGCCGGCAATGAAAGCACCTATGATATTGTGGATCTCACGGTTTCTACCAATCCGTTTGTCCGCTTCTATGCGAACAAACCGCTGTTCTGGGGATCCGTTGCAGGTGTGGTTGTCCTGACCGGCTTCGTACTTTTCCTGGTCCTCTGGAAACGCAGAAAGAAAGAAGAGCAGGAATAAAGATTGCCCCCTTTCCTCCCGATGGGGCGATGGCAGCTGTCCACTGCCCCATCGGGCATTAAACCGGCAGCGTCCGTGAACAGGAGGTCACTTTTGTGATCGATTATGCCACACTTTCCGAAATCGGAGAAAAAGACAAAAATGAGGACGCCGTTCGGGTGTTTGTCAACCAACCGCTTGCCGCTTACGGCTTTGTTCTGGCAGACGGTTTGGGAGGACACGGAAACGGCGATGTTGCCTCAACCTTTGTGGCCGATTGCGTCGGAGCAGTAATTGAAAACACCGATCAGATCCGGGATGATTTGCCGGATCAGTGCTTTGAGATCGCACAGGAAATGCTGCTGGACGAAAAAGACCGCACGGGATTTTTATCGATCCAGACAACGCTTGTGGTCATGCTGATGACAAAAACACAAGTGTGGTGGGGACACATCGGGGATTCCAGATTGTACCATTTTCGCAATGGAAAATTGTTGACGAGAACATTGGATCACAGTGTTCCGCAGATGCTTGCTTTGAGCGGACAGATCAAAGAGAAGGATATCCGCCGGCACGCCGATCGAAATTTGCTGCTGCGTGCGTTGGGTACAGAGTGGGACGATATTGCCTATGAAATTGATACCCGCGGGCAGAAATTGCAAAAAGGAGACGTGTTTTTGCTGTGCTCTGACGGATTTTGGGACTGGATCGATGAAAAAACGATGACCAAAATTCTGAAAAAGGGTCTGTCTGCTTTTGACACATTGCAGGAAATGCGTCAGATCGTTGAGACGAACGGCATGGGACAGGGCATGGACAATTACTCCGCCATTTTGGTTTGCGTTCGATAAACCAAGCACGACTATGGGAGATGAGAGTATGCAAAGCGCAATTTGCCCCAACTGTTTTGCAAAAATGAATACCGGGTCAAAATGTGCGCGGTGCGGCTATGACACGACTGCGGAAAAAGCAAAAACATTCGGTGCGCTGCCGCCTTTTACGTCCCTGAACAACAAATATGTTTTGGGCCGTGTGCTGGGTGCGGGCGGATTTGGTATTACGTATATTGCAAAAGACATAAATACCAACCGCCTTTGCGCAATCAAAGAATATATGCCGCGAGAGTATGCCGAGCGCACCGGCGGAACGCTCAATCTGCAGCCGTTCGCGGATACGAAATCACGGTACGTGTTCGCGCACGGCAGAGAAAAATTTATTGAAGAGGCAAGGATTTTAGTAAAGCTGAAAAGCGATCCGATTATTGTAGATATTCTGGATTATTTTACGGCAAATAACACCGGATATCTGGTTATGGAATATTTGGATGGGCAGGATCTGCGGCATCTTGCACGCAGCAGCCCTAACAGACGGATCGATGTGGAGTTTGCAAAACAGGTTTTCGTAACGGTCGCCAGCGCACTAATGGAGATTCACAAGCTGAATATCCTGCATCGCGATCTAACACCGGAAAATATATTTGTGACACGCACGGGTGCGATCAAACTGATCGATTTCGGCGCGGCAAGAAATTTCGTCAGCACGCAAAATAAAGGCATGTCCATTTTGCTGAAACCGGGCTTTGCGCCGCCGGAGCAATATGAAACCAAGGGGAAACAAGGCCCTTGGACAGACGTTTATGGCCTTTGTGCGACCTTTTACAATGTGGTCTCGGGCACCTCGCTGGTCGACGCCATCTTTCGCGGGCGCGGGCAAAAGCAGCCTTCTCTTTTGGAGCTCGGTGTGCCGGTTACCAAAAAGACTTCAGATGTGATCGACCGCGGCTTGGCATTGGATTATACCAAGCGGTATCCGGATTTTCGCAGCTTGCTGGATGACATTGACATTACGGTTTCCCAAGAACCGATCAAGCCCCCGCCCATGCCGGAAACGCCGGAAACGCCGCCCGTTTCCGGCGCGCCGAAGCCGCTCGTTTCCAGTACGCCAAAGCCGTCCGTTTCCGGGAAACAGAGGCCGTCCGTGCCCACACCTGTCCAACCGGCAAAGGAGGCCCCTGCGGTCTATGCCCTTTCCGGTACGGAACAGGGAAAGTTTGTACAGCTTTCAAACGGCGCAGCTGTCAAAATCGGTCGATCGGATGTCAGTTGCGATCTGGTTATTCCGACGGATACAAATGTCAGCCGGCTGCACTGTTATGTGCGTTATGATGCTGCAGCAAAAAAATTTTACGTGAAAGACGTATCCGTAAACGGTACATATTTGCAAAACGGGCTGCGCCTTCCGAAGAACCGTGAATATGCAATCGCGCCCGGCACTGCATTTTACCTGGCAACCCCGAGCCACATGTTCAGCGTGGGCCTTCAAAAGACGCCCGCAGTGCCGAGGGTTGGTCAAAGACAGGGGAGGAAAGTGTAATTGGCTTTTCAACGTAAACGCACAAAGAAAATACGCGCTGAAAGTCAACCGGCAGAATCCAACGAGGATCCGCTGTACACCGTGCGGATAGCGTCGTCCGAACCGGGGATCGATGTCGGCTTGTATTCCGCTGTCGGCGATCGAGCGGGACAGCAGGACGCTGCCCGTGTGTCGGATGATTACTATTACGCGCGCACCAACACGGCCTTTGCCGTGCTCTGCGACGGTATGGGAGGACTTTCCGGCGGCGAGCGTGCCAGTCAACTGAGTGTAACGGCGCTGTATGAGACATTTCAGCGGCTGCACGAACTGCCTGCACAGGAGATACAGCAGTTTTATAAAACAATGATCCGGCGGCTGGATGCTATGGTGCACGGTCTGAAGGATGAATCCGGGAATCTGCTCGGCGCAGGGACAACGCTCACAAGCATTTTCCTGCAAGGGGAACAGCTGTATTGGTCGGCGGTCGGCGACAGCCGAATTTATCTGCTGCACGGGGATACAATTCAGTGCCTGACGGAGGATCATAATTATTATAAGCTTTTGAAAGAGCGTGTAAAACGCGGCTTGATCTCTCAGGAAGAAGCGGACCGGGAACCGAAAAAAGAGGCGTTGATCAGCTATATTGGCATTGGCGGTGTAGAATATATCAACCTGTGCGAGAACCCAATCACTTTGCAGAAAGGAGATTGTGTTCTGCTGTGCAGCGACGGATTATATCGCACGCTCAGCGAAGCGGAAATTCTACACATTCTGCACACGGCAACAGAACCCATGTCCGTTGCGGCACAGCGGCTGGTGGATGCTGCGATCGCAAAGCATAAACGCCATCAAGACAATACAACGGTTGTTGTATTGAAATTCGGCGCACAAGCTTGACCGGTATACAAGCCGTTTGATCGGCTTAAAATAAACTCTTTTGTAAGGAGAGATACAAATGAATTTGACTAGATGCGAAAACGGGCATTTTTACGATGCAAGTCGCTTCGATGAATGTCCCCATTGCAACCAGACCAGCGTCAGCACGGTTATGCACGACGATGACGGCGGCAGCCTATACACAGCGCCGCTTACGCCGGACAACAACACCGTGGATCTGGAGGATGTGCAAAAGACGATAGGGTACTTTAAGGACATCGCCAACAATCCGGTCGTCGGTTGGCTGGTTGCGATTTCCGGTACACATTTCGGCGAGGACTTCAAGCTTGTCACCGGCAAAAACTTTATCGGCCGTTCGACGGAAATGGATGTTGCGTTAACGGGTGACGCTTCCGTTTCCAGAGAGAAACATGCCATCATTCTGTATGAACCCAAAGGGAATGTGTTCCTTGTGCAGCCGGGCGATGCGAAAGAGCTGTTTTATCTCAACGACAACGTAGTTTTGGCTGCTACGGAAATCAAGGCCTATGATGTTTTGACGCTCGGCGATACCAAATTGCTGTTTGTACCCTGCTGTTCAGACAAATTCAAATGGGATTCCGTTAAAGCGGATGAAAAAGAGTAAAGGAAAGGATGGGGAAATATGGAAAGTATTCATGAGAGAAGCATGGTAAGATTTGTCTTACTGTCCATTTTTACCGGCAACATTTACAGACTGTTTTTCTATTACAGACTGTCGTTGGATGTAAACACAGTTTGTGAGGGGGATGGCAAGGAAACGGAAAGCTATCTTATCGCTGCCATTCTGGGTACGGTGACGTTCGGGCTGTATTTCCGGTATTGGGAATACAAGTTGGCACAGCGTCTGCGTGCGAACGCGCCGAGATACGGGTTCAAAATCGCAGAAACCGGCAAGGATATCCTCGTATTGAGCATTATGTCCAACGGATATGTCTCCGGCTGGGAACTGATCAAAAACATGAACCGTTTTGCAGACGTATATAACCAGCGCGGGCTTGCGGAACTTGAGGAGGTGGAAGTAGCATGACGATTCAAAAAAGAAGTTTTGCCATGTATGTGCTGCTCAACTGCCTGACGCTCGGCATTTACGGCGCGGTGGTTTCCAACAAGATCGGGCAGGAGGTAGACGCCCTTTGCGAAGGGGACGGGGAAGAACCTCGCTTTGGTTTTTTTGGGGCGGTTATGCTTCGCGGTATTGCACCGATCCTCGGCGCGGTGATCGGCCTGATCATCGGTTTGGTGACTGCCGATTCCGGCGTGATCGGCTACGGCTCCCTCCTGTTCAGCGGCAACTCGATGGACTTGCTGGAGCTTTTGATGTCCGACCCGGCTTCCATAGCGCAGGAGGCGCAAGCCATCACGGTTTTCAGCATGATGCTCGTCTTCATGGTCCTCTTCACGGTCGTTGGCAGCTTTGCCAGCGGCATGTACCTGAACTATTGGTGGTATAAGCAGGCAAGCCGCCTGAAGGTGAACGCATACCGTTACGGGCTTGTTATCAAGGAACGCGGCGCAGATACATATCTGTTCCGTACGGGTACGGATCTGTTGCTTTTCCCGGCGACATATCTTCTGTTTTCACTTACGCTTTTGATACCCGGTCTGATCGTCTTCCTTTGCGCGCTGGGCTCGCAGCTTGCGGCCGTTATCTTTGCGTTTGTCTTCGCCGTTCCTGTTTGCCTGTTCTCCTCTGAACTGACGGCAGGCGCTTACGGCTCCATGTATTTTATCATTAAGAACCTGAATCGGTTTGCCGATGTGGCTGAAAACGGCGCACAGCCGTTTGACCCGATGGCGTATGCGTATTATCCGTCGTTTGAAAACCACTATCCGAAAGCACTCCCGCAGGCGGTGAAGGGCAGCTTCCTGCCGCGCGTGCTGCCGCAACAGCAGGACTTCAGACAAGAGGCGGAGGAACAGCAGACCGGCGTGCTGTCCAAGGGCATCCTTTTGGGCGAGAGAGGCTCCTGTGCAGGCTATGCCTATGAACTGAACAGCGGCGAAGAGATCATTGTGGGTAAAGACGCCAAGGTCTCCAGTGTTGTGATCGATACAGCCTACAAGGAGATTAGCCGCAAGCATGTCGGCATCGTTTATGACGCGCAGCTGGATCAGTATTGTGTCACGGACTATTCCTCCAACGGCACATGGGCAAACGGAAACAAGATGGTGCGTGGGCAGCCCACCTATCTGCCGCATAACACGGAACTGCGGCTTGCCAATGATAAAAACATTTTCCGCTTAGGCTGATCCTGTTTTTTTCCCAAACAGATTCTACTCCTACTTTGATGCGGGTGGCAGCGTTCGACCTGCCGCCCGCACTTGTTTTGAAAGGGCGAGAAATATATGTTAGATCGCGCTGCATTGAAAGCAACGGCTAAAAGCAATATTCAAGGATGCATCGGGACGTATTTCCTATGTATGCTGGTCATTGGCTTGATCAGCGGGATGGCATCTCTTGTAATTGCGGGTGTTATTTTAATCCCGGTATTTAATTTTTCCATCACACTGATCACGATGAAGCTGGTCAAGAGGGAAAAATTTGAGGTCGGCGACGCATTTTCAGGTTTTTCTTATTTCGGAAAGGCGCTTTGGCTCTTTATTCTCATGAACTTTTTTACCTACCTGTGGTCGCTGCTGTTTGTTGTCCCGGGCATTGTTAAAGCATACGCATATTCCATGGCGCCGTATATTTTGGCGGACAACCCCAATATGACCGCAAGAGAAGCGCTGAATGAAAGCAAGCGTATCACATACGGCTATAAGGGGGATCTGTTTGTATTGGATCTTTCTTTTATCGGCTGGGATCTGCTGGCAGGACTTACGTTCGGGCTTTTGAACATCTGGCTTGCACCGTATAAGCGTGCCACACAGGGCAACTTTTATTTGAAACTTAAGGAGTTTGGTGCGCAAACAGCGGCTGTGAACGTGGCGCAGTCCGCAAATGCGTGGAATAACGCTGCGCAGGACGGCACTCAGTCCGCTAACGCATGGAACAACGCTGCGCAGACCGGTACTCAGTCTGCCGCAACGACAGTCCTCACACAGCAGAAGCAGGCGACGCTCACCTGCCTGACCGGTGCATACACCGGTGCGCATTTTCCCATCCCGGCACAGGAAGAGCTTTTTATCGGAAAAGACGCGCAGCTTTGCAGTATAGTGATTGAAAAAGAACGCGCCGCGGTCAGCCGCAAACACATGGGGATTTCCTATAATCCGTGGAAGAATGTGTATATCGTTACGGACTATTCTGAAAACGGTACCTGGGCGAATGATCAGCAGCTTCCAAAAGGAAAACCGACAGAGGTAGCGCCCGGGACGATTTTAAAACTTGCAAACGATAAAACGATGTTTTTAACAGATTGACGGTGAAAAAACGAGGTGATTTTGTGCGGCAAAACAGACCCAAAGCGAGAAAATACGGGATCCGCGCAATAGCGCTGAGTCTTTGTGCGGCGTTGCTTCTGGTATTTGCAGGCTGTGGGGAACAGTCCGGGTCCGTTTCAACGGTCGGGAGTGTGGTCGGTTCGGACGTCAACACCGTAACCGAAACATATTTTGATGAAAATTTTTATTTCCATGTGACCGATGACGCTAACATTGTGTCAGAGAACGGTCTCTATTTTGCAAATAATGAGCTTTTGGTTGTGCCGAATGCATCGGTGACCCGTGCGGATGTGGAAGCGGCGCTGTCCGCAGACAACGGCAGCATTGTCGGGTATTCGGATCTAACCAACGAGTACCAGATTCAGTTCGCGCAGGAATACGGTTTAGCAGAACTGCAGGCATTGCAGGAAAAGCTCGGGCAAAGCGGATTATATTCATCGGTTCGTCTCAATTACGGTATGGACTTAACCTGTGATTATTATCCGACCAGCGATACGCAGTGGGCGCAGGATTGGTCCCAAACACCGCAGGGGGACAACTGGGGCGTGGAGGCGATCCAGGCGCCGGCAGCCTGGGACTCCCGAGATACGTTGGAAACCGTGAATGTGGGTCTGATCGACAACTGGTTTTATACCGACCACACGGATTTGAATTTTGAAAGGACATATTATAACAGAAATTGGGATGATTCGGCACACGGGACCCATACCTCAGGCACGATAGCTGCCGGCTTTGATAACGGTGTGGGCATTTCCGGTATTATGCCGAACGTGAATTTATATGGATTTGCCATCAACGGTACGGCAGCCATGACAACGGAATATATTTGTTCCGCGGCACTGCGTATCTTGATCGAAAGGGACCAATGCAAAGTAATCAATATCAGTATGGGGTTGCAGCTGTATAATTTTGCAGCATCTCATGGCAATGTGAATGCACAGGCGGTAATAGATGAGATTAACGCCGGCATAGAGCGGCTGTTGTTAGCGCTTGTCAACAACGGACATGAGTTTGTGATCGTAAAATCGGCAGGCAATGACAACGCGCGAAGCGATCCGTCCGAAGATCATCGATACACGCAGGATCCTACGGCCTTTATCGGGTATGTGCAAGATAAGAACGGCTCGGAATACGGAGATACGGACGCGGTATACGATTTCTTCAGCGGGATCACCAACCCGGAGGTGCAAAGCCGGATTTTAGTCGTCGGCGCTGCGGAGCTTACGGAGTCCGGTGCAATCCAAATGGCGCCGTACAGCAATCATGGCGATCGAGTGGATCTTGCTGCGCCCGGCAGCAGCATCGAAAGTACATATGCCAATTTACAAAATGACGGCAGCTATCAGGAAGGCTATGCGCTTGGAAGCGGTACCTCCATGGCGGCGCCGCATGTGGCAGGCGTGGCGGCAATGCTGTTTGGCGCCTCACCGACACTGACCGGGGCACAGGTCAAAGAGATCCTTTGCAGTACAGCGACCGGAAGCTACGGGTATGCAGACAGCGCATTTACGGACACATACCCGCTTTTAAATGCGCAGGCGGCTATGGAGACAGTGCTGTCTGGCGGATATGTCGGAACGGGGCTTGAGGATTTCACTCTCCCGAGCGAGCAGGTCATTGCGATCGGGGAAACCAATGTGATCGAGCCCACCGTGCAGCCCGAGGATGCCGTGGAATATCAAATGACATGGACCTCTTCCGACGAAAGCGTTGCGACAGTTGCTTCGGGCGGTATTGTGTACGGTGTGTCGAAAGGGGTTGCGGAAATTTCTGCAACTGCCATGTGCAACGGGCAGCAGGTGACTCGTACAACGCAGCTTCGTGTCGCCTCACAGGCGCGCGATACCATTTTGGTCTTGGATGTGTCCGGCAGTATGAGCGGCACCCCGCTTGAAGAAATGAAAGAGGCCGCGATACAATTCTGCACGGATCTGCTGGAAGATCCATACAGCAATCGGGTCGGGTTGGTATACTACGATTCCTATGTGGAAAATCTGAATCTGACTTCCGACCTGAATAGTCTGATTTCCGTTATCAACAACCTGTCGGCAGGCAGCAGGACCAATATGTACGGTGGGCTGGAACGCGCACAAACCATGATGGAGCAGTTCGGTAAAGAGGACGCGATCAAAAATATCGTCATCATGGCGGACGGGCTGCCGAACGAAGGCCAGACAAGTTCCAGCGGCGCTTTCTCCTCCAGTAACTTTAGCTGGTACGGTTATACGTATGAGAACGCAGTAGTCGACATCGGCAATGAAATCATGCAGGAATACAACCTTTACAGTCTCGGCTTTTTTCATCAACTGTCCGGCACAAGTGAAGCGGATGCCGTTGCGTTGATGGAGATGCTGACCAATCAAGTTGACGGCTATCATGAGGTCGTGGAAGCAGAGAACCTGCAATTTGCTTTCGGTGAAATTGCCGAAGACATTGACAATGGCGCGCGAATCGTGATCAATATAGCCTGCCCGGTGGATGTTGAGATCCGCTATAACGGGGAGATCCTTTCCAGTGCGGCAAGCAACTACAAAGATACCGCCTCTTTTGGTGCGTTGAAGCTTCTTGGGAAAAAGAAAGATATCAAGGTCGTAACACTGGATGCGGATAAGGTCTATGATGTTACGCTGAACGGTACGGATGATGGAGCGATGGATTATACCATCAACTATTTTGACGATTCCGACAGCATTACGGACTCCCGCGGATTCCGCAGCGTTCCGATCACGTCAACAACAAAGATTACATCTTCTACGGACAACACCGCGGCAATATCCCTGAACATTGATGCGGACGGAGACGGTAGTGTGGATTCGGTGTGGAGCGCAGGAAAAAATGAAATCGGCAGTGAGGTTCGGGAACCTTCGACCGAGGTGCCCACAGGAATCGGCGAGATGGAGGCGACCAACGATACAAGCAGTGTCTCCGGCGGGATGGTGGCATTGATCTGCCTGGTGGTGTTACTGGTGGTTGGAATCGTTGTGGGTGTTGCAATTGCTGCCGGTAACTCCGGCCGCGGCAAAAAAGCACAAACCGTACCGATCATTCCGGTTCAAACGGATGTGCCGCCGATTTCGCCCCCAGAAGCGGATGCTACAGCGGAAACAACGTCGTTTGCCGCCCTGGAACCCGGCATAATGATTTTGTCTGGTTCGTTGACCGGGAAACGCTTCACGCTGCGCGAGAGGGAGGTCACTTATATCGGCAAGACTAAGCAGGCGCAGATCCGACTTCCCAACACATATGGAAAAGTCAGCCGACTGCATTGCTCTATCGAATATAACAAAGACATGGGGCGCTACTTTGTAACCGACTGCTCTTCCAACGGGACATATTTCAAGAACCACAACCGGTTTGTGCGCGGCAAACGGACATCCGTGACGCCCGGCACAGTGTTACTGCTGGCAGACGAGGACTGCACAATCGAATTGGAAAAGATCTGAAAAAGGGGGGACCCCTATGCTGCAAGTGGGCATGTTGGTGGACAATCGCTATAAAATTCTGCGTGTGCTCGGCAGAGGTGGTTCAAGCTGTGTTTTCCTGGCGGAGAACATTCGCATTCACAACTACTGGGCAATCAAAGAGGTCTACAAAACCGGGCGTACAAGCCCGGGAAACCCCTCGAACGCTCTGTTAGCGGAATCCTCTATCTTAACGAAACTTCGACATCCGGGTCTCCCCACGATTGTGGACGTAATTGAAACACCGCAGGCATACTTGATTGTAATGGAATATATTGAGGGCGTGTCTTTAGACAAACTGCTGCAGCAAAAGGGGGCGCAGCCGGAGCAGGTCGTGCTGCAGTGGGCAAAGCAGCTCTGCGATGTGCTGCAATATCTGCATGCGCGCACGCCCGCAATCATTTACAGAGATATGAAGCCTGCCAATATTATGCTCAAACCAAACGGAAGTGTCACCCTGATCGACTTCGGCGTGGCTCGGGAATACAAGCCCAATCATGCGCGGGACACGGTTTATTTCGGAACGCACGGCTATGCTGCTCCGGAGCAGTATAACGGCAGCGGTCAAACTGATGCGCGAACGGACATATACAGCCTTGGTGTTACGCTGTATCATTTGGTCACCGGCATGGATCCCTGCCGAGTGGGCGGCATACCGCCTGCGCGGCAGGTGAATCCCGCTGTATCCATGCGCTTTGAGCAGATCCTGCAAACTTGTATGCAGCTTTCTCCGAATAAGCGATACCAATCCGTAACGGAATTACGGCAGGCGCTGGAAACTGTTATGCCGTCTTCTGCGTCTGTTCCTTCCGCCGTTTCATATACCGTAAAACCGGTACAGCCGGTTAGGCGTGAGAAAAAAAGCATGCTGGGACTGCTGGCTCTCATACCTGTTGGGCTGCTTTTGATAGGCGTGATATTGGCGTTCGCGCTCTCCGGCAATTCTTCACCGACGCCGGAGGAAGAATACGCCTATGATGTGTTGACCGAGGATCAATACATCGTTTTGGAGGCGCAAAACGACATCTATGTTTTAACGCCGGACCAGCGTTTTATTTTCGGCTTCATCCCCGAAACAAGCGGGGTATATCGCTTTTATTCGGATTGTGAGACCGGTGCGCCTGTGATTTGGCTCTGCGATGAGAACGACAACGTTTTGACGGAGGCAAATACGCGCGGGACATACAGCAATTTTGATTTTACATATGAATTGCAGGCGGGACAGTTGTATTATTTAAATACGACGTTATATGATTTAAGCGAGGATCTGCCCGCAACAGGGCATTACGTGTTATATGCTGAATATGTCGGGGAGCCGTCTGCCGGATATGTTATTTGAAAGAGCTTTCTGCTTGTCAAAGACCAGTAATGAAGGAGCGTATCTGTGAAAGTAAAACGTTTTCTGCTATGGCTGCTTATCCTGACCTTATCGGTGTCGGCTGCTTCCGGATGCATTAGGAGGCGCACTGTAAGTTCTTTTCCCGCCGCATGGCGGCAGACCGAGGTAGCTTCGGAAAGCGAAAGCGGCGGAACGCAAACCGCAACGTTTTGTGCGGATGCGGCAAACTATATTTTGAACCACTATGCGGACTTGATGCATTGGAACAACAGAAACGATATCACCGTTGTGGATTTGAACGATGACTATATTCCGGAACTCGTCTTTCTATCTCAATCCTCGGCATCCGACTTCGTCAATCTGGATAATATTGCCTATTACTATAACGGGGAATTTTATTTGGTGCCACAGGAAGAATTGCCGCTTGCGTTCGCGCAGGTGGTGTTGGATGCAGATGGCGCGTGCAAAATGCTGGATCAACGTATCCCGAATTACGGTACAACACAGTTTTCGCAATTCTTTCAGGATTTTTCCGGCGTAACGGAATACACGTTCGGTAAGCTTGAAACGGATGCCGCAGGCACGCCAACCCTGCCGATTTCCTCGCGGGAGGCCACGTGGCAAGATGAGCACGACGCTATAACCATGTATTCGTATAATACAGCGCATGCGGTTGAGATCCATGCAGGGGAAAACCCGGACGGTAAGTTGTATGATAAACCGCTGTCGCCGGAAAACGACACATATGCGGAATTGTACGACTTATTGGCAAACGGCTATTATCTCGGGGTGGATTATTCAAGCGCCGAGTGGGAGGCAATACATACAGCGCAGGAAATTTTGTATGCCTGGCGGTATGATCCGATCCCGCTCTTTTCGACCAATGCGTACCGCCGGGGAACCGATTTGATTTCTCCTGTGTATTGGGCATGCTTCGCAGATGCGGTTGACTTGGAGGATACGACGATCCCGCTGGCAGAGCAACAGCAGCTTATTTCACAATGGGAGGCATCAGTAAGTTACTTCGAGGGGGTTCCCTTAGAAGCATATCCCAAAGCTGAAATGCGGGAAAGCTACGAGCAGCTTTGGGGTGATCAAATGCCGTTCCCGACCGCTGCAGCGTATGACCATTCGCAAGTTTACGAAACTGACGACTATTTGATCTATGCAAATTTTTATCTGCATGACAATGGGGGTTGCCAGTGGCGATGGAAGCTGTTGCGGGCGCAAGCACAGGGTGACCAGATCAGCGTGTATGGTTATGTGTTGTGCGTAACACAGTTCCATGAAGTCTATAATATTGTATACAATCCCGAAATTTCCCCGATCGGAAGATTTGAGGACTTAAAAGGCGATCAAACCTTTGAGGATGTAGTAGAGGGCGCCGGAATCCAAACTGCAGATTTGACGACAGTGGAATTTGTGTTTCAATCGGACGGCAAAAAAATGGTCTTGATGGCTGTAAATGTTTAAAAACGACATAGGTTGAAAACAGGTCTTCCGAATTGGAAAACAATTCGGAGGGCCTTTCTAAAATCTGTATTTTCATGCTATATGGCTTGATGCTTTATCGGAAAGGAGTTTATATGCCGGAGGAAATACTGGTCAAATGCTTTTTGGATACACTGACCATTGCAAACGGGAAAGTCCTGCGTAAGCGGACGGAGGATGCAAAAAAATCCAACACGGTGTATTTTGCAGGGTATCGCTCTCAAAAACGAATCGAATTCGGGCAAAAAGGCAAGATCATTGTAGATGCAACGACAACGTTCCGCGCGGCGAAAATGTACAGGGCAATCGGTAAGACCGCTGTGTTGAATTTTGCCAATCCCGAAATGCCCGGAGGCGGCGTGCGCATCGGCGCTATGGCACAGGAAGAGTGCCTTTGCAGAAGCAGTAACTTATATCCGTGCTTATGTGATGAAAATGTATTCGCGTCGTACTACAAGTATCACAGGGAGCTGCATAGCCCGTTTTACTCGGATCGGCTGATCTACACAAAAGATGTTACGGTGTTTAAAGATGACGGTGCCGTGCCGAAGCTGATGGCACAAGAGGAATGGTTCACGGTGGACGTCATCACCTGTGCCGCCCCGTATCTGGCGGCGCAGAAAACCGCAGTGCCCGATGCCTTAAAAACGATTTTTAAAAGTCGGATCCAAAATATATTTGAAGCGGCGTTGGACAACTGCGTGCAGACGCTGATCCTCGGAGCTTTTGGCTGCGGCGCATTTCACAATCCACCTGAAATCGTTGCGCAAGCCTTTTACGAGACCATAGAAGAAAATCATTACTTAAACTACTTCCCCGCTGTGGTCTTTGCGATAAAACCAGACAAGCAGGGACACAACCTGTTTTGTTTTGCAAAAACACTGCTACCTGGGAAATATTGATTTTGCAAAAATTTTTTAATCTGGCTGATGCAAAAGGAACAATGGGTTTTGATATCTGCGCACAAGGCAGAGGATTTTCTATTCCCCACTGGACAAATCGCAAAGGTATATGCTATACTAAATTTTAGAAAAGTTGGCGCAAAATCGGTATAAAACATACAAATATCCGTGTGTATAGTGGGCAGGAGTTGTATCATAGGATATAGAAAAAGTGCATACGGCAAAAACGGCAGCACACGGCTCCCCGTATAGCGTAAAAGCGATATGGGCGGCGTGCAGCCGATTTACATAAGCAATACAGACAAAACAGAAAGGGGATTTTTATGTTTTGCAGAAACTGCGGAACGGAAATGAACGACAATGTGTGCCCGAACTGTGGGTATCACGAGCCGGAAGCACAGGCTGCGGATGTATCTGAAGCCGCTGCGGCAGAACCCGCTGCGGCAGAACCTGCTGCGGCGGAGACTTCGGCTGCCGAGGCGGCTTCGGGGATGACTGAGGCGGTTTCGTCGGAAGCGGCCGCGGCGGAAGCAGCCGAGCCCGCTGCGCCAAAGGCAGCCGAACCGACCGCAGCCGAGCCTGCTGTGCCTGAGCCTGTCGAACCGGCTGCCGCAGAGCCCGCTGCACCGGAAACTGCCGCGCAGCAGGTGGCAGCGCCGAATGCAGGTCAGCCCGCACAGCCGTATGCAGCACCTTACGCCGGGCAGACGCCGCCGTACGCGCCGCCCGCACAGCCTTATACACCGTCTGCGGGGCAGCCTTATGCATACGGGCAGCCTTATGCGCCGTATAACGCGCCGGCAGCCGCAGACGATAAAAAATCCGTCGGACTGAATATTCTGAGCTTCTTCTTCCCGGTGATTGGCTTGATCCTTTATCTGACGACGAAGAAAGACAAACCCATTCGGGCAAAATCCATGGGGAAATGCGCACTTGCCGGATTTATTGTTGGGATCGTTTTGTCCATTGTTATGTTTATTATTTCGTTTACCATCGGCATGCGCGCGTTGGAAGATTATGCGGATCCCGGTCTTGTTTTGCAGGACGATGCAACTCCTGCATTTACGCCTGATACGAATTCGCAGAACACCTCTGCTTTGGACTGGCAGAATATGACGGTCGTCATTGACGATGTAGAGATCAGCCTGCCCTGCACCTACAGCGAATTCACACAAAAGACCGGCTATGTGCTGGAAGATTCGGAGAATCTGGCGGTACAGCTTGCAGAATATGAATATACCTATTTAATGTCGGCGGAAAACGCCGCCGGGCAGGAAATGGATATTCGCTGCTTCAACAGCGGCTCGGCAACGGTATCCGTGCAGGAAAGCCTTGTGGTCGGTGTAGCTGTAGATGCCGGCTGGGGCGACCCCGTAGCGGATGTTGCGTTCCCGCAGAATGTCAAGGTCGGCGACGTGTATGACCTCAACGCATTTCGCGAGAAATTCGGCGAACCGGCAAGCACCTATACCGGGGACAGTGGATATGCCACCGTTTCCTGGGAAGATGATAACGACGTTTACAATGGGCTTGAAATCGAAACAAGCGATGGGCAGACGATCGAGGAGATCTCGCTCGACGTGTACCCGGCGGAATAAAGGGGTATAACGATGTTTTGCAGACGCTGCGGAACGGAATTGCAGGATAACGTGTGTCCTGCCTGCGGTTATCCTGCGTCGGAGAATCCATCGCCTTCTGCGTCGAATCCGGTTGCGCCGGCAGCCGCAGACGATAAAAAATCCGTCGGACTGAATATCCTGAGCTTTTTTATTCCGCTTGCCGGTTTGATCCTTTACCTTACCCAAAAAGACGAAAAACCGATCCAAGCGAAATCGGCAGGCAAAAGCGCGCTCGGCGGGTTTATTACATGGTTTGTATTGACCGTCATCCTCACCGTTTTGCTCGTTGCGCTGGGTATGTATGGCTTCTCTGTATTGCAGGACGAAGCTGCGGGCAGCTATGAAACGCCCTATATCACCGCGCAGGACGGCGAGCACCGTGCTTATGGGAACCGTTATGCCGACACGATCTTTCAATCGCATAGTATGACGGTCGTGTTTGACGGCGTGGAAGTTCAGTTCCCCTGCACCTATGCAGAGTTTACACAGAAAACCGGTTATGTGCTGGAGGATACGGCAGATGTTTCGCAGCCGCTGAATGTCAAAAACATTTCGGAATACATGCGGGCATATAACGCCGTGGGCTCTGAAGTATACATCCATTTCTATAATAATGGAGACGCACCGGCGCCGGCAGGCGAATGCCTTGTGGCAGGCATGACTGTGGATATATGGAATTCGTCGACTTCCGTGGTGCTGCCGCAGAATATACAACTCGGCGGTGCATATCAGGCGGAGGAATTGACGAAAAAATACGGCGAACCGGATTTCGTTTATACTGGCAATACGGCGTTTGTTTACATGCTTTGGGAAGAAAGTCCTTATGGCAGCAATATCAAAATCAGTTCCGGTGACGGACTGCGGATTACAGAAATCGATTTTGACATATACCCGGCGGAATAAGCCGAAATGAAAAGCTAAACGTAAAAAATCGCACCCTTTTGAGGTGCGATTTTTCTTTACAGGATTTTGTTCGACGGAGAAAGCTGCCTTATTCCACCGTCACGGATTTTGCGAGGTTGCGGGGTTTATCCACGTCGCAGCCGCGCTCAAGCGCCATATAATAGGCGAACAGCTGTAAGGGGATCACATCCAGCGACGGCTTGAGCATCGCGTCGGTTTGCGGGACGGGGATCACATAATCCACAAGTGAACGGATCTCCGTGTTGTCCTCGGATACGAGCGCGATCACCCGCGCGCCGCGCGCACGGACTTCTTTGATGTTGCCGAGTGTCTTTTCAAACAGGGCGTCCTGCGTCGCGACCGCGATTACCGGCGTGCCCTCCTCGATGAGCGAGATCGTGCCGTGCTTGAGCTCGCCTGCGGCATAGGCCTCGGATTGCAGATAGGAGATCTCCTTGAGCTTTAAAGAGCCTTCCAGCGCGATGGCGTAATCGAGCCCTCGCCCGATGAAAAATACCTGTTTTGCCGCCGCAAACTGCCGCGCGAGCGCCGCCATGTCGTCATCGAGCGACAACAGGGACTCGATTTGCGCGGGCAGGTGTAAAAGCTGCTCACAAAGCTCGGATTCACGGCGTGCGAGCGTACTTCCTACAGCGCGCGCGAAGCGCAGCGCCAAAAGATATACGACGGCAAGCTGCGCGGAAAACGCCTTGGTCGTCGCCACGGCGATCTCGGGGCCTGCGAGGGTATAGATCACATCATCGCTTTCTCTGGCGATGGTGCTTGCCACAACGTTGACGATCGAAAGCACATGCGCCCCGCGTGCCTTCGCCTCGCGCAGCGCCGCCAGCGTGTCGGCGGTCTCGCCGGACTGACTGATGACGATGCACAGGTCGCCCTTGCGCACGATGGGGTTGCGGTAGCGGAACTCACTGGCGAGATCCGTTTCGCACGGGATGCCTGCCGCGGCTTCCAAAATATATTTTGCCGCCGTGCCCACATGCCATGCGCTGCCGCAGGCGACGATATGGATCTTGCCGATCTGTCGAATGTCCGCATCGGTCAGGTGCAGTTCGGGGATCGAGACCCTGCCGTCCTCGATGCGCGGCGAAAGCGTGTCGCGCACGGCGGTGGGCTGTTCGGCGATCTCCTTTTTCATGAAATGGGCATAGCCGCCCTTTTCCGCCGATTCCGCGTCCCATGTAACATGGTAAATGTCCTTATATACGCGCTGTCCCGCCGCGTTGTAAAACTTGGGCTCGCCCCTTGTGAGTACAGCGATCTCGCCGTCTTCGAGCAGGTAGCATTCGCGCGTGTACTTGAGAATGGCGGGAATGTCCGACGCGAGGAAGTTTTCTCCCTGCCCGCGCCCGACGATCAGCGGGCTGTCCTTTTTTGCCGCAAGGATGCGGTCGGGACGGTCGCTTGTGAGCACCGCCACGGCGTATGAACCGCGCACCGTGCGCATGACGCTGCACATGGCGTCGAGCGCGTCCCCTTTGTAGTAATAGTCGAAAAGCTGTGCGAGCACCTCGGTGTCCGTTTCGGAGACAAAGCGGTAGCCCGCCGCTTCCAGCATGGATTGGATCGCCGTGTAATTTTCAATGATGCCGTTGTGCACCAGTGTCACACGGCCGTTCGTGCTCGTGTGCGGGTGGGCGTTGACATCATTGGGCGCGCCGTGCGTCGCCCAGCGCGTGTGCCCGATGCCGACCGAGCCCGCCGCGCCGCCAACTTGCAGCAGCTTGTTTTCGAGATCTGCAATGCGTCCGCGCGTTTTGATCACGCGCACACCGTCGTTCCCGAACACGGCAAGCCCTGCCGAGTCGTACCCGCGGTACTCCAGCTTTCTAAGACCGTCAAGCAATATCGGCGAAGCACTGCTTTCCCCGATATAACCAACAATTCCACACATATTGAATTTTCCTTTGCAAATCATAGATTTGCGCGTCGCGTTTCTTTGTGACGGGCATTGCTGCCCGGTTTTGGAAAACACGTGGGAAGCGCGCGGCATTTGCTGCGCACATCCCTGCCCCCGCACATACGGGGCAAGAAGCATCCGCCGAATATTTCGATGACTTCTTCCTCGTCACCTGCCCGAATGCCGCTGTGCGGCAACAGTGCACCGTTGGACAGGCCCGGCGCTATTTTCGATGGCACCCGAAAATTTTAAAAGGGCGTTCTCCTTTCTCATAAATTCAGCGGCGGCATGCACTTTGCCCGGCCGCTTTATATGCATTATATGCAATAATGCATAGCTTTGTCAATTAAAAAAAAGGGATTTTGTGGGAAAAAGCATAGATCCATACAAAATGGGGGCATACTGAAACAGGAAGATCCTTTTAGGAGGTGCTTGTAATGACGCTTGCACACGCGCGCTTGGCGGCGCAGAAACGGATGCTTGAAAACCGGGGGCGAATGACGGCGGTGTGGCTGTTCGGCGCAGCGGCAAAGCTTGTGCTGCTCTCCGGTTTCGGGATCAGCGTCTGCATGCTTGCCATGCTGTCCGGTTTTACAGAGCTTGGGAAAAATCCGTATCTGACCGCCGCATTGTATGCGCTGTTTGTCCTGGGCGCGCTGCTGTCATCCGCGCTGTTTGCGCTGGTATCCTTTTGCACGGCGCGCTGGTTTTACCGCAACGCGGAGCACGCGCAATCGTTTGCCGCCTTTTTTGACCGTCTGACGCTGCGCGATACGGTCAAGCTCGTCTACTTTTTTTGGCTGCGGCGGCTGCTCGGCGTTCTGCACTTCGCCGGATATCTGCTTCCCTTTTTCATCGGCGCCGGCGCTTTGTGGCTGACGCTTCGCGCAAGGGGACTTGCGCCGTTCCTGTTTTACGCCGTATGCGTGCTGCTGGCGGCTTTTCTTATAACGGGGCTGTATTTCGGCTTTGCCGCCGTGCAAAAGTATGCGTTCTGTGAGGCGCTGCTGACGCTTGACCCGGCGCGCGGCGTAGTGGATACCCTGCGCGAAAGCGGCCGTGTTGCCCGGGGGCTTTGTTTTGTCTATGCACGCGAACGGCTTCGTTTTTTTCCGTGGGTGCTGTTGTGTGTGCTGCTCTTTCCGCTTCTTTATGTCGCGCCGTATTATCGGCAAAGCATAGCCTGCGCGGCAAAAATCGTATTAGATAAAAAGCATCTAACACCGCAAAGCCAAAAACCGATCGTATTCCTGCGCTTGGCGAAAAACCCCGCGTAAGGTATCAAAGCAGCTGTAAAAGCGTCCCCGCGACAAGCAGAACAGGTCCGAAAGCCGCTCGGCGGGACAGACGTTCTTTTAAGAATATGCGCGAGAAGATCACCGTCACAACGACGCTCAATTTGTCAATGGGCACGACGACGCTTGTGAGCGCCTGCGGGTCGTGCAGTGCGCCGTAATAGCAAAGCCACGAAGCGCCGGTCGTAAGCCCCGAAAGCACCAAAAAGATAAGCGTTTTCGGCGGGATCTCGGTCACAGTATCCTGCGATCCCACCAAAAATACCATAAGCCAGGAAAAGATGAGCACAACACCGGTGCGCAGCGCGGTCGCCACATTGGAATTGACCTTTTGAATGCCGCATTTGGCGAGGATCGCAGTAGCGCCCGCAAACAGCGCCGACAAAAACGCAAGAACGATCCACACGTACAGTCGTCTCCTTTTGGATGGATTCTCTGCTTTACAGTATATTCTGTTCCCGCAAAAAGTCAATTTTGCCAAGCGGAGGATTGAAAAGCGGAAACTTTGGCGGTAGAATCTCAATATGCAGTTTACAGCGCCGTACAGCGGACAAAACGCTGTGCGGCGCGTCTTTCTTGGTGTAAACGGTTTTCAGGAGGAAGACGTATGCCCAAGCAATACAAAATCGACTCCGTTTCCAACCTCTACCCGGCCATGGGCGGCTATGTGTTCCGCCTGTGCGCGGTGCTGCGCGAGGATGTTGACGCGGCGCTCCTGCGCCGTGCGGTGCGCCACGTTGCGCCGCAGTTCCCGATCATGTGCTCGCACCTCGAGCGCACCTTTATGAGCTATGTCCATGTGGCGGCGACGGATCTGGATGTGGTCTCCTACGGCGAGCCGCCGATCCGAAATCCCGACATGTTCGATACCGAAAAGCCGAGCTTCCGCCTGTATGTGCGGGGCAAGCGGCTTGCGATGGACGTGTTCCACGGTAATGCCGACGGTGTTGCGGCGGTCACGTTTTTGAAAGCGCTGATGACCGCTTATTGCTGTTTTGCGACAGGCGTGCCCGCGCCGCCGGCAATCGTGCCGAAGGCGGAAGTGCTTGAAGACCCGTACAAGCAGTATTATAAACCCGCCAAGGCGGCGTCCCTGCTCGAAAAGGAATCCTACCGCATGCGTCTGCCCGTTCCGAAAAACGGCGGATTTTATGTGCGTTTTTCGAGCTTTTCGATGCAGGTGTCCGACATCAAGCCCGTCACAAAGCCGCACGGGTGCACGGTCAACGATTTCTTGTGCGCCGCCGTGTATTTTGCCATCCTGCGCGCGACGGACGCGGAAAAAAGCGGGCTGCCCGTAACGATCTCGGTGCCTTTGGACCTGCGGACGTTTTACGGTTCGCAGACCCAGCGCAATTTCGCCTTTTACATAAACGTGCGCTTACACGCTTCGGAATGTGCGAATGATTTTGTCCGCGCCATGCAAAGCGTACACAGCCAGGTGCGCGCCGCCGCCGCAGAAAAGGGCGTGCGCGCAGGCGTTGCAACGACCTATCTTGCCGCCAATAATCCCGCTACGCGCCTTGTGCCGCGCGCGGTGCGGGAACACGCCATCCGCAAGGTGTACCGCCACGTAGCGGGCAATTCCATCACCACCACGCTCTCGAACCTCGGCGCACATACGCTCGAAGGACCCGCAAAGGATATGGTCGAGCGTTTTGAGATCTATCTCGGCGCGGGGTACGGCGGCATCAACACCTCGGCGGTAGGGTTGGGGGATGAGGTCACGCTTTGCGTGGCCTGCGGCAGCGAGAGCACCGTGTATGAGCAGGCGCTTCTCGACGTGCTGAAAGAGCAGGGCGTGCCCTGCAAGTGGGAGCACTTCGCCTACAAAAATCGGGAACTCGTGGAGGAGTGCGCCGACTGATTCGCAAAATTCCCGCTTGACAAATCAAAAGTGTTCGCATATAATGAAAAAACCAATAAAATATCGCCTGTCAAAGACTGTGAAGGAAATAAGGCAAATCGGAAGGTTCAGAGAGCTGCCGTGTGGTGCGAGGCAGTACGGAAGGTTTGCGCATAGCTCGTTCCGGAGTCGCCTAACTGAAAGCATAGGTTAGGACGGTTGACCTCGTTATTCGGTCAGACCTTGTTGGAGGTCGTCAGAGGGCGGCGTTTTCGCCGCTGAATTAGGGTGGTACCGCGTGGAATTTTCCTCGCCCCTGTTTTGCCGAACGGCAGAATGCGGGCGATTTTTTTATTGTAATTTAGAAAAGGAGAACACATGAGATGAAAACGAACAAGTATTTCCCGTTTGTGCCCGTGGACATTCCCGACCGCACATGGCCCACGAAAACCATCGAAAAAGCGCCGGTCTGGTGCTCGGTCGATCTGCGCGACGGCAATCAGGCGCTGATTGACCCGATGAATCTCGAAGAAAAGCTCGAGATGTTCCAGACGCTCGTGGATATCGGCGTTAAAGAGATCGAGGTCGGCTTCCCGTCCGCGTCTGAGACGGAATATGAGATCCTGCGCACGCTTATCGAAGGCAATTATATCCCTGACGATGTGACCATTCAGGTGCTTGTGCAGTGCCGCGAACACCTGATCCGCAGGACGTTTGAGGCGGTGGAAGGCGCGAAGAACGTCATCATCCACTTCTATAACTCCACCTCGACTTTGCAGCGCAAGGTCGTGTTCAAAAAGGATATGGACGGCATTACGGACATCGCCGTCAGCGGCGCGCGGCTTGTCAAAAAGCTCTCCGACGAATTGATGCAGCATTCCGACATCCACATCCGCTATGAGTATTCGCCCGAAAGCTTTTCGGGCACGGAGCCGGATTATGCCGTCGAGATCTGCCAGCGCGTGCTTGACGAGCTTGGCGCAACGCCCGAAAACCCGGTCATCCTCAACCTGCCGAGCACGGTCGAGGGCAGCACGCCCAACGGCTATGCCGACCAGATCGAGTATTTCTGCCGCCATTTGAAGGATCGTGACAGCGCCATCATCAGCCTGCACCCGCACAATGACCGCGGCACGGCGGTCGCGGCGGCAGAACTGGGGCTGCTCGCGGGCGCAGACCGCATCGAGGGCACGCTGTTCGGCAACGGCGAACGCACGGGCAATGTGGATTTGGTGACGCTCGCTTTGAATATGTACACGCAGAACGTGGACTGCAAGCTGGATTTCTCGAACATCAACCACATCAAAGAGGTCTATGAGCGCACCACAAAAATGCAGGTAGGTCCCCGCCAGCCGTATGCGGGCGAGCTTGTGTTCACGGCGTTCTCGGGTTCGCATCAGGATGCCATCAACAAGGGTAAAGCCTATATGGCGGAAACACACTCCGACCGCTGGGAAGTGCCGTATCTGCCCATCGACCCTGCCGATGTCGGGCGCGAATACGAGCCGATCATCCGCATCAACAGCCAGTCCGGCAAGGGCGGCGCAGCGTATGTGATGCACGAATTCGGCTTCAAGATGCCCAAGGCCATGCACCCCGAATTCGGCGCTGTGGTGCAGGCGGCTTGCGAAAAGACGGGCAAGGAATTAAAAGGGCAGGAGGTCTTCGACCTCTTCATCGAGGAATACCGCAATGTCTGCGGACCGTATAAGCTCCTGCGTCATAAGTTCAGCGAGGAAAAAGAGGAGCACGAGGCGCTTACCAAGGTGCATTTCACCGGTACGCTGCAATATAACGGCGACGCGCCTATAGAGATCGAGGGCACGGGTTCCGGCCCCATCGAAGCGTTCTGCCAGGCGCTCAACAAGATCGGCTTGCAGGATTACCGCTTTGTGGATTACAGCGAACACGCCATTTCCCGCGGCAGCGACTCCAAGGCGGTCAGCTACATCCACATCCAAAATCCCGAGGGCAAGGATGTGTTCGGCATCGGGATCTCCCACAACATCAACTACGCCTCGATGAAGGGTCTTCTGTGCGCGATCAACCGCTGCCAGAAGAACTGTGTGCGTGCGCCGCAGCCGCCGATCTTTGAACCTGCGGAGGGCGCAAAATAAAATGAATATCCAATGGGATGCAGGCAAGTACGCGCAGGATTTCGCCTTTGTGCCGAAATACGGGGAGGCGCTTTTGGCGCTGTTGGATCGGGAAAAGGCAAACACGGTGCTGGATCTCGGCTGCGGCGGCGGGGCGCTGACCGAACAGCTTGTGCAGGCGGGGTATGACGTCTGCGGCATGGACGCGGACGCAGCACAGCTCAAGCTCGCGCGGCAGCGCTGCCCGAACGTCCGTTTTTTCCAAGGGGACGCGACGGCTTTCTCGTTGGAAACGCCTGTGGACGCGGTATTTTCCAACGCGGTGCTGCACTGGATCGACCGCGAACGCCAGCCGGATGCGCTTCGCTGTATCTCCCGTGCGCTGCGCGCGGGCGGGCAGTTCGTGTTTGAAATGGGCGGCGCGGGCTGCGGTGCGCAGATCCACAGTGCGCTGCGGCGTGCCTTCGAGGGGCGCGGCTTAGCGTATCACATGCCGTTCTATTTCCCGACGGTTGGGGAATACGCCCCGCTTTTGGAGCAGGCGGGTTTGCGCGTGACGTATGCGACGCTGTTTGACCGCCCGACGCCGCTTGCGGGCGAGCAAGGCATGGAAGGCTGGATCAAGATGTTTGTCAAGGAACCGTTTGCGGCGATCCCGACAGCACAGGCAGAGGAGATCATCCGCGAAGCCGTGGAAGCCCTGCGCCCGAGCTTATATCAAAACGGCGTGTGGACGGCAGATTATGTACGCCTGCGGTGCAAGGCAGAAAAACAAGTATAAAAAGGAGCAATAGAACATGAGAGAACATAAGATCGTGGTGTTAAAGGGCGACGGCATCGGCCCCGAGATCGTGGACGAGGCGCTGAAGGTCTTGGATGCCGCCGGGGAAAAATTCGGATTCAAAATGGTCTGTGACGAGCGGCTGATGGGCGGTGCGGCGATCGACGCAACGGGCGTGCCGCTGCCGGAAGAGACCGTAGACGCCTGTAAGGCGGCAGACTGCGTATTTTTGGGCGCGGTCGGCGGCCCGAAATGGGACAGCCAGCCCGGTTCCAACCGTCCCGAAGCGGGGCTTCTGGGTATTCGCAGTGCGCTGGGGCTGTATGCGAATTTGCGCCCCGCGACGATTTTCAAGCCGCTTAAGAGCGCGTCGCCCATTAAGGACGAGATCATCGGTGACAGCATGGATCTCCTCATCGTCCGGGAGCTTACGGGCGGCATCTACTTCGGCAAGCGCGGCACGGGCGAGGAAAACGGTGTCGCGTATGCCTATGATACCGAGCAGTATTCCGTGCCGGAGATCCGCCGCATCGCAAAAACCGCCTTCGAAATGGCGATGAAGCGCAATAAAAAGCTGACAAGCGTCGACAAGGCGAATGTGCTCGACTCTTCGCGGCTGTGGCGCAAGACGGTCATCGAAATGTCCGCCGACTACCCGGAGGTGGAGCTCAACCACATGTATGTGGACAACTGCGCCATGCAGCTTGTGCGCAACCCGAAGCAGTTCGACGTGATCGTGACTTCCAACATGTTCGGCGATATTTTGTCGGATGAAGCGTCCATGATTTCGGGCTCGATCGGCATGCTCGCTTCTGCGTCTCTCGCGGAGGGCAAATTCGGGCTTTACGAGCCCATCCACGGCTCCGCGCCCGACATCGCGGGGCAGGGGATCGCAAACCCGCTTGCCACGATCCTCTCTGCGGCGATGATGCTTCGGTACTCACTCGACGAGCCGCAGGCGGCAGCGGCGATCGAAAACGCGGTGAATACGGCACTTGAGACGGTGCGCACACCCGATATTTATGAAGAGGGCTTTCGCAAGGTCTCTACTTCCGAAATGGGCGATATGGTCGCTTCCCTGCTGTAAGCAAAGTCGATCCAAAATAAAGAACAGGCGGGCACTTCTTTCTCGGAAGCGCCCGCCTTAGTCTGTTGCAAAAGCTATAAAAAGATTTGTTAAAGTTTTCGTCCGCCTTTTACAAAAGGCGGCGGGGTCGAGGGGCGGCGCCCCCGTCGCGTCCCGCAGGACGCGAAATCCTTTTCAGCCAAAAGCGCAGGAGGGGAAGCCAAACAGTCCTGTGGACTGTTTGGCCTGGGGCACCCTCGCCGGGGGTGCCCCAAGACGGCGTCTTACGGCGTCTGAAAAAATTTTTATAAAAGGCGGATTGCGGATTAGTTTGTTTACAAGCAGGAGCGCCCGCCCTTTTCACGCATACGTTCGTCGCGCACGTCATACGATTGTATGGCTTTGTGCAGAAAAGGAGGACGCGTATGCGGGGGACGGAGGTGTTGCGCCTGCTTGCGGGGCTCGCGCTGTTTTTATACGGGATGCAGATGATGAGTACGGGGCTGGAGGAAGCGGCGGGTAAGCGGCTGCAAAGGCTGCTTTCGAGGCTGACCGACCGCCCGCTTGCGGGGGTGCTCGTCGGCACCGGCGTGACGGCCGTTATCCAATCCTCCTCTGCGGTGACGGTCATGGTCGTCGGCTTTGTGAACGCAGGGGTGATGACGCTTAAACAGGCGGTCGGCGTCATCATGGGTGCAAACATCGGGACGACCGTCACAGGCCAGCTCGTCGCGCTCGATTTCGGGCAGCTCGCCCCCATTTTTGCGATCTGCGGGGTGCTCCCTGCGGTCTTCTCGAAACGCCGCGCCCTGCGGCTTTGCGGTCAGGTGACAGCAGGACTCGGCTTTTTGTTTCTCGGCATGACCGAAATGAGCGACGCCCTTGCGCCGCTTGCGCGGTCGCTGCAGTTTATCCGCCTGCTCACCGCATTTGAAAGTCCGCTGCTCGGCATCCTTGCGGGCACAGTATTTACGGCGGTGATCCAATCCTCGTCTGCCGCCGTCGGCATCTTACAGGCGCTCGCGGCAAACGGCCTGATCGGCGCGGACGCTGCTGTGTATGTGCTGTTCGGGCAGAACATTGGTACCTGCGTTACGGCAGCTCTCGCCGCCGTCGGGACTTCCCAAAACGCCAAGCGCGCGGCCGCGGTGCATATTTTGTTCAACGCCATAGGCACGGCGATCTTTACACCGTTGTGCATGGCAATGCCGCTGCCCGAACTGATGCAGGCGCTCGCCCCCGGCGACCCCGCCGCACAGATCGCGCATTTCCACACCCTGTTCAACATAGCAAGCACACTGCTGCTGTTCCCGTTCGGCGGCGCGCTCGCCCGTCTTTCGGAACGGCTCCTGCCGGATGAAAAACGGCGCCGACCGCGCCGCAACCGTAGGCTGCGTCCCGAAAAGGGGATTTGCAACATGCGAACATCACATAAAACAGAAGCCCCCACCTTTCGGTGAGGGCTTCTGCGTTATATTCGATTCTTGGTTTAATCATCCTTGCCGCAGCAATGCTTATACTTTTTGCCGCTGCCGCAGGGGCAGGGGTCGTTCCGGCCGGGCTTTTTCGCCTTGCGCACGGGCTGGCGCTTTTCGCTGCCGTCCGTGCCGCCGGATGTGCCCGTGATCTTGACCTGCTGTTCGCGCTTGACCTCCTGATTCGTGCGCAGCTGCACGGTCAGGATGCCTACGACGGTGCCCTCCTGGATGGCGGCCGTCATTTCGTCAAACATATCGAAGCTCTCGCGGCGGAACGCAACGACCGGATCCTGTTGGCCGTAAGAGCGCAGGTAGATGCCGCGCTTGAGCTCCTCCATCGCATCGATGTGGTCCATCCAGCGCAGATCCACGTTTTGCAGCAGGATCTTGCGCTCGAGCTCGCCCATGATAAAGTCGCCGAACTTTTCCGCCTGCGCTTGATAGCGTTTGTCTGCCAGATCTTTGAGCAGGTCGGCGCACGCTTCCTGCGAAGTGATCGATTCCACGTCCGTGTCCCCAAGCAGCCAGCCGAGCTTCGTCTGCATGCCGCGCAGGTTCCAGTCGCTCTTCGGTAAGGCTGCGGGGCAGTAGAACGCCGCCTGTGCCGTGCAGAAGTCGTCGATCATTTTCTGAATGGTCGCGTGCAGGTCCACGCCGTCGAGCACCTGGTTGCGCTGCCCGTAAATGACCTCGCGCTGCTTGTTCATCACGTCGTCGAATTTCAGGACGTTGCGGCGTGCGGCGAAGTTGTTGCCTTCCACTTTCTTCTGTGCATTCTCGATCAGGTTTGTCAGCATTTTGGTCTCGATGGGCATGTCGCCGACAGATTTGAACGAATCAAGCACCGTGTAGAAGCGGTCGCCTGCGAACAGACGCAGCAGCTCGTCTTCGGCAGAGAGATAGAAACGGCTGCGGCCGGGGTCGCCCTGACGGCCCGAACGCCCGCGCAGCTGGTTGTCGATACGCCGCGACTCGTGGCGCTCGGTACCGATGATGTAAAGCCCGCCCGCTTCGCGCACGGCGTCGGCTTCCGCACCGATCTCGGCTTTGTGCTTATCTTCCAGCTCCCGGAAGGTCTTGCGCGCGTCGAGGATCTCTTCGTTGTCCGTCTCGGCAAAGCCCGTCGCCTCGGCGATAAGCTCTTCCGAGAAGCCCTTTTTGCGCATCTCCGCTTTTGCCATAAATTCGGGGTTCCCGCCGAGGATGATGTCCGTGCCGCGGCCCGCCATGTTCGTGGCGATGGTCACGGCGCCGTATTTGCCCGCCTGCGCGATGATCTCGGCTTCCTTTTCATGGTACTTCGCATTAAGAACCTCGTGCTTGATGCCGCGCTTGCGCAGCGCTTTGGAGAGCGCTTCGCTCTTTTCAATGCTGATCGTACCCACAAGCACGGGCTGCCCTTTTTCGTGGCAGGCGAGGATCTGCTCGATGATCGCATTGAACTTTGCCTGCTCGGTCTTATACAGCACATCGGGTTCGTCCACGCGGATCATCGGCTTATTGGTCGGGATAGCAACAACGTCGAGCGAATAGATGTCCTGGAACTCGGGACTTTCGGTCATCGCCGTACCGGTCATACCGGACAGCTTGTTGTACAGGCGGAAATAGTTCTGGAAGGTGATGGTCGCAAGCGTTTTGGACTCGCGCTCGACCTTGACGCCTTCCTTCGCCTCGATCGCTTGGTGAAGTCCTTCGCTGTAACGGCGGCCGAGCATGATGCGGCCGGTGAACTCGTCGACGATGAGCACCTCGCCGTCCTTGACAACATAGTCCACATCGCGCTTCATCACGCCGATGGCGCGGATCGCCTGCTCAATGTGGTGCAGGATCGTGATGTTCTCTGCGTCCATCAGGTTTTCAATGTTAAAGAATTTTTCGGCTTTTGCAATGCCGCGCTTCGTCAGCGTCGCGCTGCGCGCTTTTTCGTCCACGACGAAATCGCCGTCCGCGTCTACCACGTCCTCGGCGTTGACCTTGGTATCCAGCTCCTTGACCGTGACCATTTTCAGGGATTTCGCAAAACTGTCCGCGATCTTATAAAGATCGGTGGACTTGTCGCCCTGCCCGGAAATGATCAGCGGCGTGCGCGCCTCGTCGATCAAAATGGAGTCTACCTCATCGACGATGGCAAAGCTGTGCCCGCGCTGGACGCGCTGGTTTGCATACAGCACCATGTTGTCGCGCAGGTAGTCGAAGCCCATTTCGTTGTTCGTGCCGTAGGTGATGTCGGCGGCGTATGCCGCTTTGCGCTCCTCGTTGGTGCACTCGTGAACAATGAGCCCCACCGAAAGACCCAAAAAGCGGTACAGCTTGCCCATCCACTCCGAGTCGCGGCGGGCAAGGTAGTCGTTGACCGTAACGATGTGTACGCCTTTGCCCGCAAGGGCGTTCAAATAGGCGGGGAGCGTTGCCACCAGCGTTTTGCCCTCACCGGTCTTCATTTCGGCAATGCGCCCCTGGTGGAGTACGATACCGCCGATGATCTGCACGGGGAAGTGCTTCATATTAAGTACGCGCGATGCCGCCTCGCGGCAGGTCGCGAACGCTTCGGGCAGGATGTCGTCGAGCGTCTCGCCGTTTTGCAGGCGCTCGCGAAGCTGCGGGGTCTTGGCCTTCAATTCCTCATCGGTCAATGCGGCGTATTCGCTCTCGAGCGCGAGCACCCGCTTTTGCAGCGGCAGGATCCGTTTGATCTCACGCGAGGAATAGTCGCCGAATATTTTTTTCAAAAATGACATGGCTTCTCGTCCTTTCCGACCGTTTTCACCGAAGCCTTACGCAGCTTTTCGGAAAACGACCATATACATATAACATTGTACCACACTTGCCAGAAAAAATCACCTGTTTTTTTCCATTTCCGCCGCATACAGACATATGCACGCTTTTCCACGGATTTTTAAGGGCAAGCTCACGGGTTTTCGTTGACTTTGCATGAAAGATTTGCTATACTTTTCACATAGTTTTCTTGGGAACTATGTCGGCAATCAAAACGTGAAGGAGGAATTCCATTGACCGATTCAAGAACACTGGCGTTCGTCAACCTGTACGGGGTTCTCGGCACGCTTGAAAACCTGTGCGAGCTGGATACCAAAGCCAAGGAGATCTTATACGAGCTCAAAAAGCCCGTATCCGTCTGCTTTGACGTCAAGGGCGGGCCTTGCGCAACCATCAAATTTACCTGTAAGGGCTGCCGCATGGAGGACGGCAAGCAGCCGCACGACATTCTGATCCCGTTTTCCTCCTGCGAGAAATTCAATGGGATGATCGACGGCACCGTCACGCCTATCCCCGTCAAGGGCTTTTCCAAGATCGGCTTTTTGCTGAAAACGTTTGTGGCGCTCACCGACCGCCTGACGGAATTCCTGCGTCCGAGCGAGGAAAATCTGCGTGATCCCGCCTTCTTTGAGCTGTCCACGGTATTGACGTTTTATACCATTGCCGTGGCGCTTGCGCAGATCGGCAATCAGGACAAGGTCGGGCAGGCGAGTGCCTCCTATATGCTTGACGGCGACGTTGCGTTCCTTATCAAGAACGGCCCCGCCGCCACGCTGCGCGTTAAGGATCATCATTTGGTCGCGATCAAAAAAGCGCCCGAAAAGCCGCGCGCCATTATGCAGCTTGATTCTTTGCAGCTGGCAAACGACCTGTTCAACGGCAGGATCAATTCTCTGGAATGCATCGGCCGCGGTACGGTGGAGATCCGCGGGATGCTTTCGATGGTAGACAACATGAACCGCATCCTCGACCGGGTTGCACTGTACTTAGCGTAAGGGAGGAGCTTTTCACATGAGCAAATTTCCGGAATACAAGCATGATAAAAGCCGCGAATATTTTGAACGTGCCGTCAAGGTGATCCCCTCGGGCATTTACGGGCATCTCGGCCCCGCCGAAGGACTTTGGGTGCCGGTCTCGAAATGGCCGTTTTTCTCGGAAAAGGCGCAGGGCACCTATTTCTGGGATGTGGACGGCAACAAGTACATCGACTTCATGTGCGCCTACGGGCCGAACGTGCTCGGCTATAACGATCCCGATGTGGACGCTGCGGCACTCAAGCAGTTAAAGCTCGGCAACTGCACCACCTCGCCGTCCAAGGTCATGGTGGAATGTGCCGAAAATCTGGTGGATACCGTCGCTTCGGCGGATTGGGCGTTCTTTGCAAAGAACGGCTCGGACACCACCACGCTTGCAGTCATGGCAGCGCGCGCACACACGCACAAGAAGAAGATGTTCTTCTTAAAGGGCTATTACCACGGCGACTTCCAGTGGGCGCAGAAGGTGGACTATCCCGGCATCCTGCCCGAGGACGTTGCAAACAACGTGGTCGTGCCGTGGTTCAACCTGCAAGCACTGGAGGACGCCTACAATGCCTGCGACGGCGACGTGGCGGGCCTCATTGCACAGCCTTACGACCACGGCAACTTCAAGGATAATGAAGTCGCCTCCAAGGAATATTGGCAGGCGGTGCGCAAGTTCTGCGACGAAAAGGGCATGGTGCTCATCTTCGACGACGTGCGCACGGGCTTCCGCCTTGATCTGCAGGGCTCCGACCATTACTACGGCATCAAAGCCGACCTCATCTGCTTCTGCAAGGCGCTTGCCAACGGCTACAACATGTCGGCGCTTTGCGGCGGCGAGCATATGAAGAGCACGGTTTCGGGCATCACCTACACGGGCTCGTACTGGATGAGCGCCGTCCCGTTTGCAGCGAGCATCGCGTGCATCAACAAAATGAAGAAGCTCGACATCCCGACCATGTTCCGTGAAAAAGGCACGAAGCTCACGGAGGGCTTCAAGGCGGCAGCCGCCGAGCACGGGTTCGATCTGGTCGTTTCGGGTGAGCCGGCGCTCTTCTATCTGCGCATTGCCAACGACGACAGCCTGATGCTCCATCAGGAATGGATCGCCGAATGCGTCAGCCGCGGGCTGTTTTTGGCGTCGCACCACAACCACTTCATCAACGCCGCCGTCACCGACGAGGACATCAAAAAAGCGATCGAGATCGCAGAGGATGCATTCGGCGTGGTCGAAAAGCGGCACCCGGAGCTCAAAGCTTAAGAAAGCGGAAACGATTTGCGGCATCCGCCGCAGCGATATAAGGGAGGAAAACTATGCAAAGAGCACCTTTGACCAAGGACGAGTGGCTGGCGCTGGAGAAAAAGGCAAACGACCTGCGCCACCTCTGCCTGCAAACCACGGTTTGGGCGGGCAGCGGCCACATCGGCGGCGGCATGAGTGTCATGGACATTCTGACCGTTATGTATCACCGCTATTTGAACATCAAGCTCGATGACCCGAAGTGGGAAGACCGCGACCGCTTCATTCTGAGTAAAGGCCACGCGGGCATCGCTTATGCGCCCGTGCTGTGCGACCTCGGCTGGAACGATCCCGAGCAGCTTAAGACCTTCAACCTGACGAACTCCAAAATGGGCATCCATCTGGATTCCAACAAGGTCGTCGGCGTAGATGCGTCCACCGGGTCGCTGGGCCACGGCATCCCGATCGCCGCAGGCACGGCGATCGCCGCACGGGTCCTTGGCAAGGATTACACGACTTATGTCGTCACCGGCGACGGCGAGCTGGATGAGGGCTCCAACTGGGAGGGCTTAATGACCATCCGCCATTACAACCTCACCAACTGCATCACCATTGTCGACCGCAACCACTGCATGATCGACGGCAATACCGAGGACGTGATGAAGCTCGAGCCGCTGGCCGATAAATTCACGGCGTTCGGGCTCAACACGATCACCTGCAACGGCAACGACATTGTGGATCTGTGCCGCGCCATCGACGAGGCGCACGCCTGCACCGAAAAACCGAGCGTCATCGTGGCGGATACCGTCAAGGGCGTCGGCATCAAGCTGACGGCGGGCAACTACAAATGGCACTACGGCGCGATCGACGACGAAATGGCGAAAACCGCCGCGAAGGATCTGGATGAATACAGCGCCGAGCGCATTGCGCGCTGCGGAAAGGAGTTTGCGTAATGGCTGGAGGATTTGTTTATAACGTCATTGAGACCCCCGAGCTTTCCACTTCGGAAATCTACGGCAAAACGCTGGCGGAACTTGCCAAAGAACATAAGGAGATCGTCGCGGTCACGGCAGACCTTGCCACCTCGACGAAGCTGCAGGACTTCACCAACGCCTGCCCGGAGCGCGTGTTCAACGTCGGCATTGCCGAGCAGAACATGCTGGGCGTCGCGGCAGGTATGGCGCGCGCGGGGCTTGTTCCCTTCGCCTCCACCTTCTCGGTGTTCGCGTCGCTGCGTGCGGCAGACCAGCTGCACACCGACATCTGCTATCAGAACGTCAATGCAAAGATCATCGCCACCCACGCGGGCACGTCGTTTGGGCAGGCAGGTTCCACGCACCACGCCATTGTTGATTTGGCAGTGACGCGCGCCATGCCGAACCTGACGGTCATCTGCCCGGCGGACGGCTACGAGACCGCGAACGCGGTCAAGGCGGCGTATGAGAATTTCGGCCCCTATTACATCCGCATCAACCGTGGGTTTGACCGCGTGCTGTACGATAACGAGGATTACGGCTTTGAGGTCGGCAAGGCGGTGGAGGTGCATCCCGGCACCGATATCACGGTCATCGCCTGCGGCTCGTGCGTGTTCCAGGCGCGCGAAGCGGCAAAGTTCCTGGAGAATGCCGACGGCTTGAAGGTGCGCGTGCTCAATATGCATACGATCAAGCCCATCGACAAGGAAGCCATCCTCAAGGCGGTGCAGGACACCCGCCGCATCATCACGGTCGAGGATCACAGTGTGCTCGGCGGGCTTGGTTCCGCAGTCGCGGAGGTCGTCGTGGAATCCGGCAAGGGCTGCGCGTTCAAAAAGCTCGGTCATCCCGACCAATTCGCGCCCATCGGGCTGCATGAGGATATCATGTCCATCGTCGGCATCGACGCCAACGGCATCATCGAGGCCGTGCGCGAGGTCATGCATAAGGACTTCGAGCTTGACGACAACTGGGACGACGAGGTCTGATTTCCCCCGGCAGTACCGAAAGGAGCGTGAAAGTTTTGCATACCAAAGAAGAACTGTATTCCAATAAGATCTTTTTCAACGCCGCGCTGCCGCTGGTCAAGGTCATCGCCACCGATGTGCCGTCCTTGAAAAAGCAATTTGCCAAGGTGCATGCCGTGATTCAAGTCAGCGCCCTTGACCCGGACGCGGAGGGCGGCAAGGTCGGGATGCACTTTGTGGTCAACAGCGACGAATGGCTTGTGCACCTCAATAAAGTGGATCCCCGCCCGCATGTGGAGCTGGAATTCAAGAGTGTGGAGGCGATGAATGCCTTTTTCAAGGGCAAGATCAGTCCCGCCACGCTGCCGAAGATGCGCGGCGTCGTCAAGCATTTCGGGGCATTCAAGGCGTTTTTGATGACGCTTCTCAAAATGTCCTCACTGCTTGGCGCGACCAAAGCGCCCGAGGATGAAGCGACCAAGGAGCTTATGGTCAAATGCTTCTTCTATCTTCTGTCCTCCGGCATCAGCCAGCTTAACAAAATGGGGCATGAGGACATCCACGACTGGACTTCCAAAAGTCCCGACCGCGTTTATGCGTGGGCGGTCAACGGCTATCCGCAGGTGTCTGCATACCTGCGCATCAAGGCGGGCAAGTCGAGAGCGGGCCGCGGCGAATACAAGCGCGCCATGCCGTTCTTTACGCTGCGCTTTGACAGCCTCGACAGCGCGCTGGGCATCCTGCTCGGCACGGACGATATGCTGGAAGCCGTCAAGAAGGGCCGCCTGATCATGGACGGCGCGCCTGAATTCGGCGGGCAGATCGGCACGTATATGCTTGAAGTTGCCGCGCTGGCGAAATAAGCACAAAACAAAAGGGCGCACTGTCGTGAACGGTGCGCCCGAACGTGTTAAAAAGCAAATCCGCAATCTGCATATTGCACAGAGGAATGGGGATACATGCGCCGCTGCGCGTCACATCGGAGAACCCCTGGCGAGGGTTCTCCGGATGGAACAGCCCACAGGGCTGTTCCATCTCCTCTCCTGCGCTTTATAATGGTAAAGGATTTCGCGTCCTGCGAGACGCGACCAAAGGCGCTGCCTTTGGAAACCGCCACCTTTTGAAAAAGGTGGACGAAAACTTTTGCATGTTTCTATGAAACATCTTCTTCAACAAACAAAGGGAGCACTGAATATACCGGCGCGCCCTTTTTGTTTGGGAAAGGAAACGGAAATGAAGAAAAAAGGCGTCGGCAAAAAAATCGGCAAAGCGATCGCCGTCGTGCTCGCGTGCGTGATCGTTGTGGGCGTGGCGGGCTATTTTGCGGGCGGCGTGAATACCCCGCGCGCGGTGACGGGGTACCGCGCGTTTTTGGCGAACGCTACGGAATACATCGGACGCGGCGTTCGAGGAGCCATAAAAACCGACAACGACTACACGGGCTATACAGAGCTTGCCGCGATCCCTGAGACCGAAAACGGCTACGTCCCGCAGGGCTATTGCTACTGTGAGGCGGCGGGGGCGTATGTGCTCTCCTACTACCACGATGATAAAGCGTCCGTTTTGAGCTTTGTGGATGCTGCTACGGGAGAACGCACCAAAACGCTGCATCTGCAAAACGCCGACGGCACGGACTTCACCGGCCATGCGGGCGGGCTTGCGGACGGCGGCGCGTATTTGTACCTTTGCTCCGGGAACAGCATCTACCGCTTCTCGCCGGAAACGATCGGGGCACTGCCCGACGGCGGTACGCTGGTACTCGACAGCTTTGTGGACACGGACGTGCGCTGCTCGTATATCCATTGCGACGGGACCTATCTGTATGCGGGGGAGTTTTATACCTATTACCCCGACGCGCGCTACGGTACAGATGAAACGCACCACATGCAGATGTCCATGACGGAGATCCACTTTTCCCGCTTGAACGCCTACGCGCTCGAAGCCTTAAATGCCGCGTTCGATGCGGGCAACGGGATGATCCCCATCCCGGCGTTCGCCTGCACCACGCCGAACCTCGTGCAGGGTATGGCGCGGACGGCGGACGGCGGATTTGCTTTAAGCACCTCCTACGGGCGCAACACGGATTCGCATCTGTTGTACTATACGGATGTCACCGCGCGCGAGCCCGCCTATTATTTGACCGTGCCCGGCGGCGAAGTGCCCGTTTACGCACTTACAAAGGACACACAGACACAAAGCCTGCGCCTGCCGCCGCTTTTGGAGGGCGTAGATATGAAAGACGATGCGGTCACGGGTATTTTTGAGTCCGGCGCGCAGAAATACAGCGACGGTAAATTCCCGCTCAACCAAATCTGCGCGTTTTAGGAAAAATTCGCACAAAAACGGGACGGCACAATTTGTGCCGTCCCGTTTTTGTGTCTTATAAAGGGCCTGCCGGTTAGCCCCGATCGTCTATATAATACCCCGCCTGTGCGTCCCAAAGGCGCTTGTATTCGCCCTTGGCATGTACGAGCGCTTCGTGTGCGCCGCACTGCACAAGCTCGCCCTTGCGGAACACGGCAATAGTGTCGCAGAAGCGGCAGGAGGAGAGACGGTGCGAAATGTAGATCGCCGTTTTCCCCTCGACAAAGGCGTTGAACTGCTGGTAGATCTTGTGCTCCGCCACGGGGTCGAGCGCGGCGGTCGGTTCGTCGAGCACCACGATGGGCGCATCCTTGTAAAGCGCGCGGGCAAGCGCGAGCTTTTGCGCTTCGCCGCCGGAGATCTCCACACCGTCTTTATCCAAGTCCTTGTAAAGCGGCGTGTCCGCCTGCTTCTGCATGCGCTGTACACGCGCGTATACGTCCGCCTGCGTCAGGCTTTGGCGCAGGCGCGCTTCGTCGGGCTTTTCCCCGCAGGTCAAGTTTTCCGACACGGTCAGCGCGAACAGCTTGAAGTCCTGGAACACGACCGAAAACAGCTTGGTGCAGCACTCGCGCGAGAGCTCGCGCAGGTCTACGCCGTTGACGTATATCGCGCCGCGGTCGGGGTCGTAAAGCCTACACAGGAGCTTGATGAACGTCGTCTTGCCCGAGCCGTTGCGCCCGACCACCGCCAGCCGTTCTCCCTTTTTGATCTTCAGGGAAATGTCTTTTAAGGTGTAGTCATCCGCCGAGGGGTATTTGAACCAGACGTCGCGGAATTCAATTTCGACCGATTGCAGGTCAACTTCTTTGTCGCCGTAGGTCATGTCGGTCTTTGTGTCGGCAATGCGGAAAAAGTATTCGAGGTTCGGCAATATTTCCGCGTGCCGCCCGAGCGTGGTCGCGATGGAGGTGATGCCCGTGATCATCTGCATGAACGCGCCGATGTAGCGCACCAGCGCCTCAATGTCGAAAAGCCCGAGCGTGCCTTTCACGCCGATGAAGGTGTAAACGCCGAAGCCCACCAGCGCTCCGACGATGGCGATATACGCGCTCGCCGCTGCGGATTGCCGCGAGGTCTCGTGCAGGATCGTTTCGCCTTTGGTCAAAAGCTGCTCGGTCGCCTCTTTTTCGATCAGCGGACGTTCGTTGTAAAGGCGCACCTCTTTGCCGGAGTTGTAGTCCGCCAGCAGGTCGCGGTAGCGGCGGAACAGGCGGTTGAGCCTGCCGTAGCGTTCGTTGGACTGAAACCAGATGCGGCTCGTGCGGCTGCTCAAACGCAGGATAATGACCACCGCCACGGCGATCCCCGCACCCAAAACGGCTAAGAACCATGGGGAGTGCAAAAAGCCCTCGCCCGTTTTCGTTACGCCGATCTTCAAAAGCGGAAAGATCAGCGCAACGGCGCAGACCAGTGTCACAACACCGGTCAGGAAATCCTTGAACATCCAGCAAAGCTGCACGAACGCCGAGAAGATCTTATCCATGGATTCCGTATGCAGATGCACAAGCTCCTGGAACGAGCTGTCCTCGAGCTTCGCGAAATCCAGCCGGAACAGCTTGTGCTCCACGGTCATGCGCTCTTTTTCATACAGGCGGCTGCGCAGCATGTAAAATGTCGGCGTCAAAAAGTCGGTCAAGAGCTGTAACAGGAAGTTAAGCCCCAAACACACCGCTACAAGCGTGACCAGCGTGCGCACGGCCTGCGCGCCGGAAAGCTCGGCGACGATGCGCGCCGAAAAATAAATGTTGATAAAGGGCTTTACGCCCATACAAAGGGCTAACAGTACGGCGACGGGGATGAGCAGCGGCTCAAATTGCGCGGTCTGCCGGAACGCCCGCAGATAGGCGCGTATGTAACGGGTCATATGGCGTCCGCCTCCTCCCGGTAATAATAGCTTTGCAGCTCATACATGCGGTAATATTTGCCGCGCTTCCGCATAAGCTCCTCGTGCGTGCCGAATTCCGCGATCTTGCCGTCCGACAAAAACAGGATCTTATCGCAGAACCGTGTGGAAGAAAGACGGTGCGAAATAAAAAACGAGGTCTTGTGTGCGGAAAGCGCACTGTACTGCAAATACAGCTCGTTTTCCGCTATGGGGTCAAGCGCGGCGGTCGGCTCGTCCAGAATGAGGATGGGCGCGTCTTTATATAGGGCACGGGCAAGCAGAAGCTTTTGCTTTTCACCGCCCGAAAAATCCACCGCCGTTTTGTAAACGCTTTTGTCCATCATGCTGTTCTCGCGTTCGGGCAGGCTTTCGATCTTTTCGCGGATACCCGCTTTCGCAAGGCAGTCCCAAAGCCTGTCGCGGTCGATCTTGTCTTCTTCGCAAAGCGCGACGTTTTCGGCAATACTCACGGGCAAAAAACGGTAGTCCTGAAACACGACGGAATACAGGTCAAAGCAGCTTTTCTGCGAAACCGTTGACAGCGGTTTGCCGCTCACGAGCACTTCGCCGGAAGTGGGCGCATACAGCGCGCACAGCAGCTTGATGGCGGTCGTTTTGCCCGCGCCGTTTTCGCCGACGATGGCGATATTCTCACCCGCCTTGACCGAGAAGGACATCCCGCGGATGGTCTCTTCTTCGGCATCCCGATAGCGGAAATGCACGTCGCGAAATTCCACCGAATAGCAGTCTGCTTTCGGCAGGGCAGGAAGCGACACCTGCCCGCGCTCGGGGCTTTCCACATATTCGCGGAATTTCGAACATTCCAAGGAACAGCGGATGAGCTGGTTGTACTGCGTTGTGAGCATCGTCACATAGCCCGAAAAGCCCGTGACGATGCCGAACAGGAAGATGAAATCCGAAACGGAAGCACTGCCGTTAAGCACCGCAGAGATCAAAAAGAAATAGGCGATACCGTCGCGGGCGGCGGAAACGAGCGCGCGCGACGCGGAGACGGAAAACGAAACACCCAAATACCGCCCGATCACACGTGTGTAGGTGCGCAGAACGTCGGCGGTGATCTTGATGAACCAGTCCCCAAGCCCGTACAGGCGGATGTCCTTGCCTGCGGCAAACTCGTGGCTCGTGCGGTAAAAATAGGAGAATTTCACAAGCAGGCGGTTGCGTTCGTCGCGGCTTTTGCGGTCGGCACGGTATTCCAGCCGAAACAGCAAAAACTCGCAGGCGCACGCCGCAACGATCAAAAACAGCATCAAAGCGGGGAGCTCTGAAAGGAGCGCAACAGAGGAAATGATGCCGAAGATGCTCTGCGCGAGCATGCAGACGACCTCGCAGAAATCCTGCGCGCCGCTGTAGCTGCCGTTGACAAAGGTCTGGCTGCGTTCTAAGCGCTCGCGCCCCGCAAGACTTTCCACATCCACAAAATCAGCGGTCATGGTCTTGCGGAAGGAAAGCACCGCATAGCGCATGCGCAGGATCTGCGAGCTGCCGATGAGCTTTTGCTGCATGAACGGTGCGATCCAGCTTGCCGCCGCGATGCCGGCGCTCAAAAGCGCCACGCGCAGCACGAGCGTGGAGACAGGCGCGTGCGCGGTCACGCAGTCCATAATGACCTTCGGCGCGTACGCCATAAGCATCGGCACGGCGACAAGCGCCGGGATGCGCGCCGCAAGATACAGAAAACTGCGGCGGTGCCAGCGGCACCAGTTCCGAAGCATGTAGACGGTGTTTTCCTTGAGTTGTCGGAGTTCGGGAAATTTCATACGGAAGTCCTCATACAGCAGGGGCGTGCGCGGCGCGCCGTCCCTGAAATCTATGTACTGAACAGAAAGACGGCAGAACGCCTCTCAATGTCTGCAAAAAGTATTTGCTGCAGTAAAAAGGTGTATTGCCGTCTTATTAAATGGTTCAAACAGATCTATATGCGTGTATCTCATTCGCTTTTGGATTCCACTTGTATTTGAAGAGCAACCCCTGTTCGGCAACGGAATACCGTTGCAGTAATTCAAATGGTGTTTCCGTGGCGGACGCCATAGACATTAAGTATTCTACAAACAGTTCTCCGCCGCCATAACGGGAAAGACGGAAGATTTCCTCCCAAACCGACACGGGCATTTCCTGCTCGTGGTTTGCGTGGAAACGGTATTCTGCTTCATCCCAAATTTTCGTGATTTCCGAGCATAAAAACATCTGATGTAAAATGTAATATTCTTTTGGCTCCGGCAGAAGAATATGCTGTAAATCAAAGTAATTTAAATGCAGGTAATTCGGATCACAGAGAATCGGCACGGAATCGTGCTTTAGGATCATAGACTCAAACAGAAACAGATTTTCAGCCTGTGTATGTGCAAAACCAATTTGCTCTAATCTGCGCAGATATTCCAGGTGATAACTCGTTTCTTTGGTGCGCTTGTACAGGGCAACCAACTGACCGGTCATCAGAGGTGCGAACCGCGCAGCAGCATCTGAAGAAATGCATGGGGCGTTTACCGCTGTATTCTGCTTGTGTTTTCTGAATAAAGACATTGTTATTTCTCCCCGAAAGATTTTACGGAATCAGTGCCAGAGCAGCATTTTTGTAGGCTTCGTCTTCGGTGACCTCGCGCAATACTTGGATGTGCGGAGGAAAACAGACGGGGACGGTTTCCTCTCGAAGCTCGATTTCCAGAATGGCCTGATCTTTCCAAAACGGGAAAATGTCAATTTCAAAATATTGATTGCCGTAGGTCAGACAATACCGAGTTTTTCGGATCTGGCGACGGCTCGTGTCGGCGTCCATTAAAAGACGAAGATATTCCTCTTCGGAAAGGCGCTGTTCAACCTCTACCCGTTTGACATCGTTGATTTTTCGTTTAATGGTTTTGAAATAGATATAATTTCCATGGATGCCGCGTTGCCGGACGCGTACTTCTTCGCCAGCATGGCTGTTCAAATAGGTTTGCATGATTTCAACACGTTGGCAATTTGGCAAAGATTCCAGCCACGCAACATCCGGGTATGCAATCAAATATTTTCTTTCAATTTCATACGGTTCGGGTTCCCCGAGGAATGCCGCAATTTCTGCAATCAACCGTTTCATTTTTTCTTCAAAAGAAGTTGAATTATCAATTACACGAAGATGCGGGTGTCCTGTCCATGCGGCAACCAATTTATTGTCCAAGGCAGCTGCCTGCTGCGGGCTTTCCGTACGGGCGGCATTGTTGGCGGTCGTATAGTATTCTTCCGCGCCTTTTGCTGCGGTGACCAGGTGGAAAACCGCATCATAATTGTCCCGAAGTTCCACTTCGTTTGTATCTAACATGGCAAGGACTTCGGCGAACTCACTCTCCTGCATATAGGCTTTATTGTCCAATGCCCCTCTGTCACAAACAATCAGAACTTTTTTCCCCGTCATGGCTTCTGCCGCCATTTGGAACACACGTTCTTTTTCGGCTTGCAGAGTCAGTTGGCATTTCTGGTAATCCGCGTTGCTTTTACACGTCCAAGGTGCGACGCCGCCCGTGATGAGTTCCGTCGCGGTTTCCGGCACAAATAGGACAGTATATCCCATTTGTGTAAACGCATTTTGAATCCAGCTCATAGCAGTCGTTTTCCCTGCACATGGCCCGCCGGTAATTACAATTTTTGTAACACTCGGCTTCTGTTCAAGATCCCGAAAGGACAACAACTCCTCAACGGAGATCTGAAATAGAACCGCAATCTTGCGCAGCGTGTTGGTTGTCGGCTTCGAAACGCCGGTTTCCCACTTGGAAATCGCTTTGTTTGTGACACCGAGTTTGTACGCAAGATCGGCTTGTGTCATGTCATGTCTTTTTCGCAATTGGTATAATTTTTCACCGAATGTGTAATCATTCAAAGCAATCGCCTCCCGTTTCTATTTGTATTTTATGGGAAAAGGCGCTATATAGCAAGTGTATATCAGTCGAATTTCAGTAGAACCTGCCTTTCGGACCTTGAAAATTTCTAAAAAGGAAGGGGAGAACGAGAACTTAATCGTTTCTCGTTTTCCTTTTCTGCGGGTTTCTGTTGTAGATGCGTAAAAAGCGTCGTACAAACCACTAACAGCACAAACATGCAGGTAAGAAAGATCGAGAAGTCCCGTATACCGGTGGCACGCGATACGGTGCCGAACAGAATGGGCGTGAAAAGAATGCTTAAATTGAAAAACGCCATTTGGATGCCGATCACGGATTGCAAAACATCCCGCCTGTAAAGTGTTGGTGGCAAAAGCACATCCGCTTCGGTGATCGCGGTCTCCTCCTGCAATTCCCGGTAAGCAAATTCAGTGCTTGATAAGATGTATCCCTTTTAAAACCTCTTTTGTGGTTGTTTCGGGAAAGATATATGTAAGTTCGTCCATGGCAAACGGCAACGGCGTTGAATTATCGAACTTGATAAGCTTATAATTTGTTCTTAACTTTTCGGAGTTTCGGATTATAGACTCTTGAATGGACGGTTTTTTATATCCGCCGCATTTGCAAGTATATTTTCAAGAGTACCAAATTCATTGAGCAATAAAGCTGCTGTTTTCGGACCGACCCTGTCAGCACCTTTAATGTGATCCGAAGCATCCCCCATGAGCGACTTGAAATCGGCATATTGGCAAGGGACGATTCCGAACTTTTTATTTATGTATTCGGGTGTGCATATAACGGTATTATCACCGCGATATCGAAGTACCGATACATGATCCGTTACAAGCTGAAAAAAGTCGCTGTCAAACGATGAAATGACAATCTCATTTTCCTGCCCATATGTAAAAGCATATCCTGCGATCCAGTCATCGGTTTCACAGGAACATGTTTCTGCATGTTTTATACCGAGATAATCAAGAGCTGCATATACATCCGGCAGCTGCGAAAACGGGTTATTCTTCTCCGGCATTTCGCTGTAATCAACCCGATTTGCTTTGTATGCAGAGTCAAGCGTTGCACGAATGCTTTCGTGTTCGCCGTCAAAAAACACGGCAATGTGCGTAGGTTCGGTTTTGCGTATTATTTTCAGCAATGCCCCAACAAAACCGAGCGTGCCCTGAATGGCTTTCCCTTGTTCGTTAGCGATTCTTGCAGGCATTCCGAAAAACATTTGAAACAGCAGGTTGCTGCCGTCAACAATTAAAAGCCGATTCATAACCCATACACCTTACTTGTTCCTATGACTTATGGGAAAGCAAGACAACCGTCTCCACATGGCACGAGAGGCTCTGATTGATGTCTTTACTGAATTATTTCTGCTCCTTCTGTTCGTGGGAACATGTCCACTTCAAATTTTATCTTTTACCTGTATACGGAAACATATCAATTTATTCCATATCACTTTTTCCAAGATTACATTTAGAACATAGCGTCTGCAAATTATCAATTACAGTTTCTCCGCCCTTTGACCATGGAACGATATGGTCCACATGTAAAACTACAGATTGATCGTTCGCCGGTGAAGCACCACAGGCACAACATTTGAAATTGTCACGTTGCATTACTCTGAATCTCAAACGAAGATTGATGTCTCGACTTGTTTTACGACGAGATGTGATATCTTCCTTCCCATCTTCAAATAGCTTCTGTTCTTTATTGCTTTTATTGGCTTGGATTGTCTCTTCTTGTACGGTGTTCGCGTGATCCTCATCATTATTTATATACTCAACAAAAGCTAATAATGCAGCTCTCCATCCGCCAAATCTACGACTATAAGTATTTAAGGAATATTGGGATAAACCATTCTTTATGTCTGTTGTGGTTGGTTGTTTGCCTTTTTGAATCCACATTCTTTCAATTTCATTAAACAAATCTTTATCGGTTATTATCTTGAAGCTAGTTTGTTCAAGACCGGCTTTTGCTAGTGCTTCAGACCAAGTTGAAAATCTAGAAAGAATTGTTTGTACTGTATATCTTCCATGTTCCCTATAATCTTTTGTAGAAATAGATTTAGTATTTAATTGTCTTGATACTGATAAGATATCTTTCAACAAATCCTCATTTGTAATGCGTAAGAAGTCTTCTTTTCTCCTAGTCGTTTTAAGCCCCGCTATTTCGCAAGCAACCAGCCATGAACCAAAGTTACTAATATACGGCGTTCCCGAATACTTTCCATTCTTCTCATATTCACTTCGAGAAATATAGCTTTTATCTAACTTTTCAGCTACCTTACGCAAATCCTCTATGAGATCTTCTTTACTTATATTTTTGTGATACTGATTTAACTCAAACTTCATAAACTCACCCACTTTCATGCCGTTATCTATATTGGTTTCTCAACCTACCCGACATCCGCCTCATCCACTCTACCTACTTGATTTAGCGATTTAAATGTGGTCGATATGTTTCCACATACGCAAAAACACACTTTAGGTCGAGTAATCAATTTAGATGTTGCTCAAAAATGCAGTATTTTCATAGGTTCTGTCGTGACATCCACACCACCGTCTCAATATGATTCGTATGCGGGAACATATCGACGGGTTGAACCTTTTTGACGCGGTAGCCGTTTTTGCAAAGGAACAGCAGGTCGCGCCGCTGGGTCTCGGGATTGCAGGAGATATACACCACCCGCGCGGGTGCAAGGCGCACGAGTGACCGAAGAAAGGGGAGACTGCTGCCCGCGCGCGGCGGATCTAAGAACACCACGCCCGCGTGTTCGCCCGCTTGCGCCATGTCTGTCAAAAATGCGCCCGCATCCGCTTTTACGAAACGGATGTTTTCGACCCCGTTTCGTTTGGCGTTTTTGCGCGCGTCCGCTACCGCGTCGCCGTTCAGCTCCACGCCGATGACCTGCTTTGCGTGCTTTGCCGCCAAAATGCCGATGGTGCCCGTCCCGCAATAGGCGTCTATGACCGTTTGCGTGCCGTCGAGCGCGGCGAATTCCAGCGCCTTTTTGTAAAGCACCTCGGTCTGCACGGGGTTGATTTGGTAAAACGCCTTGGCGCTGATCTGAAACGTGCAGTCCCCGAGCAGTTCTTCAATCTTGCCCGGTCCGTACAACACAAATTCCCGTTCGCCGAGCACAAGCCCTGTGTGCGCGCCGTTGACGTTTTGCAAAATCGTCGTGATCTCAGGATGCTTGTTTAAAAGCGCACGCACAAACGCCTGTTTTCCCGGGAAAACGGGCGACCCCGTAACGAGCACGACCATGATCTGCCCGCTTTTGAAGCCGCGTTTCACGAGCACATGGCGCAAAAAGCCCTTTCCGGTATCGGGATCATAGGGCAGCAGATGGAACTGCCCCAAAAGCGTGCGTACCGTGCCGATGATCTCATCCGCCTTTTCGTCCTCGATCAGGCAGCTTTCCACCGCTACAACACGGCGGCTTGCCGCTTGATATACGCCCGAAATGATTTTGCCGCCGCGTGTGCGCGCAAACGCCGCTTGTACCTTGTTGCGGTAATGGTAGGGCGTTTCCATGCCGAGGATCTCGTCCACATGGCAGAACGATCCGAGCAGGCGGATGCACTTGACCTGCTTGTATTGTAACTGCTGCGGGTAGCTTAAGTTTTGCAGCTGACAGCCGCCGCACTTTTTCGCGTGCGGGCAGCGCGGGGACGATCCCGGCATAGGTACACCTCACATTCCCGTGCATTGCCGTTTGCCACGGCGGGGATATTTACAAAATAGTAGCATGCTTTGACGGAAAATTCAACAAAAATTGCGGCGCGCCGATGCGGCCTTTAAATTGATATGTTTTTAACAAGCATAGGGTAAATGTTATATTCATATCTTGAAAACGAAACAAAAAGGAAAAAATTTTAATCAACACAAAAAGAAATAAAGACGATTATTCGGCAAAAGCATGGAAAAAATCGATATGTAATTGGGATTTTTCACAAATCGGAGTTTCACTTTTTGTATAACATTTTCACTGCTTTCTATTGCCAACTGCAAAAAGGCTTGATATAATAAGAATACAAATTTGGGAAAGCAAAGGAGGTGAGCTCATGGATTTCAATGCGATCATGGCTTCGATCGGTGAGGCATTCAGCGAACTGATGAACCTCCTTGCAGGCAAAGGGTTCCCCGTTGAGGAGATCACCGCTTTCCTTGGTGAAATCGTTTCGAAGATTATGGGGATGTTTGCGTAAGTCAAGTGCAGCAAAAACGAGATCGGCGGCGTTTCGGCGCCGCCGATTTTCCTATCCACCGAAAGAATCAGGTGCTTTGCCATGAGAATATATAACATTTTTGTGCTCTGCGCTGTGCTGCTCCTGCTTTGCGCGTGCGGCAACGGCGCGGCGCCGGGCGAGGAGACTGCGACGGTCTCCGCCGCACAGACGACCGTTAATGCACAGACGACCGAGGCGGTGACACCGGCCTCCGGTAATACCGAGACACAATCCGCCGCACCGCAGACGACCGAGGCGGGCACCACCCTGCCGTTAGGACTTACTATGCCGCAAGAAGATTACACCACCCTGTTCACAGACGACCCCTCTAATAAATTCATTACTGCCGTTGCCGAAAAATACGGCTTGGACACGTCGCTGCTTGCGGCGGTTTACACCGATCCTGTCAGCGACAGCAATCAGGTTTGGCAGTTTAACGGCAAAACGGACTCGTCCGGTAAGCTCCTGCGCAATGCGGACACATTGAAGTATGTATACAGCGTTTCCGCCGATTGCAGCAAGATCAAACGCACAGGCGGACTTACCGGCAACGACGGTTACAACGCCGTTTCCGGCTATGTGGTGTTCACCACGACCAAGCAGATGCTGCTGCCGGAGTTTGAAGCGGAACTGAATGCCTGAGATATAGGAGATACAAAGGAAAGCGCAAGCGCCCCATGGCAGCCCCGTTGCCGCGGGGCGCTTGTGCAAAATCCATTAAAAAGAAGCAAAACGGCGTGCCTTTTGCCCCGTATTCATAAAATGTACGGAAAAATCAAGAAAACTATGGAAATTCCGAAAAGATTATGGTAAAATAACCGTTGGTTCTCTGTGCCCGAATGCGGGTGTTCGCATCCGGACAACCATAACTTCCCAAGTGTATCAAAAAATGGAGGTATTTGCATGAGTAAAAAGTATGTGTACCTGTTCTCCGAGGGGAACAAGGACATGCGCAACCTGCTCGGCGGCAAAGGCGCGAACCTTGCCGAAATGACCGGGCTGGGGCTGCCCGTCCCGCAGGGCTTCACCATCACCACCGAAGCCTGCACGCAGTATTATGAGGACGGCAGAAAGATCAATGACGAGATCCAGGCGCAGATCATGGAGTACATCGTCAAAATGGAAGAGATCACCGGTAAAAAGTTCGGCGATAAGGAAAACCCGCTGCTCGTGTCGGTGCGTTCCGGCGCGCGCGCTTCCATGCCGGGTATGATGGACACCATCCTGAACCTCGGCTTAAACGAGGACGTCGTCGAGGTCATGGCGGCGAAATCCGGCAACCCCCGTTGGGCTTGGGACTGCTACAGAAGATTCATCCAGATGTATTCCGACGTCGTTATGGAGGTCGGCAAGAAATACTTTGAACAGCTCATCGACGAGATGAAGGAAAAGCGCGGCGTCACGCAGGACGTCGACCTGACTGCCGATGACCTCAAGGAGCTGGCGGAGCAGTTCAAGGCAGAGTACAAATCCAAGATCGGCGACGATTTCCCGACCGACCCGAAGGTGCAGCTCATGGGCGCCGTCGAAGCGGTGTTCCGTTCTTGGGACAACCCCCGTGCGAACGTCTATCGCCGCGACAACGACATCCCCTATTCGTGGGGTACTGCCGTCAACGTCCAGATGATGGCGTTCGGCAACATGGGCGACAACTGCGGCACGGGCGTTGCGTTCACGCGCGACCCGGCTACCGGCGCAAAGGGCCTGTTCGGCGAGTTCCTGACCAATGCACAGGGTGAGGACGTTGTTGCAGGTGTCCGCACGCCCATGCACATCAGCGAAATGGAACAGAAATTCCCCGAAGCGTTCAAGCAGTTCACTGAGGTCTGCAAGACGCTGGAAAATCACTACCGCGACATGCAGGATATGGAGTTCACCGTTGAAGAGGGCAAGCTCTATATGCTGCAGACCCGCAACGGCAAGCGTACCGCGAAGGCGGCGCTCAAGATCGCCTGCGACCTCGTGGACGAGGGCATGATCGACAAGAAGCAGGCGGTCGCCATGATCGACCCGAGAAACCTCGATTCGCTTTTGCACCCGCAGTTTGACGCGAAAGCGCTTAAGGCGGCTACGCCCGCAGGCAAGGGCCTCGGCGCTTCCCCCGGCGCAGCGTGCGGCAAGGTCGTCTTTACCGCTGAGGACGCCGAAGAGTGGAATAAGCGCGGCGAAAAGGTCGTGCTTGTGCGCTTGGAGACTTCTCCCGAGGATATCACCGGTATGAAGGCTTCGCAGGGCATTTTGACCGTGCGCGGTGGCATGACCTCCCACGCGGCGGTCGTGGCGCGCGGCATGGGCACCTGCTGTGTTTCCGGTTGCGGCGACATCGTCATGGACGAGGAAAACAAGCAGTTCACTCTGGCAGGCAAGACCTACCACGAGGGCGACTATATTTCGATCGACGGTTCGACCGGTAACATTTACGACGGCATCATCCCGACCGTCGATGCAGAGATCGCGGGCGAGTTCGGCCGGATCATGACCTGGGCGGATGAGTTCCGTACGCTGAAGGTCCGCACGAATGCCGACACCCCGGCGGATGCGAAGAAAGCACGCGAGCTCGGCGCGGAGGGCATCGGCCTTTGCCGCACGGAGCATATGTTCTTTGAGGCGGACAGAATCGCCGCGTTCCGCGAGATGATCTGCGCAGATACCGCCGAGGAGAGAGAAGCAGCACTTGCCAAGATCCTGCCGTATCAGCAGGGCGACTTCGAGAAGCTGTATGAAGCGCTGGAAGGCAACCCCGTGACCATCCGCTTCCTTGACCCGCCGCTGCACGAGTTCGTTCCCACCGAGGAAGCGGACATTGAGGCGCTTGCCAAGGCACAGGGCAAATCCGTGGAAGCCATCAAGGCGATCATCGCAGGGCTGCATGAGTTCAACCCGATGATGGGCCACCGTGGCTGCCGTCTGACGGTCACCTATCCCGAGATCGCCAGAATGCAGACCACCGCAGTCATCCGTGCGGCGATCAACGTCAAGAAGGCGCATCCGGATTGGGATATCACGCCTGAGATCATGATCCCGCTGGTCGGCGAGGTCAAAGAGCTGAAGTTCGTTAAGGATATCGTCGTAGAAACCGCGGATAAGGAGATCGCGGCTGCCGGTATCGACCTGAAATACGAGGTCGGCACCATGATCGAGATCCCGCGTGCGGCGCTTACCGCCGACGAGATCGCGACGGAAGCGGAGTTCTTCTGCTTCGGCACGAACGACCTGACCCAAATGACCTTCGGCTTCTCCCGCGACGACGCAGGCAAGTTCCTGGATGCCTACTATGACACCAAGATCTATGAGAACGATCCGTTCGCGAAGCTCGACCAGAAGGGCGTCGGCATGCTCATGAAGATGGCTGTCGAAAAGGGCAAAGCGGTTCGTCCGTCCCTGCACTGCGGCATCTGCGGCGAGCACGGCGGCGACCCGTCCTCCGTGGAGTTCTGCCACGAGATCGGGCTCGACTACGTCTCCTGCTCTCCGTTCCGCGTGCCGATCGCGCGCCTTGCGGCAGCACAGGCTGCGATCAAGAACGGCTAAGATCTGCATGATCAAAACCAAACGGGCGTACCGCGCAAGCGGTGCGCCCGTTTTTTATAAATCCGTAAGAGGGAGCACAGAAGCATAGCGCCTTGACGGAAATGCATCACCACACACGCATGCAATATGCAGCAGATTACAGGCGGCAAGGTTGACAAGCGTGTGCGCGGCATGGTAGCATAAAGCTATCAAAACGGAGGCGAGCTTATGCGCGGTGTCATCCTTTATGGGAGCTGTTACGGTACAACACAGAAATATGCCGAGTGTTTTGCCCGGGAAACCGGCTTGCCGTGTCTGCCCTGTGAACAGGCAGGCGATGCGCGGGATGCGGATACGCTCGTGTACTTCGGCGGGCTGTATGCCGGGGGTGTTTTAGGGCTTTCGAAAACGATCCGAAGCCTCGCGAACGCCGCGAATATGCGGCTTTTGCTCGTGACTGTGGGACTTGCGGATCCGCAGGATCCCGTAAACGTGAAAAATATCCGTGTCGCTCTGCAAAGGCAGCTTCCGAAAGACGTTTTTTCCCGTGCACAGATCTTCCACCTGCGCGGCGGGATAGATTATTCCCGGCTGTCACGCGGGCACAAAGCAATGATGGCACTATTGTATCATCACGATAAGCGCCTGCCGCCCGAAAAGCAGAGCGCGGAGTCGCGGGCAATTGTGGAAACGTATAACAGCAAGGTCGATTTTTTTGATGCACAGGCGCTGGGAGCTATACGCCGCGCTTTGGAAACAGTTTGAAGAACCTGCCCTTTCTCATAAGAAAAACCCGCCCCCCCCCCCACCCCCCGCGGATCGACCGC
>CAKMIX010000006.1 GCA_927362715.1 uncultured Clostridia bacterium | reverse complement strand
CGTAAAGAACCCACATTCTATCGCCGGCTTTTCCCCCCGGCCCTCGATCCCCCCGCCCGCCGTGGACGCCAACGGCGTCCAGCAGGCGGTAAACGGCGTCCCGCAGTTCGGCGAAGCGGGCAGTTACGGCTTTTTGACCATCATCTCCACCCTTTCGTGGGGGCTTGGGTATTTCGGCATGCCGCAGGTGCTGCTTCGTTTCATGGCGATCCGTAAGCGCCGCGAGCTGACCCGTTCGCGCCGCATCGCGACCGTTTGGGTCGTGATCTCCCTGGCCGCCGCCGTGTACATCGGGCTTATGGGCCGTGCCATGTTCCCTGTGGAGGAAACGCTTTCCACCGCGAGCGGTGCGGAAAACATCTTCATCGTCATCAGCCGCGCGCTGTTCCACCCCGTGGTGGCGGGTGTCGTCATGGCGGGCATTCTTGCGGCAACGATCAGCTCATCGGACTCATATCTGCTGATTGCATCCTCTGCATTTTCCAAAAACCTGTTCGGCGGCGTGCTTAAAAAGAATGCGACCGACAAGCAGGTCATGTGGGTCGCGCGTATCGTCCTGATGGTCATTGCCCTGATCGGCATTGCAATCGCGTGGGATGAAAACAGCGTCATCTTCACCGTTGTCTCGTTTGCATGGGCGGGCTTTGGCGCGACGTTCGGGCCGATCATGCTCTTCTCCCTGTTCTGGAAGCGCACCACCCGTGCGGGCGCCGTGGCGGGTATGGTCACGGGCGGCGTGATGGTGTTCGTTTGGAATCTGCTCATCCGTCCGCTCGGCGGCATTTTGGATATCTACGAGCTGTTCCCCGCGTTTGTGCTCTCGTGCATCGCGATCGTCGTGGTGTCGCTCCTGACAAAAGCACCCGACAAGGCGATCACCGACGAATTCGAGCGCGCCAAGCACTATAAAGAAGAGGAAGCGTAAAGCGCTCAGAAACGTTCGCACGATGTATCAAAAAGACCGACTGTAGCACAGCCGGTCTTTTTTACTTGCAATTTAACCGCGTGGGCGGTACAATACCCATAACGCTTAATACGGATCGGGAGCATACGAAATGGATTTGGATATTTACGATTTTGACAAAACCGTCGTGCCGTTTGACAGCGGCTCGACCTTCCTGCTGTTCTGTGTACGAAAGTACCCGTATTTGATCTTGCTGCTGCCGTTTTACCTGGTGCTGGGTGCGCTTTACGGACTTCGTATCATTGGGCTTGACCGCTTCAAGCGCCACATTTTCGCCGCCGTGCGCTTTATCCCGCTTGAAAAAGCGGTGCGCGCGTTTTGGGATAAACACGAGCGTGATGTGTTCCCCTGGTTTTTGCCCGAACGCCGCGCACGGTACACGGTCGTGATCAGTGCAAGCCCCGACTTTCTGCTTCGGGAAATTGCCGAGCGCTTAAAAATAGACGTGCTTTTATGCACACGCCACGACGCACATACCGGCACGCTTTTGGGCAAGAACTGCCGCGGCGAAGAAAAGGTGCGCCGCTTTCAAGAAGCGTTCCCGGACGGCGCGCATGTCTGCACAGTGTATTCGGACTCCTATCGCCACGACAGGCCGATCTTTTCGCTCGGCGAGCGGTGTGTCCATATCGAAAAGGACGGTACGCAGACGGAATTTTCCTACGCCGCGCAATACGGCGAACCGCCGAAAGCATAAGACTTTATTCCTCGTACAGATCCGACGGATAATAATCCCACAGCGCGCGCTCGTCATCTTCCGAAATGGGAAGGGCGGGGCACTCCGCGATCGCTTCCAATTTCCCGGTGTGTGACCACAAAAACGGATCGATGCGCAAGGTATAGCCGCAGCCGTTGGGCGTGAGCCACTCGTGCATAGGCGCTTCGGGGATGGCAAAGGCCGCCATCAGCGCCATGATCACGCCGCCGTGGGTCACGACCGCCGCCGAACGCACGCCGGACTGCAAAATGCCCTGTATAATGCGCCCGAACGCCGTGCAGATGCGGCGGTTGAAATCCACCTGACTCTCGCCGAACGGTACGGGTGTTTCGGGCTCGGTACCCGCAAGCCAGGTCTTGAACGTATCCAGATCTTTGAGCTCGTCGGCGGTCTTGCCCTCAAACTCGCCGAAGTCGTATTCGGCGAGCTCCTGCATAACGATCGGCGCTTTGTCGGGATAGATGCGCTTTGCCGTTTGCAGGCAGCGCTTTAAGGGGCTGGAAAAAACCGCTTCCACATCCGGGTAGCCGCCGTATTCCTCTTTTAAGTCGTCGATCTGCCGCAGACCTTCATCTGTGGCGGGCAGATCGGTCTGCCCGATATAACGTCCGTCCTCGTTCCCTTCGGCGGCGTGACGAATCAAATGGATCTGAGCGGTTTTCAACGCGATCACCTTCCTGCTTTTACAAAAGAAATATACAAATCGTTGATTTTATGGTACAATACAGTTACTAAATGTAGGATCTCGGAGGGCTTTTATGAATACCGTGTTTCCCGCAAGGCTGTCGGCGCTGCGCCGCGAGCGCGGCTTGACACAAAAGGACGCAGCTGCCGCTATGGGCATTTCGGGTGCGCTGCTGTCGCATTATGAAAAGGGTATCCGCGAATGCGGGCTGGATTTTCTGTGTGCCGCCGCAGCGTTTTACGACGTGAGCTGCGATTATCTCTTGGGCGTGAGCAATACACGCCGCGCGTTCAACGAGCAGTTTGACGAGCGGGACACCGTGCAGGACCGAGAATTCCGCACGGGTACGTTGTTCCGTGCCGCGACCATGCTCAGCGACGCGCTTGCCGCAGTCAACCCTGCGGCTGCCGACCTTTTGCGCAGCTATTTTGCGCTGGCGATCTATCGCGTAGCCTTACAGGCGCACGATGAGGGTGTGCTGCCGGCGGAGTGGGTATCTTTACCGACCTCCACTGCGGAAGCGCTCAGCGCCGCGCTTATGGTCGATCTGATGCAGAAGCTGCATGCGGACACCCCCGAGCAAAAGCCGAAAATGGCAAAGCCCGTCTGCGTGCAGACCATTGTGGAAAACAGCGAGCAGCTTTTACGCCGCGCACTCGCCCCGTTTACCGAGGACGGAAAGCAGTAAGCGCTGCCGAACGCCTATGCCGCACCGAAGATCTTTTCGGCGTGTTCTGCGGCATAGCTTTGTATGTTTGTGAGCAGGGTGTCGCGGGCAAAGACTTTTGCAAAAGCCGCATCCAGCGTATCGAGCTTTGCAGGCTCCAGCGATGCTTCTTCGTTTGTTTCGTCAAACATCGCGTACATTTCTTCCGCCGCTTTCCCAAGCGTATTTGCACCGACGGCGTGCAGCGCGCGCGGGCAAAAGGCACGCAGCGGTTCGCCGTTATTCTTGAAAAAGAACGAAAGCGACGTTTGCACATCCTGCACCAGCCAATACAGCGTGTAAATGTTTTGCTGCGGTTCGTTCATTTCGGCAAAGCAGCGGTCGGGGTCCGCGTCGTTCTCCAGCTTGGCTTGCAATACTGCGAATGCGCCGTCCAAAACGTGTGCCGCGTCCTCACCGCGTACCTTCTCTGCAGAAGCGCCGCGAAAGTCCGCCTTGAGAGCAGTCAGCCGTTCGATCTGCGCATAAGTGCGTTTGGTCTCTTCATTATGCCCGCGCAGCGCCTTGGACGCTTTTAAGATCACAAAAACCGTCGCCACGCATAGAACGGCGAAAACGACCCAAAGATACCAAAATTCCATATTCCCTCCGACTTTATTGCGTCAGGGCTTTGTAAATGTCGCCCTTTTTTAATCCGCTTTTTGCAGCCGCCGCTTTGGCGGCTTCTGTTTTTGATGCACCCGCTTGTATCTCCCGCTCGGCAAAGGCGACGGCTTCTTCTAAACTCCATGATGCCTTATCGGGCGCATCTGCCCCATGCACCACCAGCACGTATTCGCCCTTGACCTGCTGTTCCGCGTATTTCGCGGCTGCGGCAGAGAGCGTCGTGCGTTCCACGGCTTCGTGCAGCTTTGTCAATTCCTTTACAAGTGCAACCTTACGGTCACCGAATGCCTCAAGCAGATCCTGCAAGGTGCGCGCAAGGCGGTGCGGCGCTTCATAAAACACCATGGTGCGCGTCTCTGAAACGAGCGACTGTAAATGCGCGCAGCGCTCCGCTTTCTGTACGCTCAAAAAGCCCTCAAAGGTAAAACGCCCCGACGGCAGCCCCGAAACGGCAACGGCGGTCGCAAACGCGGTAGGCCCGGGAACGGCTTCCACCCGCACGCCGTGTTCATGCGCGAGCGCCACAAGCGCTTCGCCGGGGTCGGAGATCGCGGGCATCCCCGCGTCGGTCACGAGTGCGCAGCTTTCCCCTGCGAGCAGCCTTGCAAGGATCTTTTCGCCGGCAGTACGGCTGTTGTGCTCGTGGTAGCTGACCGTCGGCGTGGAAATGCCGAAATGATTGAGCAGCTTGCGCGTAACGCGCGTGTCCTCCGCCGCAATAAAATCACAGCTTTGTAAGGTCTCGACCGCACGAGGGGAGAGGTCGGAAAGGTTGCCGATCGGCGTGCCGACCACATATAGAATACCGCTCATCCGTCCACACCTCCTTGCTCGGAATAGGGCTGCTGCAGCCGCTGCATTTCGGCGCACAGCGCCCCGTCTTTCGTATATAAAAACAAGCCGGGCAAAATTTGTAAGCCGCTTTTGCCGTCGCGCCGCCCTTCCAAAAGGCAAAGCCACGGCGCGCTTTCGGCATTTTTCGCCACAAGCCGCAGCCGCTTGGGCTCCAAACGGTAACAGCGCATGGCGTGCATCGCGTCGCAAAGGCGCTCGGGGCGCAGGCAGATACAAAACCGTCCGCCGCTGCGCAAAAGCAGGGCGGCGGCACGGGCAATGTCGTCAAGCGTGCAGTGCGTCTCGTGCCGCGCGATGCGTGCCGACATGTCTGTGCTTTTCAAGCCTGCATTCTCCGCTTTGTAGGGCGGGTTCATCGTCACAAGATCATAGCTGCCACGACGAAGAAATGCGCCGACATCTTTCAGATCTGCACAGTGCGCGGCAAGCGAATCGGTAAGACCGCTGCCGCAGATTCCGCGCGCAAACTGCGAAGCGGCAGCTTCCTGCAATTCCACGCCGTCTGCGAAGCCGCAAAGCCCGCGGCTTTTCCAAAACAGGGGGATGATCCCGCACCCCGTGCCGAGATCGCAGGCGCGTGTTTTCGGCTTCGGCGCGGCAAAATCGGCAAGCAGCAGCGCATCCGTGCCGAACGTGTGCGCAGGCGAGACGACCACGCCGACGCCGTGGCGCAGATATTCGATATGTTCTCCCGAAAAAAGCGTAAATCCCATATGGGCATTGTACCATAAAACGGAAAAAAAGCAAAGCAAAAAGACCGCCCGCAGGCGGTCTTCCTTGTTTCTGCTTGTTTGCTTACTCCGCTTGCGGAGCGCCGACCGGGCAGACACCGGCGCAGGAACCGCAGTCAATGCAGGTATCCGCGTCGATCACGTATTTGCCGTCGCCCTCAGAAATCGCCTCCACGGGGCATTCCGAAGCGCATGCGCCGCAGGCGATGCAATCGTCGGTGATATGATATGCCATGTTTGTGACCTCCCTTATACAAAGTACTTTCATTCTATCACATATTTTGAAAATAGCAAGCCTTTTTTATTCGATTCCCTTAAGCGCTTCGAGCTCGGCTTTGTTGAGCCGGATGTGCGCGTCGCGGATGAGCTTTACCTCGTGACGTTCCACAAGTAAAGGCGCCGCGTCGGGACGGCGGTCGAGCCGCACTTTCAGCATTCCCGTCAGCAGGTTGTTCTCAAGCACCACACCGCGGCCCTCGTGCGTTTCCACCACTGCGCCGACCTTCGGCGTGTGGCGCAGCAGGTGGTCATAGGACTCCTGTTCATATTTTAAGCAGCACATCAGCCTGCCGCAAGTGCCGCTGATCTTGCCCGGATTTAAAGAAAGCCCCTGTTCCTTCGCCATTTTGATGGAAACAGGCTGGAAATCGCCCAAAAACGTGCTGCAGCAAAACGGCCGTCCGCAAATGCCGAATCCGCCGATCATTTTAGATTCATCGCGAACGCCGATCTGCCGCAGCTCGATGCGTGTGCGGAATGTGCCTGCCAGATCCTTGACCAGGCTGCGGAAATCCACGCGCCCGTCCGCGGTAAAATAAAACAGGATCTTGCTGCCGTCAAAGGTGTATTCGACCTCCACAAGCTTCATATCCAGCTTGTGTGCGCGGATCTTTTCCTCGCAGATCGAAAACGCCTTTTTTTCTTTTTCACGGTTCTCCGCAAGGGTCTTTAAGTCCTCGGGACCGGCGGCGCGGATGATGCGCTTTAAGGGCTTGACGATCTCCTCGTCGGGCACCTCGCGGTTTTGAAGCGCGATCTCGCCGCACTCCACACCGCGTGCGGTCTCTACGATCACACGATCCCCTTTTTTGAATTGCATGCCGTCGGGGTCAAAGTAATACACTTTCCCGACGTCCTTGAATCGAATGCCGACTACTTGAGCCATAGATACTCCTTTGCATACGCTGTGGTAAAAAGCGTTAAATGGTTTGTTCCGCTGCACGGTGCAGACGATAGCAAAGCCCCGTCAAGAGCAGGTTCGCGTTGGCATAGCCCTCGTTTTCCGACAAAAGCTTCTGCACTTCCCGCAGAACAGCATACAGCCGCGGCTTTGTGAACTGCGCAGCAAGCTGCGCGGACACTTCGCCGAACCCCGTGCGCGCAGAAGCACCCGCCTTGCTGCGCAAAGCATCCTCCAGGATCTCTGCAAGACAGCGAAGCGTGCTGTCCGTCTCCTCGCGGTCACGTTCAAGCGGCGCGGTCGCCTGTAAAAGCGCCCATTCCGAGCGCGCGCACAGCGCGGAAGCGAGCTGCCCCGCCGTGTGCTGCGTCTCTTTGGAAAACGGTTCTTCAAAGCCTGAAAGCGTCACCGTCACAGCGCGGGAACGCACCGTGGGCAGCATCGCGCTGCCGGACGGGCAGGTCAGCAGAAAATATACGCCTGCGGGCGGTTCTTCTAAGATCTTCAGCAGCGCGTTTTCACTGCTGTCGTTCATGCTCTGGCAGTCCTCCAAAATATAAACCTTTGCGTCTCCGTCGTTCGGCAATACAAAGGCATCCTGCCGAATGGCACGGCAGGTCTCTACCTTGAAAACACCGTTCTTCTTTTCAGGCGCGAAGCACTGCACGTCCGGGTGATTGCCGGACCGGCACTTGCGGCATGCACGGCAAACCCCGCACGGGCGCGCATTTTCGCCCGTACAGACCAGAGCGTTTGCAAGGAAGCGGGCAAGCGCGCGCCGCGCCTCCTCGCCGCCGCCCTCTATGAGAACGGTTTGCGGGAACTGATGCGTGCGCAGGCGGTATTCGAGAAACCGCCGTTCCCCGTTTGCAAGTGGAAATTCCGACAGGCTCATAATTTATGGAACTGCTCCACATCCAGCACGAATACCGTCGCGCCGCCCACGGTGATCTCCACCGGCACGGAAAGCAGCGAGTCGCCGATATATCCGGAGTTTACGGGGATCTGCTGTTTGCGCTGGCAGCTGAACTCTTCGATCACGGAGAGCGCTTCCGCGACCTTTTCTTCTTCCAAACCGATGAGCATCGTTACGTTCCCCGCGCGCAGAAAGCCGCCGGAGGTCGAAAGCTTTGTAACGCTGAAGCCCTTGCTTGTGAGCTCTGACAAAACGGCAGAAGCATCTTCACTGTTGACAATGGCGATAATGAGTTTCATAAAAATCCCTCCGAGATCCGAAAAGATAAATTAATTTCAAGCCTGTGCCAGCGCAATGAACACAGGCATGGTGACAATGGAAAACAGGCTGACGACCGCAACGGTCTGTGAGGCGGTCTCCAGATCCCTGCCGTATTTTGCGGCAAACATGACCGTGTTGTTTGCCGTGGGTGCAGATGCGGAAATGAGCAGTGCGGTCAAAAGCACGCCCGAAATGCCGCAAAGACGCAGCAGCAACAGCATCACGGCGGGCAGCACGATCAGCTTCAAAAGCGCCGCAAGATAAGTTTGCGGCCGGCTGAACATGTGCCGCAGATCGGTATGTGCAAGATAAGTGCCGAACATCAGCATGGCAAGCGGGGTGTTCAGCTGTGCCAAAAGCCCGACAGGTTCCGAAAGCACGGTGGGCAAATCGATTTGAAACAGAAAGACCGGCAGCCCCAAAAGCACCGAGATCACGCCGGGATTGAGAAGCAGCCGCAGCGGACGAAAAACCGACCTTCCGGTAGTGCCCGACATCAGCCGCACCCCGTGGGTGAAGACAAAAAGGTTAAAGGGGACAAGCACGCCCGAGCAGAAAAAAACGCCCGTTTCGCCCAAAACCGCATCTGCCAGCGGCAGCGCCATATAGCCTACGTTACCGTATATGCACGCAAAGCGGAAAATATCGGCGTTGGTCTTGTCGCCCCTGCGGAAAAACGGCAGGGACAATAAAATGGCGATCCCATGCAGCGCCGTGCCGCCGAGCAGGGCAAACAGCAGGTTCCGAAGCGTCGTGTCGGTCCGCTCCATTGCCGCGAACGCCTGTACCACCACGGCGGGCGTGACGATATAGAAAAGCAGGTCGTTTGTAAGTTTCGCGGCTTTTTCGGTGTAAATGCCCGCCTTATCACAGGCAAAGCCCACCGCCGCGAGCACATATAGGATCGCCACCTGCAAGGCTGCCGTTCCGGCATTTTGCAAAAAGCTCATGCGTCTGCGCTGTTTTCACCGCCGGGCACGTCCGCGTCAGCCGCCGTATCATTTTCCTCCGCCTGCGGCTCTTCCGAAGCGGGTCTGCCGAAACGCATGTGTTCCAAGATATAGACGACGGCAAATACGGCAAAGCCGATCTCCCCGAACGAAAACGGGAAGCCGTCCGCGAGCAGGTCGCCCCGGCCCGCCACGGTGCAGACAAGGCGCGAAATGCCGATCACCGCCGCAAGAAACGCCGCCGGCAGCCCAAAGCAGACGAGCTTGCGCATTTCACCTCTGGGATTTACCTGTGCGGCTATGCGTGCGAACGACAGCAAAAACAACATCATAAACGCGAGCATGGCAAGTTCCTGCAAAAGCTCGGAGACCATCGTGAAGCTGATCTTGGTCATAAAACGCAGCACGATGCGGAACATCGACCAAAACAGCGGTGTGAGCGCAAGGAAGCGATATTTGGTGAACCGTGCATCGCCTTTTAGATAGGAGACGGCCAGAATCCCCATATAAACGGCGGCAAGCACGCCGCAGACGGCCTGTAAGACTTCGGCAAGCAGCCCTTCCGAAAACAACAGCGCCCCCGTGGCGAGCCTGCCGCTTTCCGAAACGGTTCCGGCGGCGTTTATCACGCTTAGCACCGCGTCGTACAGAAGCCCCGCGGCAAACAGCGCGCTTCCGAAGAACAACGCCCGGTCCTTGCGCACAAGCGCCCGGGAGGCGGGCAGGCACGCGCTGTATGCGGGCAGTACCGCGAGCAGCACTACAGCCGCCAGCAGCACGCCGTACATGACGTAAACAGACCAGTCTACCGCTTCAAAAAAGCCCGTGTGGGGTTCGATATTCGTAAACAGCTGCACGGTGCGCAGTACCGCAGCGAGCGCCGTGGCGATGCCCCAAACGCAAAGCAGCAGCCGCGCATCGATTTGTTCGGATTTTCGAATATTCAGCTTCATGGCAACGATCCTCGTTTTCTGCGACGCCAAGCGCCGGTTTTACCGCTCTTCGGACGGGATGTATTCCGTCTGTACCACGTGATTGGGAATGCGCTCACAAAGCGGCACGAACTTCCGCGGCAGGGAGACGTTTTTATACGCAGGACGCATGATGCGGCTGCCGGAGGTGAGTTCCTCCAGCCGGTGCGCCGACCAACCTGCGATGCGCGCCGCCATGAACAGCGGCGTGAACAGCTCCTGCGGGATGCGCAGCATCTCGTAAATGAGCCCCGAATACAAATCGACGTTTGCGCACATCTTTTTCTTTTCGCCCTTATATTTGGCAAAAAGCTCGGGCGTGAGCTTTTCTATGAGCTCCAACGTGCGGAAGCGGTCTTCAAAGCCGTGTTCCTTGGCAAAGGAACGCGCGTTTTCACGCAGGATCACGGCGCGCGGGTCCGAAAGGGTATAGACCGCGTGCCCCATGCCGTAGATGAGTCCCGAGCCGTCGCCCGCCTGCTTGTGGATGATCTTCGTCAGGTAATCGGCGACCTGTCCTTCGTCTGTGGGGTCGGAGATATGCTCGCGCATATCCTCTACCATTTTGTAGACCTTGATGTTTGCACCGCCGTGCTTCGGCCCTTTGAGCGAGCCGATGCCCGCCGCGATGGCGGAATAGGTGTCCGTTCCGGAGGAGGAGATGCAGCGCGTGGTAAAGGTCGAGTTGTTGCCGCCGCCGTGCTCGGCATGGATGATCATGCACAGATCCAAGAGCTTGGCTTCCTCGTCTGTGAATTTGCGGTCGGGACGGATGGCGTGCAAAATGGACTCGGCGGTTTTTAAGGACTTATCGTTTTGATGGATATACATGCTTTTGTGATCGTAAACGCGCCGTTTGACCTGATAGGCATACGCCATGATGGTGGGGATCTGTGCAATGAGCTGGATGGATTGGCGCAGCACGTTTTCCACCGAGGTGTCGTCGGGGTTTTTGTCAAAGGAATACAGCGCCAGCACCGAGCGCGCGACCTTGTTCATGATGTCGGGCGACGGCGCTTTCATGATCATGTCTTCAATGAATTCGTCGGGCAGCTCGCGGCACTCCGCCAACAGCTCGCAAAAGCGGTCAAGCTGTTTTTGCGTCGGCAGATCGCCGAACAGCAAAAGCCAAGCGACCTCTTCAAATCCGAAACGGTCCTTTTCCATGCAGTCGCGCACGATCTCGCTCATGTCGATCCCGCGGTAGGTAAGCCTGCCTTCTTTCGGCACGCGTTCGCCGTCCTCGATATAATACCCCTCGACCGAGCAAATACGCGTAAGCCCCGCCATAACGCCGGTTCCGTCGGCGTTGCGCAAGCCGCGCTTTACGTCAAAGCGTAGGTAGTCCTCAGAGCGGATGCGGTTATTTTTTGCAAGCTCTTCGCATAAATTAGAAAGAGCATCGTTGGAAATCGGGGATATGTAACCGGGCATGCAAGAAAGTCTCCTTTTGCGCACCGGCTGCAGCGCGGTGCGGAAATATATCAGGATCGGCACAGCCGAAAAAATCTAGATAATTATTGTATCGCAAAACAGCCCTAAAGTCAACCAAACGCACGGGAAATTCCGAAAGGCAGGGAAACGGATGAAAACCTACGGTATTTTATGCTTCGTTCTGGCGCTCGCGATGTTTGCGGCGCCCGTTGCGGTGCTGGATCTCAGCGATTTTTCGTTTGCCGCTGCGCGGGAGGTGCTGTTCGGGGAGGAGACGCAGGCAACGCAGTCTGACGAAGCGACCGACAGCGAGACGGTAGCGGTGCTGCAGGCGGCGAGCGGGAATGTCGTAGAAATGGATACGGTGGAATATCTTGTGGGCTGTGTAGCGAGTGAAATGTCGGCGGATGCCGATGCGGAAGCGCTTAAGGCGCAGACGGTGGCGGCGTACACGAACGTGCAGCGGCTCAAAGCAGACCCCGATTCGACGCTTGAGGGCGCGGACATCTCCGACGACCCCGCGCGCCACCAGGGGTATTTGGATGAAGCGGCACGCCGCGAAAAATGGGGCGACAACTATGACGCATATAACGAAAAGCTCACCGAAGCGGTGACCACCGTGCGCGGACAAACCCTCACCTATGACGGGGCGTATATTACGGCGGCGTACTGTGCGCTGTGCCCCGGGCGGACGGAAAGCGCGGCGAACATCTGGGGCGGGGAGGTGCCGTATCTGCAATCGGTCACAAGCCCCGGCGACCGCCTTTCTCCGGAGTACACCGAAACGACCGTCCTTTCCGCCGAGGAAATTCGCACAAAAGCGGCGGCGGACACGGAGATCGTGCTCGGCGACGATCCGTCCGCATGGCTTACCGACATACAATATTCCGAAAATGAAACGGGCGTGGTCACGTCTGTCACCGTCGGCGGCAAGATCATGACCGGGCAGCAGCTTCGCACGCTTTTGTCGCTTCGTTCGCCTGCCTTTACGGTGGAATACGCCGACGGGCAGTTTACCTTTACCTGCACGGGCAACGGGCACGGTGTGGGCATGAGCCAGTACGGCGCTGACTATATGGCGCGGCAGGGCGCGACCTACGGAGAGATCTTGGCGCATTATTACCCCGGTACGACGCTTTCCGGGGCATAAAAACGGGCTGCCGAAAGGCAGCCCGTTTTTATGCCTGTACGACCTGTCCGAAAACGGAAATCACCTCAGGGAAGGCAAAATATGCGATCGGCAGGATGGTGAGCCACAGCGTTTTGAGCTTGGGCTGCTTGTAAATGCCGAACGCCGCGCCGTAAAAGATGAGAATCTCAAAGACAGCACGAATAAACATATTTGTGCGGGCAAAATCCGACGCATCCGCATAAAACCCCAAAGCGATCCAAAGGATATGGTACAAAAGCTGTCCGGCAAGCACTGCACTGAACAAAATCCGCAGCGTTTTGCGCCCCTTTTCGGTGTCTGCTTGTGCGGCGGCGTTCAGGAAGAACGCTAAAAAGAAAAAGTCTATAATCATCAATACAAGTGAAACTGCCGCCTCCGTAATAAACCATGCGGAATCTATACCGGCTTGCACCGTTTTCATAGTAAACGGAAGGATCACCCATGAAACGACCGAATTCGCGACAAAGGGATACAGAAATTCAAAATCCGCCACCCGACCACGGAAATTCGTGTTTTTGATGAGATACGATCCGAGGAATATGCCCGAACAGATCGTAATGACCGTCCAGCAAACATCGGATACCGTGTAATACAGGGCGGGGATGCTTGCACCGAGCGCGCCGGCTATGCTGGCGGGCGTTTTCAGTGCGGTCAACAGCGCTAAAACCAAAAGCTGCCAAACAAATACGATTTTTATTAGGTACAAAACCGGCTTTTTCGGCGTCTTGCGCGCCGCCGCGCGTGCGGCGGCGTGCAGCGCATCTATGTCCACCGTGAAATAGTCGTCAGGCAGGTGATACGTCTCTATGATCTTCTGCGCCGCGTCATCGGGCACCTCGCCCGTCATTTCCAGCCGTTCGATCTCCGCTTCCGAAACCGATAAAAGCTCTGCGAGATCCCTGCGCCAGATGTTCTGTTCCGCGCGGAATTGCGCAAGTGTGCGTTTTGCCATACAGAATCCTCCATTCTCTTGAACCCCAAATATTTGAAAAGCGAGATCAAGCGATCGCTTTCCGGACAATGAAAAAGATATTCGGCAGCAGGTAGTATAGGATCGGCAGTACAGAAAACCAAAGCGCTTTGAGCTTCGGCTGTTTGTATATGCCGAATGCCGCGCCGAACAGGACGGCTAAGAAAACCACCAGTGTTGCGGCGGTTTCTATCCAGCCGAAGACGGAGATCCCCGCAACGCCCCGAAACACCGCGTCCAAAATCAGGTTGAGCAAATATCCAAGCAGCGAGAGCATGAGCAGGGGCTTGAGCCGCTTTCGCCGTTCGTCCACGTCCGTCTCGGCGGCAGCGCGGACAAAGTATGCAAAATACAAAAAGGACGCAATAACAGACACAAGTCCGAAAAACAGGTACAAACCGTTCCGCACAGAAAGCGTCTCGGCGCCGGCGGCAAGGGCGGCAAACGGGACGGCGATCCAGCCGGTCGCGGCGTCCGGGATAAAAAGATACATCCACTTGAAATCCGAGACCGCACCGCCGAAGCAGGTTTTCTTTCGGAAAAACGCGGACAGGCATACCGCGGAAACAAGCCCGACTGCCGCCGCGCTGAGACGCAAAAGCGTAGCGAACGGCTCACGCGTCGTGTCGCCCGACGCGGCAAGGTAGATCAGAACGGTCAGCAGCATGATGGCGAGTAAGCTGAGAAGCTGCCAAACAATGTCAACCTTGATCAGATATGCGATCGGGTGCCTTGGCGTCTTGCGCGCGGCTTTGCGCGCGGCGCGGCGCTCGGAACTGTCGACCGCGCGGCGTGCCGCGAGGAATAGGGCCTCGCGCGCGTCTGTGTCCGTATTTGTATCGTCCGGCTCTGTGCCGTTGGGCACAAGGGGCTCATTTTCCATGCCGTACCCTCCGTTTTTTGCAGCATATGGTTGAAAAACAGGGGCAATTTGTGCTTATGCACAACTTCCTGCCCATATAAATCAAATTTATTGTATCATATTTCAAAGCGCATGTAAAGCACGGCAACATAAGCATTCACAAGAAATTCTGATGAAAAAGGCTTGACTTTCTCGTTGCTACATTGTATAATACCACTTGCAATTTCACACAGCGGTATTGTGTAATGGTAGCACAGCGGACTCTGACTCCGTATGTAGAGGTTCGAATCCTTTTACCGCTGCCAGAAACAGCACAGTGGCTTTTGCCGCTGTGCTGTTTCTTTTTTAGACAAAAGGATTCGAACCTGGGAAACGCAATGCCGGAATGCAGATAAACGCTTTATGGCATAAAAAACAGGAACTTTGTTTCTGCAAAGTTCCTGTTTTTGTTTATGCGTTTATAAAATACTGCGGATTTACGCCTGTTCGCTTGCAGAGGATTCCGCATCGACAGCCGCTTCCGTCTGCGCGTCGTCGGTCTTCTTCGACTTTTTGCGCTCGCCGATGCTCAACAGCAGGTTGAGGATGATGCCTGCGACCGCAGCGCCCGCCACGCAGGGGATGCCGTTCGTAAAGCCCGGGAACGGGATGTTGCCGCCGAAGGCATACTGCCCGCCGAGACCGATGATCATAATGCACGCGATGACAGCGATGTTCTTCGAGGAGAACATGTCGCACTTCTTGTCGATCATGATCGCGATACCCTGTGCGGCGATTGCGCCGAACAGATAGATCTCAAGCCCGCCGATAACTGCGGTCGGGATGGCGTAAATGCCGCGGATAAGGGGGGTGAAGCAGGCAACGACCATTGCGATGATCGCCGCAACGATGAGCACGGGAACGGAGAAGACCTTGGTGATCGCCATGGTCGAGATGTTCTCGCCGTAGTTCGTGCCCGCAGGGCCGCCGATCATACCCGTGATCATATCGCCGATACCGTCGCCGATGAGGTTACGATCCAGCTTGCTGACCAGGTCATATTTCTTGGAAATGCCCTTGCGGCGCGCCACATCGTTTACATAAATGTCAAGCTGATACATATGCGCGGTGGATTCGGGAATCGTCGCGATCGCGATGGGCATAATGGCAACGACTGCCGCGAGCGAGGGCTTCGGCAGGGAGAACGCGGGCAGCGCGAAGATGCTGCCGTTGCCGGCTTTCCATACGGAGGCGGAAACGAGCGAATCCACAGTCATCTGGTCAAACAGGTTCATGCCGTCGGTGCACCCGCCCGCAAAATAGATGATGGCGGCGACCACACAGCCGAGCGCCGCGCCCAAAAGCAGCGGCAGCTGGCCGAGGAAGCCCTTGAGGTATCTCGAAAAGAGGATCGTAGCAAGCAGCGTGGAAAGGGACACGAGCCAAATGAGCCCGTCGCTGCCCGTGAAGGTCGCGGACGGCGTGTAGGCATCCGTCAGCGCGTTGCCCGCAAGCGTCAGACCGATGATCATCGCGACGGGACCCGTGATGGTGGGGGGCAGGATCTTTTCTACGGCGTCGGTGCCGAACAGCTTGATGATGAGACCTGCGGCGATGGAGACAAAGCCCGACATCACAATGCCGAACTGCGCGTATTGGATCGCTTCCGTCGGAAGTGTCGCGACCGCGCCCTCCTGCCAGGCAAGCATTTGCGCATATGCCTCGGGCGAGAGCTTTTCCATTACGGTCTCGCTGGTGACCAGCGCCGAGATCGCCGTCAGATACGCGAAGCTCGACCCGTAGTAGAGCGGGATCTTGCGCCCGGTGATCAGGATAAAGCAGATCGTGGCAAGGCCGCTGGCGAAGATCGTGGTGGACACCTGAAAACCGGTGATCAGCGCCACGGTGACCGTTGCGGGGAACATGACGATGACCTGCTGCACGGCGTACAGCAGCAGCTGCCAAAACGGCGGCCGTTCGTCGGGGAGGTAGCCGTAAACTTTTTTCTCTTTCATCCGAAACCCTCACTTTTTTATTCTTGGACCGCCCAAAGGCGGACCCAAAGTTGGCTCAAAGAAAACGCCGGCTTCGCACAAACGTGCAAGCATGGCGTCTGCAAAACAGCGTTTAAAACGCCGATATACCAAAACCCCCGTTGGCTTTGTCGCGGCGGCAGCCCGAAGCCCCCGCTTGTATTATACAAATTTTAGCATGGCGCACACGAGAAGTCAACAAAGAAATCCCGTTTTTGACAAAACCCGCATATCCCACATACCGGCTTGTAAACCCGGTGCAAAGTGTGGTAATATTTCATAAAGACACAGTCCAATAAGCTGTCCGTGCGTTTTCGGCATATCGGGTCTGATCCGAGGCAGCTTAGTAAGGAGAAGCTTATGTATCGCATTTTGATCGTAGAGGATGACCCCGGTATCGCCAAGGCGGTCGCCGCAGCGCTGCAAAAATGGGAACTGGACGCGCGCTGTGTCACGGATTTCCGCAATGTGATGGCGGAATTCGCGCAGTACGACCCGCATTTGGTGCTTTTGGACATTTCCCTGCCGTTTTTCAACGGCTACCATTGGTGCTCGGAGATCCGCCGCGTGTCCAAGGTTCCGGTGATCTTCATATCCTCTGCGTCGGACAATATGAATATCGTTATGGCGATGAACATGGGCGCGGATGATTTTATTGCCAAGCCCTTTGACCAAAGCGTCCTGACGGCAAAAATTCAGGCGCTTTTGCGGCGCACCTATGATTTTGCCGCTGCCGTGCCGATCTTAGAGCACCGCGGCGCGCTCTTAAACACGGGCGACAATACGTTGACTTACGAAGGGCGCCAGATCGAGCTTTCCAAAAACGAATACCGTATTTTGTACACGCTGCTCGAAAACAAGGGCAAGGTCGTCAGCCGCGAAAAGCTGATGGAGCGCCTTTGGGAGACAGACAGCTTCGTGGATGAAAACACCCTTACGGTCAACGTCAACCGATTGCGCAAAAAGCTGGATGCCGCAGGACTTCCGGGCTTTATCACGACCCGCTTCGGCGTGGGGTATCTGGTGGAATAAAGGGAGGGGAAATCATGCGTATCTTTCTTGTTTATCTCAAGCAATATCGGCTGGGTATCGGGTTGTTTTTTCTGTTCTGTGCGGTCTTTGCGGCGGCGTTTTATCTATACAGTCTGCCTTTGGGCGCGGTGCTTTACCCTGCGGCGATCTGTCTTGCGGTCGGGGCGACGGCGCTGCTTATCAAAGCCCGTATTTTGCGCAAAAAGCACCGTGCGCTTTTAGAAATGATGCAGCGCCCCGCCGCGCTGATGGAAGGTTTTCCTGAGGCGATAACGGTGGATGACCGCGACTATCAGGCGATCATCGAGAAGCTGCGCGGCGAGCAGCGCACGCTCGAAAACAATATGAATGCGCGCTATACGGATATGCTCGAATACTACACCGTCTGGGCGCATCAGATCAAAACGCCCATCGCGTCCATGCGCCTGACGCTGCAAAACGAGGATTCGGACACAGCCCGGCGCGCGTCGGAGGATCTGTTCCGCATCGAGCAGTATGTCGAAATGGTGCTGATGTTCCTGCGGCTGGATGCCGATTCCACCGACTATGTGATCCGTTCGTATGATCTGGACGCCATCTTGAAACAAGCGGTGCGCAAATTCTCCACACAGTTCATCTATAAAAAGCTCCGCCTTTCCTACGAGGGTGTGCAGACCTCTGTCGTCACCGATGAAAAATGGCTGCTGTTTGTCGTCGAGCAGGTGCTTTCCAACGCCGTCAAATACACGCCCGCAGGCGGTGAGATCACCATAACTTTGGAAAGTCCCAAAACGCTTTGCATCCGGGACACGGGCTGCGGCATCGCACCCGAAGACCTGCCGCGTATATTTGAGAAGGGGTACACGGGCTTAAACGGCAGGGCGGACAAAAGCGCAAGCGGCATCGGGCTGTATCTCTGCCGGCGGATCCTTAACAATCTCGGGCACTCGATCTCTGCGCAGTCCGAAGTGGGCAAGGGCACGGTCATCTCCATCGATTTGGCGCAAAATGCGCTTGAGGTGGAGTGATCAGATATTAGCTGTCAGAGGTTAGAGGGGAGAGGCACGGCGGGAAAGTTTGTGTGCAGTAAAGCGCCGAACAACCCGTAGGGCAGGGCTTGCTCCCGCCGCTGCGAAATAAATACGATCCAAAAGCCACTTCTTACAAAACCGTAAGATTTGCACGGGGAAATGTAAGCCGAATCGATGGCGAAGCGTTTCCCCGTTTTGCTACAATAAGACCACAAGAACGAAACAAGGAGGCGTGCAGATATGCACATCTTAGAAGTCACAGGGCTTAAAAAGACCTACACCACCCGTTTCGGCGGCAACAAGGTGGAGGCACTCAAAAACGTAACGTTCAGCGTGGCGCAGGGCGAGTATGTAGCGATCATGGGCGAATCGGGCTCGGGCAAAACAACGCTTTTGAACATTTTGGCGGCGCTCGACAAGCCCACGGGCGGCAAAGTTTTGCTCGACGGCGTGGATCTTTCCGAGATCAAGGAATCCGAGGTTGCCGCCTTTCGGCGCGACAACCTGGGCTTCGTGTTCCAGGATTTTAATTTGCTTGACACCTTTTCTTTGCAGGACAATATCTTCCTGCCGCTGGTGCTCGCCGGCAAACCGTATAAGGAAATGCAGGCTTGCCTTGACCCCATTGCGCAGAAGCTCGGCATTGCCGACATCTTAAAAAAATATCCGTACGAGGTCTCCGGCGGGCAAAAGCAGCGCGCGGCGGTGGCGCGGGCACTCATTACAAATCCGCGTCTGGTGCTTGCCGACGAGCCGACGGGCGCGCTTGATTCCAAAGCGACCGACGAGCTGCTGCGCTTGTTTCGGGACATCAACCGCGGCGGACAAACTATTCTGATGGTGACACACTCCGTCAAAGCCGCCAGCCACGCAGAACGTGTGCTCTTTATCAAGGACGGCGAGGTGTTCCACCAGATCTATCGCGGCGAGAGCACGAACGAACAGCTGTACCAAAAGATCTCGGACACGCTGACCATGCTTGCGACGGGCGGTGAGCGCAAATGAAAAACGGGTTGTATACAAAGCTTGCGTGGACGGGTATCCAAAAGAACCGAAAGCTATATCTTCCCTACATGCTCACCTGTATCGGCATGGTGATGATGTGCTATATCGTATCATTTCTCAAGTACAGCCCCGTTTTCGGAAGCCTTCCGGGCGGCGACACCGTACAGGCGTTTTTGAACATGGGCTTCGGGGTCATGTGCGTGTTCTCGCTGCTGTTCCTGTTTTACACAAACTCCTTCCTCATTCGGCGGCGCAAAAAAGAATTCGGGCTTTACAACATTCTCGGCATGGGCAAGAAAAACCTGGCGCTGGTGCTGGGGATCGAAACGTTGCTCATCGCCCTGATCACGCTCGCGGCGGGACTTTTCTGCGGCATCCTGTTTTCCAAGCTCGCGGAGCTGGGCATCGTGAAAATTTTAGGCGGGACGGCGGATTTCTCGTTCCATATCGACCTGCAATCCATTCGCGATACGCTGCTGCTGTTCGTCGTGATCTATACGCTGCTGTATCTCAACACCCTGCGGCAGCTTCACTTAACAAACCCGATCGAGCTTCTGCACAGTGAAAACGCAGGCGAAAAGCCGCCGAAAGGCAATGCGCTTGTCGCCATATTCGGCGCGGTGCTGCTGATTGCCGCATATGTGCTGGCTGTCTCCATCGAAGACCCGATTGCGGCTATGATCTGGTTTTTTGTGGCGGTCATCATGGTCATTATCGCGACCTATCTGCTGTTTATCTCGGGATCTGTCACGATCTGCCGCCTGCTGCAAAAGAACAAGAAATATTACTACAAAACCAACCATTTTATCTCCGTCTCCTCCATGCGCTACCGCATGAAGCGAAATGGCGCGGGTCTTGCGTCTATCTGTATTTTGTGCACGATGGTGCTCGTCATGGTCTCGTCCACCGTGTGCCTGTATATCGGGAAAGAAGACAGCCTGCGCATGCGCTACCCGCGCAACTACAACCTGAATGTGTCCGTGGAGTCTCTGGATATGCTGCACGGCGAGCCCGTCCGGCAGTCGCTCGACGCGCTGGATTCGATCTGTGAAAACCACGGCTATGCGCCCACCAATGTTTTGTCCTATCCGACCGCCGCGTTTGCCGGGCTTATACAAAACGACCGTATTTTGCTGGAGGTGCCCGAATCGGTCAACCAGCTCATGGATATTGAAAACTTATGGCAGTTCTTCATTATCTCGTTGGAGGATTACAACCGCTTGATGGGCGCGTCGGAAACGCTCGCAGAGGATGAGGTCATGGTGTATGTCACCAAAGACCAGACCTATGACGCGCCGACCTTGACCATTGGCACGGGTGAACCGCTGCAGGTCAAAAAACAGGCGGAGAGCTTTGTGGACAACGGCGTGGACGCTATGCAGGTCATAGCAAGCCTATATATCATCGTGCCGGACTTTGATGCGGCGGTCACGGCGTTTTCCGAACAGCAGACCCCGGCGGAGCTCAATTACATTTACGCGTTTGACCTCTCGTGCTCGGATGATGCACAGATTGCCCTGCAACAGGAAATGGACGCTGCGCTTTCTGAAATCGAAACGCAGGCGGGCGAGGGCAGCGGCTTTAGTCTGCTGCTCGAGGGCGTCGCGTCGGAGCGCTCTTTCTTCTACGGTATGTACGGCGGGCTGTTCTTCTTGGGGATCTTACTCGGGATCGTATTTATCTTTGCTGCGGTGCTTATCATCTACTACAAACAGGTGTCCGAGGGGTATGAGGACCAATCACGGTTTGAGATCATGCAGAAGGTCGGCATGACGGGGCGCGAGATCCGCCGCAGCATCAATTCGCAGGTCCTGACGGTGTTTTTCCTGCCGCTTATCATGGCGGGCGTGCACTTAGGCTTTGCATTCCCGCTGATTCGCAAGCTGCTGCTTATCTTCAGCCTGACGAACTTCAAGCTGCTGATCCTTGTCACGGTGTGCTGCTATTTGATCTTTGCGCTCTTCTATGTGCTCGTCTACCGCGCGACCTCACGCGCCTACTATTCCATTGTGAGCGCGGGCGAGCGGGATCAGGCGTAAACGCCGCAGTTCGGCAGCGGGAGTAAACTGATGTGGAATGTGAAACCGAAAAGCCGTCGCGGGACTTCTCCTGCGGCGGCGTGCGAACACAAATCAAAAGGGCTTTGCCGTATACTTTCGCACGGCGTGATCCTCACAGGCCTTGTTTGTGTCGGCGTACTTGCCGTACCTGCGGGAATTTTGTTCCTGCTGATCTCGGGGATCTGGTCGGCGGTGGACTGGTGCGCCGGGAAGCTGGAATCCGATACGAAATGAATCCATCTGCGCACCCGCTTTTGCGGGTGCGTATTATTTTTCGCGCCTTGCGCGCGGGCGGCAAATGCACTATACTATAAACAGAAAGAACGGACGGTGTTTTGTCGAATACGAAAGGAGGGACATACCATGCGGCGGCTGATTTTCCATGTGGATGTCAACAGCGCCTATCTGTCGTGGGAGGCGGCGCGCCGCGTTGCCGCAGGCGGCGAGGATCTGCGCGAAATACCTTCTGCCATCGGCGGCGACCCTGAAAAGCGTACGGGCGTTATTTTGGCAAAATCCATCCCTGCCAAACGCTTCGGCGTGCGCACGGGTGAACCCGTTTCTGCGGCACTGCGCAAATGCCCGAAGCTGGTGCTCGCCAAACCCGACTTTCGATTGTATACCAAGAATTCCAAAGCGTTCATGGATATTTGCCGCCGTTTCGCGCCCGTCGTCGAAAAATTCAGTATCGATGAGTGCTTCCTCGACATGAGCGGCACGGGGCAGCTGTACCCCGATCCCGTCGCCGTGGCGCACCAAATTAAGGACACCATTCATGAAGAACTTAAGTTTACTGTCAACGTCGGCGTCGCCGAAAACAAGCTGCTTGCGAAAATGGCGAGCGATTTTGAAAAGCCGGACCGCGTCCATACGCTGTTTCATGACGAGATCCCGACAAAGCTTTGGCCGCTGCCCGTCGGCGAGCTGTTTTCCGTAGGCCGCGCGACTGCGCAAAAGCTCGAAAATGCGGGCATTCATACCGTCGGCGCGCTTGCCGCCATGCCGTTAAGCGGTGTGCAGGCGCTGCTTGGCAAAAAGTGGGGGCAGCAATTACACGACTTCGCGAACGGCGTGGACGATTCACCCGTCTCGGAAGAAGCGGAGCAGGCGAAAGGCTATAGCGTATCCACGACGCTTGCGGAAGATGTGACCGATCTTACGACTGCGCATGCGGTTCTGCTGGAGCTTGCCGACAGCGTGACCTCCCGCATGCGCGCGGACGGCGTGCGCGCGTCGTGCGTTTCCGTCTCCATCCGCACAAATACATTTCAAAACCGCTCACACCAGAAAAAGCTGTATGAACCGACGGATATCACCAAGGAGGTCTACGAGGTCGCCAAAGCCCTGCTGGACGAGCTGTGGAAAACGCAAGTCCCGCTGCGGCTTTTGGGCATAGCGCTGACACAGCTTGAATCTGAGGAAACAGAGCAGATGAGCCTGTTCCCTGATGAAAAAAAAGAGAAGGCGCGCACACTTGACCGCACGCTGGACAATATCCGCAGCCGGTTCGGCGCGGACACCGTCAAACGCGGCTCCACGTACCGCACCAAGCTCGACGTCGGCAAAAAATACAAAGCGCAGCTTGCACCCGAACAGAACGAACAGGAAGATTCGCAATAGAAACGGCAGGGCAAGCGCCCTGCCGAAATTTTTTGCGAAATGCAAAAAAACACTTGCATGTGACGCAGCGTCATGTTTTATACTGTGTGCAGGAGATGATTCCATGGCAGAACAGCAAAAGACCGAAACCGCCTACATGACCGTCGGCGAGGTCGCGAAGAAAATGGGCGTCACGGTGCGCACCCTGCAATATTACGACCGCGAAGGGCTTTTGTCCCCATCGGGGAAACGCAACGGGCGAAGGCTATACAGCGACAGGGATCTTATATTGCTGCACCAGATCCTTTCCTTAAAGCATCTGGGCTTTTCCTTACACGACATCAAAGACCGTTTGATCTCGCTCGAATCGCCCGCCGAGGTCGCGCGCGTGCTCGGCGAGCAGGAACAGGCGGCGCGCAAACAGCTTGCGTCGCTCCGGGAAACGCTTACTCAGCTCGAGGCGCTGCGTAAAGAAGTGCTGCAAATGCAGACGGTGGACTTCAAAAAATACGCCGACATTATCGTTAATTTGCAGATGAAAAACGAATATTATTGGCTTATCAAGCATTTTGACGACGATATGCTCGAACACATCCGCAGCCGCTTTAACAAGGAAAGCGGGCTTGCGTTCATGGCAAAGTTTGAGCGGCTGCAAAGGGAGGCCGTCCGTTTGCAGGAGACGGGTACGCCGCCCGAAAGCGCGGCAGGGCAGGCGTTCGCCGCCGAATTCTGGGCGATGGTTATGGAATTTACGAACGGTGACGCGGCGATGCTCCAAAAGCTCATGGCATTTCAGAATATCGAGGGCGAAGACGCCGATTGGACGCGCCGCCAACAGATCGCCAACGCCTTCGTCGGCCCCGCGCTGGATGCGTGGTTTCGTGCGTCCGGGGCTGACCCGTTTGCAAAGGAGAACACATGAACGAAAAAATACAGGTACAGGGCCTTACCAAAAGCTATGGCGCGCACGCCGTGCTCAAGGGCGTGGATCTCACTGTCCGCGAAGGGGAGATCTTTGCCCTGCTCGGTGTCAACGGCGCGGGTAAGACCACGACGCTCGAATGCGTGGAGGGCATGCGCAAATACGACGGCGGACACATCACGGTGCGCGGTAAAATGGGCATCCAGCTGCAATCCGCGTCTCTGCCCGCGCACATCAAGCCGAAAGAGGCGGTGCGGCTGTTCGCCATGTGGAATCATGCGCGCCCAAACACACAAATTGCCGAGATGTTGGGCATCCCGGTGTTCGAAAACAAGCCGTATGCATCGCTTTCCACAGGGCAAAAACGGCGGCTGCATCTGCTGCTCGCCCTCGTCGGCGACCCGGATATCCTCATTTTGGACGAACCCACCGCCGGGCTGGACGTGGAGGGACGCCTCGCGCTGCACGAGCTTATTCGCCGTTTGCGTGACGGCGGCAAAACCATTGTGCTCGCAAGCCACGATATGGCGGAGGTAGAAAGCCTTTGCGACCGCATTGCCGTGCTGCACGAGGGGAAAATCGCCTTTGCGGGCACACAGCGCGAGCTTACTGAAAAAGTCGGCAGACACTACACCGTCACGCTGCAAACCACACGCGGCAAAGCACAGTTCGCCGCCGAGGACATTGCGAGCACATTGCTTGCACGCTTACAGGCGATCCGGGACGCGGGCGACAGCGTGCTGGATCTGCAAATCGACCGCGGCACGCTCGAAGAGCATTTTATCCGTTTAACAAAGGGGGAATCGGTGTGAATATACGCGCATTTTTCTACGGCGTAGGCTTACAGATGCGGCTGGATATCCGCAGCCGCACGCTGCTTGTGACCTGCTATCTCGTCCCGCTTTTATTCTTCGCACTCATGGGTGGTATCTTTACGTCGCTCATGCCCGAGACCAAGGCGACGCTGACACAGGCGATGACCGTAATGGGCGTTTCCATGGGCGCACTCATCGGCGTGCCGCCCTCGCTTGCGGAAGTGTACGGCACCGACATCAAAAAGGCATACCGTGCGAACGGCGCCCCGCTGTGGTTTGGCGCGGCAACGGTGTTTTTGTCCGCGTTTTTCCACCTCTTCGTGATGAGCTGTATCCTGCTCGTGCTTTCACCCGTCCTGTTCGACGCCGCCGTACCGCAAAACCTGCCCGCCTATTTCCTCTCGCTTGCCGTCTTTTTGCTCGCGTCGCTGAGCCTTGGCACGGCAGTGGGGCTTTCGGTGGGGAATCAGGCGAAACTCACCATGATTTCCCAGATCTTCTTTTTGCCGTCCATTTTGCTGTCGGGCATATTATTCCCGATCTCCTATCTTCCGAAAGCGCTCGAAATTTTAGGCTGGCTGTTCCCCGCCTCCTGGGGGTATAAGCTCATGTTAGACGGCGGCCTGCGGCTTTCCTCGTTTTTGCCGCTTTGCGCGCTGTTTGCCGCCGCGTGTGCGGTCTGCGTCTTACGGCTGCACCGCTTGAAAACGGAAAGCTGAACGCGCCGATAATCCAAATTTTACCGCCCTGCGAGACAATCGCGGGGCGGTTTTTGTCATCTTTTGCGGCTGCCGTTTTTGCTGCATGAACCTTATTTTGCACGGCAATACTAACCTTGTCATTCTTGCGGCGAGGGGCGACGGTATGCAGTATAACAAGGTCGAGATCTGCGGCGTGAACACATCGAAGCTCGAGGTGCTCAAGGAATCCGAGAAAATGGAACTTCTGCGAAAAATGCACGCGGGCGACAAGTCCGCGCGTGACAGGCTGGTGAACGGGAATCTGCGGCTGGTGCTCAGCGTGATCCAGCGTTTTTCAAACCGCGGTGAAAACCCGGACGACCTGTTTCAGGTGGGCGTGATCGGCCTGATGAAAGCCATCGACAACTTCGACATTTCCCAAAACGTCCGTTTCTCGACCTATGCCGTGCCCATGATCATCGGCGAAGTGCGGCGGTATCTGCGCGACAACAACGCCCTGCGCGTCAGCCGCTCCATGCGCGACACCGCCTACCACGCCATGCAGGTCAAAGAACGGCTGCAAAACAAGCTGAACCGCGACCCGACCGTTCAGGAGATCGCCGAGGAAATGCAGCTGCCCGCGTCGGAGATCGTCATCGCGCTTGAAGCCATCGTCGAGCCCGTGTCGCTGTATGAGCCTGTGTATTCCGACGGCGGCGACACGATCTATGTTATGGATCAGGTAGGCTCCTCCGACAGCGACCGCGACTGGCTCGACGAGATCGTGATGAAGGAGACGATCCAAGGGCTTTCCGCACGAGAAAAGAAAATCCTTTACCTGCGTTTTATGCAGGGGAAGACCCAAACGGAGGTCGCTTCGGAGATCGGTATTTCTCAGGCACAGGTCTCGCGGCTGGAAAAGGGTGCGGTCAAAAAGATCAAAGGACAATGACAAACCGGGCGCCTTCGAGACATATACTGTCTCGGAGGTGCTTTTTCTATGAATTGCTGTGTTACCGATCTGCGGGATAAAGAGGTTATCAACTTAAAGGACGGATGCCGGCTCGGGTGCGTGTGCGATGCGGAGATCGACACCTGCACGGGCAGGGTGATTGCCCTCATTATTTTCGGAAAAAACAAGCTGTTCGGGCTTATGGGGCACGGGCAGGACATCCGCATCTGCTGGGAGGAGATCGAGGTCATCGGGGATGATACGATTCTCGTCAGCTTCGACTGCCCCGCCGAATGCAAGCCCTCGAACAAAAAGAAAAATCCGCTGGAATCGCTGTTCCGGCAAGGATAAAGGTAAGGAAAATCGAACACAATGTGCCGAAAACTCGGTCCTGCGGCGGCTTTTCCCTTTTTCACCGTTGGCGGGCGTCAGCCCGCCTGCCGTCTCAAAAGAAAAAATCCATCCGTATTCCCGTCGTTTTCGGTGCTGCGCAGTTTCAAAGGAACAGATTCTCGCTTGGATAAGCTGGCATGCTGAAACAAATTGAAAGTTTTAACGCCGTTCAGACGGAAAGATACCGCTTGAAACCACATCGGGTTTGACTTTCCTTATCTTAAGGAGATACGCCATGGCTTTTTACAATCGCATGCGCGCTGTGGAATATGCGCGCCGCTGGAGCTTTTCCAGAAATCCCGCTTACTATAATTTTGACGCCATCGGCGGGGACTGCACGAATTTTATTTCGCAGTGCCTGTTCGCCGGCAGCGGCAAAATGAATTACCGCAAGACCTTTGGGTGGTATTATACGGACTTAAACCGCCGTGCCCCCGCGTGGACGGGCGTGCGGGAGCTGCATCAATTTTTGACGACCAACCGCGGTGCGGGCCCCTACGGCAGCGAAACGACCTTACAGCAGCTCGAACCGGGCGACATCATACAGCTTGATTTCGGCAGCGGCTTTGCCCACTCGCTGTTGGTGATCTCTAACGGGGATGACGTGCGCGTTGCCACCCATACGGACGACAGCTTTGACCGGCCTTTAGGCAGTTATTACTATGTCACTGCGCGGTATATCCATATCGACGGCGTGCGGATCTAACGCCTGCATTCGGCGGCAATCATCCATTTTATCATCATATCCCATGCCGGCAATACATGGCTATATATTTAATTAAGTATATTGCCAATTTCATATACCTCTAATAAAATGGATACAGAGGTGCAAAGCGGTATGATTCGATTAACGCTGGATAAAGTGCTGGCAAACCGTGGCTTGACCCGATACGAGCTGGCAAAGCGAACGGGCATACGGTATCAAATCATTGATAACTACTACAAAAATAAGGTCAAACGCTATGACAGCTATGTGCTGGAACGCATTTGTGATGCGTTAGGCTGCCAGATTTCCGATGTGATCGAATATAAAAAATGAAAGCAGAGCCATAACGCTCTGCTTTCATTTTTTGCTTACAGCATTTCGGCGGCTTGGGAAGACGCCCTATGCCAGATGATTTGCGCATACAGGCAGATGAGCAAACCTGTTTTCGTGCGCTTTCGGGATTTTGTATCAGGTCATTCCGCCGTTGCGCAAAACCCGATTGATTTCGTCAAGCCCGCCGGAACGAAGCAACTCGGCGAGCGTCTGCGGCATGGAAGGGGTATTTTCCTTCCAATGCATACAAATGTATTTCCTTTCCCATGCTTCGTCGTAATAGTCACCGTATTCGGATATGTGGCAGCCGTAGCATAAATCCTCGGCCATTTCGCAAAGGACGTCATACAGCTCCAGATCCTTTGTCCATTTGGCGTCTATGCTGTGCGCACCGAGCCACGCGCCGAGTATGTTCCCCGTGACTGCGCCGGTCGAGTCGCTGTCTCCGCTGTGATTGACGGCCGCGATGATCCCTTTGGAAAAGTCGTCCGCATACTTCAAGCTGCAATAAAGGGCTATGGCAAGCGTTTCCTCTGCGACCCAGCCCCCGCCGAGCATTCGGATGTTTTCGGGATCGTCCGCGCCGTTTTCCGAAAGCGCTACGGCAAGGTCGATCAAACGGGTCAATTCTGCAATGTGTTTGTCCTCCCGGAAGATCTCCGCCACCGTATCCCGCGCTTCAATGCAGATCTCTTTTAAGGAAAGCGTCGCGTCTTTCGGGTATACGATCCGATTCAAAATGTGCGTCAGTACGGCAGACGGCATATACCCCAAAGAATGGCCGTGCGTGATCGCGGAGAGCTCGGCCCCCAGCTTATCCAGTGTATGGATGCCCAACGATTTATAATGCAGCCCCAGCGGCGCAATGCGCATAAGCCCACCGCAGCCCTTGCTTTGGTTTACGGGTGTCCGGATATAATCCTCCCGAAATCCGTTGTGCAGCAAATCGTTCAGCGCCGACAGGCAGGTGTTGCCCGGCGCACGCCTTGCATACAGCTGCGGCACATCCAAAAGCCAGGAGATGCTCCGGTGCGCACGGTAATTTTTTGCCTGCTCTTCTTCAAAGGACATGGTTTGTGTTGCATACCAGTCTAAATAACCGTTCGGGGCATACAGCTTTGGATCGCCGCCGATGCCGCGCATGGCAAGGCGCGTTTCCCCGTACAATATGGCGTTTGCGGTGAAAAGGGTCATCTGCGTATCGTCGGAGATTTGCGCTGCGCCGTCAGTGAGCTGATATGCGGTGATGCCCTGCTTTCCGTACTTCCGGCGTATTTCTTCTTCCTGCAAAAACTCCACTGCAAAACCGAGCGCATCGCCGCAAGCCCCGCCGACCAGCGAACCCTTAATTTTATCCAAATATTTCCGCTGTTCTTCTTTTTTTGCGTTCACCTCGGCATACTGCTTCAGGATTTCCTCACGGTAAAAATTCCTGCCGCCGAAATTGCGGTAAAATGCTTTGTAGTTATATAAGTCCGGGGATTTGGAAAGAACGGCAAAATCGATCCGCGTAAACCAGTCGGCATCCCGCATGCCGCCCAAGTTGAAATTTTTAAGCGCCTTATAAAACAGGTCGGATACCACTTCTGCGTCGTTTCCGAATGCCCCGCAGCCGAACGCGCCCAAAACCAGATACCGATACCCGGAAACGGCTGCAACGCGCAGCATGCCCGTGATTCTGTTGTAGAACAGCGCTTTGTACTGCTGTTCGCTCAAGCCCTCGAGCCCGTGCCGCAGGATGGGCGCGGCGCAGGTCATGACCGCGACGATCACACTTTCGTCCAGCAAATTCCCGGCGGCATCTTTGATGATTTCGACCTTCGGCGTGATCATCACGGCGTCCGAACCCATATAGGTATGCAGCTTTCGGTTGTATTGATAATAGGGGGCGGCTTCTTTGCTTTCCAGAGAGCAAAGAAGAGAACTCGTCCGGCACAGGTCCTCCTCCTGCGCCTTTGCGCCTTGCCGCACCCCACCGCCGGGATGTATCGGATTCGCAAAATTCAATACCAAGATTTCTTTATCCCTGTCGGTAAAAAGATACCGAAAATCCCTGTAGTTGTTTCTGGCTTTTGTGAAGGTATCGATGTTTTCACAGCTATAGCCGCATCTTCCTATGGTAAAGATGCGCTGATCCGGCTTATAGCTTTCAAGCGCATGCACTTCCGGCGGTAAAAACACCCGCGCTTTTTCCCTTTCGTCGCGGCTTAATTGCAAAGGGACTTTTTTGCCGTCTTTGATATAGTATCCCTGTGCCAGAATGTGCATCGTGTCCCGCAAACAATTTACTTCCTGCATGCATACACCCCTTTGTTTTTTGCTGCTTCCATTCTATCAGCAAAAGATGCGTTCGGGTCGCTTCTGCGGCGACAAACAAACCGAGAACACGCACAAAAACCGACGAAAATCAATGTGCTTTCCTGCACACAAGGCACACCCAGCCGCCGTCCTCGGCGCGGGTTTCCACAGCAAATCCGTGCGCTTGCAGGGCGCCAAGCACGTCGCCTTCTCGCAAGTCGATGATGCCGGAAGCAATAAACACCGAATCGGGCTTCATGAATTTCCCGACGTCCCGCAAAAACTGTATGATGACATCGGCGACGATGTTTGTCACGACTACGTCATATTGTCCCGACACGTCGTCCGCGAGATTACCCTTTAAAAACGTGAGCGCGGGTTCTGCAAAGCCGTTGCGCCGCCCGTTTTCCTTTGCCGTTTTGACCGCAAGCGCGTCAATGTCCACGCCCACGGCGCTGCCCGCACCCAAAAGCAGGGCGGCGATCGCCAAAATCCCGCTGCCGCAGCCGACATCGAGCACCGTGCAGCCCGGGCGCACCGCGTTTTCCAGTGCCTCCAAGCAAAGGCGGGTGGTCTGGTGCCCGCCCGTGCCGAATGCAAGTCCCGGTTCGAGCGCCAGCACCGCGCGGTTCTCGGGGTTTTCGGCATCCTCGCGCCAAAGCGGCTGGATGAGCAGCCGACGCCCGACGGGCAGGGGATGAAAATATGCTTTCCAATTGTTCTCCCAGTCCTCGCTTTTGCAGATCAGCGTGTCGATTTCGTGCGCGATGCCTGCCGCCGTCAGGCGCTCCGAAAGATAGGCAAGCGCCTCATTGGGGCTCGTTTCGGGCGAATAATACAGATGGATGCGCGCTTTGGTGCGATCCTTCGCGAGCAGCTCCTCGTCAATGAGGTCAATATGTGCGATCTCGCGCGTTTCTTCCTCAAGCGTGCGGTAATCCTCGATATAAATGCCGCCCGGTGCCGCCATGCTCGCAAGGCTTACGGCACGATCCGTATCTGCCGCGTTTATCGTGATGCAAACTTCCGTCCAGTCCATAGTCGCTCCTTGTAAAATGCGCCGCCCGCAGTTCGGGCGGCGTTTTGTTTTTATGTATTTTAATACTTATTATGCACCTTTTCGCAGAAGCACAAAAGGTCATGAATCTCTAACTTTGTGCCGTCGTCGAGCACCGCCGTGCCGGACATTTTGCCGAACACCTGATGCTGGTCGGTGGTGATGAGCTTGACGTCGATCTTTGCCGCGCGGTCGAGCACGGGGATGAAATCCATCTCGAACCGCCCGTCGCTCGACGAGATCTTCCACGGCTCCAGATACGAGTGCTTCGGGATGTGGAACGTCACATCATCCAGCTTGTGCCCCACGCCGTCGTAAAACAAAATGTTTTCGCTCGCCGCCGAGGTGTCGCCGAAGCCGTAGCCGATGTTGAAACCAAACGGCTTGCCGTCCACAACGCCGTTGCCCGAACCCCAATACCATGTATTATCGTAGGTCCATACGCCGCGCCCCCAGTCGAGCGTGCCGAAGTCCGTGTCGGGGTCGAAAACATAGGTTTTGCCGTCAAAATGCGCTTCGCCGCTCGCACGCATACAGTTGATCTTCTGGTTGTAATAAAACGCTTTGCGGCTTTCTTTCCACGGCGTGGCGATAACCATAGTGTCCATGGGCGGCTGCTCGAGCGTCAGGTCACAGGTGAACGTCTTGCCGTCCAAGAAATTCTTGAACGAACAGACAATGCGCCGCCTGCCGTCCTCTTTGGCAAATTCCATGTTGAGCCGCCGGTCTCGATAGACCGTATTGCCGCGCTCGCTCGTTTCGGGCAGATGCAGTTTCCCCATGGGGAACGGCTGTAAGATCGTCTCGGTGTGCTCCCACGGCGTGTCGCCGAAGGTAATGAGCGAAACGGAATGCAGACCGACATAGCCATCATCGGAAATGGTGAATGCCAGCGCGCATTCTTTTGAGACGACCAGATAGTAGTCCCATTCCTTGATGCGGAATTTCGGGGCTTTAATGTCCTCGCGGCTGTAGATTTGCACAAGCTGCCGCGACCAGCCCGGTTCTTTCAGACTGCCGTCCACACGCAGAAGCTTTTGAACGGATGTGACCTCATGGTTTCTCATGGCTTTCCTCCCTATATGGTAAGACTGACTGCTCAGTCCAAATTCACGGTTTTGTTTCGGTCACCGCGCGCGTGGTTATATAGCTTGCGGTTGTCGAGCGCCCAAACGCGGTTGGAAAACGCGCCGGGCTGCAAGGGTGCGAGCGTTTCGGTGATCTGGTAGACGCGCGCGTCCATCAAATCGAGCTCCGATAAAAGCTCCGCTTCCAAAAAAGCGGGGCGCACCGCCGCGCCGAACTCCGGCTCGCCGTGGTGTGAAAGCACCATGTGCTGCAGCAGCATGGATTTTTCTTCTGGGATCCCGAGCGCTTTGGCGGCTTCGTCGATCATCATCGCGCCCTTGACAAGATGCCCGATGAGGTTGCCCTCCACAGTGTAGCCCGAGGCGATCCCCGCATTGCCGACCTCAAATTCCGTGAGCTTGGCGATGTCATGCAAGATCGCGCCCGCAAACAACAGGTCTGCATCCACGAACGGGTATATGCGGCAAACGCCCTCGCAAAGCCGAACGATAGAGAGCGTGTGCAGCAAAAGACCGCCGCGGATCGCGTGGTGCAGCCGGTATGCCGCCGGCCATTTGAGCAGATCCGCCTTGTGCTCGTTCAGCATATGCAGCACGAGCTTTTGCAGGTCCTTGTCCTGGAATTCCTCGACACATTCTACGAGTTTTTCAAACATGTATTCGCTGTTATAAGAAGCCGAGCGCACGAATTCCGAAATATCCACGTCGTCTTGCTCCGTCGCGCGGCGGATGCGCTCCACACGGAACTGGTCCGCGCCGTTGTACTGTGAGATCGTGCCGCGAACCTTTACAAGCGTCTCGGCAGGAAACTGCCCCTGCGCAGCTTCGTTGTAGTCCCAATATTTGGCGGAGATCTCGCCGTCGCTGTCGGATAGGATGAGGTCAAGGTAGTCCTTGCCCTTGGCCGTGACTTTTTTCTCCGATTTTGTGATCAGGGCAAAGCCCTCATAAAGCCCGTTTTGGTTGATTTGCTTGAAGTTCATACCGCTTGCTCCTTTGGTTCGCCTGATATAAACAGTATAGCATGCATCGCCCGAAAGGTAAATACCCCTGCGGTCTTATGAAAGCTCGCGATACATGGCTGAAGCGGCGTCCTTAGGTGCAAATTCGTTGACGGCAAGCACCTCGTAACGCTTGACGCTGCCGCCGAGGTTCAGCGCGATAATATCGCCGACCTTTACATCGTAGGAAGCGCGCGCCGCTCTTCCGTTGACCTCGGCGCGCCCTGCGTCGCAGATCTCGTTGGCGACGGTACGGCGCTTGACGATGCGTGAGACTTTTAAATATTTATCCAGTCGCAAAACAAACCCTCCTGTAGGTTTACAGAATCGCCGAAAAGAAAAAGCAGAGGGAATCGCTTCCCTCTGCCGCGTGTGCAAAAGCACTTATTTCGCAACAGCGTTCTTCAGAGCTGCGCCGGCCTTGAAAGCGGGAACCTTGGAAGCCGGGATGGTCATCGTCTCGCCGGTTCTCGGGTTGCGACCCGTTTTTGCAGCGCGTTCACGAACCTCAAACGTGCCGAAGCCGATGAGCTGGACCTTTTCGCCCTTGGCAAGCTCTGCAGTGACTGCATCGAACACAGCCGAAACCGCCGCGTCCGCGTCTTTCTTGGACAGACCGGCCTTCTCCGCAACTGCCGCGATAAGTTCTGTCTTATTCATGTTTGTCTTCCTCCGTTTTGGATAGATTTATCTTCCATAGCTGCGAACAGCTATTCGGAACCGTGTTTTTTGACTTCGTCCCAAAGCGCATCCAGCGTTTCAAGCGATGCAGACTGCATATCTACACCGCGCGCCTCGGCGAGCTTTTCCACCTCGCAAAAACGGTTCTGGAACTTGTCCGTCGCCGCAGTGAGGGCTTCCTCAGGGTCAAGCTTTAAAAACCGCGCCGCATTGACGGCCGAAAACAACAGGTCGCCGAGTTCTTCCAGCGCGTTTTCGCGGTCGTTCTTTTCATATGCCGCACGCAATTCTGCGGTTTCCTCAGGCAGCTTTTGCAGCGCGCCGTCGAGGTCATCCCAGTCAAAACCGACCTTTGCCGCCTTTTCCTGGATCTTGTAAGCACGCATCAAAGCGGGCAGCTCACGCGGGACCGCCTGCATTTTATCCGCGACCGTTTTACGGTGCTTGGTTGCGGATTTGATCTGCTCCCAATTCTCCAGCACCTCGCCGGAGGAGGCAACCTGTACGTCACCGAAAACATGCGGATGCCGCTCAATAAGCTTTTTGCAAATGCCGTCCGCCACGTCGTCAAACGAGAATGCGTTGCGCTCGGCAGCCATCTGGGCGTGAAATACGACCTGCATGAGCACGTCGCCGAGCTCCTCGCACAGCAGCACGTCGTCGTGCTTGTTGATCGCTTCGATCGCCTCGTAGGTCTCTTCGATCAAGTTTTTGCGGATGGATTCGTGCGTCTGCTCACGATCCCACGGACAGCCGTGCGCACCGCGCAGAATACGCATGATCTCCAAAAGATCCTGCATGTTGTATTTCGATTTGGTTGTAAACGTCTGTTCCATTGCAAAATCCTTTTCTGTATTTTACTCTAAAAATCCATATTTGGCAAGTGTTTTCGCGATTTTTTCTCCCTTAGGCAGCATTTTTACATCCGATTTGGCGATCCCGCCGACCAAAAACATAGCGATCGCGTAAACCAGCACGGCAAATACGACGGCGATCGCCGTAGCAATGATATTCGTTATCGAAAGCCCGCCGCGCGTCATCACAGGTAAAATGTTGGAAAACAGCCCGTAGCTTGTATACGCCGCCACGCCGCAGAGCACGGCGGAAAACAGGGGCTTTACAAAAACCGACATCCAATTCACGCGCACCCGCGCGGTGCGCAGCAGCGCGATGATGTTGTAGATTACGATGATCGCGTAGCAGATCACGGTGCCGATGACCGCGCCGTTGATGTTGATCTGCGGGATGCCGATGAAAATGTAGTTTGCAATGACCTTTGCGACCGCGCCGACCGTTAAAGAGCGAAGCGGCACACCCGTCTTGCCGAGGGCTTGCAGCATGTTCGTTGTCGGCTGCGACAGGCACATTAAGAAAATGGTGTAGCCGTATGCCGCCATAATGGGTGCGGCGATAGAGACCGCATCGGCGGATCTGCCGGTTTCATACATCATGTTGAGGATCGGCTCTGCAAGCACCGCCATACCGATGCCCGCCGGGAACGCGATCATCAGCGTTACGCGCAGCACGGATTCGACCGAGATTTTGAGCACCTTTTTGTCCTTGACCGCCCACGCGGCAGACAGTGCGGGTATGGCGCTCACACCTAAGGAAAGCGTGATCGACGGGATCAGGTTCTTAAAGTCCAGCGACATGGTGTATGCGCCGTACAGGTATTTTGCAATATCCGCATCCAGCACCTGCGCAGCGAGCAGCTGATCGCCGTAGACCGAGCGGATGTAATCCAGGTTACCAAGGATCATCGTATCCAGACGGTTCTGTACGGTGATGGAGTCAATGAGATTCGTCACGCTGAACACAAGCGACGACGCTACTACGGGTATCGCGATCGCCATCAGCGTCTTGGCGATCGCCGTTCCGGCGAGGGGTTTCGGGGAATTGACCAGCTCTGTGCGCGTCAGCGCGTCGCCGCGCACGCGGTGGCGGATCATCATGTAAAGCATGCCGACGACCGTTCCGCCCGTTACGCCTAACGCTGCCGCTGCGGCGGCATAAGGGTACAGAACGCTCAGCGCCTCAGCCTCGGTCGCGGCAGTCTGACCGAATATGGGAAGCCCTGCGGCAAGGCGCGCCTGCCCGTAGCGCATGGTCGCCCAAGCGCACACAAGCCCGATGATGACCTTGCCGACCGCCTCCCAAATTTCAGACATGGCGGTGGGCGTCATGTTGCGCAGCCCGTTATAGTAGCCGCGGTAGGTAGACATCACACAGCAGAAGAAAATGGACGGTGCAATGGCGATGATCGCGGGCAGCGCGTCCATATTTTTGGACAACACCGCATACGGGTACGCAAGCAGAAGCATCAGCACCACACCGACGGTGCCCGTCAGCAAGAAAAGCCGCCCGGCGACTTTATAGATGCGCCGCACATCGCGAAAACGCCCGAGCGCTACCTGCTGTGAGACCATTTTCGAGACAGCCACGGGCAGCCCCGCCATAGAGACGGTATAAATCGGGATATATAGATTGTAAGCGGAGTCAAAGCACGCGCGCCCGATGGTGCCGATCATGTTGGAGATCGGTACTTTGTAAAGGATGCCGATGACCTTTACGATGATCGTGGCGGCAGCGAGCACAATGGCGCCGTTCAAGAGCGACTGGCTTTTCCGTTTTTGCTGCGCCAAGGTGCAAGGCCCCTTTCCTGACAGTTTTTGGTTGATAAAAAGAATAGCACGCAAAATGCGGCGTGTCAATCCCGCGTTTGGGGCGGCAGTCCCGTGCCTCCTAAAAATTCGCGCAGCAGCGAGTTTTCGGGCACGAGCGAAGGGGAAAGCGGCACAAAGGCCTGCAATGCCGCCGAAAGCGTATCGGCAGTCCTGCGGTCATCCCCGCGCAGATCGGCGTTTTTAAGCAGCTCGATCGCCTCATTACGGAACACGCACGGCGCGTACAGGTGTGTGGAGTCGATGCGCATATCCGCCTGCGAGCGGAACGGGAACAGGTATTTCTGTTCGCCGGAGAGCACGTTTTCCCAAAGGGAAAAGGTGTGCTCCGCAGAGCTTGCGCGGAAGCGGTAATCGCGCAAAAGCCGCCGCACAAAGCGCAGGCTTTTCTTGTTCAGCAAGACCTCCCCGTTTTTATTGTATATGCGGGAAGAAACGCTGATATATAGCTTTAATACGTTTTTTTTCGGAAGCTGCGCGGTCACAAGCGGATTTAACGCATGCAGCCCTTCCACGATCACGGCGTCGCATTCGCCAAGCGTTACGGCGCGCGAGGTGTTGCTGCGCTTCCCTACGGTGAAATCAAACAGGGGCAGCAGCACTTCCCGCCCCGCCAGCAGGTCGCAAAGCGTATCCTGCAGCAGCGGCAGATCCAGCGCGTGCACGGTTTCAAAATCGGGCGCGCCCTCCGAAAAACCGGGAATCTGCTCGCGGTTTAGATAAAAATCATCTAAAGAGAGCACATGCGTTTCGATCCCGAGCGCCTGCAAACGCTCGGCAAGTTTTTTGGCCGTCGTGGTCTTGCCGGAGCTTGAAGGTCCCGCAAGCATGACGATCTCGCGCCCGCGCTCGGCGACGATCCGTTCAACGGCACGGTCTAATACGCCGTCAAAGCGCGCTTCGCTTTGGCGGATGAAATCGAGCGGCGCCGAACGCGCCTTTCGGTTGATCGCTTCGAGTGTGTTGGGGAGGTTCGGCAAAAAATCACTGTCCTTGGACGCCGGCTTTTAGATGCCGTGTGCTTCGTAAAATGCGGGAATGGCGCGCTTGCGTTCCATAAGTTCGGCAAAGCCCGCAATATATTCATAAGGATATTTGTAGTTAAATATGCGCGAAATATCCGCGCCGTGCGGCGCTTTCAGTTTGGTGACGGCGCCCGCGCCCGCGGCGAGCACCGTGTGGCACTCCTCCATCATAAAAATGTTGTAAAGGCACTCGTGCCCCGCAGTCGTGTAGCCCGTGTTTTCGAGATTCCCGAGCGTTTTTGACTGGCGGTACATGTAATACGGGTTGAAGCCCGCAGCCCCTAAAGCCGAGGCGGCGTAATGCAGCATCTCATCTGCCGCCTGTGCGCTTTCCTTATCAAACTGTGTACCGTCCGCCGTCAGCGTGGACGCCCGCTTGAGCGAGAGCGTATGCACCGTAATGTTTTCGGGTGCGAGCGCTACGGCGCGGTCTACGGAACGGCAAAAGGACGCGACAGACTCGTTCGGAAGCCCTGCGATGAGGTCCATATTGATGTCCGCAAAGCCCGCCGCGCGCGCCGCAAAAAAAGCCCGATCGGTCATTTCGGCGGTATGCTGCCGCCTGATGGTGCGCAAGATCTCGTCATTGAAGGTCTGCGGATTGATGCTCACGCGCGTCACACCGCCCGCGCGAAGGGTTTGCAGCTTTTCGGGCGTCACGGTGTCGGGGCGTCCCGCCTCCACGGTGTATTCCCGCAGGTGCGACAGGTCGAACGCCTTGCGCACCGCTGAAAGCAGAGTCTCAAGCTGTTCTGCGGAAAGCGTGGTCGGCGTGCCGCCGCCAAAGTATACGCTTTCGAGCCGCAGGCCGAGATCCTTTGCGATCTGCCCCGTTTCTTTGATCTCCCGCGCAAGCAATCGTACATATTCGGGCACGAGCCGCCGTGCGGATGGGGTGCTGACCGCCTGTGAGACAAAGGAGCAGTAGCTGCACCTTGTGGGGCAGAAGGGGATGGAGACATACAAACTGCACGATTCCGGGCGCGAAAGCGAGAGGACCGCCTGTTCGCGCGCGCCGACGGAAGATGCGAGCTCTGTTTTTTCAGGCGAGACAAGCAGCGTTTCGGTAAAATACCGTTTTGCACCATCCGTACCCCGCTCGCGTTCCAGCGTGAGAAAAAGCTTGGACGGGCGCACGCCGGTCAAAAGCCCCCATTTCGGCGTGTAGCCGGTGCGCGACTGCAAAACGCGGAACAGCAGCGTTGCCATCGCGAGCTCGCCGTCATCCCCACGCGCGGCGCTTTCCTCGAGCACACCGTTTTTGTCCGTGAAACGCACGAAAACCTGCGTATCCGTTGCGGCCGTCGTCACCACCGCCTGTTCGCCGCAGTCTGCGGCCTCGCCGTGCACAATGCGCAGCTTTTCGTTCGGGAAAAAGACGCGCAGCAGCTTTTCCGTTTCATATTGATAGGGGTGGTCGCGGATCTCAAGGATCATACGTCCAACCTCCGCATATACCGATTGCGCCGCCGTTCGGCATCCAGCGTCGTAGCGCGGTTGTGCCCGGGATACACCGTAAAGTCGCCGTCAAGTCCGCGCAGCCGTAAAAGTGAGTCAAGCAGTTCTTCATAGGAACCGCCCGGGAAATCCGTGCGTCCCGCCGTCAGGCAAAACAGCGTATCACCGGTGAACAGCAGACGGTTTTCGTAATCCGCAAAGCATACGCCGCCCTTGGTGTGCCCGGGCGTATGCAGGACGCAAAGCCGGGTTTTGCCGAGCGCTATTTCATCGCCCTCTTCCAAAAGACGGTCGGGCGTTATGGGCATTTCCCGGATCTCCGCTGTTGCGGCAAGGCTTTTCTGCGGATCCCGCAGACAGTCCGCGTCCAAAACATGGATACAGACCTGCGCATTCGGAAATGCAGCTTTCAGCGCAGGCACACCCAAAATATGGTCGTAGTGCCCGTGCGTAAGCAGGATATACCGCACATCGTGCGGCTTCAGCGCGTCAAGCAAGGCTTTCGGGCAGTCGCCCGCGTCGATGACTGCTGTCTGATTCGTTTCGTTGTCCGTCAAAATATAGGTGTTCGCCTGTACGGGGCCGAGCACCATGCGTTCCACCGTTGCCGTCATACTGCGCTTCCTTTCCAGATCGCTGTGTCATAGAGTATCGTCACGGGCCCGTCGTTTAAGAGCGTGACATCCATGTGTGCGCCGAAAACGCCCTTTTCCACACGCTGCACGCCGTTTTCAAGCAGTGCTGCACAGTACGCTTCGTACAGCGGGTTTGCCGTCTCGGGCGGCGCCGCGCCGATAAAGGAGGGGCGGTTGCCCTTTTTGACGTCCGCGCACAGCGTGAACTGTGATACGGCAAGCACCGACCCGCCGATGTCCGTTACGGACAGGTTCATTTTATCCTGCGCGTCCGTAAAGATGCGCAGTGCCGCAGTCTTGCGCGCCAGCAGCTGCGCCTCTTCTTCGGTGTCGCCGTGTTCCACGCCGACAAGCACCAAAAGCCCTTGCCCGATCTCGCCGACACACGCGCCGTCCACCTCGACGCGCGCCGATCTTACCCGTTGAATGACTGCTTTCATATACCTTACCTTTCCACGCTCAAAACGCCGTCCACCTTTTCAATGCGGGCGATCACGTTTTTCAAATGCTCCACGTTGCTGACCGTCACGGTCATATAAATGGTGCTTCGGCCGTCTTTTGCATCACGTGAGAAAATCTCATTGATGTTCACGCGCATGTTCGCAAGCTGCAGCGAAACGTCTGCCATCAGGCCGATGCGTGAAAGCGCCGTGATTTGCAGCGACGCCTGGAATTCCTTTTTGACGTCCCGGTTCCATGTCACCCGGACCCAGCGCTCGGGCTCAGGGCTCGCGGCAATGTCGTGCGGGACGTTGGGGCAGTCGCGTTTGTGGACGGAAATGCCGTGCCCGCGTGTGATAAACCCGATGATGTCGTCGCCGGGCAGCGGATTGCAGCAGCGCGAAAATTTGATGAGCACGTTGTCCACGCCCTCCACGGTCACGCCATCCTTGCTGCTGCGTTTCGGCTCGCGCACGGCGGATGACGGCGCCTGCTCCTCGTGCGGGCGGTAGTTTTTGTTGTATTCCTCTTTGATATAGGGCATCAGCCGCTGTACGGAAATGCCGCCGAAGCCGATCGCGGCATAAAAATCATCCGGATTGTCGAACCGCTGGCGCGCCGCAAGATTATGGATGAATTTTTCGTAATCTTCATCGGAAAGGCGGATAAAGTTGCGGCGGAATTCGCGCTCGATCTCGGCCTTGCCCTCGGCAATGTTTTCGTCACGCTTCTCGTTTTTGAACCACGAACGGATCTTGTTTCGCGCGGAGCTGGTTTTGACGATGTTCAGCCAGTCGCGCGAAGGGCCTTTGCCCGGCTGGGAGGAGGTGAGCACCTCCACGATCTCGCCGGTCTTGACCTGATAGTCGATGGGGACAATGCGCCCGTCCACCTTCGCGCCGACCATCTTGTTGCCGACGGCGGTGTGGATGGCATAAGCGAAGTCGATCGCCGTTGCGCCGCTGGGCAGGGTGATCACGTCGCCGCGCGGGGTGAAAACGAACACATCCTCGGGCACAAGGTCGCTTTTGATGGCGCGCACGATCTCCTGCACGTCGCCGGATTCCTTCTGATCCTCCAGCATCTGGCGGATCCATGCAAGCCGCTGATCAAGGCTGGTTTTGCCGCCCTTCATCCCAAGTTTATATTTCCAGTGCGCTGCGATACCGTATTCGGCGGTGCGGTGCATTTCCCAGGTGCGGATCTGCACTTCGAACGGCACGCCGTCCTTGCCGAGCACGGTCGTGTGCAGGGACTGGTACATATTCGGCTTGGGGTTCGCGATATAGTCCTTGAACCGTCCGGGCATGGGGCGGAACATGTCGTGGATAACGCCCAAACAGTTGTAGCAGTCGATGACCGTATCTACGATGATGCGGATGGCAAAGATGTCATAGATCTGGTCGAAGTTTTTGTTCTGCATATACATTTTGCGGTATATGCCGTGCACGCTTTTTACGCGCCCGTCGATCGTCGGGTCATGGACGACCGAGGCAATGCGCTCGCGTACCTTTTCCTTTGTTTCTTCCAAAAAGCCTAACCGCTCGCGGCGCAGGGCGTCAAGCGATTTTTCAATATCGGCATAGGCGATGGGATCGAGAAAGCGGATCGCCAGATCCTCAAGCTCCTCCTTGGCAGGGCGGATACCGAGCCGGTGCGCAATGGGCGCATAGATCTCAAGCGTCTCGAGTGCGATGTCGCGGCGCTTCTGCGGCGCCATAAAATCGAGCGTGCGCATATTGTGCAGACGGTCCGCGAGCTTGATGATGATAACGCGGATGTCCTTATACATCGCCAGCAGCATTTTGCGGATATTCTCCGCCTGAAATTCCTCTTTGGTGGCAAGCGGCACCTTGCCGAGCTTGGTCACACCGTCCACGAGCTCGGCAACCTCGTCGCCGAACTGTGCGCGAAGCTGCTCAAGCGTGACGTCCGTATCCTCTACCGTGTCGTGCAGCAGCGCCGCCTCAATGGAGGGCGCGTCCATACCGAGGTCCACAAGGATGTTCGCCACGGCGATCGGATGAATGATATACGGCTGCCCGGAAAAGCGCAGCTGCGCGCTGTGCATCTCTTCGGCGAGCGCGTATGCTTTGTCGATCTCGGCGATCTCTTCCGCTGAAAACGATGTGTCATCCCGCAGGCGTTCTCTCAGCTGTGCATACTGTTCGCGCGGGGTCAGTTCTTTTTCGTTTTCGTTCCGTTTTTGTTCCGCCATGCTTTCACGCTCCTTTTGGCTAAGACAGGGCTTTGAGTATTTCCGAAGCGGCAAGATCCGCCTTGGCATGCACACAGGTGTAAGCTTCGCCTTGCTTTTCGAAAAGCTTCAATTCGCACAGCACGTCAAAGGCAACGCGCACGCGCGCCGCAAAGCGTTCCGGGCAGCCGCTGCGCTTGCAGAACACCTCGACGTCAAACGTCCAGGGGCTGTGGTCGCGCACGAATTGGTAGACGTCCAATAAAAATTCCCTTGACGGCTTCAAATAAGCGCGCTCCTGATCGGTCATACGGTCACCGAAGCGGTAGCGCTCGTAAAGCCGCAGGCTTTTCAAATAGTTTTCCTCATCCGGGTGCGAAAACCGCAGGTCGCGGATGCGCACCGAAGCGCTCGTCTCCCCGCGAAAGGTGTTGCGCTCGATCTGCACGGCAAGATCCAAAAGGTCACCCGGCTGATAGGGGAACTGTGCGAGCGTGACAGAAAACAGCATGGCTTTAAGCTCCGTGTGCCCTTTTTCAAACGTCAGACGCAGGTGCTTTCCTTCTCCGACGGGCTTTGCTGCGGTAAGCGTCATGCCGTACAGCCCGAACAGCGGCGCAGGATTGCCGCTGCCGCAGGGTTCGAGCGCCTCCAGTGCGTCTAAAAGCGGCAGCCCGATGTAAGCCGGGTTGAGCTTGCAGTCGAGTGTGAGCGTCGGAAACGGCAGATGTGTGGATTTTGCATATTCGTCCAGAGCCGCGCGCAGGGCGGGTATGTCCTCGGCGCGTATGCCTATCCCGGCGGCGCCGGAATGCCCGCCGAAATGCGTGAGCGTGTGGCGGGCACTGTCCAGGGCGTCATAGATCGAAAACCCTTCGATGCTGCGGCACGAGCCTTTGCCCGTTTTGCCGTCTAAGGAAATGACAACGGCGGGCTTGCCGTAGCGCGTGACGAGCCGCGCCGCGACGATGCCCACCACACCGGGGTGCCAGCCCTCGCCGGCGACGACGAGCACGCTTGCGTATTGGATGCCCGGATCCGCCTCGATCTGCTCAATCGCCTCGGCGCAAACTTTTGCCTCCACCGCTTGGCGTTCGCGGTTGCACGCATCGATCCGCTGGGCGAGCGCGTCCGCTTCTGCGGCATCATCACAAAGCAGCAGCTGCAGTGCGGGCTCGGCGGAACCCATACGCCCGGCGGCATTGATGCGCGGCGCGAGGGTGTACACGACAGAAGAGGCGTGCATGTACCTCCCCGCACAGCCTGCCGCCGCCATTAACGCGGCAAGACCGACACGCGGCGCACGGTTGAGCTTCCCGAGCCCCGCGCATACGAGCGCACGGTTTTCTCCGCGCAAAGGCACAACGTCCGCAAGGGTACCCAGCGCGATCAGGTCGGCGTATTGCCCCAGCACGCTTTCCGGGTCGCCTTCGATGGCGGCGGCAAGTTTAAAAGCAACGCCTACGCCCGCGTTGTCCTTGAATTCCGAAGGGCAGTCCGTACGATGCGGATCTACCACGGCAACGGCGTCGGGCAGCACTTCGCCCGGACGGTGGTGGTCGGTGACGACCAGATCTATACCGAGCTCTTTCGCACGCGCCGCCGCGTCGAGCGCAGCAATGCCGTTGTCTACCGTTACAATCAGCCGCACGCCACTGTCAAAAAGCCGCTCGACCGCCTCGGGGGAGAGCCCGTAGCCGTCGCGTATGCGATCGGGCAGGATGCAGACCACGTTCGCACCGCGCTCGCGCAGATACAGGTACAAAAGCGCCGCAGCGGTCACACCGTCCGCATCGTAGTCGCCGAACACCGCGATCTTTTCGAATCCCTCAATCGCCTGTTCCACGCGTTCGGCGGCAGCTTCCATATCGATCAGCTCAAATGGGTCGGAAAGCATCGCGTCCGGGTGCAGAAAGTCATAGATCTGCTCGTCGTCCGAAAAACCGCGCGAATAAAGCAGCAGTGACAAAAACGGGTCGATCTCGCAGCTTTCCGCAAGCGTTGCCGCCGCTTCCTTGTCGCTTTGCGCGAGTTTCCATAGCTTTCGGCTCATGCGGACGCTCCTTTCCGATTGCTTTCACAATTCTAATTGATATAGTTTACCATTTTTTTATGACGCTTTCAACCGGAAAACGCGGATTTTCAGGACTTTTGCGCTTTTCTTTCCGACGATTTGTTGACAACCGTTTAAGAAAAGAGTAAACTTATAGAAAATGCATTTTCGATGCTTCTGTACGAAAATATCAAAGTCGTTTGAGACGGCAGGATCGGTCGTTTTAAATGAAAAGCAGGGGGAAATGTTTTGGCTGCAAAGTCTTTGTTGAAGCCGAAAAAAAAGGTAGGAAAAAAACTGGTCGCACAGTTGGCGCTGGATTTTCTGTGTGCCAATCTGTTGTATTTTCTGATGGTGTTCCTGCACTGGAACTTCCGCATGGATATGGAGCTGGCGACTCGGCTTTGCCTGCGCATCCCGTATGTAACACTCTTTTATATCGGCTTTAATTTTGTGTTCCGCACTTACAGCACGCTTTGGAAATACGCCGGGCTTTACGACATGGTGCGCTTCGGGCTTTCCGGGATTTGCGCAACGGGATGCGTATTTGTCTGCGATTATGTCGGCATGAAGATCTGCCGGGAGCTCATGGCGCTCGGGTACCTTACGAAAGACCAGTTGTATTTCAATGTCCTGCCGTTTTCGGTGTATATGGATGTTGCTATCTTTTTCGTTGCCTTCGGGCTTATCGCCCGCATGACGTATCGGCTGTTCTATATGTTTTCGACGGAAAGCCGCCGCTATCAAAACAAAAAGGACAAAAACGCCAAGTCCGCCGAAAAGAAGATCCTGGTCGTCGGTGCGGGGCACGTCGGCAGCGCGCTGATCTCGGAACTGCAAATGACAGGCTACCGTCTGGGCTTCCCTGTGGCGATTCTGGACGATGATCCGAAAAAGATCGGGCAGTCCATTCTGCGCACGCCGGTCGTCGGCAGCTGCGACAGTGTGGAAGCGGCGGTCAAAAAATATCATATCGACCAGATCTATTTCTGCATCACGGAGATCGACGACACGCGCAAGCGTGAGCTTTTGGAAAAGATGGTGGAGACGGGCTGTATCGTCAAAATGGCTGCGGATCATACCGAAGTCGGTACGGGCAAGAAGTCGGCGCTCAAAGAAGCGCGGCAGGTGGACATCCTCGACCTGCTTTCCCGGCCTCCCGTCGAGCTGAACCACGATGTCTGCCGCTATCTGACGGACGAGGTCGTGCTCGTGACGGGCGGCGGCGGGTCCATCGGCTCGGAGCTTTGCCGCCAGATCGCGCGCTACAACCCGAGCAAGATCGTCATTTTTGATATTTACGAAAACAACGCCTATTCTTTGAAGAATTCTTTAGACCTGCAATATTTCGGTACGCCGCAGATCGAGATCCGCATCGGCTCGGTGCGCGAGGAGCAGCGGCTGCGCGAGGTGTTTGAGGAGTTCCATCCCTCCAGCGTGTTCCACGCTGCGGCGCACAAGCATGTGCCGCTTATGGAGGACAGCCCCTTTGAGGCGATCAAAAACAATATCCTCGGCACTTATAATACCGCAAAGGTCGCCGACGAATTCGGCGTTCGTAATTTTGTGTTGCTTTCCACCGACAAGGCGGTCAATCCCACCAATGTCATGGGCGCGACCAAGCGCTGCTGCGAGCTGGTGGTGCAGCACTTCTCCAAAATTTCCAAGACCAAGTTTGCCGCTGTGCGTTTCGGCAACGTGCTCGGCTCGAACGGCAGCGTGATCCCGCTGTTCAAAGAACAGCTTGAGCACGGCGGGCCGCTGACGGTCACACACCCCGATATTACGAGGTACTTTATGACCATCCCCGAAGCCGCGCAGCTTGTTGTGCAGGCGGGCGGTCTTGCAAAAGGCGGCGAGATCTTTGTGCTCGATATGGGCGAGCCCGTCAAGATCGTCTCGCTCGCCGAAAAGCTCATCAAGCTGTCGGGCTACGAGCCGTATGTGGATATCGACATCCAGTTTACGGGGCTTCGTCCAGGAGAAAAGCTGTATGAAGAGCTGATATTGCCGTCAGAGCGCGAGGGCATGCACAAAACGGAAAACGACAAGATTTTTGTCACGGCACCCTACGATTTCGACGAAGACAGCTTAATGCAGCATATCAAGCAGATCCGCGACCTGTTACCGGAGGATTCCCGCAAGTTCTTAAAAGAGCTTGTTCCGAATTATAAATTTGATAAGGCCTAAACGCAGGGCTTATCGAAAAATATTGGAGATGTTTTCAAATGGAAATCAAAATCGAACGTACCAAAACGCCGAAAAAAAAGCCCGATGAAAACGCGCTCGGCTTCGGCAATTACTATACCGATCATATGTTCATTATGAACTATGACGAGGGCGAGGGCTGGCATGACCCGCGCATCGTGCCGTATGCGCCGTTCGAGCTTGATCCCGCTGCAATGGTGCTGCACTATGCGCAGGAGGTCTTTGAGGGCTTAAAGGCATACCGCAGCCCGAACGGCGAGATCCTGCTGTTCCGCCCCGACAAGAACATGGAGCGGCTGAATCGCTCGAACGACCGCCTGTGCATCCCTCAGATCGACGAAGCGTTCGCGGTGGAAGCGATCAAGACGCTTGTGCGCGTGGATGAAGATTGGATCCCCCACGCCGAGGGCACCTCGCTTTATATCCGCCCGTTCATTTTCGCCACAGATGCGCACGTCGGCGTGCACCCGGCGCACCACCTGATCTTTTCGATCATCCTTTCCCCCGTCGGCGCCTATTACCCTGAAGGGCTTAATCCCGTGAAGATCTATGTGGAAGATCAATTTGTGCGCGCGGTCAAAGGCGGCGTCGGCTTTACAAAGACCGGCGGCAACTATGCCACCTCCTTAAAAGCGCAGGATATCGCTGAAAAGCTCGGCTATACACAGGTGCTTTGGCTCGACGGTGTGGAGCGCAAATATGTGGAAGAAGTCGGCACGATGAACGTGTTTTTCGTGCTCGACGGCGAGGTCGTCACGCCTTCTCTGGAGACGGGCAGTATCTTGAGCGGTATCACGCGCATGTCGTGCGTGGACATTTTAAAGGATTGGGGCTACAACGTCTCCGAACGCCGTATTTCCGTGGATGAGCTTGTCAAGGCCTATGACGAGGGCAGACTGCTTGAAGCGTTCGGCAGCGGCACGGCGGCGGTCATTTCGCCCATCGGCGAGCTGCGCGTCGGCGACAAGGTCATGGAGATCAATCACGGCGAGATCGGCGAGCTTTCCCAGAAGCTGTATGACGAGCTGACGGGCATCCAGTGGGGCAAACGCCCTGACAAATTCGGCTGGACGGTCAAGGTCGACTGATTCCGCGTCATGGTATCGCGATTTCGTCCATTTTTTCCAAAGGCAGGCGCTTTGCCTGCCTTTTTTTGTGTGAAGTGTTGCGATTTTTGCGAAAATATGCTAAAATATATCATCAATTCCGACAAAGGAAAAAGAAAGGGCGCACAACCATATGAATACTGCGAAAACCGATCTCCCGCGTGCCGCTGCCCCCGAAGAGGTGGGCGTCTATGCCGATGTTGCCGAGCAGTTTGTGGATTACATACAGCGCGAGCAGCTGGAGTTCCACAGCCTGATGGTGCTGCGCCATGGTAAAGTTGCGGTCGAATGGTATAATGAGCCGTATGACGCGCATACCAAGCATACCATGTACTCCGTCAGCAAGAGCTTCACCGCTACGGCGGTGGGCTTTGCCGTCAGCGAAGGGCTTGTGCAGCTTACGGACAAGGTTTTGGACTTTTTCCCGGATTACCCGCCGAAAACGCCGCACCCCTATTTTGATAAGCTGACGGTGCGCACCCTGCTGACCATGACCTCGGGCAAGCAGACCGACTTGATGGCGGACAAGGGCAAGATCGACTGGATCGCTGATTTTATCAATTCTCCGTGGGTGTTTGAACCGGGTACGGATTTCTTATATGTTAATGAAAACATTTATATGCTCTGCGCGATTTTGCACCGCGTCACGGGGATGAGTGTGATCGACTATCTCACCCCGCGCCTGTTTGAACCTCTGGGTATTGATATCCCGTTTTGGGAGACCGACCGAAACGGGGTTGAAGCCGGCGGCTGGGGCTTATATATCACGACCGAGGATCTTGCAAAATTCGCGGATTGCTACTTGCACGGCGGCAAATACCGCGGGCGGCAGGTCATCCCGGAGGCATGGGTGAAAGAAGCGACCGTCAACCAGCTCGGCGACGTTCACCAGCCCGGGGAAGATGCGGACAGCAACGCCGGCTACGGCTACTGCTTTTGGATGAACGGCTGCGTCCCGAACTCCTATCGTGCGGACGGTATGTTCTCGCAATTTGCGATCAATCTGCCCGATTACGACGCAAGCATCATCACCACCGCAGCGGTTCCCAGCGAACCGCAGGCACGCGAGACGATCTGGAAATTTTTCCCTGCGGCGTTCATCAATGAAAATGCGGCGAAAGAGCCGCCCAAGCCCGAAAGCACCCTGTTCACCCGCCCTGCCGTTTCGCCGCATTCGCCGCTTGAGCCGAAGATCGAGGGCAGGACGATCAAAATGCGCCGCAAGATATTGCTGAACCTCATCGGCTTCCCCATGAGCGTTCTGCCGCTTGCCGTGACCTTTATGATGTCCGACCGCGCCGGCAACATTGACCGCGTTTCTTTCCGTTTTAAGGAGCACGAGTGCAGCTTCAGCTGGAGCGAGGGCGACGAGCGCAACACCGTCGCCTGCGGCATGGACGGACATTATCGCTACGGCACCCTGACGCTCGGGCACGTTAAATTCAAGGTCTGTGCGAATGCCGAGTGGCTCGACGACTTCAATCTGAAGCTGTCCATCCGGCCGATCGAGACGATCGGCAAACGCGACCTCAATTTCCTGTTTAAGCGCCGCGACCGCGTGACCATGACCCCGTCGTCTACGCCGTCTGTCTACAAGATCTGCGATACGCTGGTCGTCAACCTCGGCGACGTCATCAAAAACCCGATCCTTTCTAAAGCGGCGCAGATTCTTATCCGCTTTGCACCGCCGCTGGCCGAGCCGAAGCACTACGGCAAATTTATCGATTAAAATACAACATACGGAAAGCCCGCGCTCTGCATGGGACGCGGGCTTTCCGCATCGAATGCAAGAGGGTCCTTATGGTGCTGCATACACTTGAAAATGCTCCCGAACGCACGCTGCTCGTCGGCGTGGACACGGGCGAATACGATTGCGAAACGTCGCTTACGGAACTGGAAGCGCTCGCCAAAACCGCCGGTGCCGAAGTCGTGGGCGTTGTTTCGCAAAAGCTCGAAGCCCCGAGCCCCGCCACGTATATCGGCAGCGGAAAGCTCGGGGAGATCTGTACCTTTTGTGCGGACAACGAAGTGGAACTGCTCATTGCCGACGGCGAGCTGTCGCCGGCACAGCAAAGGAATCTTGAAAGAGAGACAAAAACGCGTGTGATCGACCGCACGACGCTGATTCTGGATATTTTCGCGCAGCATGCACGCAGCCGCGAGGGCAAGATCCAGGTGGAGCTCGCGCAGCTGCAATACCGCCTGCCGCGCCTTGCGGGGCAGGGGAAGAGCCTTTCGAGACTCGGCGGCGGCATCGGCACGCGCGGCCCGGGCGAAAGCAAGCTCGAAAGTGACCGCCGCCATATCCACCGCCGCATCCAGAGTTTGCGCGCGCAGCTTTTACAGATCGAAAAGCGCCGCAGCGCCTACCGTACCCGCCGCAAAAAGGACGGCGTGCAGACCGTGGTGCTCATGGGCTACACGAACGCGGGCAAATCGACCTTGATGAACGCACTAACGAATGCGGGTGTGCTCGCCGAGGACAAGCTTTTTGCCACGCTCGACCCGACCGCCCGCCGCCTGACGCTGCCAAGCGGGCTTTCGGTGCTGCTTATAGATACCGTAGGTCTTGTGCGCCGCCTGCCGCACAAGCTTGTGGAGGCGTTCCACTCAACCTTGGAGGAAGCGGCGGATGCAGATCTCATTCTCAATGTCTGTGACGTGTCCGACGCGGCAGTGGAAGAGCACGTCGAGGTAACGGCAAAGCTGCTTCATGAACTCGGCTGTGCCGGGACGCCCGTGCTGCATGTCCTCAACAAGTGCGATACGCCGCATCCGAATTTCCTGCCCGTACCAAGCCGCGATACCGTCTGCATCAGTGCGCGCACGGGCGAGGGGCTTGACCGCCTTTTGCAGGCAGTGGAACAGCGCTTGCAGCAAAGAAGCGCGCACGCCGTACTGCGTCTGCCTTTCGATAAGGTCGGCGTGCTCGCCGAGGTGCGCCGCCGCGGCCGCGTACTTTCGGAGGAATACCTGCCCGACGGTGTGCGTGCCGATGTTGCAGCCGACGCGGCACTGCTTGATACGCTGCAAGCCTATATCGAATAGAACAGAATACAGCATATAAACGGCAGGGCGCCCCGACCAATTCGGTCGGGGCGCCTTTTTCTGTTTTCCCGAACACTTTTGCTACCGCATTGCGACAAATTTTTTACCGCTTGCTTGCTACAATACAAGCCGATCCCGAAAAGGAGGAATCGATATGCACACACGCATTGAGACGGACGGGCAGGTCATGACAGTCTATCTCGACGGCGAGCTTGACCACCACAACGCGCCCGCCGCACGCGAAAAGATCGACGAATTTGCCGTTGGTTTTCACCCGGCGCACACCATTTTGGATTTCGGCGGTGTCACATTCATGGACAGCTCCGGTATTGGGCTTGTCATGGGGCGCTATAAGCTGCTCGTACAGTTTTCCTGCACGCTGGAGATCCGCAATCTTTCCGCGCACGCCTATAAAGTGATGCGCCTGGCGGGGCTCGACCGGATCGCCGCGCTTTCCCGCGCAGACAAAAAGGAGGCAGAAAAGCATGAGACCCATCAATGAGATGCGGCTGCAGATCGAGAGCCGTTCTGTCAATGAGGCCTACGCGCGTGTGGCGGTCGCCGCCTTCGCCGCTGCGCTTGATCCGACGCTCGAAGAGGTCAACGACATCAAAACGGCGGTCAGCGAGGCGGTGACAAACTGCATCGTGCACGCGTACCCGAACGAGGTTGGGAAAATCTACATACAGGTGCGCCTGTTTGAACGCGGCCGCATGGAGATCCGCATCCGTGACCGCGGCTGCGGTATCGCAGACGTGAAAAAGGCGCGCGAACCGCTGTTCACGACGCGCGGCGGCGACCGCTCGGGGTTGGGCTTTTCCGTCATGGAGAGCTTTTGCGATAAGGTGCGCGTGCGCTCCGCCGTTGGAAAAGGCACGACTGTAACACTCGTGAAGCTGCTGCACGGCAGAGAGGCAAGCCTTGAACCGTGACCGCCTGATCGCCGAAAATTTAGGACTCGTGCATGCCTGCGCCAACCGCTTCCGCGGGAAGGGCATCGAATATGACGATCTGTTTTCGGCGGGCTGTCTGGGCCTTGTCAAGGCGGCGGACGGCTTTCGTGCGGAATTGGGCTTTGCGTTTTCGACCTATGCCGTCCCGGCGATCTTAGGCGAGATCAAACGCCTGTTCCGTGACGGCGGCAGTGTGAAGATCAGCCGTGCCTTAAAAGAACGCGCCCGCACCGCCGCGCACGTGCGGGAAGAGATGACGGCATCGCTCGGGCGCGAGCCGCGTCTTTGCGAGCTCGCCGAAAAAATGGGCGTTTCGGAATATGAAATGACCGAGCTTTTAGGGCTCGCGCAGCCGACCGTTTCCTTAACGGCGGCGGATGAGGACGGCGAGCGCCAGCTGGATATCCCTGTGGAATCGGGCGAGGATGAAATCCAAAACGCGCTGGCGCTGCGCGAGGTGCTTGAAACACTGCCTGAAGCGGATCGGAAACTCATTGAATTACGCTATTTTCAAGGATTAACGCAGGTCAAGACCGCCGAAGCTCTGGGGCTTTCGCAGGTGCAGGTCTCGCGGCGCGAGCGCGGCATCCTGCTCGAAATGCGCAAACGCCTGACCGGATAAAAGCCGCCCTCCGAACAGAGGACGGCTTTTGTATCGAAGCTTGGACGGAAATTGTAAATTAGGACTCTATAAGCCACACCGCGCAGGTGCAGGGCGCGAGCTGTAAGTCCGCACCGAGCGCGGGCGGCGTCTCGGCGTTGCACAGCAGCAGCTGTTCACTGCCTGTCCGGAATTCCGCGGGTACGGAAAAGCGCACCGCTTTCGGGGAAAGGCTGCATACGACGAGCAGCTGCTCTCTGCCGAGCCTGCGTGCAAACGCAAATACATTCTTATCTTTTTTGCCGATCGGAAGGACTTCTCCGTCGCGCACGATGTCGGCATATGCCTTGCGCAGGGAAATTGCCGTTTTATAAAAATGAAAAACGGATCGCGGATCTTTTTGCTGGTCGGCTGCGTTGATCTGCTTGTAATTTTCATTGACCTTCATCCACGGCGTGCCGCTTGTGAAGCCGGCGTTCGGCGCGTCGCTCCACTGCATCGGCGTGCGGGCATGATCGCGGGCGTATCGCTGTAAATACCGTTCGGCAAAATGCTCGACGATTCTGCCGAAGGGCTTACGGCATGCGTCGGCAAGCTGATTGACCGATTGGATATCTCGGTAATCCGCCTTTGAAAACACGCAGTTGGTCATGCCAAGCTCCTGTCCTTGATACAGAAACGGCGTACCCTTTTGAAACAGCAGCGAAACCGCAAGGCTTTTTGCCGCAGCGGCACGGTGCTCGCCGGCAGGCGCAAAGCGCGGCATACTGCGGGGCTGATCGTGATTCTCATAGTACAGTGCGCCCCAGCAGTTTTTCGGCAGCGTCTGCCAACGGAACAGGACCTCCTTGAAGCGGCGAAGGGGCATGGACCTTTGGTCGCGTGCGAACATGGTGCGCACATCTGTGTGCTCAAAATGGAACAGCATGTCCAAAAGCCCTGCGTCTTCGCGCGTGATCTCGCATGCACGCCGAAAATCGATCCCCGCCGCCTCGCCGACGATCAGGGTATCAAAGCGGGCAAAGGCGCGCTCGGACAGCTCGTGTATATAGGCTTTCCAGTGCGGGCCGACCACGACATCCTTTTGCGCGGCATGATATAGGTCGTCAGGCTTGGAAATATAGGTGATCACATCGCAGCGAAAGCCGTCCACACCCTTTTGCAGCCAAAAGTTGCAGATGTCCGCCACTTCGGCGCGCACCTTCGGGTTGTCCCAATTCAGGTCGGGCTGCTTTTTGCTGAACAGGTGCAGATAGAACTGTCCGGTCGTCTCGTCGTATTCCCACGCCGACCCGCCGAAACAGGCGCGCCAGCGGTTGGGCGGGTCTTTTTTATCGGGACCAGTGCCGTCGCGCCAAATATAGTAGTCGCGGTACGGGTTCGCTTTATTCTTTCGGCTCTCCCGGAACCACGGGTGTTCATCCGAGGTGTGGTTGACAACCAGATCCATCAGCACACGGATGCCGCGGCTGTGGAACGCCTCAAGCATCCGTTCAAAATCCTGCATGGTGCCGAATTCATCCATGATGTCGCGGTAATCGCTGATGTCATACCCGTTATCGTCATTTGGAGACTTATAGCAGGGCGAAAGCCAAACGGCATCCACGCCGAGTTCTTTTAAGTAATCGACCTTTTGCAGGATGCCGGGCAGATCGCCGATGCCGTCGCCGTCGGAATCCGTAAAGCTGCGCGGATAGATCTGATAGACCACCGCGTCCTTGTACCACCTTGTTTTCATAAAGACTCCTTTATCAAAAGTGTAAGACCGTCTGTGCGGAGCGCCTTGCGGGCAGATGCCATTTGTGCTACAATGCAGAAAACGGAGAGAGGAGCGCGCTTATGCAGATCCGCATCCGTCCGCTTTGTGAAACGGACATCCCTGCCGTCGAGCACATCTGCCTTATGACCGCAGCCCCTGCCCGGCGCAAGAACACACGCGAGCAGGAGAATACACTGCTGCTATACAACCGCTGCTACACGCGCACCGAACGGGATTTCTGCTTTGTCGCAGCGGATGAAACAGACTGCGCCAGGGGGTATATCCTTTGCGCGCCCGATCTTGCGCGCTACCGCGCGGCGTTTGCCGAAAGGGAGCTCAAAGAGATCAGGAAGCTCGGGCTGTTCCGCGCCCTAAACGCACGCGGTTCGTTTAAGCTGCAAGCCCCGTTTGCAAAAGAATATCCTGCGCACCTGCACATCGACCTGCTGCCTGAGATCCAAAGCAGGGGAATCGGGTCACAGCTTATGCAAGCGCTCAAAGAAAAGCTCACAGAAAGCGGCGTACCCGGTGTATTTCTGTGCGTGTCGTCCGACAATACACGCGCCGTCGCTTTTTATAAAAAACACGGATTTGCCGTGCTGCGCACGCTCCCCGGCGGCTTATGCATGGGCTGTAAACTGTAAAAGGGGATATCACCGCGCGCCCTTGCGCGTTCTGCCCAGCAGCCGGTCAAGCACAAAGGAAAGATAGCCGAGCGCTGTGAACACGACCGTGATCGCAAAGACCATCAAAAGCACACGGCCCCAGCCGTAAGCATCTACGTCCAAAAACGGATACGGGAAACGGCTTTGCCCGCCGTAGCCCGTAAAGGTCGCGGTGCTGACCTCGGCGCGGATCAGGATGAATACAAAATACGCAAAGGGAAGCGCCAACCATGCCAACGGGTGCAGGGGTTTATAGTTGCCTTTTGGGAAAAACAGGAAATAGTCGAGCACAACGCCGATCGGGACAACATAGTGCACCAATGTGTTGCCGATGAGTAAGGTCTGTGAAACTGCGCCGACGCTCGCTTCCATCACGCCTGTGAGCATGAAATGGTATACAAGTCCCGTCACCGTGATGCACATGGTAACGGCGCCTTTTATCAGTGCGTTTTCCCGTGCGGGCTGTACGATGACGAGAAAGGCGAAATACAAAAAGCAGACGAGATTGCTTAACACCGTGTAATAGCACAGCAGCATTTTTGCGCCGCCCAAGGATCCGACGCCCACGAATTCCAAAATCAGCCCTGCCTCACAGACAAGCAGGAACAGCAAACGGTAAATCTGTTTGATGTGTTTGTTCTTGATATACATGCTTTGCACACGCGGCGCACCGCACCGCAACTCCTTTTATTTGTTTTGCCTGTCCATTGTAGCATTTTTCTTGGGAAGATTCAATTTTTTCAGCGAAAGCTTGAAAAATTTTCCTGTATATCCTATAATTACCTTGCAGCAGAAACTGCAAATAGGAAAAAATGATAAACGGAAAGGGTGATTTGCATGGCTGAATTGAAAGGCTCCAAGACCGAAAAGAACCTGCTGGCGGCATTTGCGGGCGAATCGCAGGCGCACACGAAATATCTGTATTATGCGTCCAAGGCAAAAAAGGACGGATATGTGCAGATCGGCGCGCTGTTTGAAGAAACTGCGAAGAACGAAAAAGAGCACGCGAAGATCTGGTTCAAGCTGCTCAACGGCGGTATGCCTTCCACGCCTGAAAACCTGAAAGACGCGGCAGCGGGCGAAAATTACGAATGGACCGATATGTATGCGGGTTTTGCCAAAACGGCACGCGAAGAGGGCTTTGACCACATTGCCGAGCTGTTTGACGGCGTTGCTGCGATCGAAAAGGAGCACGAGGAACGCTACAGAAAGCTGCTTGCCAATATCGAAGGCGGGCTCGTATTCTCACGCGACGGCGACATGGTCTGGCAGTGCATGAACTGCGGCCACATCGTCATCGGCAAAAAAGCGCCCGAGGTCTGCCCCGTGTGCGCACATCCGCAGTCTTATTTCTGCCTGCGTGCGGAAAACTATTGATCTCTGTATTGTCTGAAAGGAATTGAATTATGGCAAAATATGTATGCACCGTTTGCGGTTATGTGTATGAGGGCGACGAGCTGCCCGAGGATTACGTCTGCCCGCTGTGCGGCGTAGGCGCCGACCAGTTTGAAAAAGTAGAAGACTGAAAACGGCAATAAAGGCGCCCCCTGCTGCGTGCAACGCAGCAGGGGGCGCCTTTTGTTTTCTTTTATTCCGATACGGTGAAGTCCGAAAACGTCACGTGCAGATCCTGCCCCTCCATGGAGAGGGACTGCGGGGTACCGTCTTGTGTGCAGGTGAGGGAAAAAATATCCCCCGCCTCTGTCTTGCTTGTGTATATGGTGCTGTTGCCGTAGCCCGCGACGGTGCGATCTGCCGTATCCGAGCGCAGCGTGTTCACCGCCGCATACAGAAGGTTGGCAAACGAGGCGTCGGGCAGAAAGGCGGGCGGGGTTTCAAGTGTCAGCCCCAAGAACGAAAAACAGCAGCCGTCCGCATTTTGTGTGATCGAGAGCGATGCGACCGCCTCAGGCGCAGTCAGCGCCGTTTGCGCCGTACCGTCCGCCGAAACGGTAAGATCCGCTTCAAACTCCAGCGCGCCGTGCGTGACGGCGATTTTTGCCGTGAACGCAGCGGGCAGCGGCGTGTCGTCTGTTTCGGGGCTTGCGTTTTGACATCCGCAGCAAAGCAGCAGCAAAACCGCCGCCAAAATACACCGAATCCGCCGCATGGCATCGCGCTCCCTTAAAGATCAAATCGGGAAAGCACACTTGGCAGTGCATAAAGCATCTTCGACGGCGTGACCGAGCACATCGCCGATTGTGCGGCAACGGCATCGCCTGCAAGCCCGTGGATATGTGCGGCGGCAACTGCCGCTTCCAGCGGCGAAAGGCCCAAACACAAAAAGCCGAGCAGCATCCCCGCAAGCACATCGCCGCTGCCGGCGGTCGCCATGCCTGCATTGCCGGTCATGTTGACCGAAAACCGTTTGCCGTCCGCCGAGATCACCGTGCCGGCACCTTTTAGCACCACCGTCGCGCCCGTCTTTTCGCAAAGCGCGGCGCATGCCCCCATGCGGTCTGCCTGGATCTCCCGCGCTGTACAGCCAAGCAAGCGCGCGGCTTCACCCGGGTGCGGGGTCAGGATGACCGGGGCTTTCGCTTCCCGTATCATATCTATGTCATCGCATACGGCGTTTATGCCGTCCGCATCCAAAACCACGGGAACGCTTGTGCTTTGCAGCACGGCGCGCACGATGGCCTTCGTATCATAATCGAGCCCCAACCCGCAGCCGATGAGGCAAGCCGTTGCATTGGACAGCGCATCCAGAAGCCGTTTTTCCTCCTGCGCCGAGATCCGACCGAAGCGGTTGGAAGCAAGCGGCAGAAGCACCTTTTCGGGCACGGCTGCCGTGACCGCCGCGTATGCTTGCTCCGGAAAGGCCAGCCGCACCAGCCCCGCGCCGCATTCCACACAGGCACCACAGGCGAGCAGCGCGGCACCGGGCATCTCATAGCTGCCCGCGATCACCAGCGCCTTGCCGAAATCGCCCTTGTTCGCGTCAGCGGCGCGCTTCGGGAACAGCGCGGCAATATCTTTGTCCGAAAAAGCGAACGCCTTGTTATAGGCTTTATAAAGCTCGTCCGGTATGCCGATAGACACCACTTGGATTTCTCCTGCAAATTCCCGCGCAGGGAAGGAAACCAGCGCAGGCTTAAGCGCCATGACCGAAACAGTCAGGTCGGCTTTGAGCGGACGGCTTTGCAGCTGCGGGGTGTCGGCGCACACGCCGCTGGGCAGGTCGATGGAGACCACAAACCCACCGCAGGTTTCCGCAAACGCAAATAACGCTTGCAGATTTTCGGGCAGTGAACCCGCAAAGCCCGTGCCGAATACCGCATCAATGAGAATGTCCGCCTTTTGCAGCAGCGCGCGCTGGCGCTCGCTTTGCGGCATGTAGCTTTCAACGGGGATGTCCAGTTCCTGAAGACGAATAAACATTTCCTGTGCATTATCGGCCTTCGGCTCGCCCGCAACAAGCAGCACATGTACGTCATAACCGTTTTCAAACAGCTTGCGCGCCGCGACAAAGCCGTCGCCGCCGTTTTTCCCTTTGCCGCACAGCACGACGACATGCCGCTTGTCCGTCGCATCAAAGCGCGTCCGGATGACCTTGGCGCAGGCGGCGCCCGCGTTTTCCATCAGCCGCAGGTAGGAGATGCCGCTTTCGTCGGCAGCGGCCTCCACCGCCTTGATCTGTTCGGAATTCAAAATACGCATCATAGGGTTGCGTCTCCTTTCTCAATCGCTGTGACCATCGCCGCCGCGAGTGTGCCTGTGTGCGTGATGCTCAATGTGAATTCGAGCGCGCGCGCTTCGGCGAGCGCCGCGGCCTTTCCCGAAAGTGCAAAATACGGCGCGCCGAGCGGATCATGCAGTACCTCGACCTCGCAAAGCGCGAAGCCGCGGATCCCGATACCCAGTGCTTTCGCAAACGCCTCTTTTGCGGCGAACGCACCCGCCAGGTGCTCCGCCTTTTCGCCGCGCTGTATCCATTCTGCACGCTCGCGTGCACCGAATACACGTTCCAAGAATACAGGGGACTGTGCCGAGCGGCGGATGCGTTCGATCTCCACAAGGTCTATGCCGTTTCGCAGCATATGTCCGTCTCCTTTCAAGCGCTTTATGTGCATTGTACCACATTTTTGCCGGAAAGAAAATATTTGTTGAAATCCGGGCAAAATATGGTACAATGTTCTCGCACAGATAGGAAAGTTAAGGAACAGGGTGAAAAAATGCAACTGATCATTATGGAAAATGCCGCCCAAATCGGCGAAGCGGCGGGAAAATTGTTTGTGGATGCCATCAATAAAAAACCGAATATCGTACTTGGGCTTGCGACGGGGGCATCGCCCGTGCCGACGTATCAGTACATATACAAGGCGTATGAACGCGGCGAAGTGAGCCTGCGCGATGTGACGACCTATAATCTTGACGAATACGTCGGGCTGCCGAAGTCCGATAAAAACAGCTACTACACCTTCATGCACCGCGAGCTGTTTGACCATACCGACATCCGCGAGGAAAACGTGCATTTCTTAGACGGCAACGCCGAGGATGCCGAGGCGGAGTGCGCGCGCTATGATGCGGAGCTTGACCGCGCGGGTGTGGACATCCAGCTTTTGGGCGTGGGCAGAAACGGGCACATCGGCTTTAACGAGCCGTCCATTTGCTTCACGCGCGGCGCGTTCAAGGTCAAGCTGACGGAGAGCACGATCGAGGCAAATTCGCAGTATTTCGATGAAAACCCCATGCCGCACTATGCGTTGACCATGGGCGTCGGTTCCATTATGAAGGCGAAAAAGATCGTGATGATCGCCACGGGCGCTGCCAAGGCGGACGCCATGGCGGCGATGATCAAGGGCGAGGTCACGCCGGTCTGCCCGGCGTCGATTCTCCAATTCCACCACGACGTTGTGGTGTATATGGACAAGGAAGCGGCACGGCTGCTGTAAAGGCAAGCGGCTTTCCGAAATAAGCAACAGACCAAATAACACGGGCAAGCCGCTGCGGCTTGCCCGTGTATTAGTTTATTACGAAATCTTTTAAGGCAAAAGCGACACAAAAGTTTTCGCCCACCTTTTACAAAAGGTGGCGGGGTCGAGGGGCAGAGCCCTCGTCGCGTCCCGCAGGACGCGAAATCCTTTTTCTGCCAAAGCGCAGGAGGGGAGATGGAACAGTCCGGCGGACTGTTCCATCCGGGGAACCCTCGCCGGGGGTTCCCCGTGCCTGTGTTGATTACACTAAAAAAATCAGAACAGCCCCGAGATCACGCCGTTTTCGTCCACGTCGATGTTTTCCGCAGCGGGGACCTTCGGCAGCCCCGGCATGGTCATGATGTCCCCCGTCAGCGCCACAACGAAGCCGGCGCCTGCGGACAGGCGCACCTCGCGCACGGTCAGCGTAAAGCCCTCGGGCTTCCCGAGCAGGGCGGGATTGTCCGAAAGCGAATACTGTGTTTTGGCAATGCACACGGGCAGCTTATCTTCTCCGAGCGACTCGATCTCGGCGATGGATTTTTTTGCTGCCGCCGTAAACGTCACGCCGTCTGCACGGTAGATCTCTTTGGCGATGGTTTCGATCTTTTCGGGGATGGTAAGCGCTGTGTCATAGAGCGGATGGTATGCAGACGGCTGTTCGTCGATGGTGCGGCAGACCTTTTGTGCGAGATCTGCACCGCCTTCGCCGCCCTTTGCGAACACTTCGGTAAGCGAAACGGGCGCGCCCAGCTCCTTGCAGACCCGCTCCACTACGGCGATCTCCGCATCGGTATCGGTGTGGAAGCGGTTGATTGCCACCACTACGGGCACGCCGTATTTGCGCATGTTTTCCAGATGCGTTTTCAAATTGACAATGCCTTTTTCAAGCGCACCGACGTTTTCTTCGCCCAAATCCGTTTTCGCCACGCCGCCGTTGTATTTGAGTGCGCGAATGGTCGCGACCAGCACCACGCAGGCGGGCTTAAGCCCCGCGACACGGCATTTGATGTCCAGGAATTTTTCTGCGCCGAGATCTGCACCGAAGCCCGCCTCCGTAATGCAGTAGTCGGCGAGCTTTAGCCCGAGCTTTGTCGCCGTGACAGAGTTGCACCCGTGGGCGATATTGGCAAACGGTCCGCCGTGCATGAGCGCAGGCGTATTTTCAAGCGTCTGTACAAGGTTCGGCTTGATCGCGTCGCGCAGCAGCGCCGCCATCGCACCCACCGCACCGAGGTCGCGTGCATATACGGGTTCGCCGCCATAGGTGTAGGCGACAAGGATTCTTCCAAGGCGTTCTTTTAAGTCCTCCATATCCGAAGCAAGGCACAAAATCGCCATGACCTCGCTTGCGACGGTGATCATGAACCCGTCCTCACGCGGCACACCGTTGACCTTGCCGCCCAAGCCCACCACGACGTTGCGCAGTGCGCGGTCGTTCATATCGAGACACCGCTTCAAAAGCACGCGGCGCGGATCTATGCGCAGTGCGTTGCCCTGCTGCAGGTGGTTGTCAAGCATCGCGCACAGCAGGTTGTTCGCAGCGGTGAGCGCGTGCATGTCGCCCGTAAAATGCAGGTTGATGTCCTCCATCGGTACGACCTGCGCATAGCCGCCGCCCGCAGCGCCGCCCTTCACGCCGAATACGGGCCCCATGGAGGGCTCGCGCAGCGCGATGATCGCGTTTTTGCCGATCTTCTGCATCGCTTCGCCTAAGCCCACCGTCACGGTCGTTTTGCCCTCGCCGGCGGGGGTGGGGTTGATGGCGGTGACGAGGATCAATTTTCCGTCCGGTTTATCGCGCAGCTTCTCGCGCAAGGAAAGCGGCAGCTTCGCCTTGTATTTGCCGTAAAGCTCGAGATCGTCCGCATCTACGCCGATTTCACGGGCGATTTCCGAAATGGGCAGCATCTCTGCCGCTTGTGCGATTTCAATGTCTGAACGCATGAACTCTTCCTCCCGATATTTTCGATTTTCCCACACTTTGGTGGCGTATCCTTTATACAAGTTTTATTATACTGAATTTGCCGCCGTAAAACAAGCATTTTCGGGGAAATAAAGTTGACAAGCGAAAGGCAGAAATGTATAATCGTTTCAACACTTTTTTTGGACAATCTATTAGAAACGCGGCGCGCAGCGCTGCGGCTTAAGGAGCATACGGCATATGGAATGGACAGGGCTTAACGAACTGCGGGAGAAATATCTCTCTTTCTTTGAAAGCAAGGGGCATCTGCGGCTGCCGAGCTTTTCGCTTGTCCCGCGCGACGACAAAAGCCTGCTGCTGATCAACTCCGGCATGGCGCCGATGAAAAAATACTTCACGGGCGAGGTGACGCCGCCGCGCAAGCGTGTGACCACCTGCCAAAAGTGCATCCGCACGCCCGACATCGAAAACGTCGGCAAAACCGCGCGCCACGGCACGTATTTTGAGATGCTCGGCAACTTCTCGTTCGGCGACTATTTCAAAAAAGAGGTCATCCCGTGGGCGTGGGAATTCTGCACCAAGGTCATGGAAATGGACCCCGAAAAGCTGTATATCAGCGTGTACCTCGACGACGACGAGGCGTATGACATCTGGACGAAGGACGTCGGCGTAAAGGAATCGCATATGGTGCGCTTCGGTAAAGAAGACAACTTCTGGGAGCACGGCGCAGGTCCGTGCGGGCCGTGCTCGGAGATCTACTATGACCGCGGTGAAAAATACGGCTGCGGCAAGCCCGACTGCAAGGTCGGCTGCGAGTGCGACCGTTATATTGAATTCTGGAACCTTGTGTTCACGCAGTTTGAAAATGACGGTAGCGACAACTATACCCGCCTTGCGCACCCGAACATCGACACGGGCATGGGGCTCGAGCGTCTTGCGTGCATCGCGCAGGACGTGGACAACCTGTTTGAGGTCGATACCGTCCAGAACATCATGAAGCACATTATGCGGATTGCGGGCGTGCAGTACCACGAAAACGAGCACACCGACGTGTCGCTGCGCGTCATCACCGACCATGTGCGCAGCACCACGATGATGCTCGGCGACGGCGTGATGCCCTCGAACGAGGGACGCGGCTATGTGCTGCGCCGGCTTCTGCGCCGCGCGGTGCGGCACGGCAGGCTGCTGGGCATTGACCGCCCGTTCCTGTACGAGGTTGCCGAGACGGTCATTCAGGAGAACAAAAACGCCTATCCCGAGCTCGTCGAAAAGCATGACTATATCGTCAATGTCATCCGTGCCGAGGAGGAAAACTTCGCGCGCACGCTTGATGCGGGCGTACAGCGGTTTGAAAAAATGGCGGACGCCGCGAATGGAAAGGTGCTCTCCGGCAAGGACGCTTTCCTGCTGTCCGACACGTTCGGCTTCCCGCTGGATCTCACAAAAGACCTGCTCGAGGAACGCGGCATGACCGTGGACGAGGATGCCTTTTACAAGCTCGTCGCCGAGCAGCGCGAGCGCGCAAGAAACGCCCACAAGGATGCGGGCAAGGAGGCGTGGATCGGCTCGGACGACGCGGTAAAGGATCTTACCGCGACGGAATTTGCAGGCTATACGGCGTTCGACTGCGACGCCAAAGTGCTTGCCGTTTTGACCGACGGCGAACGCGCCGAATCCGTAGCAGCAGGCAAAGAAGCTGTGCTCGTGCTTGACAAAACCGTGTTTTACGGCGAGGGCGGCGGGCAGGTCGGCGACATCGGTGAGATCGTCGGCGACGGCTTCACCTTTACCGTCACCAACACCACCAAGACCGCACAGGGCGTTTACCTGCACCAAGGCAAGCTGACGGCCGGTGAAGAGATTGCCGTCGGCGCGGCGGTGACCGCGAAGATCGATAAAGAAACGCGGCGCGCAACCATGCGCAACCACACGGCGGCACACCTTTTGCAGGCGGCGCTGCGGCAGGTGCTCGGCACGCATGTCGAACAGGCCGGCCAGTTGGTGAGCGCCCACGAAATGCGCTTTGACTTTACACACTTTTCTGCGCTTACAAGCGAAGAACTTTCGCGCGTGGAGGAAACGGTCAACCGCGTTATCTTTGAAGCGCTGCCCGTCTCCACGGCGGAAATGCCGATCGAGGAAGCCAAGAAAATGGGCGCCATGGCGCTGTTCAGTGAAAAATACGGCGACGTTGTGCGTGTTGTCAAAGTCGGCGATTTCTCGACCGAGCTTTGCGGCGGTACGCATGTGGAAAATACGGCGATGCTCGGGCTTTTCAAGATTACGTCCGAATCATCCGTCGCTGCGGGTGTGCGGCGTATCACCGCTGTAACAGGCACGGGACTTCTTGCGTATCTGCATGAGACGGACGCCCTGCTTGCGAAAACGGCTGCGGTGCTCAAGGCGACCTCCCCGCAGGAGATCCCCGCGCGCGCCGAAGCGCTCCTCACAGAGCAGAAGGCTGCGGAAAAGGAAGTTGAAAAGCTCCATGGGGAGATCAACACCTATAAGACTGCCGGGCTGCTTGCAGGTGCGGTGGACGTTGGCGGCGTTAAGCTGATCGTCTATTATGCGGGCGATGAAACGCCCGAAAACCTGCGTTCCATCGCCGAAACGGCACGCGGCCTTGCCGACAACGCCGTAGCGGTCGTCGCGGGAACGAACTCCGAAAAAGGCACGGTCACGTTTGCGTGTGCCTGTGCCGCAGATGCCGTGAAGCTCGGCGCACATGCGGGCAACATTGTGCGCGAAGTTGCAAAGATCGCGGGTGGTTCCGGCGGCGGCAAGCCCGATATGGCTATGGCGGGCGGCAAGGACGTTTCCAAGGTGGATGACGCGCTCATGCGTGCGGATGAGATCGTCCGCGCACAGCTTAAATAAGGAGGAAGGCTTATGGACTGCGTTTTTTGTAAGATCATCGCGGGTGAGATCCCCTCGAAAAAACTCTATGAGGATGCGCTGTGCTGCGCCTTTTATGACCTGAACCCGCAGGCGGAAACGCATTTCCTCGTTGTCCCCAAAACCCATATCGCCTCGGCGCAGGACATCACCGCCGAGACCGCGCCCGTTGTGGCGCATATCTTCGAGGTGATCCCGCAGCTTTGCAAAGAGCTTGGACTTTCGGGCTATCGCATCATCAACAACTGCGGTGCGAGCGCGGGGCAGACGGTCATGCATCTGCATTTCCACGTGCTTTCGGGTCCCAATCTCGGCGAACGGCTCGTTTGATATGACCAGGCCGTTTTGCGTCACGGGCTTTACCATGCTGTTTACGCTGTTCGTGCTTGGTGCGAACGCGTCGGAAAAGGCGGTGCGTGCGGTGCTTTGCGCCGCGCTCATCGCCTTTGCGCTTTCTCTCGCTTTTCGCGCCTCCCGCCGTGACCGGACGCTGCCGACAGCTTTCTTGGCTGTCGTGCTTTCCACGGGGCTGCTGATTGCCGCCGGACAACAGCAGACAACATTTGCCGAACGGTACGCCGACCGCGAGGTAGAGATCCGAGGCGTATTGGCACAGCTTCCGTGGCAGCAGGATGGCAGGAATTATTACGTTTTGCAGCTCGATACGGCGGACGGCGAGCCCTGCGACGAAAAGCTGCGGCTCGTCTCCCGTGCGCCGCTGGACATTACCCCCGCCGACCGCGTCACCTGCACGGTGAAAACCTTTGTGCTCGGCGCTTCCGGCGAAGACGGCGTATCGGAATATTACCGTTCCATAGGCATCACGATGGGCGGCTATCCCGCGGACGACTTGCAGGTGGAAAAGGGCGTGCGCACCGATCTGCCCGGCTACATTTTGCAGTTCCGGCTTGCCCTTTCCGACGCGCTTTTGACCGCGCTGCCGAACGACAACGGCGCGCTTCTCGCCGCCATTGCCTTCGGCGCGGAGGATACGCTCCCGGACCGTGTCAACAACGCCTTTCGCGCCGTGGGCATTTCCCATATTCTGGTGGTCTCGGGACTGCATCTGACCGTTTGGACGATGCTTTTGTTCGCGGTCTTTCGAACGCTTGGGGTGCGCAGACGCCTATCTGCGGCGGTCGGCATCGCCTTTGTCTGCTTCTTTACGGTTTTAACGGGCGCCGCGCCCTCTATTCTGCGTTCGGCTGTCATGCTCTGTACGGTCTATGCCGCCGAATTCTTCCGCCGGGAATCGGATTCCTTAAATTCCATCGGGCTTGCCCTGACGGGGATGCTGCTTCTGAATCCTTACGCCGCGCGTTCGCTGTCACTGCTTCTGTCCGTGTTTGCGACGCTCGGCATCCTGCTTTTGGGAAAGCCGATCGAGCGCGTGTTGATGCGTCCGTTTGCAAAAGTACGGCAGGGGCTGCTTTTCCGTCTGTGCAGCGCGGGCTTTTCCGCCGTTGCGGTCACGGCGGCCGCAACCGTGTTCACTCTGCCCGTACAGCTTTGGGCGATCGGGAATATGTCCACCGTGACGCTTCTGGCGAACCTCCTGCTGCTTACGGCAGGGAACGCCGCTATGGTGCTTGGTTCCTTCGGCGCGCTGCTCACACTTGCAGGCGTCTTTGGGCAGCCTGTGCTGCTGTTGGCGGGCTGGGTGGCGCAGTATCTTATCACGGTCACGGAAAGGCTCGCGCAGCTGCCGGGTGTGCTGCTGCCCATCAATTCGAACTTTGCAAAGCTCCTTTTGGCGCTTGCGTTTTTTGCGTGCGCCGTGTTCGTATTCCTGAAGAAGCCGAACAAGCGCATGATGCGCCTGACGGCAGCCGTCCTTTGCTGCGCATTTCTCGTGTGCAACACGGCGGTATATTTGCGCAGCCGCAGCGCGCTGCAAATGGCGGTGGCGGATGTCGGCAACGGGATGTCCGTGGTTCTTTCCTGCCGCGGCGAAACGGTCGTGCTCGGCTGCGGCGGCGACTACTTTGCGGATTCCGAAATTTGTGCTATACTTTCGGCATACGGCGCAACATATATCGACGCGCTCATCCTGCCGGACGAGACGGATGAGCTGTTTTCCGCAGCGCTTTCCGTCGGTGGGCAGCTTCCCGTGAAAACCGTGTATTACGCACAGACCATCAAGCCGGAGACCCTGCCCGTAGGCGAGACGAAAACGCCGATCGACAAAACCGTACTCACCTTTGCAGACGGCGCATTGACCGTTGCGGTGCAAAGCAGCGGGGATTACTGTTACGCTGAGATCTTATACGGCAGCTTCCGCGCGCTGGTTTCTTTTACGGAAGAAAATGATTTTCACGGCGACAGCGCCTCGGTGCTCTGTGCCGCAGGGGAGCTGCCGAGGAATACGGATGCTGCGGATTTCGAGTTGACCGTGTTTTCCGTCGCCGATCCGGGTGCGGCGGACGTGCCCGCGCTGCGCAGCCAAACCGTCTGTACCACTGCCGAAAACGGCAGCATTTCCCTGCTCGTGTTCCAAGACGGCGCGTTTCAATACAGAAGGATGTGACTTTTATGCCCCAGCTCAACGAAGTGCAGCTCAAGCAACAGCTCAAAAGCGGCGATTTTTCCCGCGTATATCTGTTTTACGGGGCGGAAGGCTACTTGAAGCAGCATTATGCCGAGCGCCTTGCGAAAGCGTGTGTTACGCCCGGCATGGAGGGCTTCAATTTCAAGAAATACGAAGCGTCCGACGGCGTGCCGCTTTCTGAGGTGCTCGAAGCTGCCGAAACGCTTCCCGCGTTCGGCGGGTATATGTGCGTTCTCGCGCGCGACTATGCGCTCGATGCGCTCAACACGGTGGACAAGGCGCGGCTGGAAGAATTTTTAGCAGACCCGCCCGAAAGCACGGTGCTCCTTTTTTGGCAGGATACCGTGGAGGTCAACGCGAAAAAAAGCGCCAAATGGCGTGCGGTGCTTTCTGAAATTTCCCAATGCGGTGCAACAGTTGCGTTTGACCGCATGGATATGCAAACGCTTTGCAAAACGCTGTCTGCCGGTGCGGCAAAGCGCGGCTGTCAGCTGGAAAAGACAGAGGCGCGCTATCTTGCGGAAACGGTCGGCAACGATCTGAACCGTCTGCTCGGCGAGCTTGAAAAGCTGTGCAGCTACAAGCAGAGCGGCACGATCACCAAAGCGGACATCGATGCGGTCGCCACGCGGTCGCTCGAAGCCAACGTATTCGATCTGTCACGGGCGCTGTCGTCGGGCAACTGCGCGCGCGCACTGGAAATCCTCTCACAGCTTTTGCAGGAAAAGGAAAAGCCGGAACTCATCCTCGGCACGCTCTGCAGCGTATATGTGGATATGTACCGTGTCAAGCTCGCGCTTGAGGCGGGTGAGCGCGCCGAAGCACCCGCAAAATTCTTCAACTATAAAGGCAAGGAGTTCCGTCTGCGCAACGCTTCGCGCGATGCCTCGCGCTATGACAAGCGCGACCTGCGGCAGGCGCTGGATCTGTGCACGGCGGCGGACCGTGCATTGAAATCGGGCAGTACGCCTGCGCCGCTCGTGCTCGAACGGCTGCTTGTGCAGCTCGCCGCCATCCGCGCGGGGACACTGCAATGATCCGCATCCGGCAGGCGGTGATCGTGGAGGGGAAATACGACCAGATCCGCCTTTCCTCGCTTGTAGATACCGTGATCCTCACGACAGAAGGCTTCGGCGTGTTCAAGGATAAGGAAAAACAGAAGCTGCTGCGGCGCCTCGCATATGAGCGCGGGCTTGTCGTCTTGACCGACAGCGATTCGTCGGGCTTCGTGATCCGCTCGTTTTTAAACGGCATCGTCGAGCCGCAGTATATCACGAACGTGTATATCCCCGACGTGTTCGGCAAAGAAAAGCGTAAAGCCGCGCCCTCCAAGGAGGGCAAGCTCGGTGTGGAGGGGATGCGCACCGAGCAGCTTTTGGAAGCGTTCCGCAAAGCGGGCGTCACTGCCGAGACGGGTGATGCACCGCACGAACGCCGTGAAGTGACGAAGACCGACCTGTATGAAGACGGGCTTTCGGGCGGGCAGGACAGCGCCCGGAAACGCCGCCGCCTGTTGCGGGCGCTGGATTTCCCCGAGCGCATGAACGCCAACGCGATGCTAAAGCTCATCAACACTTGCATGACCTATGCGGAATATAAGGCGGCGGTGGAACGCCTAGCTGAGGAGGAAGAGACATGAATCTGCTGGTACTCGCAACAGGCGGCACCATCGGCAGCGCCCCCAAAGGTACGGGGCTTGACACGGATGCGGCGCAGACCCCGCTGCTTTTGCAGATGTACCGCAGGCAATACGGGGAACACGCGCGTTTTACCGTGCGGCAGCTTTGCACCGTGCTTTCGGAAAACATCGAGGACAGCTTTTATGAGACCCTCTGTGCTGCGCTGTGCGCGCCCGAAACGGCGCGGTTCGACGGCGTTATCGTGCTGCACGGTACGGATACGCTGCCCTACACCGCCGCGCTGTGCGCGATGGCGTGCCGCCAGCTTTGCGTTCCCGTCTGCTTTGTGTCCTCGGCATATGTACTCACAGATCCGCGCCAAAACGGGCTTCTGAACCTGCGCGCGGCGGTACGGTATATCGAAGCGGGCGGCGCGGGCTTTGCCGTCCCGTTTCACAACACAGGCGATACGACCGAGCTCCACCTCGCCACCCGTCTGCTCGAAGCCGATCCCTTTACCGACTGCTTTTCTTCCGCAGCAAGTGCACCGCTCGCCGTGCTTTGCGGCGACGAGATCCGCTTTTCCGCGTCACCCCAGCTCCCGACGCAGGAGGAACTCCGAATCCCTTTGCGTGCATGTTCAGAAGCCCCCCTGTGTCTGCAAAAGAAAATTGCGCTGATCTCCTGCTTTCCCGGCATGGCGCCGAAGGCAGACGCGCTTTCCGCAGACTATGCGGCGGCGCTTCTTTGGGGCTACCATTCGGGCACTGCGCCGCAAAAGGCGCTCGCCGATTTTGCCGCACAAATGCGCGCGCAAAACCGCGCGGTGTATTTAGCGCCGGTCAAGCGTGCGGCAGAGCAGTATGCCAGTACGAACGCGCTGCTCGCCTGCGGCGTGCGCCCAATGTACGCGCTCACCGCGCCGTCTGCGCTCGCGCGCCTGAAAATCGCCTATAACCAAAGCGCCGTATCCCCCGAAGCCCTCGCCGAAGAAGTCCTGTATTACGAGGAAGTCCCCGCATCTGTATAAAAATCTCAAACGCATACAGCGCCCCGCCGACACTCGGCGGGGCGCTTTCTAAAATTATGAAAAATTGCTGACCGCGATCATCACGGCGATGGCGAGCGCGCCTGCCGCATAAACGCAGTTTACAACGGTGCAGACCTGCATCCATTTCGATTTCGCGCCGCCTTTTGTGTATGCCCACAGGGTGAATACGCCGGACAGAAACATAAACACGGCGTAGCTGTAAATGATGATCTCTGCGGCGGGCGATTCCAGCGCCCAGCCAAAGGTGCGCAACGGAAAGATCGTCCACGGGATAAACAGCATCAAGGTGGATATGGCGGTATAGATTTTGGCTTTCATGGTTACATTCTCCTTTCGGCGGCGCCGAAGCATTTGCACGAAACGGCAAGGGAAATGATCGTGACCGCGGCGGCGACGGGCAGCCACGGCAGCAGATCCGCAGTGGTTGTGAACATGCCTTCAGCCGCTTTGCCGTATTCGGTCATTAAAACATAAAACGGATAACACATCGGATACAAGAACCAGATCTTGGTGTTCAAAACCAAAACAGACGGTACGATGGAGGCAAGCCCTGCGCCCACCGAAAACACAGGTGTGGAGATCAGCGTTGCAAGCAGCCAAAACACCGCCGCCATGGGGATCGCGCTCGCATACATCGCGAGCGCACTGCGAAAGACATACAGGGGATCCAGCATAAAATCATAGCTTTGTATGTGCGACGCGGCCGCTGCGCTGATGAAATACGCCCCGATCGTCATGCACATCTGCAACACTGCCAGCAGCAGCAAGACCGTGAATTTCGCAAGGCAGAGCTTTGCGGGGCTTACGGGCAGCGACAGCATTTTCAAAAGCCCGCGGTTTGCCCGTTCGGTCTGCGTGAGCAGCACCGTGCAGATCACAAGCGTTGCCGGGAGCATGAACCACATCATGCCCATAAAGCCCTGTATGAAAAAATTGTCTTCGGGCGATATGTGTATGCCGCGGATGTCAAAGCTCATGTCGGCGTTTACAATGCTCGGCACCCACATCATGACGATCGGGGCGAGCAGGATCCAGAAAATTTTTGAGCGGCGCAGCTTCAAAAGCTCTACTTTCAGCAGGGTAATAAAGTTCACGCAAACCGCCTCCTTACTTTCAGATATATAAGTTCGCAAAGCCCGAATACGACCGTTTCGGCGGCGCAAACGCCCAAAAACAGCGGCACTTTGCCCGCGCTTTGCACGGCGGCAAGCGTTTGGTACGGCGCGCTGAACGGGCAAAGCTGCAGCCCCAAGCTACCCTGCGGGAAAACGGTCGTTGTAAAGACCAAGATCACGCCGATGCCGAGCGACACCCACATGTTTTTGCAGGCGGAGGCGATCACAAGCATCAGCATTACGGTCGGAAAGGTAATTGCCCACTGAAAGCCGACGCTTGCAAGCAGGTCTTGCGGCGACCAATCGTATGCCGAAAACCAGTGTGCGGCGCACGCGCCGAGGACGGCGGTTTCCAGGAAAAGCACGCCAAACAGCGCGAGCATGAGCAGCACGAATTTCCCGAAAAAGAGGCTTCCCGCGCGCACGGGCAAAACGTCCATTTTCTGCATCCCGTTATCCGCAAATTCCGTGTGATACAGCAGGCACGCCCCGCAGACGGCAAGCAGGATGTTGAGCATCGCCATCATCTGCCAGTTGGCGTCCGTTAAAATGTCAAACGGGGCGCCCGCCATTGCGGTGAAAGTCTCGGCGCGCACGAGCATGTTCAAAATCGGGAATGCCGACGCCGCGCATGCGGCAAGCAGCACGGCGGGGAAAAATCCCGTGCGCCTGCATTTTTTTGCTTCCAGCCGTAAGATCATCGTTCCGCGCCCCGCTTTCGGTTGTCCTCGTCGATCATGGACAGGAAAATTTCCTCTAAATTGTCGGTCGAGTATCCCGCATCGTGCGCGCGGATCTTCAGGTCGTTCGCCGTTCCCTCAAACAGCAGCCGTCCGTGGTTTAAAATGCCGATGTCGTCCGCCATCAGCTCGACTTCGGCAAGCAGGTGGGAGGAAACGAGCACCGTGCAGTCGTACTGCTGCGGCAGTGAGCGAATGAGCGTGCGGATTTCGTGGATGCCCACGGGGTCAAGCCCGTTGGTCGGCTCGTCGAGGATCAAAATGGGCGGCTGCCCGAGCAGCGCTCCGGCAAGGCCGAGCCGTTGTTTCATACCGAGCGAATATTTTTTTGCCGCGCGCTTCCGAAACTGTGTCAGCCCCACAAGCTCCAGTGCGTCCGAAACGCTGCTTTTCGGCAGACCTAAAATTTGACGGATGATCTCTAAGTTTTCCTCGCCGCTCAGGTTTCCGTAAAAGGCGGGCGCTTCTATAAACGAGCCGATCTCCTTGAGAATGGCGACGCGGTCGGCCGGATACTGCATCCCGTCGATTTGAAAGCTGCCAGAGGTCGGCTGCGTCAACCCCAAAAACAGCTTCATCGTGGTCGATTTCCCTGCGCCGTTTGGGCCCAGAAAGCCATATACGCGCCCTTTTCGGATGTGCAGGTTCAAGTCTGAGACCGCCGCGAAATTCCCGTAGGATTTGCATAAATTCTGTGTTTCAATCATGTTCATGCTTCTGTCTCCTTTCCTTGGATGCCTTCATGGTACGCCTGCTGCCTTGCAAAAACCTTCCCTCTCCCTTACATTTTCCTTACAAATTTTGTTCCGTGCATACAAATGGGGTTTTCCATGCTACAATAGAAGCGGTCAAGAAAGAAAAGGGGTGTCTCCATGACACAAAATTCGATTCGGCAAAAAAGGCTTTTGCTGGTGGATGACGAGCAGGCGCTGCGTGATATGGTGTCCTCTTTTTTAAAGGAAGGCGGCTTTGGTAACATACGCGCTGTCGGGACGGTGTCCGAGGCGCTCAAGACCGTACGGGATTGGCAGCCGGAGCTTGTGATCTTGGATGTCATGCTGCCGGACGGCGACGGCTTTACGCTGTTTGAAGCGTTGCGCCGCTTTACGGATGCACCCGTGCTGTTTTTGACCGCGCGCGGCGAGGATGCGGACAGGCTGCGCGGGCTGGGACTCGGCGCGGACGATTATATGGTCAAGCCGTTTCTGCCGCAGGAGCTGCTTTTGCGTGTCGCCAATATTTTGCGGCGGTATTATAAGGAAACGCCCGAAGCGGTGCAGCTTGCAGACAGCAGGATCGACTTTGAACGCGCCGAGGTCGTAAAAGACGGCGAGCACCTGCCGCTGACGGCAAAGGAATTTTCCATTTTGCAGGCGCTTTGCCGCAATGCGGGGCGCATCGTGACGATCGACGGGCTTTGTGAAGCGGCGTGGGGCGATAACCCGTACGGTTATGAAAACAGCCTGATGGCGCACATCCGCCGCATCCGCGAAAAAATCGAGAAAAACCCCTCTAAGCCCGTTTCGCTTCTCACGGTAAAGGGCTTGGGCTATAAGCTGATCTTAAAGGAAAAGGCGAGGTGAAGCCGCATGCGCAGTATTGCCAAACTGATCCGGCGGTTTGCCGCCATTCTCGCGTTGAGCACACTGCTGCTGTTCGTGGTCAATCTGCTGCTTTTGCTGCTTGTCGCCTGGCAGCAGACCTCCGCAACGGGCTCCTCGACAGGCCCGTGGACACTCGCGCGCGAAACTGCGGCGGCACTGCAAAAAACACAGAACGGCTACGTGCTGCCCGACGAAGCCGCAGCAGCCTTGCAGGCGGAAAATGCCTGGGCGATCTATATCGATAACACGACGATGACCGTGGTGTGGCATTCGGAAAATTTGCCCGCCGAGATCCCGACCGCATACACCGCATCCGACATCGCGGCGCTCACACGCGGGTATTTGCAGGATTACCCGACCGCAACAGGCGAATCGGAAACCGGGCTTTTGGTGGTGGGCTTCCCGAAAGACCGCTACTGGAAACACATGTACCCGCTGTGGGACATGGAGCTGATCCGCAACGCGCCGTATCTTCTGCTGGCGGTGCTTGTTATCAATATCACGCTGATTTTATTGATCTATGTCGTCGCCAATTCCAAGCTGCTTCGTTCGGTCAAGCCCATCGCCGACGGTATTCGGGCGCTGCCGTCGGGCAAGGATGTTTATGTAAAGGAAAAAGGGCTTTTATCGGATCTTGCCGCAGATATCAACGGAACCTCCGAGCTGCTGCGCACGCAAAGGCAGGAGCTGCGCAAGACGGAGCGCGCAAGGGCAAATTGGATCACCGGTGTGTCGCACGATATCCGCACGCCGCTCTCCATGGTGATGGGCTATGCCGGGCAGCTGGAGGAAAGCGACCGTCTCGCACCGGAGGACCGCAAAAAAGCCGCCGTGATCCGTCAACAGAGCGTCCGTATCAGAAATTTAGTCAATGATCTGAACCTTGCCTCGAAGCTCGAATACAACATGCAGCCGCTGCACCTTGAAGCGATCAGCCCCGTCGCGCTGGCGCGGCAATGCGCTGCAGACTTTGTCAACGCCGATCTGGAGGGAGATTATCCTCTCGAATACACCTGCGACGCCCAAGCGGATGCCGCGCGTATAAATGGAGACAAGGATCTGCTGTGCCGTGCCGTGCAGAATCTGCTTTCCAACGTGCAGGCGCACAATCCGGACGGCTGCCGCGTATTTGTCCGTGTCGCGGCGGACGAAAGCACCTGCCGTATTGCGGTGGAGGACGACGGCGCAGGGCTTTCCGATGAGCAGCTTGAGGCGCTGCAAAATACGCCGCATTATATGATGAGCGACGGCGGCACGACGGAGCCGCGGCACGGACTCGGACTTTTGATCGTGCGGCAGATCGTGCTTTCGCACGGCGGCGCGGTCACATTCGCGCACGGGAAGGCAGGCGGCGGCTTTTGCGCGGAAATGACCTTCCCCGTTTGTAAACGCACCGGCCGCTGAAACACAGGAAACGGTATACACAAAAACATCCCCGTGCAGTTTCGCACGGGGACTTGCTTTGCTGTTGGTTGTTTATTTCTTGTTTTCGCCGCCGGGGCCGTCACGCCGGTCGCTGCCGGCGGGCGGGTTTTCCATCCCTGTGGAGGTCCACTGGTTGTTCGTTGCGCTCTTGTTGTCGGATTTCTTTTTTTGAGATTTGTTCTTTGCCATTGTTCTCACCTCACAAGCAGTATGCCCGCCGCGGCGGAAGATATGCACAGCTTTCTTTCGTGCAATCGACAAAAAAGGAAAGGCAATGCACTGCCTTTCCTTTGAGATTCGAATCTGTACGCTCACAGCCCCGATGCTTTAAAGATCTTTTCCATCACTGCGGCGCTTTTTTCGTCCGCGTTCATGAGCGCTTCGCGCTTGCGGGCAATGCTTTTGTCTTTTGTAAAGGCGTATTGCACCAGCCGCACAAACCAGAAAACGGGCAGCAGAAACGGCGCTTTTTTTAGAATCGGATATTTCAAACGCATATGCGAAAACGCGGGGAACGCAGCGGCAAACAGCCGGCGCAGTTTGGATTTATGTGTGCGCGCGGCAGCGGCGGCTGCGTCCGCGTGCTGCACGGGCGGGCCTAACAGGATATAATTTTCCATAAGCAAAAGCGTTTCGCCCTTCGGCGCGCCGTCGAACATTGCATGGTACAGCGCGCGCACCTTTTCGGCAAAGGCGTCAAGCCCCATTTTCCGAAACCGCGCGTCAAGGGCAGAAAAATCGAGCGCCGTTTTTTGTTCGAGCAAATACAGGTCCATCACCGGGCGGAAGCACGAACCCGCCGTGGTGTAATGCTCCGCCAAATGCGCGAGCGTGTAGATATACAGTTCCTCGTCGGACATTTTGTATTCGTGCGCGCCTAAGGGCACGGCGCGTTCCCACACGTCGAGGAAATGCGGGTACAAATCGTCCTCCTTTTGAAACAGCGCACGGTGCAGTTCCACCGTCAAAAAGGGCGGGCGCATATAGATGATATCCTTGCCGTTGTCCAGATGCAGGGAAAGACCGCACCCAAGCAGGATCTCCTGCGCGCGCTCGACGTCCGCTTCACGCACGAGCACATCCATGTCCACCATAAAGCGCATTTCCGCCGCCGGATACAGCGCTTTTACATGTGTACCCTTGAGCAGCATAAAATCGATGCCCGCCGCATCAAACTTTTCGCGCAGGGCGCATAGGAAAGACTGCTGCGCCGTCTCGCGCAGAACCGCCGCCTGAAAGGATTTCCCGAGTCTTGCAAAGTCTTCGGCGGGCAGCGCGTCCTTTTGGCTTTTCAGCGCCAGATACACCATGCTTTGCACACAGTTTCGCCGCGCAAGCCTGCAAACGGCGGAAAAATCCGAAAATGTATTTGCGTCGGGCGCAGCAGTGCCGTGCAGCGCCGCACGAACGACGGCGAGCAGATCCGCTTTGGCTTCCATGATCTTAGGCATCTGTATCCGTCTCCGTTTCCGTAAGTCGCAAAAGCGCGCAGATGGGGAAATGGTCGCTGGTATACACGCCGTCGCGCGTTTCGTTCAGCACACGGTAGGACTCTACCGCAAAACCGGTCTTGGAAATAAGGATATAGTCGATGCAGTCCCGATCCAATTCCGTACCCCAGTTTTGATAGGTCGCGCCTTGCATGGTGTCCTCGGTTTGGTACTTCACGTCAAAAAAGCTCTCCGTCGCGCTTTGATACGTTTCGGAGTCCTCCTCGGCGTTCAAGTCCCCCATGAGCACGGCGGGGATGCCGCCGAATTCCTCTATTTTGTCCAGCACGACACCGATGCCGTTGATACGCGCTTCTTCGCTTTCATGGTCAAGGTGCGTGTTAAATACGGCGAACTGCGCGCCTGTCGCACGATCCTCTAAGATCACATAGCTGCAAATGCGGCTGAATGCCGCGTCCCAGCTTTTGCTCATCTGCTCAGGCGTTTCGGAAAGCCAAAACGAGCCGGAGTCGATCCGGTCATACAGATCGGTACGGTAAAATATGGGACAACCCTCGGAATTCACGGCGTTGTCACGGTATTCGATTACCGAACCGTACCCGGTCAGTACGTCGCAAAGGTAGTTGTACTGCCACTTGGTTGCTTCCTGAAAGCCGACGACACCGGGCGCAGCTTCGGCAACGCCGTCTACAAGCAGATCGGCGCGGTAAAACCAGCTTTTCTTGCCGAAATCAAGCGGATTGATGCACCGCAGATTGCAGCTCATCACCTGTACCTCGCCGGGCGCGGTCTGCACCGCGATGTCCACAGGCGCTTTGCTTGCCCGGTAATGCGGATAGTACCAGACAAACGATGCGCCGAACGCCAAAAGCAATGCGAGAATTATACCCGCAATGCCAAGCACGATGCGTTTCCAAAGCTTCATACCAAAGACACCCCTTTATTTATTATCTGCATTGTAGCACACCGTACACAAAAAGTCCATGCAAAAAGCGGCACACTCCAAACGGAGCGCGCCGCTAAAAAGTGCCGCTTATTCGTAGTCGTCCTCGTTTTCCCAGTTGTGGTACACGGACTGGATGTCGTCGCTTTCCTCAAACATCTCCAGCATCCTGCCCATGTTCTGGATGTCCTCGGGCTTTTCGAGCTTCGTGTAGGTCGAGGGGATATATTCCACCTCAGCGGACAGGAGTTTGTAGCCCTTGTCGGTCAGATCGTCGCGCACAGCGCCCATATCGTTAGGCTCGGTGCGGATCTCATAAACGTCGCCGTCCGAAAGGAAGTCGGCGGCGCCTGCTTCCAGCGCATCCTCCATGAGTTTGTCCTCGTCGATGTCCTCTTTTTCGAGGATGAGCACGCCCTGGCGCGTGAACATAAACGAAACGCAGCCCGTTGTGCCCATGTTGCCGCCGAACTTGTCGAACGCATGGCGCACGTCTGCAGCGGTGCGGTTGCGGTTGTCGGTCAGCGCCTCAATGATGACGGCGATCCCCGAAGGCCCGTAGCCCTCGTAGACAACATCCTCATAGTTGTCGGCGTTGCCTTCGCCTGCCGCCTTTTTGATGATGCGCTCGATATTATCGTTCGGCACATTATTAGCCTTTGCCTTGGCAATGACGTCTTTGAGCTTGGAATTTGCCGCAGGGTCGGGACCGCCCGATTTTACGGCAACGGCGATCTCCCGCCCGATTTTGGTGAACACCTTGGCGCGCGCGTTATCGGTTTTTTCCTTTTTGCGCTTGATGGTGCTCCATTTGGAGTGTCCGGACATAACTGTTTCACCTTCTTCAGAAATTACGCACAATAGTGTAGCACAGGAATCCGTTTTGCGCAAGGGCTGGCGTAAAAAATCCCCGGTGCTATTCCCACAGCCTGGTCGAGGTGTCGCGCGCGTCCACGGCGCGCGCGGCGAGCGTTTCTAACGCGCTTTCGGGGAAATAGCCCGTTGCGGTGCGCCGCTCGGCGGCAGCAGAAAGGATGACAAAGGAGAGCTTCGCATTGCCGAGCCGCTGCTGTACGCGGTTCGCGCGAAATTCCGTCTGCTGCACGTCGCCGTAGCGCACGAAGCGCGTAGCTTTTTTGAAAATACCGCAGGTGTATTGAAACCCGCGCTCTGCAAAGGCGAGCGATGTCGCGGCGGAAGCGAGCTTATGCGAAAGCGTGCCCCACAGCAGCAAAAATACCGCTGCCGCCGCGCCCCAAAGCGGGGAGAACGAGCCGATTAAGCCGAACGCCGCCAGCGCCCAGAGCAGGAGCACGAGCTGCTTTTGCCAAAAGCCTGCGCGCGCAAGTTTTTGCGGCGCTTCAAAATCGCCGAAATCGCCCGTAAGCGCGTCGCGGATGCGTTCCACTTCGGCGAGCGGGGCGTACAGGCAAAGCCGCGGTCGCGCCTTGGCGTCACCGTAACCGATCACGACCACCTCCACATACGCACGCTTGCAAAGCCGTGCGAGCAGGCTTTGGTGCACGACCACGGCGTTGATTTTTTTGAGCTCAAACGTGTAGCTTTGCCGATTCAAAAGCCCGTGGGAAAGCGTCACGCGCTCGCGGTCGGCGCTCACCGTGTAACCGTACAGCGTCAGAAACTGCTTGAGTGCCGCGAACAAAATGCCTGCGGCGACGATCACAAGCAGAGGCAGGAGCGAGATCGTTTCTGCCTCGCCTGCGAAAACCGGCAAAAACTGCGCGAGCCACATCAGCAGGATGACGACCGGCGCGGCAAACGAAGCGGTCAGCAGAATATGCACAAACACCTGCCCCGGCGTATAGCGGATCTCCCGCCGCTGCGCAGCATCCGTCGCGACGGACGCTGCGGCTTCGGCAGACGGCGCAGCCGAAACAGCCGCAGTACCTGCCGCTTCCGCCTTTTTCGCTTCAATGGTGCGTGCGAAGACCTCCGCTTGTGCGGCGGTCATGACGAGGGAGAAATCCGCCTTTTCGCTGGTCACGGCGGAATTTACGTCTAAGCGAACCGCCGCAAGCCCGAACAGGCGCTTAAAAAGCGAACGGCGGATGTTTACCGTGGAAATGCCGCGCAGCGGCACGCGAATCTCCTTGCGCACCAATCCACGGTGGTCGTAGCGGAAATTATCGTCCTTGTCGATATAAAACGTCGTCCGGCGCCAAATGAGGAAACTCACCGCAATGACAATAAGGCAAAGCACGGGGATCCCTACCGCCGCCAGCAGCAGCGCGGAGAGATTTTCCTCTAAAATGAAGGCGAGCGCCGCTTTGTAGTCGGAAGAAAACAGCTGTTTCCAAACGTCTGCCCGCTGCTCGCCGACGACGTTCGAGCCCAAATAAAACAGCAGCAAAAGCGCCAGCGCCCCGCCGCGCTCGAAGATGAAATACGGGTGGTTGCGTGTGGGCTTGTCAAACATCCGACCCCTCCTGCGCCGTACCGATACGCGCTTGCAAACGGCTGTGCAAAAGCGCGGCAACGGCGTCTGCCTTTTGCGCATCCAAAAATTTGAGCTTCGCCGTGCCGCCCGCCGTAGTGACTTCTACGCACGCCACCCCGCAAAAGCTGTCAAGCGGCCCGCGGCTGACCTCGATCTGGTGGATGCGGTCTACGGGTACGACGGTGCGGTGCACGAACAGGACGCCTTCGGTGATCTCCAGACGGTCTTGTGTGAGCAGATACCGATAGCGGCGAAAGCGAAACCGCGGCATGAGCAGCCAGTAGATCAGGCAGACCGCCGCACCAACAGTGAACAGCACAATGCCGGCAACCGTGTACCCCGTACCGAGCGTGACGCCGCCCGCGACAGCGAACAGCGCAAACAAAATCAGCGCTTTGATGCCCGTCGTCAACCGCATGAGCCGCAGCGCGTTCGGGGTCAGTCCCTCTCCCTTTTGTGCTTGCAGTTCCATGTATTTCTCTCCCTATATGGTGAAGTCTTTTTTGTATCATACCATGCCGCTGTCGGGTATACAATAGCGAACGGGAAATTCCTGCCCGAAATTTGCCTGTGCGCCTTGACCGCTTGCGGGTTTTGCTTTACAATATATAAGCGCATGGAAATGAAAGGGGCGATCGTTTTGAAACGATTTATGGATAAGGATTTTTTGCTGACCACCAAAACGGCGAAGGAGCTTTACCGCCGCGGTGCGGAAAAAACCTCGATCTTCGATTGGCACTGCCATCTGTCCCCGAAGGAGATTTATGAAAATAAGCGGCCCGCCGATATCGCCGAGCTGTGGCTTTCTGGCGACCATTACAAGTGGCGTCTGATGCGCTCCTGCGGCATTTCGGAAGACTATATCACCGGCACAAAGCCGAATCACGAAAAATTCAAGGCGTTCGCGTCTTGTCTGCCTTATGCTGTCGGCAACCCGATGTATCACTGGACGCACTTGGAGTTGCAGCGCTACTTCGGCGTGGAGGAAACGCTGTCCGAAAAAACGGCGGAGGACATTTACCGCCGCTGCAACGAAAAGATCCGCGCGGGCGGCTTTACCCCGCGCGAGCTGATCGAAAAGTCCAACGTGCGCTGCGTCTGTACGACGGACGACCCCGCCGACGGGCTTGAATACCATAAGCTGCTGCAAAACGAAACGAATTTCAAATGCCGCGTGCTGCCTGCATTCCGTCCCGACAAGGCGCTCGGCATCGAACTGCCCGCGTTCATCCCGTGGATCGCCGCCATGGAAAAGGCGGTGCGCCGCGAGATCCATACCTTTGCCGAGCTGAAAGCCGCGCTCTCAGAGCGCATGGATCTGTTTGATTCGCTGGGCTGTTGCGCGAGCGACCACGCATTCGCGTATGTGCCCTATCGCCCCGCAACGGATTCCGAGGTGGAGAAGATCTTTAAGATCGGGCTCATCGGCGGGACGCTCACCACGGAAGAGACGGACAAATATCGCACAGCGCTGCTTCGGTTCCTCGGCGCGGAGTATGCCCGCCGCGGCTGGGTCATGGAGCTGCACATCGGCGCCATGCGCAACAACAACAGCCGCATGTTCGACCGCCTCGGCCCCGACACGGGCTTTGATTCCATTGACGACCGCGAGATCGCCGAGGGGCTCTCCGGGCTCTTGGACGCGCTTGAACGCAAGGGGGATCTGCCGAAGACCGTGCTGTTCACGCTCAATCCGAAAGACAACTATGTCCTCGGCGCGATGCTCGGCAATTTTCAGAACGACGAGATCGCATCCAAGATCCAGTTCGGTTCGGCGTGGTGGTTCAACGACAATTACGACGGTATGCGCGAGCAGATGAAAACGCTTGCGAACCTCGGCGTGCTCGGCAAATTTGTCGGCATGGTCACGGATTCGCGCAGCTTTCTTTCCTATCCGCGTCACGAGTATTTCCGCCGCATCCTTTGCGAACTGATCGGCGATTGGGTAGAGGAGGGCAAATATCCCTGCGAGCTCGATTTCCTCTCCCAAATGGTTGCGGACATCGCGTTTTATAATGCGGAACGTTATTTTAACTTAAATATATAAAATGCAAAGGAGCAATAGCAATGAAAAAGGTCATAAGTATTCTGCTGATCTTTACGCTGGCGTGCCTGTGTGCGGCGCCTGCACTCGCGGTGACGAACACCACAGCGGCACTCACGCTGTCTGCGGACAAGACCACGGTCAGTGTCAACGAGATTGTCACGATCACGGTGGCAGTCTCTGAAAATTCCAAGCTTGGTGCGTTGGAGTTTTCCGTGGATTTTGACCGTTCTGCATTTCAGTATGTAGACGGTTCTTATACGCAGGACTCCCTGTGGGCGTCTACGGTCAACCCAAACCACGCGAACGGTTTGTATTACAGCGCAGCTACGGCGGGCTTTATCACGCAGGGCGGCACGCTGGTCACATTCCAGCTTCGGGCGCTCAAGCCCGGCAGTGAGCTGACCCTTTCCGTGATTCAGGCGACCGACGGTACTACGCTTGACGGTGAGGATGTGACGCAGCAGGTCGTTGCCAATTCCACAGATTCTTTAAAGATTGCATGCAGCCACGCAGGAACCATGGTGGAAACGGAGTATACCGCCCCGACTTGTACACAGGACGGAGAGCGGATCTACACCTGCAGCGTGTGCGGCGAAACCTCGATTGAGCAGATCCCGGCGTCCGGGCATAGCTTTGGGGAATGGGAACAGACCTCTGCGCCGACCTGCACGCAGGACGGCATGGAGACGCGCGTCTGCGCCGCCTGCAAAGCGACGGAAACCCGCGTGCTGGCCGCAACGGGACACGACTATACGGCGGTTGTTACCGCGCCGACCTGCACCAAGCAGGGGTATACAACGCACACCTGTTCGATTTGCGGAGATTCCTACACGGATGAATATAAGGCAGCGCTCGGGCACAGCTACACGGCGGTTGTTACTGCGCCGACTTGCACAAAGGACGGTTTCACCACGCACACCTGTACGACCTGCGGCGACAGCTATATCGACAGCATCGTTCCCGCAATGGGGCATACAGCGGGCGAGTGGGCTGTAACAAAAGAGCCTACCCACACAGAAACAGGGCTGCGCACCCAATCTTGTGAGGTCTGCGGCGAAGTGCTTGCAACCGAAGAAATCGATGTTCTCACGGGACTTGTCGGGGATGTAAACGAAGACGGCATGCTTAACGCGATCGATGCGCGTTGGGCTTTGCAGACCGCAGCGGATCTGCGGGTGCTTCGGTATTCCACCCTTGCCGATGTCAATGGTGACGGCACGGTCAGTGTTGTTGACGCCCGTTGGATCCTGCAGGCGGCGGCAGGGCTGCGGACGCTGTAAGAGCGGCGTACCGGGCGCCGGAAATCAGAAGTGGTGCGGAAGGTTCGCACAAAGTTAAGAATGCTATGCCCCGCAGGGCGGGTGAGTCTCTGTGCCCGTTCGAGCAGCGTGCGGTAAGGAACCAATGCACGGCGACCGACAATCTGAACAAACCCGCAGAGCGCAGACGCTGCTCGCGCCCTGCGGGTTTTGGGTATACGCTTCCGGCTCACAACCGACTTGTGGGCTGTCGGCTCCTGTTTTTCTACAGGCTTCCTTTGTACCTTTTTCCTGCCGCTCACACAAAAAGTCAAAAAAGCAAAAATTTCTCTTGCAATTCCCGTATTTATCCGATATAATATAAAAGCTGTCACGGGCGATTCGGAAGAAACGCACATATAAACAGCCTCAAAACCCAATATGCTGCTGTGGCTCAGTTGGTAGAGCAGCTGATTCGTAATCAGCAGGTCGGCGGTTCGAGTCCGCCCAGCAGCTCCAGCTAAGAACCCGCAACGCAATCCGCATTGCGGGCTTTTGCTTTTTACAGCATTTTTGCTAAGGGGAAACCATGGACATTCGGAAAATGCATTTGGACGATTATACCGCGGTTTATAAACTGTGGTGTTCCTGTAAAGGCATGGGTCTGAACAATTTGGATGACTCCCAAGACGGCATTGCGCGCTTCTTGCGACGCAATCCCGACACCTGCTTTGTTGCAGAGAAAAGCGGGCGGATCGTGGGCGTGATCCTGGCAGGCAGCGACGGACGCAGGGGGTATATCTATCACACGGCGGTGCACCCGCAATATCGCCGGCGGGGTATTGCGGTGCAGCTGGTGGAAACAGTGCTGCAAGCACTGCGGCGGGCAGGGGTAAACAAGGCGTCTCTGGTCGTGTTCGCCGATAACGAAGCGGGCAACCGCTTTTGGCAGAAAATGGGCTTTTCACCCCGTGCAGACCTTGTCTACCGCGATCACCCGCTTGCGGAAATGGATCGGCAAAAAACATGAATCTGCCGTTTTGCTGCGGTCTGCAAATCGAGACAATATGCGGGCAATTCGCGGATATGTCGAGAAAGTTAAAGTTGCTGAATATCACGTTTTGAAGAAAAACGTGGAAAAATTTTCAGACGCCCGGAAAATCTGTACATACTGCTCAATATAATTTTGTAAATCTTCAAAAATTTCGTTGACAAAATGCAGAATTTCTTCTATAATATAGAAAATATAATGTATAGTTGTCTGTAATTATGCCCTTTTTGCTTACATTGCGACACTTGCAGGAAATTGTATTATAAATCCGTTTTGTGCACGCAAGTGCGGATCGTTCCGTTTGGAGGGGTGCGGGTCTTATATCGGAAGTGTTGCGCTTTTGATATAAACCATGTGCGTACGGAGGGGAGTTATAATAAAAACAAAAATCTAAAAAAAGGAAGGACAAACTATGAAAAAGATTGTCAGCATTTTGACGGTTTTTGCTCTGGTGTGCCTGTGCGCCGTTCCGGTGTTTGCGGTAAATACCACGGCGGCGCTCACGCTTTCTGCGGACAAGACCACGGCAAACGCCGGCGATATTATCACAGTGACGGTGTCCGTGTCTGAGAATTCTAATCTTGGTGCGTTGGAGTTCAATGTGGAGTTCGACAGGACCGCATATACACCTGTTGCGAATTCTGCAACCACGCCGGTTGTGGCATTGAACCCGACAGTGAATCTGGACTATGCAACCGGTGTGCGCTATACAGGCGCGACAGCGGGCGCGATTACAGAAGGCGGCGCTTTGCTTACATTCCAGCTCCAAGTTGTAAAACCCGGTTCTGCGTTGAGCTTGAACATTGGTTTGGCTTCTGACGGCACCACGCTGGACGGCGAAGACGTTACGGATCAGGTCGTTGCAAACTCCACAAAATCCGTGACGATTGCCTGCGGCCATGCGACGCAGTTGTCTGAAATTACAAAATATCCCACCTGCACGGAAGCGGGTAACGAGAATATTATCTGCACAGTCTGCGGGCAAGTCGTTGGAAGCCATACCATCGCCGCTACCGGCCACACGGCGGGCGACTGGGAAGTGAAGACACCTGCCACCTGCACCGAGGCTGGCGAGGAGATCCAAAAGTGCACGGTCTGCGATGCGGAAGTGAATTCCCGCGAGATTGCTGCGCTCGGCCACGATGTGTCCGAATGGACTGTAACGGATGAGCCGACCTGCACCGAAGAAGGCGTACAGACCGGCGTCTGCGCACGCTGCGGCGAGACGGTGACCGAACCTGTTGCTGCGCTCGGTCATGACGTTGCAGAATGGGAAGTCACCAAGGAAGCCACCTGCACCGAGGCGGGTTCCAGAACCGGCGTCTGCGCGCGCTGCGAGGAGACCGTTACCGAAGAGATCCCGGCACTCGGGCATGACTTCGGCGAGTGGGTTGTTGTGAAGGAAGCTACCGAGACCGAGGAAGGCGAGCGCCAGAGAACCTGCGCACGCTGCGGCGAGGTGGAAACCGAAGTGATCCCCGTCCTGACGACGGAAGCGGAAGAGGGTACGACCGGCACGGCGAACCCGGAGATCCCGCAGACCAGCGGCGCGGTTGCCGGCGGCATCGCAGCTGCGGCTATGCTTGCCATGGCGGCCGGCGTTGCGGCGGTCACGCTGAAGAAAAAGCGTGAAGGCTGATTCGCTCTACAATCATTTCTGAACTAAACAAAAGGCGGCTGTCGCTTTGCGGCAGCCGCCTTTTGTTCGCCGCCCGCTTGAAAATACAGCATAAAACAAAACACGCTCGGCAATTCTGCCGAGCGTGTTTCGCAAGCAAAATGCTCATTTCTTTGCCAGCTTGATGAGCGTCAGAACGGCGCCGGGGTCGCCGGAAACGGAGACCTTGCCGGTGGTGTAGGCGATGATCGGATCCATTTTGCCTTCAAGGATCTTCATCAGATTTGTCGGCGCAACGGTCACGACCGCCTTGTTGTCGTGATAATCATACGGCTCCACGTTGACGCGGCCGTCTTTGGCTTCAATATAGAAAACACCCTCGACGTTTTTGCCGAGCAGATTCACCTGAATGGCAAGCGTTCCGTTGACGGAAGAAGCGTCTGTGTTTTCATACTTTGCCTTGACCTTGGCAACGACCTGTTCGTAAGTCATGGATAACTGCCTCCTTTCGTCTGCGTGATTCGGAAAACGCCCCGCGCTGTCGGGGCTACCTTTATTTTATCACAGTGCCTTTTTTCGCGCAATGCTTTTTCATCGTGAAAAAGACGGTTTTTTCGACGCCCTGCGCGCAGAAGTTGTTAAAAAATACACTTTTGCGCCCTTATGAGGCGGTAATGCGAAAGGAAAAGTCTTCCCGCGAGAAAGGACGTGACAAAGCTTTGCTTTTGTGGTACAATACAATGTAATCCAAAATCCATAGTATTTTTTACGGAGGTGCGGCATGGCGATCGTAAAAACAGAAGCGTATTTCCATTCCTCGACCGGACAGCATAATATTCGCACGCTCATCTGGCGTGAAGAGGAGCTGTCGCCCATCGGCGTGTTCCAAATGGCGCACGGTATGGCGGAGCACATCGACCGCTATGATGCGTTCGCCCGTTTCCTTGCGTCCAATGGTTTCGTAGTCTGCGGCAATGACCACCTCGGACACGGCAAATCTGTCAATTCACCTGCGGATTACGGCTTTTTCGCCGATATGAACGGCGATAAGCGGCTTGTGGATGACATGCACATCCTCACCAAGATCATGAAAAAGAAGTATCCCGACCTACCATATTTCCTGTTCGGGCACAGCATGGGTTCTTTGTGCGCGCGGGTCTATACCGCGCACTTCGGCGAAGAGCTGAACGGCGTGATCTACTGCGGCACAGTCGAGCTGCCCGCTGCGGCGGAGGTCTTGCAGCCTGCAATCAACGCGGCGTGCGAGCGCTTTGGTCCGCGAGCGGATGTGGATAAGCTCGGCACGCTTTTCAACGCGGCGTGCAACCTCATGGCGCGGGAAAAGGGTGCGTCGCCCGTCGCGTGGCTCAGCTGCAATGTCGAAAATCAGACGGCGTATCTCGAAGACCCGCTTTGCGGTTTCCCGTTCAAGCTCGGCGGCTATCGCGATCTGTTTGCACTCGCGGTCGAGTGCTCGAGCCGCGAGTGGGCATCGCTTGTGCCGCAGAGTTTACCGATCATGGTGATTTCCGGCGCAAAAGACCCTGTCGGCTTCAACGGCAAGGGCGCTTTGAGCGTCGCGGACAATCTGGTGCTTGCAGGGCATGACCCGACCGTCATCCTGTATCCGGGCGACCGCCACGAGATCCTGTTTGAAGCGGATCACGAGCTTGTGTTCCGCGATGTCCTCGCATGGCTGCATTCGATCTATTTGAAAAACACTTGAATACGGTGAAACACTTTGGCAAAGCTGCATAATATCCCCCCGGAGGAGCTCGAACGCCAGCGGCAGTATGCGTTAAAGGTGCGCGAGATCCTTTCGGCAAAATATCCCACCGCAAAGCCCTTAGCCTACGTGCACACCTACGGCTGTCAAGGCAACGTGGCGGACGGCGAGCGCATCGAGGGGCTTCTCTCCGAAATGGGCTACGACTTCTGCGACAGTCCCGAAAAAGCGGACTTGGTGCTTTACAACACCTGTGCCGTGCGTGAGCACGCCGAGGACCGCGTGTTCGGCAATGTCGGCAAGCTTAAAAATTACAAGCAGGACAACCCCGATCTGATCGTGGCGCTGTGCGGCTGCATGATGCAGCAGGCGCATGTGCGTGAGCGAATTTACAAAAGCTATCCGTTCGTAAATCTGGTGTTTGGCACGCATGTGCTCCACCGCCTGCCCGAGCTTCTGTATCAAACGCTCACCGGCGGCAAGCGCGTAGTCTGCGCGCCGGATGGCTTCGGCGAGATCGCCGAGCACCTGCCCGTGCGCCGCAGCGGCGGCGTGAAGGCGTGGCTGCCGATCATGTATGGCTGCGACAACTTCTGCACCTATTGCATCGTGCCGTATGTCCGCGCACGCGAACGTTCGCGCGAGCCTGAGGATGTGCTTCGCGAGGCGCGCGAAATCATCGGCGCGGGCTGCCGCGAGATCACGCTTTTGGGCCAGAATGTCAATTCTTACGGAAAGGGCAACAAAAGCGATCTGAACTTTGCAGGGCTGCTGCGCGAGATCAACGCGCTCCCCGGCGATTTCAAGATCCGCTTTATGACCTCGCATCCGAAGGACTGCACGCACGAGCTTTTGGAAACCATCGCCCGGTGCGACAAGGTCTCGAAGCACCTGCATTTGCCCGTGCAGTCGGGCAACGACCGCGTGCTGCGCGCCATGAACCGCCGCTACACGCGGCAGCAGTACCTTGACCTTGTGGCGGATGCAAAGGCGACCGTGCCCGGGCTTTCCCTGACCTCCGACATCATTGTTGGCTTCCCCGGTGAGACATACGAGGAATTTCAGGATACCGTCTCGCTCGTGCGCGAGGTGGAATACACGTCGCTGTTCACCTTCATCTATTCCCCGCGCAAGGGCACGGCGGCGGCCGAACTGCCCGACCCCGTTTCCCATAAAGAGAAAACACAGTGGTTCGCAGAGCTCACCGCCGCGCAGGAGGAGATCGCCGCAAAGCGCATTGCCGAAAGCGTCGGCAAGACCTATACCGTGCTTGTCGAGGGGCGTTCCAAAACGGACGCGAGCCGCTTGGCAGGGCGCACGGACGGCAACGTGATGATCGAATTCGCAGGCTCTCCCGAACAAATCGGCACATACTGTGATGTGCGCGTTACCGAGACCAGCAAGTGGACGATCTTCGGCGAGGCCGTACCGGAAAACGAATCCAAATAAAAAATATACAGACAGGAGAAACAAAAATGGACATCGAAACTCTGACCAGACAGCTTGGCGCCGCCATCCAGCAGGATGAGACCTACCTTGCCTACGCCGCTGCCAAAGAGGCAAACGACGCGGACGAGGCGCTGAATGCCCTGATGGGCAAGATCCGCTTGGTGCAGCTCAATTACCAGCAGGAAGCGGCAAAAGAGTCGCCCGACGAGCAGAAGATGAACGAATACAACCGCGAATTTCAGGCGGTCTACAATCAGATCATGGCAAACGAGCATATGCAGGCGTTCGAGACTGCGCGTCAGGCCGTGGATGACATGATGAACCGCATCACGGGCATCCTTGCCATGTGCGTCAACGGCGAAGATCCCCAGACCTGTGACCCTGCGGCGCACAACTGCAGCGGCGACTGCGGTTCCTGCGGCGGCTGCCACTGAGAACCTGCCGCGCAGGGCTTGCGCGGCAAAACAGCAACGGATGTGAGAGAGGCGGATTATGGCGGAACTTTCCCCGATGATGCAGCAATATTTTGAGATCAAAAAAGAATATCCGGATGCGATCCTGTTTTTCCGGCTCGGGGACTTTTACGAAATGTTCTTTGAGGACGCCAAAACCGCGTCGCGCGAGCTGGAACTCGTATTGACGGGGCGCGACTGCGGGCAGGAGGAGCGCGCGCCGATGTGCGGCGTGCCGTTCCACAGCGCGGACAGCTACATCGCCAAGCTCGTCTCGCGCGGGTACAAGGTCGCCGTCTGCGAGCAGATGGAGGATCCGAAAGCCGCCAAGGGGATCGTCAAGCGCGATGTCATCCGTGTGATCACAGCGGGGACCGTGATCGAGAGCAGTATGCTCGACGAGACCAAAAACAATTACCTTGCGTGCCTGTACCTGTGCTTCGACCAAATGGGGCTCTGCTTTGCGGACGTCTCCACGGGCGAGGTGCAGGTGACTGCTTTTTCAGAGAATATCGATGAGCGCACCGTGGACGAGCTCGCCCGTTTTGCCCCGCGCGAGCTTCTGATGAATCCGCAGGCGGCGTCACTGTCGCGTGTGCGCACCTTTGTGACGAAGAAGCTCGAAGCCTCGGTCGAAATGCTGCCTGCCGAAACGGCGGATTACGATGCGGCACTCCTGCGTGCACGTGAACAGTTCGGCGCGGCAGGAACAGAGGACTTGCAGGGGGAAGCATACAAAAGCGCAGTGCTGGCGCTTTCGGCTACACTCCAATATCTGCATGAAGCGCAAAAAAGCGATTTACAGAACCTGCGCAGCGTGCAGGTGTACGCCGACGCGCGGCTCATGAAATTAAGCCTAACCACGCGGCGCAATCTGGAACTGACCGAAACCATGCGCGACCGCGAAAAGCGCGGCTCGCTGTTGTGGGTGCTTGATAAAACAAAGACTGCCATGGGCAAGCGCATGCTGCGCGCCTGGGTGGAATGCCCGCTTTGCGACTGCGCCGCCGTTTCCCGGCGGCAGAACGCCGTGGAGGAATTGCTGCGCGACTCCGTAAGGCTAAAAGACTTTACAGATCGCCTTTCGGGGATTTATGACCTTGAACGGCTGATGACGCGCGTCGTCTACAATACAGCGAATGCCAAGGAGCTGCTTTCCTTAAAAACCACGCTCGAACCTCTCCCGGAAATCAAAAAACGGTTGGAAAGCTGTAAATCTCAGCTTTTGTGCGACGTCTGCCGCGACCTTGATCTGCTCGAGGACGTGTACAAGCTCGTGTGCGACGCCATCCGCGAGGATGCGCCGTTTTCCGTGCGTGAGGGCGGTATGATCCAAAGCGGGTTTAATGCGGAGCTTGACGAGCTGCGCGAGATCGTCGAGGGCGGCAAGGGGTATTTAAGCGAGCTCGAACGCAGGGAGCAGGAAAAGACCGGCATCAAAAAATTAAAGGTCGGCTACAACCGCGTATTCGGCTATTACTACGAGGTGTCCAATTCCTTTAAGGAGCTTGTTCCCGATACATACATCCGCAAGCAGACACTGACGAACTGCGAGCGGTACATCACTGAGGAGCTTAAAGAACTCGAATCCAAGGTGCTCGGCGCGCAGGAGCGCATCGTGAGCTTGGAGTATGAGGTGTTCTGCGCGGTGCGTAAAAAAATCGCCGCGCAGTATGACCGCACCCGCCGCACGGCGCGCGCCCTTGCCACGCTCGACACGCTTTGTTCGCTTGCAGCGGTGGCGGCGGCGAACCGCTATACGCGCCCCGAAGTCAACGACTCCGACCGCATCCACATCACCGAGGGTCGGCACCCCGTCATTGAAAAAATGCTCGACGGCGCACCGTTCGTCCCGAACGATACGCTTTTGGACTGCGGCGACAACCGCACCATGATCCTAACAGGCCCCAACATGGCGGGCAAATCCACCTATATGCGCCAGGTGGCTCTCATCGTGCTGCTTGCGCAGATGGGCAGCTTTGTCCCTGCCGCACATGCCGAGATCGGGCTTTGCGACAGCATTTTCACCCGTGTCGGTGCGTCGGACGATCTGGCAAGCGGCCAGTCCACCTTCATGGTCGAAATGCGTGAGGTGGCGGAGATCTTAGAGAATGCTACATCCAAAAGCCTGATTATTCTCGATGAGATCGGGCGCGGGACCTCTACCTACGACGGCATGAGCATCGCGCGCGCGGTGCTCGAATACACCGCCGACCGCAAGCGGTTGGGCGCAAAAACCCTGTTCGCCACGCACTACCATGAATTGACCGAGCTTGAAGACACCGTGCAGGGCGTGAAGAACTATAACATCGCCGTCAAAAAGCACGGCGACGACATCACTTTTCTGCGCCGCATCGTGCGCGGCGGGGCGGACGGCAGCTACGGCATCGATGTGGCAAAGCTCGCCGGCGTGCCGGATACCGTCGTGCGCCGCGCAAAGGTGATCTTAAAAGCGCTCGAAGAAAACGACACGGTGCGCGCGCCGAAATCTTCAGCGCCCGCGCCCGCCGAAGAAGAACCCGCCCTGCAAACAAGCCTTGCCGGCAACGCCGCGCAGGAGATCGCAGACGAATTGAAGGTGCTCGACGTCAACACCTTAACGCCGATCGAGGCAATGACCAAGCTCTACGAGCTTGCCGCCCGCGCCAGGCAGGAAAGCTAAATCACTTTACATATAAATTCGGATGAAACGGCACAGCCGTCCGTTCGGGAAAGGAATCCGTGCAGACCCTATGGCAAAGATCAACAAGCTGCCCAAAAGCATTGCCCAGCGCATCGCCGCAGGGGAGGTCGTGGAACGGCCTGCCTCCGTGGTCAAGGAGCTTTTGGAAAACGCGATCGATGCGGGTGCGAAAAACATCACGCTGGAGATCCAGCACGGCGGCATACGCTATATTCGCATTACCGACGACGGCTGCGGCATTGCGCGCGAGGATGTGCCGACGGCGTTTTTAAGCCATGCCACCAGCAAGATCCGCGAAGCGGACGACCTCGACGCGATTTTGACACTCGGCTTTCGCGGGGAAGCGCTGCCTTCTATCGCGGCAGTCTCGCGTGTGGAGATGATGACCCGCGAGACGTCCGAATTTGTCGGTACGCGCATCGTGCTGGAAGGCGGCGAACAAATTTCGTTTGACGACGCGGGCTGCCCCGTGGGTACCACGCTCATTGTGCGTGACCTGTTTTTCAATACGCCCGCCCGCATGAAATTTTTGAAGTCCGACCGCGCAGAAGGGCTTGCCGTTGCGTCTGTGGCAGACCATATCGCGCTGTCGCACCCCGAGGTATCCCTGCGCTTTATCAAAGACGGCCGCGAGCAGATGTGCACACCCGGGAACGGCGACCTGCTTTCGTGTATCCACGCCGTGTACGGGCGCGACTTTGCCGAAACGCTGCTGCCCGCCGAAAGCGAGCAGAACGGCGTTTCTGTGCGCGGGTTCGTTTCCAAGCCCTATTGCTCGCGGGGTTCAAGCGCCATGCAGCACTTTTTCGTCAACAACCGCTATATCAAATCACGTTCGGGCGCTGCGGCGCTCTCGGAAGCCTATAAAAACAGCGTCATGGTCGGCAAATATCCGGCGTGTGTATTGTTTTTGACCGTCAACCCCGCCGCCGTGGATGTCAACGTTCACCCTGCGAAGATCGAGGTACGCTTCTCGAACGAAAAAAGTGTATTTGATGTGGTGTATCGTGCGGCGAAATCCGCGCTTGCGGCGGACACCTCCCGCCCCGAAGCAAAGCTCACACCGCCGTCTGCGGATCCTTCGGTGCTGCGTCCTAAGAGCTTGGAGGGCGAACAGCTTGCCATGCCGCGTACTGCTGCGCCGACCGCTCCGCAGGTCGTAACGCCGGCACCGGTACAGCCCAAACCCGTGGCACCCGCCGAGACCCCGCAGCAGATCTCCGCATACAACGCGCTGCTGCGCGACATCGAAACGGCTTTTACGGATGAGGATGATTTGCCGGACTTGAGCGTGCCCACCGCCGTGCAGACAAAAACGGCAGCACCGGCAGGGACGGGATCCGCGCCGCCTGCCGAAACATCCCCGGTGCAAAGCACACAAACCGCGCCTGCGGCGGAGCCCGCCGAGGACTTCCGCATTTTGGGCGAGGCGTTCCGGACGTATATTTTTGCCGAGCAGGGCGACCGGCTTTTGATCATCGACAAACACGCCGCCCACGAGCGGATGCTGTATAACGAATTGCAAAAGGACAACGGTGCGTCGGGCAGCCAGATGCTGCTCGTTCCTGTTTCCGTCACCTTGAGCAAGGAGGAATATGCCGCCGTGCTTGCGCACATGGAGGTGCTCACAAAAGCAGGCTTTGCGGCGGAGGATTTCGGCGGCGGCACGGTTTTGGTGCGCGCCTGCCCGCTCAATTTGGAGCGCGAGGACATCACCGCGCTCGTGACCGAATTTGCAGGGCATTTGCTCAAATACCACCGCGAGGTGCTTTCGGAAAAGCTCGACTGGCTGTATCACTCCGTAGCGTGCCGCGCCGCGGTCAAGGCGGGCGACCACACGACGGATTACGAGCTTTACGATTTCACAAAGCGTCTGCTTGCCGATCCCGATGTGCGCTATTGCCCGCACGGCAGGCCCGTGCTCATCACGCTTTCACGCACGGAGCTTGAAAAGCAGTTCGGGAGGGTGCAGTGATGGCGCGCATCCCCGTGCTCGCCGTGGTGGGACCGACCGCCTCGGGCAAAACGGCGCTTGCCGTCGAGCTTGCACTGCGCTTGAACGGTGAGGTCGTATCGGCGGATTCCATGCAGATTTACCGCGGCATGGATATTGCGTCCGCAAAGCCCACAACGGCGGAAATGCGCGGCGTGCCGCATCATATGCTAAGCATTCTTTCCCCCGAAACGCCTTATAGCGTCGCGTCTTATGTGCGTGACGCAGCCGCCTGTATCCGGGATATCCATTCGCGCGGCAAAACCGTCATTTTAGCGGGCGGCACGGGGCTGTATGTGGATAACCTGCTTGCCGGTACGGCTTTTGTCGAAGTCCCAGCAGACGCGGCGCTTCGTAAAAGGCTTGAAGCGCAGTATGACGAAATGGGCGGCGAAGCGATGCTGCAAAAACTTGCCGAATCGGATGAACAGACCGCGCGGCGGCTGCACGCCAACGACAAAAAGCGCATCGTGCGCGCTTTGGAAGTCCTCATGCAGACCGGCGAACCGCCCTCGCGGCTGGACGCAGCTTCACACAATATGCCCTCACCGTATGCGGCAACCTATATCGGTTTGAATTTCCGTGACCGCGCCGTACTGTATGACCGTATCGACCGCCGTGTGGACGACATGCTTGCCGCAGGGCTGCTGGACGAGGCACGCGCGTTCTTTGCCGCGAGCGCCGCGACCGCCGCGCAGGCGATCGGCTACAAGGAATTGAAACCTTTTTTAGACGGCGAATTGCCGCCGGAAACAGCGGTCGAAAATCTCAAACGCGCCACGCGCCGCTACGCAAAGCGGCAGATCACGTGGTTCAAGCGAAACGAAGCCATCCATTGGCTGTACCCGGATGCCTGCCCGAGCAATGAACTGTTCGAACAGGCGCTGGATATTGCAAAGGCGGTGACCGAATGTCCAACCGAATAGAAAAACAGGATGGCGGCAAGGTGGTGCCGCTGCATCCGAAGCGCAAAAAAAGCATGAATATTTTGTATGCGCTGCTTGCCGTTTTGGTGGTCGGCGTGAGTGTGTACCAGATCTTCCGCATCAATTATTCACCCGTTGAAACCGAGATTGCGCTGGAGACTACCGTAGACAACGCCGTGACGGTGGAGGGCTTTGTGGTACGCGATGAAAGCTACATCCGTGCCGATGCGGCAGGCACACTTGTGCCGCTTGTGACGGACGGGCACCGCGTGGCAAGCGGCGATGCGGTGGCGGTGGTGTTCGGTTCCGAAGAAGCTGCGCGCAATTATACCGAATTGCAGCAGGTTGAGGAGGACATCGCCTACTTTGAATCGCTGCAAAATAAGATCGGTGCGAGTACGGCGGATGTGGATGTGCTTGAGGAACAGATCTACGGCGCGGCACAAAGCTATGTGCTCGCGATGCGCAGCGGGAACATGGATGAATACGAAAGCTATGAGGACGCGATATGCGAGGCAATCACCTCACGCCAGCTTTCCACGGGCACGGTCATAGACCCGACCGAAAAGCTCACTGCGCTGCGCGCGCGGCTTTCTGAACTGCAAAGCGCGTCGGGCGGCTACACCACGGTGACGGCGGACAATCCCGGCTATTATATCAGCCACGTGGACGGCTATGAAAATGTGATCGCCTATGACGATGTGCTGACTTCGACGGGTCCGGAGCTTGCGGCGGTGCTTTCCGCCGAAGCGGCGCCGCAAAGCGAGCTGCAAAACTGTATGGGCAAGCTCGTAGATGCGTTTAATTGGTATCTGATCTGCGTATTGGATACGCAGACGGCGGCGAGCGTCGTTTCGGGCGATACCCTGACCGCCGAATTCCCCTTGACCTCCGCCGAGAGCGTCCGTGCGACGGTCGTATCGGTGCTTCCCGCAGAGGACGGGCAAACGGTGCTGGTGCTGCAAAGCAATTTGATGAACCAGCAATACGCTTCGCTTCGCAAGGAACAGGTGCGGCTTGTGTTTGACGAGATCACGGGATTCCGCGTCGACAACCGCGCCATCCGCGAGGTGGACGGCGTACAGGGCGTGTACGTGGTCAGCGGCAATCTTGTAGAGTTCAAAAAGGTGGAGATCGCCTATTCCGACAGCGAATATTCCGTGTGCGTCACACCGACGGACGATAACGGCAATCCGCAAAGCGGATATGTCGAATTATATGATGAGATCATTATAGAAGGGACAGACCTGTATGACGGAAAAATCCTGGGATGAACAGCGCTTTAGGGACATAGAATATAACCTGAAGGCCATCCGTGAGGAGATCGCCCGCGCTGCCGAAGACACGGGCCGAAAAGCGCAGGACATCGACTTTATGGCGGTCACCAAAACGGTGGAGGAGCGTTTCATCAACCACGCCATCGACTGCGGCATTACCCTCATTGGGGAGAACCGCGTGCAGGAGCTGCTGCGCAAAAAGCCGAATCTGCACCTTGAAGGCGTGCGCAAGAACCTGATCGGGCATTTGCAGACCAACAAGGTCGCGCAGATCGTCGGCGAGGTGGATATGATCGAATCGGTCGATTCGCTGAAAGTCGCGCGCGAGATCGGCAAGCAGTCCGTGAAAAAGGGGCTTGTGACCGATGTGCTCATAGAGGTCAACATCGGGCGCGAAGAGAGCAAGACAGGCTTTATGCCCGAAGAAACGCCCGAACGCATCGCGGAAATGGCGGAGATCGAGGGCATGCACATCTGCGGGCTGATGACCATTCCGCCCATTTGCGACAGGGCGGCAGAACTTTGTAAATATTTTGAAAATATATACAATATGTATGTTGACATCGGCGCAAAAAAAATAGATAATGTATCTATGAATATCCTATCCATGGGTATGTCCGGCGACTATGCCGAGGCGATTCGCGCGGGTTCGAACCATATTCGCGTCGGCTCCAAAATTTTCGGTCCGCGCATTTACTGATCATACAGGAGGGAAAAACATGAGCTTCTTGGATAAGGTCAAAAACATGGTCAACGTTTCGGAGGACGAGTATTACGACGAGCTGGAATCCGATGATTTCCGTTCGGATGCGGGTGAAGAGGAACCCGAAGAGCCGCGTCGTCCCGCGCGCCGCGCGCGTGAGCGTGAGCGGGATGCCGGGGACAATGTCGTCAATATCCACACCACGGCGCGTCTGCAAGTTGTGCTTGCCAAGCCCGAAAGCTTCGAGGAAGCGCGTGCCGTAGCAGACAATCTCAATGAAAAACGCACGGTGGTGCTCAATTTGGAATCTGCCAACCGTGAGGTCGCGCGGCGGCTCGTGGACTTTTTGAGCGGTGTTGCCTATGCCAACGGCGGGCAGTTCAAGCGCGTGGCGAACAGCACGTTCATCATCACGCCCTACAATGTGGATGTTATGGGCGACCTTTTGGACGAGCTCGAAAACAACGGTGTATTCTTTTAATCAATAATTTGTGATGGGTGGAATCAGAAGTATGCTTACTCCGGAAACTCTGAAGGCGAAGTCCTTCCAGGCAACGGGGCGCGGGGCTTACCGCGCCGACGATGTGGACAGCTTTTTTGCCGAGGTCACGTCCTCCTATGAACAGATGTTCAAGGAAAACGGCGAGCTGATCAAAAAGATCAGCCTGCTTGCCAATAAGGTCGAGCAGTATAAGGAGGAAGAGGACAGCCTCAGAAAGGCGCTCATCTCCGCGCAGACGCTTGCGGACAAGATCGTCCGTGACGCAAAGGAAAGCGTTGCAGGCACGTTTGAGCAGGCGCAGAAGGATGCCGACCAGAAGCGCGCCGAAGCAGAAGCGCAGGCGCATGAGATCGTTGCGAATGCAAAAGCGGAAGCGGACGCGGTCGTGCTGCAAAGCAAAAAGGACGCGGACGAAATTTTGGGCGCAGTCAACCGCAAGGTGATGAAGGAAAGTCTGGAATTTGAAATGCTGCAAAAGAAGGCCGGCGAATTCCGCGCGAACCTGCTTTCGCTTTACAAAGAGCATTTGAATCTGATTAATTCGATCCCCGAATATGTCGAGCAGGAAATGCCGGCAGAGGAAAAGCCGGCGCCGCAGCCCGAGACTGCGGAAGCGGAACCAGCGTCCGAACCGGCGGCTGCCGAAGCGGAGAACACGGCGGAAGCATCTGCCGTGCCCGAAGCGGCGGACGAACCCGAGAATGTGCAAGAATCCTTTGAGGATATTTCCTCCGGTGACGCGGATGAAGAAGAGCCGCAGGAGGAAACTGCGGAAGCAGCTGTCCCCGCCGAATCCGAAGACGCTGCGGACGCAGACGACGGCTTTACGCTGGATTTCTCTGCGTTTGCAGATGAGGAAGAGGACACCGAGTCCGCAGGGCATACATACGCAACGATCGAAGAATCTGCGGACGAGGCAGAGGCGGACGACAAGGATGATGATTCCGCTGTCTCCTTCAAGAGCTTCTTCAAGAAAAAATAACGGCAGGGGGCTTTGCGCCCCCTGTTTGAGGTGGAACGGATGTTTCGTTGGATTGCCGTTCTGATAATCGCGGCGCTGATCGCGGTCGATCAGGGCTTGAAATTTCTTGCAATCGAATATCTACAACCCATAGGCAGCTTTCCTGTGCTCGACGGTGTATTGCAGCTTTCTTACGTCGAAAACACGGGAGCCGCCTTTGGCATGTTTAGCGAGCATACCACGCTTTTATCCGTGTTTACGGCGATCGTCGTAGTTGTGGGGCTTGCGCTTCTGCTTTCAGGGCGGCTGCGCGACAATCTTGCGCGCGCGGCTGCTGTGTTGATTTTGGCGGGCGGCGCCGGGAACCTCATCGACCGTGTGGCGCGCGGCTTTGTGGTGGATTATATCGAACCGCTGTTTGTGGATTTCGCCGTGTTTAACTTCGCCGATATGCTCGTGTGCGTCGGCGCAGGGCTTCTGATTTTATATTTGATTTTAGACCTTGTGCGCGAACGCCGCGAAGCGGCGCAGGAGAAGCAAAATGAACCCGCTTGAGTGCGTCGTGGATGCCGCGTCGGCGGGGGAGAGGCTGGACGTATTCCTCTCTCGATTGCTGCCGGAGCTTTCGCGCTCCTCGCTGCAAAAGGCGCTTGCAGAGGGCGCGGCACGCATCAATGACCGGGCGGCTTCTAAAAATTACCGCCTGCACGCAGGTGACCGATTGGTGTTCGAGCTGCCGGAGGCCAAGCCGCTTTGCGTAGAGGCACAGGACATCCCGCTTGACGTCGTGTATGAGGATGACGATTTGCTTGTCGTCAATAAGCCAAAGGGGATGGTCGTGCATCCCGCGCCGGGCAATCCCGACGGCACCTTGGTCAATGCGCTTTTATGGCACTGCGGGGATTCGCTTTCCGGCATCAACGGTGTGCTGCGCCCCGGGATCGTCCACCGCATCGATAAGGATACAAGCGGGCTTTTGGTTGCAGCCAAAAATGATTTTGCCCACCGCGCGCTTGCCGAGCAGATCGCCGCGCATACATTTTTACGCGAATACCGCGCCGTCGTAACGGGGCATTTGCGGGAAGACAGCGGCACGGTCAACGCGCCCATCGGCAGGAGCCCGAAGGACCGCAAAAAAATGGCGGTCACCGATAAAAACGCAAAGCCTGCGGTAACGCATTACGAGACCTTGGAAAAATACGTCGGGTACGCATACATCCGCTGCCGGCTCGAAACGGGCAGGACGCACCAGATCCGTGTGCATATGGCGTATCTCGGCCATCCGCTGGCGGGCGACGCGGTGTATGGGCATCCAAAACCGGCAGAAAAGGCGCTCTGCGGGCAGTGCCTGCACGCAAAGCAGCTGGGCTTTACACACCCGCGAACGGGGGCGTTTGTCGCGTTTGACAGCGAGCTGCCCGCCTATTTTACCAAATTTCAAAGGAGTTTGACGTGTGAAGGTTGAAACAAGGGGAAAAACCGACTTTTCCGACTGGCTGGTCGCTTCGGACATAGACGGTACGCTGAACAATAAACTGCGCAGATTGCCGAAGCGCAATTACGAACGCATCTGTGAATTCGTGCTTGAGAAAAAAGGGCATTTTACCCTTGCTTCGGGCAGGAATATCAGCTCCATGCGTAAGCCGTTCCAAAGCCTTCCGATCACCTCGACCCCTGCCGTATTGCTCAACGGCGCGGGCATTTATGACTACGAGCACGAAAAAATGCTGCGCTTTCACCCCATCAATCCCGCAGGTTATGAGCTCGTGCGGGCGGTGACAAAAAAATTTCCTGCGGTGGAAGTCGAGATTTTAACGAACGACAGTGCATATACTATCAATGCGCACATTTTTGCAAACATCATGCTGCGCGCGGACAATCTGCCGCACCGCAAGTTCAAGCGCATTGACGAAGTACCGCCGGAAAACTGGGGCAAGGTCATTTTTTTGGGAATGCCGCCGCTTGTTTCTGCGGTCAAACAGTATCTGCTTTCCATCAAAGACCCCAATGTGAATTTCATGTCCTCGTCCATCTCTTCGTTTGAGATGCTTGAAAAAGGCATCCATAAGGGCGTTGGGGTCATGGACATTGCGGAAATGTACGGTATCGACCGCAGCCACACCGCCGCCATCGGCGATTACTTCAACGATTATGAGATGCTGCAAACCGTGGGTCTGCCCGCTGTGTGCGCGCAGGCGCCGCGTAAAATGCACGAGATCGCCAAGTTCCACGCGTGCCACTGCAACCGTGGCGCTGTGGCGGATCTGCTGGAATATATCATGTACGAATATAAGGAGGACTAACCATGGAGCAGGCCACGAAACAAGCACTGCAGATTTTTGCGACCAAGGCGCGCATGGGTGTGCTCGACGGCGTGTATCACGCGAAGGCAGGGCACCCGGGCGGTTCGCTTTCCATTTGCGATGTGCTCAGCTACCTGTATAATGTCCGCATGCATGTGGAGCCGAAGGATCCGAAAAAGCCCGACCGTGACCGCCTTGTGCTATCCAAAGGGCATGCAGCCCCCGCTTTGTACGCCGCACTTGCGCTCAAAGGCTTCTTCCCGGTGGAGGATCTCAAAACGCTGCGCAAGTCCGACAGCTACCTGCAGGGCCACCCGAATATGGACAAGGTCCCCGGCGTGGATATGAGCACCGGCTCCTTGGGGCAGGGCATTTCCGCCGCAGTGGGCATGGCGCTCGGCGCGAAGCTCGACAAAGCGGACTACCATGTGTATGCGATCCTCGGCGACGGCGAATTGCAGGAGGGGCAGGTCTGGGAGGCGGCGATGTTCGCCGGCAACCACGGGCTCTCCAACCTCACCGCGATCATCGACAACAACAATTTACAGATCGACGGGACGATGGACGAGGTCAATGCCCCGTACCCGATCGCTGAAAAATTCCGTGCATTTAATTGGAACACGGTCGAGATCGACGGGCATGATTTCGACGCGCTGGAAAGCGCATTTGCCGCTGCCGATGCGTGCAAAGATAAGCCGACCGCTATCGTGATGAAAACGGTCAAGGGCAAGGGCGTTTCGTTCATGGAAAATGCTGTCGGCTGGCACGGCAGCGCACCGAATACCGAGCAGTATGAACAGGCAATGGCCCAACTGAACGCCGCTTTGGCGGAATTGGAGGCGTGATTATGGCAGAAGCGATCAAATGTGCAACAAGAGAAGCCTACGGCAAGGCGCTTGTGGAGCTGGGCGAGCAAAATGATAAGGTCCTGGTGCTCGACGCCGACCTTGCAGCGGCGACCAAGACGGGCATGTTTAAGAAAGCGTTTCCCGAGCGCTTTATCGACGTCGGCATTGCCGAAAGCAACCTGATGGGCGTTGCGGCGGGACTTGCCGCTACGGGGCACATCGTGTTTGCAAGCTCGTTTGCCATGTTCGCGGCGGGCAGAGCGTTTGAGCAGGTGCGCAATTCCATCGGATACACGCACTTGAACGTCAAGATCGGCGCAACGCACGCGGGCATTTCCGTCGGCGAGGACGGCGCGAGCCACCAGTGCTGTGAGGATATTGCCTTGATGCGTTCCATACCCGGTATGGTTGTGCTCAATCCCGCAGATGATGTCGAAGCGCGCGCCTGCGTTTTCGCGGCGGCGGCGCACGAAGGTCCCGTGTATATGCGCTTCGGCAGGCTTGCCGTGCCGCGCGTGTTTGATGAGAATTATGAATTCGAGATCGGCAAAGGCGCGGTGCTTACAGAAGGGTCGGATGTTACGATTGTCGCTACGGGCCTTATGGTCAACGAGGCGCTCATGGCGGCGGAAGCCTTAAAAGGCGAGGGCATCTCAGCGCGCGTCGTCAATATGGCGACCATCAAGCCCATCGACCGCGATATTCTGATCGATTCCGCGAAAAAGACCGGCGCTCTGGTCACGGCGGAGGAACACAGCGTTCTCGGCGGGCTCGGCGGCGCGGTCACCGAAGTGATCTGTGAAACCGTCCCCGTTCCGGTGCTGCGTGTCGGCGTAGAGGATGTGTTCGGCAAATCCGGCCCCGCCGTGGAGCTGTTGCACATCTACGGACTGGACGCCGCCCATATTGCCGAAAAGGCAAAACAAGCTGTTGCCTTAAAGGGATAACAATCTTTACGGCTTAAACAAACAGCGGAGGAACCGAAAGTTCCTCCGCTGTTTTATATGTTTTACAGTTATTCCACGATCGCCGTTGCGGCAAAGACCAGAATATTTTCCGCAACAGGAAGCGTCAAGCGATTCTCCTTTACAGGGATCTTCTCAAAGAAAAGATACGCCTGTTTGGCGATTTCGTCCGCGCCGTCCTTGTGCATATGCGTAAATTCGTGCGCGAGCGTGCACAGCTTGCGATAGCCGGTGTGCTTGGTCTTGCCCTCATACAGGTCGCCCGCGCCGAGCGCTTCCAAACAGTCGGGTACTTCCACCCGAACCCCGTTCGGGAAGGTGATCGGCCGGTCCTCCTGCGTGGAAGTCAGCACCAGCGCAACAGCCTTTGTGCCCTCGGGCAGCAGCAGCGTCTGTCCGCAGCAGCGCAATGCATTCGGCGCAGAATCAGAAAGCGTAAAGTTAATTCCTTTACAGTTGATCTTGCGAGGGAACAGCTCTTCGGGGATCGAATACCCACCCAAAGCACCGTCTTTGCGGTTTGAATTGGGGGAGGTGGCAGACAAATTGTACGGCAGCCGAACCGGGATCTGCTGCGCCACATCCGCCGTTTTGCCGAAGGGCTTAAGTTCAATCAAAAACGTCATCGGTGCGAAAGGCTCGATGTCAAATACCAGCTCGCCTTTTTGCACGCGCAAGGCTTTGAGCGGCTGTTCCTGCGCGTTGCAAAGCCAGGCTTTCCGAATCCCGCTGCCGATGCGCAGATGCACGTCGCTCTGCTTTGTACCCGTGCCCTCGTTGACGCGCACCACCAGCTGTTCGCTGTCCTGCGCTTTTTTAATGGCGCGCAGCAGCACCGCAGTATTGGTTACTTCAGCAAAGGCATATTCCGCCGGCAGGATCCCGTCGTGGTCGGCGCGCACGGTAAACGCCCGCAGCGGCTGGCAGAATTCCATGCCCGCCGCTTGTGTAGCGGCAAGGTTATCGCTTTCGTGGCTGAAAATACCGAATGCGTAGCGGTTGCGCCCAAGATCAAGCTGATCCTGGTGGCTGTCCGGCAAAAAGCCGAAGCGCGGCGTGTGCAGCCCCGTCAGGCGCAGTGTGTCGGCAGTGGGGTGATCCCAGCCGTATTTGCAGTCGCTCAAGATCGAAACGCCGTAGTCTTTGCCGCTGATATCCGCCCAATTCTGTGCGGGAACTTCATACAGCTTCGGCGTATTCGTGCCGCGGCGGATGAAGCCGAGCCCTAAATCATAGGACGCTTGTTCGTTTTCGACGGTCAGCGTAAACGGCGTTTTCAAAAGCGTGCGCCGGCTGTTCCAGAAAATTTCATTGTCCACGCGCAAAGTCTCATCCTGTTCGCCAAGGCTGATGCGCTGGAAAAACACCGATTTCCCCGCGGTACGGCGCGTCACGATCGAAACACGCGCGCTGCCGTCCTCTGTGATCGTAAATTGCGGTGCGCGGGCAAAGTCCACAGGCGGCGCCATGACCTCCTTGTAGTCCAGCTCCCACGCGGGCCACGGCTTTGAACCGTTGTATTTGTGCAGCGCCATACAAACGGGTGCTTTCAGCAGCTCTTTTTGAAGCGCTTTATCCAGAACGGATACAATATCGCCGTTGTCATCGAGCGTGACCTTGTATTTGCGGTTCTCCAGTGTCCGTTCCGTTACGCACAGGCCTGTATCCGCCGCATAGGGCTTGTTTGCGGGGGTGATGCAGTATACGGCAATGCCGTTTGCGGGAACGCTTGCCGTAAAGACGACCGTACCGTCCGCATTAAGCTGGCTTGGCACGGCTTTGCCCGCCGCAGTCTTCACATGAACATAAGCTGTCCCTGTGGGCAGCGATACGCGATAGGCGACAGCGCCTTTTCGTGCAAAGCCGGTCGGATTGGCGACGGCAACGGTGATGCCGCGTTTAAAGGGGATTTGCATCTGCCGCGCAAGGCTTTTGACGGCACTTTCATACACGCCTGCAAATTGGTTGAGTGAAAGCGTGTAATCGTTCCAGCTGCGGCGATATACGCGGGCAAGGGAGGTGCCGGGCAGGTCGTCGTGGAATTGGTGCGCGATCACGCGCTTCCATGCGGTGTCGAGTACATTTTGCGGGTAATCGGCGGCGCCGAGCCAGGCGGCGGCAGCGGAAAACCGTTCGGCGGCGTCGGCGAGCTGCTCGTTTTGCTTGTTGAGGCGCTTGCCTAAAGCGCGCGAAGTATAACCGCCTACGCCGTGGTCGGTGGAAACCAGCTCATTGTTCCAAACGGGCAGCTTTTTCTTATCCTGTGCGGAAAGTTCATCTTCCATAATGCGGAACACGCCGTCCGTGCTTGTCAGCTCGACCTGCACGGTTTCTTGCGCATTCTTCTGCTTTTCGGCAACCACGGTCTTGACCGATTTTTCCTTCGGCGCGCCGCCGCGGTCACCCACGCCGTGCAGCAGATAGGTCATGGGCAGGTCGTATTCGCGCATATTTTTTTCGAGCTTGTTCGGCGCGTTTTTGTGCTTGCGGACTTCGTTTAAAGAGGCGCTGTATTCCTGCGCATCAAGCGAAGCATACACACGGCTGCCGTCTACACCCTGCCAAAGGCCTAAATCGAACGGGATACCGTACGCCGAGCTCCATGTCAGCTTTTGCGTTGTGAATCCTAAAAGCCCCGCATGTTTGATGATGCTCGGCAGTGCATAGCCGAAGCCGAAGCAGTCGGGCAGGTAAATATCCATGCTCGTCTTACCGAATTTTTCAAGGAAGTAATGGTTGCCGTATAAAATGTTGCGAAACAGCGCTTCGGGCGAGGGAACGTTGACGTCGCCGTTTTCGTAGGCGCTGCCTGCGACGAACCAACGGTTGTCAGCAATGTAGCGGCGCAGCTTTTCAAAGTCCTCAGGGTAATACTCCTCCATGAGCTCATAACGGCGGCTGCCCTCAAAGCTGAACACATAGTCGGGATACTTTTCGAAAAGGCGGAAATTCTCCTGCAGTGTGGCGGGAATGTATTTTCGCACCGTCGTTTCAAAATCCCAATTCCAAACGGTGTCAAGATGCGCGGTTGCTACAGTGTAAATGGTGGGCTTTTTATTCTGTTTCATAAGTCAAGCTGCCGTGCGGAAATTTTTTGTGTTATACACAGCGTTTTCCTTTCTGAAAATTCAAATGTTTTTATTTTGCTTTGCCTTTGCGTTTTTTCACGCCGTGTACGATCGCGGCAGCGGCGCCCGCCGCCACGATAAGACCACCCACAACGCCGCCGAAGATCGGCAAAAAGCGGTAGCGGTATTCATAGTAGCCGTGCTGGGCTTTGTAAAGATTCCATACGCGCTCGCCGACCAGCTCGTCATACAACAGCAGGTCGCTTTGGAAGGTGGTCAGATCCGATTCGCTGAGCGTCACGGTACGTACGCCGCGATGGTTGCCGTAGCTGTAAAACGTGCAGGCGGGCGTTGCGACTAAATGGATACCCTCATATACGCCGGCAAAGTCGTTGACGTGGTCATGCCCGAAGAACGCGCCGATGATGTCGCCCTGCTGTACCCAGCTTTGGAACTGCCCGCCGTTTACATCGGGCGGACAGGGCGCTTCACGCATAGCGCCCTGATATACATTGTCCGCGACATAGTACTTGTCAGAGAAGCTGCTGTGCCCGCGTTTTGCGCCCTCGGTGCCCTTGTCGGTCTCGGTGAGCATGTCATAGACTTCGGGCACGATGATGTGCTGGAACAAAAGGGACGGCACAGCCTCGCCGCCGTTTTCGGCTTTAAGTGCGTCGGAGGTGCGCTGGTACCAGGCAGTTTGATCCGCGTGTACATACCCGTAGCCGCCGCCCTCTTCGTCAGGCGTATAGGGGTTGGAATCCATGAACCACAGATTGAAGGCTGTCTTTTCCCCTGCACTGTCGAGGATCGGCAGATTGTAGTTGCCGACGCCCGTCAGCTCTTCGCCCTCGATCGCAAGGCAGGTGGGATATTTTTGGAAGCACGCAAGCAGGAATTCCTTTGCCTCTTCCTCCGTCATGCCGACCTCGTCGCTGCAAAGCCCCTCGTGGTCATGGTTGCCGAACACGAGCGCGAACGGGATGCCCCGCTCGTCAATGGGGGCGGCGACCGCATCCACGGCGCGCTCGGTCGCTTCCTTGTCCACGCCGTTCCAATAGCCCGCGATGTTGTCACCCAACAGCACCACAAGGTCAGGCTGCGTTTGGTCGAGCGCCGCAGTCATCAGGGCGATCGTTTCCTTCTGCGGGGTATCGGTGTCCTGCAGATCCGCCAAAATCAAGATTTTAAAGCTGCCGTTATGGAATTGCAAAATATTTCCCTCCGAGTTCTGTGCATGCGCGGCAAGCGGCAGGCTGCAAAGCAGTGCGAAGCTCAGCACAAGCGCAAAGATTTTATGCATCCTTTTCATGGCTTGTCTCTCCCTCTTCGTTTTGTATTTCCTTCCTCTTGCGAAAGCGTTTCGGCGTCAGCTTATAAAGCAGAGCGTCTACCTTTGCCCACTCCGCTTCCGCTTTTTCGGCGTCGGCGTCTAAACGCTGCTCCATGTTGTAATACATGATGTTGCAGCCGCATTTCGGACATTCGGGTTTCAAGTCAAACAGGCGCAGCTTTGCGCCGCATTTCGGGCATTTGTTATCCATTGGCTTCCTCCTGCGTGTGCTGCTCGGTGATCTCCTGCGAGAGCTTTTCGCGGTGCGCACGAATCTCCGACTGGATCTTTTTGAGCTTATCGCCGTCTAGATCATAGAACGCATAGGGAATGAGGGAGATCAGGCTCAAGACCTGCGGGATCATCGTCACAAGACCCCACAGCCACAGCCGTGTATTGACACCGCTGCCTTCGACGAGCACCATGTCTGCGCCGACTTCCTGCAGGCCGATAAGCGGGAAGATGAGTGTTGCGATACCCGTGCTCAAAGAGCCGGTCAGCTTGCTGATGAAGGTCAGCAGGCTGAACGTCATGCCCTCGTTGCGCTCGCCGGTTTTCCACTCCATATAGTCCACCGTGTCGCCGACCATTTTGGTGGGTACGACCATCGAAATGCTTGCAACAGCGCTCGTAAAAAAGCCCTGCAAGCTCAAAAGCGGCACGATGACGCGTGCGTCGGTGTAGTTTCTAAAGCCCAGGAAGAAGATGCAGGTGGTCACGACAGCCTTAATAATCGAAATGCGGATGACGATCTGTTTCGACGTCCACCGCTTTTCAAACCACGGGATCAAAAGATAGGCGAAAAAGCCCATGATCGTGCCGGGTATGCCCGCTAAAATCGAAAGGCTTGCGATCCCTAAGGAGAGCTTATAGTAATACTGCGTAAAGACGTCCGCAATGCCGCCGACCGTACCGAGAATATTGGAAAGCACGATAAGCAGCAGCGGCTTGTTTTTAAATAAAAAGCGGAAGCAGTCCAAAAGTTTCGGTTCGTCGGCGCTTTGCACAACGCGCTCACGCGTGGATACGCCACCGAGGAAGAACAGCAGCATGCCGACCGTCGCGGCGAGGGCGCCCATAAACAGGAATACCTGCTTTAAGTCCCAGGGGATCGTGCCCGCCGTGCTCAGGTCGATAAAGATCGGGATCGCAATGCCGACCACGCCGCCGATGATGCTCGAAAGGAAACGTGCCGAGGTGATGCAGCGCGAGCGGTCGCCGGGGCTCGGCGAGATCGCGGCGGAAAGCCCCCAGAACGGGATGTCGCCGATGGTATAGAAGAACTCCCATATAAAATAGGTGATCCACATATACACGATCTTGGCTGCATCGCTTTCTACGCCGGACAAAAACTCCGCCCCGCCGAAAAAGACGACGGTGGCGATCCCCAAGGGAATGGGCACGAGCAGCAGATACGGGCGCAGCTTGCCGTAGCGGGTGCGTGTGCGGTCCACGATGCTGCCCATGAGCGGGTCGTTGAAGGCGTCCCAAAGCCCTAAAACGAACACCATCAGCGTAACCGCCGCACTCGGTATGCCGAATACGGTGACGAGGTAAAACGTCAGCTGCCCGCGAACCAGGTTATACCCGATGACCTGCCCGCCGTTGGCGACGCCGTACAGCACCGTTTCCTTTACACCGACGTAGCGGCGTTCCTTTGGAACTGCCAAATCCTGCATAAGCAATTCTCTCCTTTGCCGTGATTATGCGTTTATATATAGGGGTGCGCAAACGGCGAGCAGGGTATCCTGTCTGCCGTCTGTGTCGCCCCAAAGACAGGAGCTGTACCACCGCGCCGCGTCAAGCGTGATTTGTGCTGTCTGTGTTTCTCCCGAAACGGGCAGCCGCAGGACTTCGCGAAGCCCGTTCGTGTAAAGCCGGATCTCGCGCGGGACAAAGGTGTTTTCCGTCTGCATGTCAGAAAGCCGCGTCGTGTCCGTCCGAAATACGAGCTGCACGTCCCCCGCCGGGATGCAGTCGCCTGACGTCTTCCCGTCTGCGGTTTCGAACGTGAACAAAGGACCTACCGAAACCACCGTTCTGCCCGAAGCGATCGCGTGCTTCATCCCCGCAGGCGTCAGGGGTGCGGGGCAGCGAAGATAAGTGCACGCGCTTGGCAGGGGGTTGTTTTTCGTGCGGTGCCAATCCCGCCCGAACGTGGGCGCGATGCGGTACCCCTGATCCAAAAGCGATGCCCAAAGCCGAATGGCGCGGCGGTTCGGTGTGTTGAGATACGGCGCGCCCTCCGACCAGATTTCAAGATGATTCACCAACGACCAATCGCGCACATGGTAGTCCCAATGCCCGCCTGTGCAAATCGGCGTGCCGAGCTGAAAGGGGTGCGCAATGCCGCACAGCCCACCGTTTTCGTGTACCAGCCGCATTTTTTCGTCAATGGTGTCGGGCTTTGCGTCGCGCCAATCTATGTATCGTGCGCAGTCGAGCACAAGCATGTGCCCGAAATAGGTCGTCCATTCGATCCCGCCGAGCACCACGGGCAAAACACTCGTCTTGGCTTCCATATACCCCGAAAACGTGTTGTGATCGGTCAGCGCAATACCGTCCAAATACCGTGCGCGCGCGGCCTCCAAAAGCGCGGGGACGGTGAAATCCCCGTCGCTGTGGACGGTGTGGCAGTGCAGCTCGCAGGCAAACCAGCGTTCATTCGCCACAAAAGTCCACCTCCGCTTCGATTTTAATACGGCAGTCGCAAATTTTTGTGACAAGTGCGTGTACATTGAGCACCAGCCGCCACTCCCCTGCGGGGAGAGCACCGGGTAAAAATCCCGGTGAAGCCTCGGCCGAGCTTAGAATATGCGTTTGCATATCCGCCTGCCGGTGCGCACAGCCGCGAAAGCCCTCGGGCGAATCCAGCGAAAGGGTGACGAGGTTTTTCAGCGGCAGATACTGTGTCCAGTCGGGATATTCCGAATAAAATTCCCCCGTATCACGCCGCAGGCAGGCTTCAATGATGGGGCGCGCCGCCTCACCGTCCAGCGTTTTCGGCGCATACGAATAGGAAATGCGCAAAAGCGTTGTGTTTTTTGGAACGGTGAAAGGCAGCGTCACGTTTGTTTTTTCACACGCGCGCAAAAGGTGCACGTCGGTCTCCAACAGTATGTTCATGCTTTCGCTCCGAGACATTGCTCCATAAACCGCTCCATTGCCGCCATATAAGCTTCAGGCGCGGTATAGAAACTCCGCGCATGCACGGCGCCGGGCACGGTCAGCTTTTCTTTTGCGGTCACACATGCGTCGTACAGCTCGCCCTGCATATAGTACGGCACATACAGGTCGTCACCGCCGTGGACGAATAAGATCGGCACTTTGGCGCGCCGCACCGCGTCAATGGGCGAGGCGTCGCGGAACGAGTACCCGCAGAAAATACGGCAGTACAGGTCGCAAAGGTGCAGCAGCGGAAAGTCAGGCAGATGGAAAGATGTATGCAGCTGGTAAGAAAATTCCGCCCACGCCGAGGTATACGCGCAGTCCGCGATCACGCCGCGCACCGCCGTGCCTTCTGTGCGATCACTCATCATCAGCACCGTCGCACCGCCCAAGGACACACCCAACAGGAAGATCGGCATTTCAGGGAAGTGTTCTTCAAGATATTGCACCCACAACAATGAATCTTTAGATTCATGCGTGCCGTAGCCCATGTATTTCCCGTCGCTGTCGCCGCAGCCGCGATGATCCGGCATTAGAACGACATACCCTTTTTCATATAAGTCAGGGGCGGTAAAACGAAATTCCCGAAGCCCCGTGCTGCGCGACCCATGGCAGGCGAGCACCGCTTTGCCGTTTGGGTTTTCGGGCACAAGCAGGCGTGCGATCAGATGCGCGCCGTCGGGTGCGGTCAGGGTGATCTCTTCAAGCGGCAGGCTTTTCAAATGTTCAAGCGCCGCCGCTGCGGCGTTTTCGTATGTATCGTCCCGTACCCCGCCGCCCGCAATGATCTTGCCGAGAAAGCGCGGCAAAGGGATCGTCCTGCGCCACACGAGCTGGTTGAAAATGAAGCCGCACAGCAATAGGAGAAGTACAGCGATCACAGCGGCTGTGATGCCCAATCCGACCCAAAAGGCTTCCATGGCTATTCCTCCCGTGTTGACGCGGTTACTGCGTAGATTTGTAAATTCGACCGCATGATCTTATCACACAGCGAACGGTCAATGAAATCCAAAAAAAACCAGCCCTGCGCGCGGTCGCCGCGCAGCGCATACGCCGCAAATTCGGCATTGACCGCGCCTGCGTTTTGCGCAGGGATCCCGTGACCGCCGCAGGTACTCAAAAAATGCAGACAAATGCGGCTCGCGGTCGGCGCACAGATGTCGAGAAAGGGCTTGGCGCACCGTGCCCATTTGATATCGGGCGGCAGGTGATAACGGTCCTGCACCTCGGCGCACAGTTTTTCACTCATGCGCATATGCACGGGTTCGGTGCGTTTGTGCGATCCCTGATCTTCCCAATCGGAAAAATCCAGACCGCAGACTTCCTTGCTTTCAAAGTCCGACGCGCGCGGGCAGCGGCGCAGCAGCACGAGCTTCCCGCGGCTTTCTCCAAGCGTCGGCACACGGTTTCCCAAATACCAACGCGACATGTTCGGGCGGATGTAAGTTTCGTAAAACGCACGGAAAAAGCCCGTGCTTTCACGCCCGCGGTCAGATTTTATGCTTACGACAAGTGTTTCACGCGGGTGCAGCTCTAAAAAAGAAACACATGCGGCAAAAACGTCGTCAAAGCACAGGCGTGTCCTGTGCGCGTCATCCGTAAAGCAGTCCGCATGGCTGTGCACAAGGAAAAACCGACCGCGGCGCAGGTACAGCCGAATGTCCAAAAGCCGCACGCCGAGCCGCAGCTGTTCTTCGATCGTTGTGTTTTGACAGCGCGCAATTTTACGAAGCGCGCAAAACGCCGTTGCGCTGTCATGCGTGCCGGCAAGATTGATTTGGGACAAAGAAAGGTCATCCGCAAGCGCGGACAAAACCAATGGTCGTTCCATGGCGCACACCTCCCCAGTATCATACCGTATTTTCATTAAAAAAGCAATCATCCACACAAGAAATCTTCGTAAAACACAGAAAAATCTATATATTCTGCCAAAGCTTCCGGACTTTATGCCCGGCGATTCAATCAAAAACGCGGCTCGGCGCAGTAAACACTGGAGACTGTACTGTTCAAACGTAAACAATAAAAATAATGTACAGGCG
>CAKMIX010000005.1 GCA_927362715.1 uncultured Clostridia bacterium | reverse complement strand
ATTGCTTTTGGATTTAAGGCCGGGAAATAAAAAAAAAACCGCGGCTCGGCATATACTGCCGAGCCGCGTTTTTAGAAAGGAAAAGATAAAATGTATCGTGAAGCACGAAGCCTCAGAAGCCGACCGAGGTATTCCGCTTCAGATCCAACAGCGCAAGGTCGAAGCCATCCACCGCGCCGTCGCCGTTTAAGTCCGCAGCTTTGTATTGCGCTTCGGTGAGCTGTAAAGCGCCGACACAGGCGCTTGCGAGCAGCGCGTAGTCGGCGAGCGCTAAAACGCCGTCGCCGCTGACGTCCCCGGGTAAAACCGCATCGGGCAGGGGAGGCGCCGCCGTGATCTCAAATGTCAGCGCAAGCTCGCCTGTAAAGTTGCCGATGCCCGTAACGGTCACATGTGCAGTACCGGGCGCGGTGTTGTCGGAATACGCCAGCAAATAGTCCGTGCCGAGCTCCAGAATATAGTCGCCCAAAGTCAGCGCGACGGCGGGTTCGCACGGCTCGTCGGCGGCAGTCTGTGCTGCGATCCCGCCGCACTGTACGCCGTCGGAAAGGTCGCGCTGCATAATGGCGAATTTGCCGATGCTTGCGAACATGCTGTAAGCACCCTTGCCGAGCACCGTCACGCTTGCGGTACCCGCATGGACATTGTCCTTATAGAAGGCTTCAAAATCCGTGCCTTGGGTCAAAGTCTTGCCGCTTGCCGTTACGGTCAGCTCCGGCTCGATCGCCGCGCCTGTAAAGGTTTGGTTCGCAATGGGAGAGAGCACCAGCGTTGTGACGGGGATACTGTTCGCTTTGGCATGTTGATAGTTACAGCTTGCGCACGGAATTGTAAAATTCCAAGGTCTTTAAGCGGCGTTCCACCCGGCTTCGCAAGTAGGCTTCCGTCACATAGGCAAGCTCTTCGGTAACGTCGCCGCTCGTCCGGAAGGCATAGAGCTTTTGAAAATCCGAAAACACAATATGCCGCATCGCATTGACAACGCCTAAAGAGAGCGCAAACGGCGCCGTGGCGGGCGCGCAGTTGTCACAGTATAAAAGCCCTTCCGAAATGTCAAAATACATAGGATCGGATTCAAAACAGCCGCATTTTTCACAGGCGACAAGGTTCGGCGCGTAACCGCCCAAAGTCAGCAGCCGCAGTTCCGTAAGCGCCTTGAGCATTTCGGGCGGCCGTTTGCCGTTCGCAAGCATATAAAGCGAATTCAAAAGCAGCCGCAGGTTGTCGCGTGCGTTTTCTTCTTCGGGCGAAAAAATAAGCCCGAGCTCAAGAAAATATTCCCCGAGCGCAAGCTTTTCCAGATCGTCACGCAGCCCGAAAAACATTTCCAAAGCCTCGGCTTCGTCGATTATGTAGCTGTCCTTGCCCGAATAGAGCGACAGCCGCGCGTAGCAGAACTTGGTGGTCGCCGCCTGCTTTTTGCTTTTGACGGATTTCGCCCCGCGCACGAATGCGCGCAGCACGCCGCGTTCTTCGGTGAGCACGGTCACCAGCTTGTCGCGCTCACCGATATTCTGTTCTTTGAGGATCAGTCCCTTGGTCGTCAGGTTCATCCAATTCGTCCTCACTGCGGCGGTTTTGAAATTCGGGACGATGCCTGCAATACGCCAAATAGTCCTGAATGCTGCCGCTCTTCATAAAAATATCCCAATACGTTTGTCCCATGCCGCACACCGCTTTCGGAAGGTTTGTACTTTTACCTTCCCCCGCAGCGACGGGCAAAATACCTGTTAATCTAATCCAAAATTGTGGATGAGTCCCTCTCGGTTGCGCCAGTCGGGCTTCACCTTGACACGGCATTGCAAATTGACCTTGCAGTCAAAAAAACGCTCCATATCCTGCCGCGCAAAGGTGGCGATTTTTTTGAGCATCCCGCCGCCCTTGCCGATGATGATGCCCTTGTGCGACTCTTTTTCGCAGTAAATGACCGCGTCTATGTCGAGGATCGGCATGTCTTCGCGCTCGCGCATGCGCTCGATTGAGACAGCGGTGCCGTGCGGGATCTCCCGCTTTAAAAGCCGCAGCATTTTTTCGCGCACCATCTCGGCGGCCAGCACACGTTCGGGTTGGTCGGTCAGCGTGTCATCGGGGAAAAAGTGCGCGCTCTCATATGCGCAGGCTTTGAGTTCGTCAAGCAGCGCGTCCATACCGTTGCCGTCCCTTGCCGAGACGGGGATGACGCTTTTAAAATCGGCAAGTCCTGCAAGATACGCAATACGCGCGGCGAGCACGGATTTGTCGGGGAGCAAGTCGATTTTGTTGATGGCAAGCAGCGCGGGCACCTTTGCCGCACGGATCTTTCCTAAAAGCTGGGTTTCCGCCTCGTTAAGCTCCCTGTCCTCGGCTTCACAGACAAATAGGCATGCGTCTACGCCGGAGATGCTGTCCGAGACCGCCTGCACCATTTTTTCGCCGAGCTTGGTACGCGGCCGGTGAAAGCCGGGCGTGTCGGTGAACACAAGCTGCACGTCGTCCTCGGTCGTTAAGACCCCCATAATGCGCGTGCGCGTGGTCTGGGGCTTGTCCGATACAATGGCGATTTTTGTGCCGAGCAGACGGTTTAAGATCGAGGATTTCCCGACGTTTGCTTTGCCGACAATGGCGATAAAAGCGGTTTTCGGCGGGTGGCTCATAAGCGGTTTTCCTCCTTGCCGGTTTTACTGCGTTTGCCGAAGCCCTTAAAAATAAAGACGGTCGCGGCGGCAATGGAAAGGATCAGAATCAAAAGCATCAACGGCTTTTCAAGGTAGTAGCGCAACAGCGCCTCGAAAGCTGCCCTCTGCCCGAGCACCGCAATGCCGACCGCTACGGCGAAAATCGCACAGCAAAGCACCGCGCCTGCGGCGGTGTCCTTGGCGATCTTCGCGTTTTCACGGTAGGTGTCCGTCGCAAGATCTACCGTGCGTTCCACAGCGGTGTTGACAAGCTCTGCAGCGATGACCAGCGCGTTTGCCAAAAACAAAAGCGCAAGCTGCGTGCGGGTCACTTGGAAAAAGTCGTACACCGCAAGGAACGTATACATATAAATCATGCATACGAAATGGATACGCATATTGCGTTCGTGCACGAGCGCATAGCCGATACCGCGAAACGCATAGCCGAAGCTTTTTAAAAGACTTTTCATGCTTACTCGCCGTCAAAGTAGTAGCTGCCGTTGCGCTTAAGCCCCAGCTGCGTGAGCACGGCTTCCTCTTTTTCCCGCATATGTACGGCTTCCAGTCCGCCGTTCACATGGTCGTAGCCGAGCAGGTGCAGCATGGAGTGCACGGTCAAAAATGCGACCTCGCGCTGTAAGGGATGCCCGTATTCCTCCGCCTGACGGACAGCAGTCTCCATGGAGATCACAATATCGCCGAGGATTTTTGCCCCCGTCTCGGGATTGACATCGTACTTGCCGTCTTCGCCTAGCGGGAACGACAGTACGTCGGTAGACTTGTCAATATCACGGTGCTTTTTGTTGAGCTCCTTAATCTGTTCGTCATCTACAAAGGTTACGCTGATCTCCGCCGAGCCTTCAAAATTCTCCTGCACGAGCACGGCGTGGCAGCAGCGGCGTACAAGCATGCGCACGCCGGTCGGGATCTTAACGGCTTTCTGGTTGTTGGAAATGATCACTTTGATTTTGTCGGTCATTTTTTTCGAGCCTCCTCGCTTTTCTCATAGGCTTTGATGATATCCTGCACAAGTCTGTGCCGCACCACGTCCTTTTCCGTGAAGCGGCAGACGGAAATATCCGGGATGTTTTTTAAGATGCGCATCGCCTGCAAAAGCCCGGACTTTTTGCCGTCCGGCAGGTCGATCTGCGTCACATCGCCCGTGACGACCATTTTGGAATTGAACCCTAAGCGTGTCAAAAACATCTTCATCTGCTCGCGCGTGGTATTCTGTGCTTCGTCCAGAATGATGAAGCTGTCGTCGAGCGTGCGCCCGCGCATGTATGCAAGCGGTGCGACCTCAATGCTGCCGCGCTCCTGATAGCGCTGGAACGTCTCCGCACCGAGCATATCGAACAGCGCGTCGTAAAGCGGCCGCAAATATGGGTCTACCTTTTGCTGCAAATCACCGGGCAGAAAGCCGAGCTTTTCGCCCGCCTCCACTGCGGGGCGCGTCAAAATGATGCGGTTGACCTCTTTCGCGCGAAATGCCGTGACCGCCATGGCGACGGCAAGATACGTTTTACCTGTGCCCGCAGGCCCCGCGCCAAGTGTGATGGTGTTTTGACGGATCGCCTCCACATAGCGCTTCTGGCCGAGCGTTTTCGGCTTGACGGGTTTTCCCTTGGCGGTGATGCAGATGCAGTCGCCGACCATGTCGGAGAGCTTGTCCTCCGCGCCTTCGTTGACAAGCGAGAGCACATAGCGCACATTTTGCTCGGAAAGCGATTCGCCCTTGTTGATCAGTGTCAAAAGCCCTTCCACGGCGCGCGTCGCCTTGGCGACATTTTCCGCTTCACCGCTGATCTTGATATCCGATCCGCGGCTGATGACACGCACGGAAAACGCCTCTTCGACCTGACGGATGTTCTCGTCAAAGCTGCCGAACAGACTGACGGCGTGCTCCATGCGGTCCACGTTGATAACCTGCTCGAACAAAGAATCCCTCCCAAACGGAAATTATAGTAATATTGAATATATTATAACATAGTTTTTGTGATTAGTCACTAATTTTTTCAACAAAAATCTGCTGATTTATCCCGATTTCTTTTTCACACAGCACAGTCCCCGAAATATACGGGTCTTCGGCTTCAAAATCGAACGTCAAAGCGGTGTGCAAAATGACGCTGTCCGTCCAAAGCTCGGCAAAACGGGCGGCAAAGCGGGCGGCGGCAAAGCGGGCGCGATCCGTCTTGTTTTCAAGCGTATATTCTGTATTGTATACCTCTGCACGCTCCCGCAGGATGCCTACGGGCAGCGCCAGTTCGTCGTTTGAAAGGTAGCGTTCCACTGTGTAGGCCTGCTCTCCCGGGGAAAAGCCCAGCGGGATGCGCAATCCGAAAAAAAACAGGCTGTAGCGCGTGGCGCTCGCAGAAAGGCGCAGAAACGGCGCGTCGGGGCAGGAAAAGGACATGTTTTCCGTAACTTCGGCATAAACGTTACCTTGCGCACCGTGCAGCGTCTGCGAGCCGTCGGCATTTTCGACCACGCCGGAAATGAGCAGATCACCCTGCACCACGCCCGACCCCGGCTCCGCCGCCGCCGTGCCGGAGTAGACCTCGACTTTCGTGAGCACGCCGTCCGCGTCAGCTATGATGTTGGAGGGCGTCTGCGTGTCCAAGATCTCGGGCGCGGGCGTGCTTTCGCGTACCTCGATCACCGCGCGGCAGTTGTCTATGTTGACCGCCGCCCACGAAAGGCCCTCCACGTTGTCCAAAAGCGATTCGGCAAGCGCCGCCGTGTCCAGATTGCTGCGCTTTGCGCCCACGCGCACGCCGAGCTCTTCAGCGGCGGCAAGGATCGTTTCCGCAGGGATTTCCGCATTGCCTGTAACACTGACCGTCCAAATGCGCACCGACAGACAGGCAATAACCACGGCTGCAGCCAAAAGCCCTGCGATAAGACCCGCACGGCGGCGGTGGCGCGCGCTCCAAAACGGAAGCCCGCGTTTCCCCGTGATATGTACGCGCACACCGGAACGGCGCACGATCGGGCGGATGTGCTTATACCCCCGGATGGTCGTTTTGCCCGTAAGCTGTTCGCCCGCGCGGGACAGATCCCACAGCGGGATGTGCGCTTTGACGCAAAGATTGATGAAGCGTTCGGGAAACCCGCCCTCGCCCGCAAAAGAAACATAGCCGAGCAGCCAGCGAACCAGCACAACGATAAACAAGCGATCCCTCCTATGCCGTCACGCGCTCGAGCGCGACTTGGCGGATGTCCCCCGTGATGACGGTCTGTGCTTCCGAATACATGCGGATACAAAGGTTGCTGCCGCTAACATACAGCAGCAGTGCGCCCGCATGCAGACGGATGCTTTCTTCGGTGTATTCCAAAATCCCTTTGCAGCCGTCGAGTGCGAGTTCGGCATCGCCCTGCAATTCGATATGCGGCACATCCTTGTGCAGGATCTCCGGCAGGTCAAGCGCCTGTTCCACGCTTGGGTGCGCGCGCTTTTCCTGCCCTCTGCTTCTTCTTGCCATCGTCTTTCCTCCCCGCCGCCGAGGTGTTCGGCTACATAGAAATGTATGCGCGCGCATATAGATTGATTACAGAGAAAGGGGGGCGGCTTATGCGCAAACACTTGGCAGCACCGCGGCTTCGGTGGCTGCCGTCCGCAGCGCTGTTCACGGTGTGCTGCTGGTTTTTGTTCCGGTATCCGGATGTTTGCGCCGAAGGCGTGCGAAACGGGTTGACGCTCTGCGGCACGCTGGTGCTGCCCGCCCTGTTCCCGTTTTTGGCGGTCTCGGTATTTTTGCTGCGTTCGGGTCTTTTGCAGCTGTTCGGGCAGCTGGTATCCGCTGTGCCGCGCCGCATGTTTCGGCTTCCGGGGGAGAGCGCGGGCGTAATTTTGATGGCGCTTGTCGGGGGCTTCCCTGTCGGGGCGAGCATGACCGCACAGCTCTATAAGGACGACCGTTTGACACAGCCGCAGGCGCGGCGGATGTGCTTGTTCTGCATGAACCCGGGACCCGCGTTCGTTCTGTCTACCGTGGGGGCGGGTATTTATCACAGTATGCGTGCGGGGGCAATTCTATATGCTTCCGCCTGCCTTTCCTCACTTTGCATGGGCGCGGTGCTCGCATGTTTCTCCGGGGAAGCCCCGCCTGCCCGCGAAACGCATGCGGTCGTGCGGCTTGCCTCTCCCATGGCTGCGCTTGCGGATGCCGTGCGTTCGAGCGCGGAATCCATGCTGCAAATTTGCGCATGGGTCATTTTGTTCAGCACCGTGCACGCCTGCGTTTTAACGCTGCCGATGCCGGCACAGGCGCAGGTGCTTCTCGGCAGTCTTTTAGAGATCACAAGCGGCGTGCGCACTGCGGCGAGCACACTGCCCATGCCCGCCGTCGCCGCATTGATCGCCTTCGGCGGACTTGCCGTGCACTGCCAGATCCTGCCGTACTTACAAGCCTGCGGCGTGCGGCTGCACACCTTTTTTGCTGCGCGCAGCGCAGGGGCAGCGCTTAGCGCGCTGTTCTGCGCTGCGCTTTTGCGCGTGTTCCCGTGTGAAATAAGTGTCGCCGCCGTAGAGGGTGAGCTGATCCCTGCGGCGTACTCCGTCTCCGTCCCGTCGTTCGTCGCCCTGCTTTTGATGACCGTCCTGCTGATTTTGGAGGTTGAACCCAACCGCAAAGTGTGGTAAAATAAGAAAAACGGCAGGGGAGGCGCGCATATGAAACGAAAGCCGGAAGAATATGAAGTTACGCCGAAGTGCGCCTATTGCAAACACGGCACGCTCTCAGCGGATCAAAAAAGCGTGCTGTGCAAAAAGCGCGGGGTGACTTCGCCCGACGGCTATTGCCGCAAATATAAATACGATATTTTGAAGCGCCAGCCGCCGCTGCGCCAAAAGCTGCCGGAATTTTCGAACGAGGATTTTGAGATCCGGGATTCGGAATCGTAACGACCAAAATGAAAAGCAGGGAGGATCCTTTCGGGTCCTCCCTGCTTTGTTTCCTGTGCCGAATGTTATTTTTTCTGTTCACGGTGTGCCACCGCCGCGCCGATGAGCCCCGAAAAGAGCGGGTGCGGACGCGTCGGGCGGGATTTGAATTCCGGGTGCGCCTGCGAAGCGACGAACCACGGGTGGTCGCGCAGCTCCACCATTTCCACGATGTGCTTGTCCGGGGAGACGCCGCAGATGTGCATCCCCGCGTGCTCCAGCGCCTCGCGGTAGTCGTTGTTGACCTCATAACGATGGCGATGCCGTTCGTGGATGAGCTGCTTTTGATATGCCGCGTACGCTTTCGAGTCCTCGTCAAGCACGCACGGGTAAAGGCCCAGCCGCATCGTCCCGCCGAGATTTGTCACATCGTGCTGGTCGGGCATCAGATAGATCACGGGGTTCTTCGTATCGGGGTCGATCTCCGTCGTGTTCGCGTCCGAAAGTCCCAAAACGTTGCGGGCGAATTCAATGACGGCAATTTGCAGCCCCAAGCAGATGCCAAGATACGGTACCCTATGCTCGCGCGCGTATTTTGCCGCGCAGATCTTGCCGGGGATGCCGCGCGTGCCGAAGCCCCCGGGCACCAAAATGCCGTCCGCCGCACCGAGGATCTCGGCGGCGTTTTCGTCGGTGATCGTTTCCGAATCGATCCATTCGATGTTGACATGCGCGTCATGGTCCAGCCCGCCGTGCTTGAGCGCCTCGTTGACGCTCAAATACGAGTCGTGCAGTTCTACATATTTGCCCACGAGTGCGATGTTCACCTCTTTCGACAGCGAGGCGTTTTTCTCCATCATACGCAGCCAGTCGGTGTGATCGGGCTCCCGGCAGTCCAAATGCAGCTGCTCGACCACGATGTCCGCGATGCCTTCCTTTTCCAGCGCGATGGGGATCTCATAAAGCGTGGGCATATCGCGGTTTTCAATGACGTTTTTGGAAGGAACGTTGCAGAACAGCGCGATCTTGTCTTTAATGTCCTGCCCGATGGGGTGCTCGGTGCGCAGGACGATGATGTCGGGACGGATACCGATGCCGAGCAGCTCCTTGACCGAGTGCTGCGTCGGCTTGGTTTTGAGCTCCATGGAAGCGCCGAGATAGGGGACAAGCGTCACGTGCACAAACATGCAGTTGCCGGGGCGTTCCTGCGCGAATTGACGGATCGCCTCCAAAAACGGCTGGCTTTCAATGTCGCCGACCGTGCCGCCGATCTCCACAAGCACGATGTCGGTGTTTTCCGTCTCATTGAGTGCAATGCGGCGCTTGATCTCATTGGTGATGTGCGGGATGATCTGGATGGTCTGCCCGCCGTATACGCCCTTGCGCTCGTTGGACAGCACATTGTAGTACACGCTGCCCGAGGTGCAGGAGCTGTTTTTGGTCAGGTTGATGTCAATGAACCGTTCGTAGTGCCCAAGGTCCAGGTCGGTCTCCGCGCCGTCATCGGTCACGAACACCTCACCGTGCTGCTTGGGGTTCATCGTGCCGGGATCGATATTCAGATACGGGTCAAGCTTCATGACCGCGACCGAAAGCCCGCGATCCTTTAAAAGCCTGCCCAACGATGCCGCCGTGATGCCCTTGCCAAGACCGGAAACGACGCCGCCCGTCACGAAAATGTACTTTGCTGCCATAAACAGATCCCCTTTGTGAAACGGGCATAATGCACCGTTTTATTTGTAGTATAACGCCTTGGTCTGCCGCATCGGCTCGCTTGTCACCTGCAGCCCCAGCTTTGCGCAGGTGTTTTGGTCTGCATCCGACAAGATGACCGTGGTGTGCATATCGCAGCCCCGCAGCCCCTCCAGCGCCTGCATGGCACGCTCGGCGGTCGGGTTCGTCGCCGCCGAAATAGAGAGCGCAAGCAGCACCTCATCGGTGTGCAGACGCGGGTTTTTGCTGCCGAGGTGATTGACTTTTAAATCTTGGATCGGGCCGATGACAACGGGCGAAATCAGATCGATTTCCGCGTTGATGCCCGCCAGCGCCTTGAGTGCGTTTAACAGCATGGCGCTCGCCGCTCCCAAAAGCGCGCTTGTCTTACCCGTGACGATCCTGCCGTCAGGCAGTTCCAGCGCGGCGGCAGGTTCGCCTGTCCTTTCGGCAAGATCCAGCGCGGGCTGCACGCAGCGGCGGTAAGTCGGCGTGATCCCAAGCTGCTTGAGCAGAAGCTCCAAGGAAAGGATCTCCTGCCCCACGTTTTCGCCCTTTTTCGCGGCGACCAGTGCCTTATAATAGCGGCGGATGACCTCCTGCCTGGAGGCTTCGCATACCGCATCGTCGTCCATGATGCAGAAGCCCGCCATGTTGACGCCCATATCGGTGGGGGACTTATACGGCGATGTGCCGAAAATACGCTCAAAAATGGTGTTGAGCACGGGGAAGATCTCAATGTCGCGGTTGTAGTTGACGGTTGTCTTGCCGTATGCTTCCAAATGGAACGGGTCGATCATGTTGACGTCGTTGAGATCGGTCGTTGCCGCCTCATAGGCGAGGTTGACGGGATGCTTTAACGGCAGATTCCAGACCGGGAAGGTCTCGAATTTTGCATAGCCCGCCTGCACGCCGCGCTTGTGCTCGTGGTAAAGCTGTGACAGGCAGACCGCCATTTTGCCGCTGCCCGGCCCCGGCGCGGTCACAACCACCAACGAGCGGGTGGTCTCTATGTAGTCGTTTTTACCGAAGCCCTCGTCGCTGACGATCAGTGGGATGTTCGCGGGGTACCCCTCAATGGGATAGTGGCGGAACACCTGTACGCCCAGCTTCTGAAGCCGCTTTTCAAACGCGGCGGCAGCAGCTTGCGCGGCATATTGCGTCATGACCACACCGCACACCGAAAGCCCGAGCGAAGCGTACACGTCCATCAGCCGCAGAATGTCCTGCTCGTAAGTGATGCCGATATCGCCGCGCACCTTGCTTTTTTCAATGTCATTTGCATTGATGGCGATGATGATCTCCACATCCTCGCGCAGCTCCAACAGCATTTTCAGCTTGCTGTCCGGCAGAAAGCCCGGCAGCACGCGCGAAGCGTGGTAATCGTCGAACAGCTTGCCGCCGAATTCGAGATACAGCTTGCCGCCGAACGATGCGATGCGCTCGCGGATGTGCGCCGACTGCATTTTCAGATACTTGTCGTTGTCAAACCCGATTTTCACGTCATTTCTCCTGCACAGCTCAAAAATTCCCTATAAAAACAGAAAAACACACTTCGCGGTTACACCCTACGAAGTGTGACACTGCTTATTATATAGTACGCCGGATAAAAAATCAAGGGGTCGCGCAGCAAAAAGTAAAGAATAAAGCTTTTTTGGAATACGATTTAGGGGACGATTATATAACCGCCCCCAATAACAATTAAAACATTTATGTGTAATTATACGATTGGTGTTACACTCAGTTCTTTGATAATTTGGTCTATTCTGCAATAGTATGAGTAATTTGTATCTTTTCCCTTCATGATCCCTACAAGCATGTTTTCATCTCCAATACTCCGAATACAAGGGCCTCCACTGTCCCCCGGCTCTGCACGGAGTGTCGTTTGCGTGAGCGAATAAAATGGATAGTTTCCAATCGTTATACTAGCCCTGTGAGAGATAACGGTTCCCTGGGTGATTCCTGTTGTGGCACCGAATTTGCGTATGGTGCTTCCTTCAGGAGTTATAGAACTATCACTCCATCCATCAATTGATTCGCCATTTGTCAATCGTGGCAATAGAATCCACCATGGGGGAAGAATGGAGCGATCTTTAACGATAAATGCTGCATCAACAGTATTGCCATAGCGAGATCTGTTCACGGTCCCAAAGTCGGTTCCATTAACGGATACAGAGTTGGGAACTGTATTTATGCTGGGGGCTCCAACGACATGAGCAGCCGTGACAAAACCAGTATATCGTGTTCCGTCGCTGTTTTCCCAGTAGCAGGGAAAACCGACGGTTCCCCAACTGTTAGATTCATCACAGGTTGCTATGTCTCCGGCACGAAGTATTGCACAATCTGTAAAAGTTTCAGCCTCCCTAAAAAGCGTAATCAAAGAGCCGTCTACCAATTCTGTCACATAGTCCGCGCAGGTGGCTATATCCTGATTTGTATATACCTCTATGGTGTTCTTTGTTTCTGATAAAACGACCTTAAAATATGGCGCGTCACCCAAGTGAGAAATCAGTTCCGTATAAGCGGCAGTTAGGTCTATCAGCCGATTTGCAACAATCTTGTATTTTATGGCGTCGCTTTTGCAGGCTTGTATAAGTTCAGATTGTATCACAGCAGAATCGTCGGTGACATTGACCACAAGTGCGCCGGCTTCATCAATATAAGCTCCGCCATAAACTTCACGGAGTCCAGTAGATGTTTCCAAAGCTGCATTGCGGCTGTCCGTTTCTACATATGTTAACAGATTTTGATATGCGGTTATGCTTTCTTCTTCTGCGGCCAATTTTTGCATCTGCTGGAGGCTTGCTGGGGTCTGTTGGGCAAACGACGGAAATGTGAGCAAGATTCCTGCCAAGAGCAAAACGACTAAAAATATGCAGGTTGCTTTTTTCTTAAACATTCTTAAAAACCTCCTCTGAAATATAAATAGGGTTGCTGGGAACGGCATAACGCTGTTGAGCACCGCTCTCGTTCACAATGAAAAAATCGGAAATAACATATAGTTCGCTGCCTATGGCTGTATCGGCGTCCAAGTGAACTATCTTTTCTTCTATGATCCGACCTCCCGGCTCAACCGTATAGGAGCCAAGCAGCAGATCCTGCGGTTCGCTTTTCCCATTTATATACAATATATTCCAACATTTTGGGTTCCCGTAAAGCGTATAACTCTGCTGTATATCATGGTTGTATAAAACCGCTTCCAAATGCAATTGATAGTTTCCGTCAGCTGTTTGCTTACTTGAAATCACGCGAACTTCGGAAGCAAATAGACTGTCTGGGGGAAAAGCATTTTTTTCTTTTGGCTCACAGCCCAAAAATAAAGCGCTGACCAGCATATAAAGCAATAGGATCAGCGCAAACTTTTTCCACATCATAATCACCCTCCCTCTGACCTAAATATAGCATATGTAAAATAAATGTCAATACTAATGTTATAAATTATTACATTTTTAATTTGGAGAGATCAAGTTGGTGATTTTGGTGGTCGCGAAAGAAAAGCAAGTCCCGGGTCCATATTTTTGAATAAAAAACACTTCGCTGGTACGCTCTCAAAGTGTGATATTATTATAATTTTATTTGCCATTTGAAAAATCAAGAGGACACAGAGCAAAATTTGGGCGTGAACGGCAAAATTCGACGAAAGGCGATAAGATGGTGAAATTCGTTTTTCTGCATAAAAATTCACGCTTGCCAAACGAAAAAAGGTTGTATTTTGTCTTGGAATATGCTATATTGAACCTTGTAAGGTTGGGCACGGTGCCGACGGGCCGCCGTGCCCTTTTTGCAGGAAAAATTAAATATCAAAGGGGGAAATCCGATGGATTTCAAATCAGACGGCTTTATGTACGCGCTGGGCTTCCTGGTCGTGGCGTTCGTTGTGGCGCAGTCGGTGTTTTTCCTGGTGCGCGCGTGGAAACGGGCGAAGGCGCTGGGGATCGATACGTCGTCGCTCAAAAAGACGGTTTCTTCGAGCGCCTTGTTTACCGTAGCGCCTGCGCTTGCGATCCTCGCGACGGTGCTCACGCTTTCCGGTGCGCTGGGGCTTGTGCTGCCTTGGATCCGCCTGACGGTCATCGGCGCGATCACCTACGAGGTGCCTGCCGCCGAAGCCGCCATTGATGCGTTCGGCAGTGCGGCGGGGCTTTCGCAGGAGGTTACGGATCCCGAAATGTTCTCGACGGTCGCGTGGGTCATGACGCTCGGCAGTATCATGCCGCTGATCTTGGTACCGTTCCTGCTCAAAAAGATTCAAAAGGGTATGAGCAAGGCGGTCGCCAAAAACGGAAAATGGGCGGATGTGATGTCCGCCGCAGCATTTATCGGGCTGATCGCCGCATTCATCGGCAGGGCGATCGCAGGCAAGGGTGAAGAATCCATCATCGGCGACGGCGCGGGCGTCATGTCCCTTTGCGCGCTGGTCTCCTCCATGATTTTTATGCTCATCCTCCAATCGATCGCCAACCGCTTTAACATCAAGTGGCTGCAGCCGTTTGCCATGCCGTTTTCCATGCTGCTTGCCATGGGCGTCGTCATGATCCTGTCGCAGGTTCTGCCGCCGGATATTGCGCTGTTCGAGTGGCGCGGGTAAAGGAGGAGAGAGACGATGAAAGAAAGAACCTATGAAAGCGGCGTGCATTTTTACGGCATCCTTTGGGACATCGCGGCGCTGCTGCTGTTTTTAATGCTCCCTGTCGCCATCTGTCTGCACCTCGGCGTCTGGCCCGAAGCGCGCTATGTGTTTGAGGGGCTTCTGCCCGTCGCGCTGCTGTTTTATCCGACCTCCGTTATAGAGGTGTTCACTTATACGCCCCTGCTCGGCGCAGGCGGTACCTATCTGAGCTTCGTCACGGGCAATATCACCAATCTCAAGCTGCCCTGCGGCTTAAACGCCATGGAAAACGCGGGGGTGCGCGCCAACAGCGAAGAGGGTGAAGTGATCTCAACGATCGCCATCGCCACCTCGTCTATCGTGACTACGCTCATTATCGCCGTCGGCGTCGTCGCGTTCAGCCCGGTACTGCCGTATCTGACGGATGACAGCTCCGTATTCGCGCCGGCGTTCGATCAGGTCGTGCCCGCGTTGTTCGGGGCGCTTGGCATCAGCTACTTCATGAAGCATTGGAAGCTCGCCTTTGTACCGATCGCCGCGATCGTGATCCTGCTGCTGTTCAACGGCACGCTGTCGACCGGGGTGCTCATCCCCGTCGGCGTCGTGATCTCCATGCTCTCGGCGCATTTGATGTACAAAAAAGGCTGGGTCGGGCAATAAAATAGCCGAAAATAAAAGGAACCGCGGGCTGTCTTATACAGCCCGCGGTTTTCTGCTTTTTCGAATCACAAACGCTGTGGATTACTGTTTTGCGCCGTTGTCAAACATCTCCAGCGCCTTGACGCTTGCGGCAAAGCAGCCTGCAAGCCCTTCCAGGTTCATGTTGTCGTATGTATCGCGGCGCGTGTGGTAATAATCCTCTAACTTGTGGTTAAGACCCGTGATGCCCGTCGAACGCAACCCTGCCTGCGCGAACGCGGCGGAGTCCGTTGCACCGCCAAGCGGCGGCACCCAGCCCTTCTTGCAGGGGATATCCAGCGCGGCGGCAGCTTCCATGAACAGATCGGAAACGTCCTTGTCCGCCTTGACAGCACCGTTTAAGTCGCGGTAGTTGGTCATCAGGTATTTCGGATCGTGAATGGTATCATAGGAGATAATAAAGGTCGGTACGTCGTCAAATTCGCCCTTATGCTGCTCGCACCACGCCTTTGCGCCGCGCAGCCCCGCTTCCTCGGAGCCCGTGAGGATCACGCCGACCTCGGTATTTTCAAATTCGATACCGGCCTCTTCGAGCTCTTTGAGAATGGCAATGCCCATATAGCAGCCCGAAAGGTTGTCGTTCGCGCCGTCCACGATGCGGTGCGCGTTGCGGATCCAATAAAGGCCGATCAAAAACGGTACGAACAAGAGCCCCCAAAGTCCGGCGACGCAAAGCGAAGAATCGGTGGAAAGCACGTTTACGCCGAAACCGTTCTGCACAATGGCAATGATCGAAAGCACCATATAATACATCGCGCCCGCGCCGCAGAGGATCGCATGTCCCTCAAAACCGACGCCGCCGAGCTTGTAGTTGACCGGCCATTCCCACGCCGCGTCGGGGTGCCCGTTGAAGAAAATGCGGCGCTTGACCTCGCCTGTGCATTTTTTGACGGCGGTCACGTTGTGCCCCGTTTTTTCGGGGAAGCAGCGGTCGATCAGCTTTTTATAAAGCCCGAACTGCATGAATACCACAAACAGCCCCGCAAGGATCAGCAGAATTGAAAGGATGGGCAGCACAAAAAACAGCGGAATGGCTAAAAGCACAAAGGTGATCGTGAAATACACCCAGCCGAAGAACGAACCGGGATTTTCTTTGAAGGATTCCACATCCGCCCGATCGCAGCCGCACTGCTCTTTAAGTACCTTTGCCATATAGTCGCACGCCTGCTTTTCCCCCACGGAACCGGGCGCACGTTTTTCAAAGGTTTTGCAGATATAGGTGATCTCATCTACCATATACTGCGCGGCTTCCTCTTTTTTGTTGATGATTTTTTTCAGATCCATACCGAGTCCCCCTTGGAAGAAAATAGGATATATAGACTTTAGCATATTGAAACAGCTAAAAAATGAACAAATACTTAATGAAATATGAATAAATCATGAACAGTTAAAATTATTCAACACACAGCCATGTAGTGCCGACCAAATCGAAAAGTAAAGGCGAAAAGCCTTACACGCGAACCGCTCAACTTCAAAAAGTCCGAACGGCGGCACCCGGCGCGCCCACGTCAAAAAAACCGCACAAACCAAAGAAAACTAAACAGAATTCCCCGTACAAAGCTCCGAAATGCACCTTTGCACGGGGAAAAGTTCAATGACCGCAAAGCAAATCAGCTTTACGCCTGCGTGCTGTCGCTCTCCGCCGGTTTTTTCTTGCGGTGGATAATAAAGCGGTTGCACGGATACGTCCAGATCGTCGGGATGAGCATGCAAACGACCTTGATGACCATATCCCACAAATTCCCGGTCAGGGCATGCGCTTGTGCAAAGGTCGTAACGGCGGAACCGATCCAGCCGTTTGCAAAGATCGTAAAGATCACCATGATCAAATACAAAATCATGCTTACCGTGGGGTTGGCGTCTGCTTTAAAGGTGATCTTGCGGTTGAGCACAAACGCAATGCCGTAGCCCACGGCGGTGGAAATGAGATAGGTGTACAAATATCCCTGCGAAGTGATGCCGATCATATTCAGCGTCGGGTTGGTGATCGCTTCGGCTGTCAACGAGGCGAATACATAATTGAGCAGCAGCATATGCACGATCAGCTCCACGACCGACGACCCGCCGCCTGCGATGGAAAATTTCACAAATTTCCAAATTTCCGCGTGCTTTTCGGTAAAGCGTGCGAACGCACCCTGTTTTTTCTCCTGTGCCATAGGTACCTCCCGGGATCAAAGAAAATGAACGAGTAAAAGGATCAGGATCACAACTGCAGCGACCGCGCCTAAGCCCTTTAAGATCATGGGTATGGCGGCGTCCACTGTGGCGGGGGCTTTGCTGGTCAGATAGTCAAACACCGGCCGCGTGACCTTGGTGCCGACCAGTTCGTCATACGTGCGCGTATAGGTCTTGTAGCTGTGCGGCTCGTTTTCGTCCAGCACGATACAGCGCACGCCGCGTTTCGTGCGGTTGCCGTAGGCGTTAAAGCCAGAGGACTGCGTAAAGCCGAGGTCAATATTTTGATACCGCCCGACAAAGCTGTTTTTGTGGTCGTGCCCGACGAATACGGCGAGTACGTCCCCGCACTCTGCGAGCGCGTCGAATTCACCGTTGTTTTTATCGGGGATCGAGGGCGGCTCCAGCAGCACATCATTTTGGCCGCAGGTCTCGCCGAGTTTGTAAAACTCGTGCTTGTGCGTGCGGAACGCCTGGATCGCGCCCTTTTCACTTTTTTTGACGCGCCGCAGCACATTGTAGTATTCCGGCAGCGGGATATGCTGGAACACGATGGAGGGCACATAATCGCCGCTTTGCGCTTTAAGGGCGTCGCGCGTTTTGCGGTACCACGCGATGATCTTGGGATCAAACGCCTCGTAACCGCCGCCCTTGGCATCCGTGCCGCTGTCGAACAGATACAGATTGAACACAGGCTTTCCCGACCCGTCCGAACGCTCGATCGGGATATTGTATGTCCCGCCGCCGTCCACGCCGTCGGCCTGTTCGCCGACGCAGGAGGGGTATTTTTTGTAGATGTGATAAAACTGGTCGTGGTTGGAAATACCAACCTGCCTGTCGTGGTTGCCGAAGGTGACGGCAAAGGGGATGCCGCGGCTTGTAACAGGCTTTAACAGCTTATCAATGGTTTCAGAGACCGCAGCTTCCAGCGCCGCGCCCTTTCCCTTATAAGTCACACCGTAGCCTTTGATCTGGTCGCCTGTGTAAACCACAAGGTCTGGCTGTTCCGCTGCCACGGCAGCTTCCAGAAGCGCGAGCGTGTCGGGCGAAACGGCAGGGATCTCCTGCATGTCGGTGATCTGCATGATCTTAAACGTACCGTCGGAACGAAAACGCATAATTTTCCTCCAGCCGACCGCGTAAAACGGCGGTCGCTTCCGTTTACAAAAAACGGCGCGAAGCAAACCGCCCGCGCCATTGCTGACATATGTATTTTATCAAATCAGCCGGGCGATGTCAACGCCGGGATGGCGAATCGGCAAAAATCGCACAAACCGGACAAAAGTAAGGTGAAATCTATCCGATTAAAGAGGACGGATTATTTCTTCCCCGCCCCGTCTTATCGGTATGTTAGCACATTTCAGCGGCTTTTTATGTTTGCTGCGCCCGGCGGAATAATCGGGATAAGAACGGAAACAATGGTAAAAAAGCGAGTACATGCAGAAAGTGACGGTGCAAACTATGTTCCCGAATATCCGAATGGTTCAAAACCGCGACGGGTCTTACGACCTTTTACTCGATTACCGCGACGGTGCGGAATTTGCCAAAGAGCCCGGCGCCGTTCCGAGCCCTAAAAAATTGGCGGCGACTTTGCGCGGCTATGCCAAAAATGTCAAGATCAAAAGCGTCAAGATCCTGGTTTCCGGCGTTCTGGTCGCCACCTTTGCCTTTTCCTCGTTCCTGTCGGCGCTCGCGGCGGGCGACCGGTATTCTATGGGCTATCTGTATACGGGCACGGATCTTCAGCAGATCGAATACGTCAACCAGACGGGTGATGCGCTGGATGTCGTTTCGCCGAGCTATTTTGACCTGCGCGAGGACGGCAGTCTCAAGCTCAACTATTTAAGCTCTTTCTTTATCAAGACCATGCACGAAAAAGGAATCAAGGTCGTGCCGTTTTTAAGCAACCACTGGAACCGTACCGCAGGCGTCAACGCTTTGCAGGATGTCGAGTCGCTTTCCGCGCAGATCGCGGAGTATGTGGAGGAATATGACCTCGACGGCGTGAATGTGGACATCGAGAACGTCACGCACCTCCAGCGCGACCAATACACGGAACTTGTGCGCCTGCTGCGCGAAAAGATCCCAAGCCATAAGGAGATCTCCGTGGCGGTCGCCGCGAACCCCTACGACTGGCAGACCGGTTGGCACGGGTCTTATGACTACGCCGCGCTCGCGCAATACGCCGACCACCTGTTGATCATGGCGTATGATGAGCACTTTGAGGGCGGCGAAGCGGGACCTGTGGCAAGCATCGACTTTGTTGAAAACTCCATTCTGTATGCGCTCGAGCGTGTCCCCGCCGACAAGATCGTGGTGGGCATCCCGTTTTTCGGACGGGTTTGGAGCCTGGACAACGACCGCATCGTAGGCAAGGGCACAAGCAGCAAGACGATCCAAAGGATTTTGGAAAACTGCGAATCTACGATCACCTACGATGAAGAAACGCAGTCTGTCCGCGCGGAATTCACGGTTACAGAGGAAAGCGGCGAGTTTGTCGTCGGCGGCGACTTTGTGCTGTCGCCCGGCAGATATGTCGTTTGGTATGAAAATGACGAATCCTATCAGGAAAAACTCAGCCTGATCGAAAAATACGACTTAAAAGGTGCGGGCGTCTGGGCGCTCGGGCAGGAGGATCCTTCGGTCTGGGAAAGCTATGAGGATTGGATCAACGGCGAAAATGCGGCGGAGGATACCACGCCTGTACCGCCGTCCGATCCCGATTTGCCTGTGGAGGATGTGACAAATCCCCCCGCCGCAGAGGAGAACCCCACCACCCCGCCAACCACCGAGGGAGATGAGGAACCCACCACCCCACCGGAGACAGACGATGAAGAACCCACCGCTCCGCCGACCGCAGGGGAGGGAGGGACGGTCACACCGCCGACCACGGACAGTACGCCGCCCGTCATCCCGCCCACAGGCGAAACAACGCCGCCCGACACGGAGGAAAGCACCCCGTCTGCGGACGCGAGCTTTGTTGTCCACGAGGTGCGCACGGGTGATTCGCTTTGGAAGATCGCACAGCAGTATCTCGGCAGCGGCACACGCTACCGCGAGATCATGGCGCTCAACGATCTTACGAGCGACGTTATTCAGCCGGGCATGCGGTTAAGACTTCCGATCGAACTGCGGGTGCACACCGTACAGCGCGGGGATTCGCTTTGGAAGATCGCGCAGCAGTATCTCGGCAGCGGCACGCGCTACCGCGAGCTTATGGCGTTCAACAACCTTACAAGCGACGTCATTCATCCGGGCATGCAGCTTGAGATTTGGTATGAATTGCAGCCCTATACCGTGCAGCGCGGGGACTCCCTTTGGGAAATCGCAAGCAAGCAGCTCGGCAGCGGTACACGTTACCGCGAGATTATGTCCCTAAACGGATTGACAAGCGATCAGATCCGGCCGGGGCAGACCTTGTACCTGCCGACCGCGTGACGCAAGCTTTTTATTTGCCTTAGACAAATGGAAAAGCCGAACCCATACAAAGGATATAATGAACGGCAGACGCATTTTGCGCCTGCCGTTCGTTGTGTGGGTGTTTATCCGTTTTTTAAATAAGATGCTCACGGCTTCCTTGCGAGCTGTAAATCTATGGTGTCGAATATCGTGATCCTGCCGCCGTGCGCGTCGATCGCCGCTTGGATTTCCGCAAAGAAACAGCGGCGAACGTCCTCTTCCATCGCGAGATTGTCCGAATAGGTGCTTAACAACGCAACATAATCCGCAGATGTGCGCGTCCGCGTCCGCGAATAGATTTGATAGGTCACATCGCAAAACCCGTATTGCTCTGCGAGCAGGGCACAGCGCTTCGCACACTCGCTCGTATATTCGACAGGCGGGGTATAGGCGTCGGGCCTGTATGCTTTATAAATATTTTGCAGAGCTTCAAACAGCTGCTCATCCTTCGCGGGAAACGGATGGTTGGCAAAGCGTGCGAACGCCCCGCCGCGTTTGAGCATCCGCCGAACTTTCAAATACCCGACTTCCTCGTCGATCCAGTGGAACGCCGTGGCGGAATACACCAGATCCAAATTGTCGTCCGCACACAAAAAATTCTCGAATTTGTCGACAACGACAGAAAAACGCGGATACGCGCGAAATTTCTCGCGGCACATGCCGGCAAAATTCGCGCCGGGTTCTACTGCAGTAAGTGTGCACCCCGTTTCCAAAACCGGCAGGGTCGCCTGCCCCGTGCCGATGCCGACTTCCACAACGCGGCTCGTCCCGTCGATCGGCCGATACCGAAAAATATCGTTGTATACCGCTGCCGGATACCCCGGCCGCATGGCTTCATACGTCAGCACCGCGCGGTCAAACATTTCTCCGTAAGCTTTCGGCATCCTGCGCTCCTTTCAATTTTAAACCTTCTATTTTATAGGAATGAGCCCTTGAGTGCGGCAAAAGCGGATCTTTTAAGAGCAATGAAAGCATGGAATCTTGTATCATTCGACGGTCTCCCCCGCAAGTCTTTACCTCAAAAGCGTTTGAATTTTGAAAAAGTAAGCGTGCATAGATGCGCATCGAAAACAAAGCGGCTCCGCTTGCCGCACGCATATCTGCAATTTTTTGTGAAAGCTGCACCGGACATTTCGCACGACTTCTTATCACCATGTGCAATGTTACAAATATCACAATTTCAAAAATTAACGCTCGATCCTTATTGACATAAATCAATAAAAATGATAGATTTGTATTGAAAAATATATACAATTTTTCTAAAGAGGGTAGAGCGGGGAGAACTTCATAGCAAACACACGGCGGCGCTGTATCCGATCAGAATTTGGGACGGATACAGCGCTTTGCTATTGTGTGATGAATCGGCACTTCCGTTTTCTTCCTCTGCCGATTGCATTCGCCGAAACGAACGGCTCCCGTTCCTCCCTTTGACGAGGGAGGTGGCTTTTGCCTTAGGCAAAAGCCGGAGGGAGAGACAATAAAACAAGAAAGTGCTAAAACATCACAAACAAGCGCAAAGGCAAATCCGCACACAAAAGCGGCAATTTACGTCGGACGGAACCTTGGCATATGATGTGGATTATGTGTGGCAGGATGGGCTCTTAACCCACCAGAACATGATCTACTACCTGCGGATCACGAGCAAAAATGAAACGCGTGTGGTGGAAATTCCGTTTTCCGCGAAATTCGTCTATGACGAAAGCAACACGCCTGTCGGCTGCCTTGTGAACGGTGAAGCGGCACTGGCGTTTGTGCGCAACCTGCAAGGGGACGTTATCGCTATTGTGACACATGAGGGCGATGTGCTGGCGGAATACAGCTACGACCCTTGGGGCAAGGTCACGGTTACATGCGACGGTGAAGAATTTGAGGGCATGGAAACAGCCCTCATGGCGCTCTATTGTCCCTTTGCCTATCGCGGGTATAACTACGACTATACCACAGGGCTGTACTATCTCCAAAGCCGCTACTACAACCCCGAGTGGGGCCGCTTCCTCAATGTGGACGATACCAACATCCTCCTTTCCACCCAAGGTGAAAACCTCGGCGCAAACCTGTTTGCGTATTGTAATAATGATCCGGTGAATAATGCAGACTATACGGGATATGAAGGCGAGGGGGTAACAGAGCTGCCTATAATATTAGCAGCTTGTTTTGCTTATGTTGTTGTTCAAAAAGATATGTTATATAATGAAAATCTAATTGATATGTCGATAGATTTTACTGGCAGAGAATACATAACTTTATCGTTAACTTATCTTGATGGCGAGAAAAAAGTTTATCAGCAATGCAAATTCCAAACACATACAGCGTGGGAGTGGTATACTTTAGTAGCTGAGAATTATTTTAGTCCCATTGGGCAAACATTTGATACACTGTTAATATGGAGCGACTGGTTTCCACCGGGAGTTGATAATTATACAGGGTTGAAGATTTTGGATACAATAATGTTTGGTGCCTCTGTAGGTAGCATTGTGAAAGAGTTAACCAGTTCACATCATACAAAACTGGAACAATATATTATTGATGAAGTTGAACGCTTTGGTAGAGAGGGATCAATAACTATATTGATATATGTATATCAGTACGAAACCGTAAATATAGGTTTTGCGATACCTGCAAATAGAAAAATCTTATACCCATATTGAAAGGGAGATACTAAAAGTGCAAACAGAGTCAATAGTAAAAAAACCAACCTTAGCTATAATTATGGTTTTAGTTTGTTACGTTCATGTAATTGCTATTGTTCAAGCATCGACAAACATCCAAAAAGTATTTTGTGCTGTAAATGCATTTCTAATAATTCTATCATATATATCTCTGCTGCACTGGGCTTCAGGAAAGAAAAAATTTGTATTACGTGCTTTTATACTTTTTGCCTTGTATGAAATTGGTGAGCAAACTGCATATTTTTTCGCTCGACCTTTATCTGCTGTCGAAGCTCCCATAAATGGTTTTACAGTTTTTATTGCTATTACATTCCTTATATTATTGTTTTTTAAAAAGTATCAGCTTATTTTTCCTGTGTTGTGTGTTCTTATAGGATGTTTATTCGTTATTTCTATACTTGGCGTACTGACAGTTTTTTCTGGAGCCGAAATAGGTGTTTTAATTATTATGATTATGGTTGAGTTAATAGGACGAATAATTATCTGCTATCCATATTTAAAAATTGGAAGAAAATTACAACAATTTCAACTATGAGATAAGAATAAGACAGGGGATAGTTCCGTGCCTAAGCTCTAAACTCAAAAGAACACCAAAAGCTCTTGACAAAACTTCACAAAAATGATAGTCTATCCTTAGAAAAAGTATTTGCTTTTTTGCTAAGAGGGTAGAGCGGGGACAATTCCATAGCAAACACACGGCGGCGCTGTATCCGATCAGAATGGGGGACGGATACAGCGCCTTGTCTTTATGTGTGAAATCGGCACTTTTTGCTCCTCCCTCGGCTGTTTGCATTTACAGAAGCGAACAGTTGCCGTTCCTCCCGTCTTCCGAGGAGAGGTGGGAGGTGGAAAGCCCCGCCTCGGATGGAGAGACAACGGAACACAAAAGTGTCAAAATATCACAATCTGGAGCAAAGGCAAATCCGTAGGACGGTGTTTGTTCCCGCCGCGACATACCGCGTTCTCCTATGATGCAAACGGCATCCGCACGCAAAAACGGCAATTTACGTCGGACGGAACCTTGGCATATGATGTGGATTATGTGTGGCAGGATGGGCTCTTAACCCACCAGAACATGATCTACTACCTGCGGATCACGAGCAAAAATGAAACGCGTGTGGTGGAAATTCCGTTTTCCGCGAAATTCGTCTATGACGAAAGCAACACGCCTGTCGGCTGCCTTGTGAACGGTGAAGCGGCACTGGCGTTTGTGCGCAACCTGCAAGGGGATATCATAGCTGTCGTCAATCAGGAGGGTACAGCCCTGCTCGAATACAGCTATGACCCGTGGGGCAAGGTGACGATTACACATAACGGTGAAAACCTGACCGAGCAGGAAAGGCAAATCATAGCAGTCCTCTGCCCGTTCGCCTATCGCGGGTATAACTACGACTATACCACAGGGCTGTACTATTTGCAGTCGCGCTACTACAACCCCGAATGGGGTCGCTTCCTCAACGTCGACGATACCAACATCCTCCTTGCCACTCAGGGCGAAAACCTCGGCGCAAACCTGTTTGCATATTGCCATAATAATCCGATGATTTTTTTTGATCCTACGGGAAAAAAGCCAGCGCAAAGACCAATCGTAAAGATATCTGTATATGATGGCCCAATTGGACATGCAGAGATTAGGCTTGGTCTATTCGTGTTTAGCTATGGTGTATATGCGAGTTACAATAATTTACAAAGAATCATAGGCTGTCCTGCAACAATGGTAGTTGTTGTAAATCCTTATGCTTGGTATAAATATGATGCGCAAACTAACGGTAATCGCAAAAGAACAGATATTAGCATAAATGTAACACAAACTGAGTACATGTTGCTGTATATTTTTTATTTGTTTGTTGTAGCTAATTCATCAAAGCAAGACAAAAAGAACGATGGGGACTGGATTTTGTGCAGGTTAACAACTAGCCCATATAAAACTTATCGCTTGGCAACAACGAATTGTGTTACCGTTATATTAGATGCTTTAAGTTTAGCAATGCCAGTGAAATATTATAAAGCCATGAGCATATATTATATGATATATCGTGTTCCTGTTATTCATCCTCAGCAGCTTAAATGGTTTGCTAATGTTTTGGCAGATGTTGGTTAATTGAAGGAATGATGCATATGAAAAAAAGCTTAAAATTTTGTATTATCATTATGTGTCTGATTCTTTGCGGTACATTCTCTATTGGAATCTATCGCCATCGACTAAGTTCCTTGAAAACCGGGTTCTTACTCTATGCAGAACCTGCTTCACCTGAAATTGTAATATACGATATACAAACTAATGAAAAAAGTAACCATCCTGTTTCTAATTATATTGAGATCTTTAGTATTGGACCATACTACGCAGGCGAATTTTGCTGTGGAGGCTCAAGTGCAACATCTAATGAAACTTTAGAATATAGCATTAGTTTGTTTCAAAAAGAGAAGTGTGAGCAAACTTTGTCAGTTCCCTATAAACCGGTGCAAGTTGCAGCGTTAGAAGACACGATTTATTTTTCACATGAAAGCACGATATATGTTGTGGATAGAGCTACTTCGCAGAGTAAGCCTATTGTAGAGAATGTACACATTGATCGGAGAGATAATGTTTTTAATGATGGCTTTTTTCTAAACGAAAACGGCGACCTTGCGTTTCTTCGCGATAGCGTACAAGGATTACAACTATGGTGCTTGTGTGCTGGAAAAGAGGTTTGCATGGGAGAAGTCAATAGTGTGTTTGGTTGGGTTTCCAATGATAGTATTATGGTTTTGGCAGAGGACGAAAAAAAACACGAGCGGGTATACATTATACAGAAGGACACATCCCGAGATAGGCAAATATCACTACTAAGAAGGTTTGGGTCTGCCGCTATTTTTCCAAGAGAAGAAAAAATGGCATGCTGGTTTCCTACAAATGAACCGAACTGGTATCAGTATGGTATTGTAGACCTAAAAACAGGTTGGGTAGATAGATATGCTTTTGGCGACCAATTGGACTCGTGTATGACATTGCCCAAATATGTTTTATGGGTGGAGGAAGAACCAAGTATATAGAATAAGCAATGACTTTGTACAGGAAAGGGGACGGTTTTGTGTCTTAAACTTCAAATTCCCCAAAACACCAAAAGCCATTGACAAATTTCCACAAAAATGATAGTCTATCCTTAGAAAAAGTATTCACTTTTCTGCTAAGAGGGTAGAGCGGGGACAATTCCATAGCAAAAACACGGCGGCGCTGTATCCGATCAGAATGGGGGACGGACACAGCGCCGCACTTTTATGTGATAAATTACAACTGATTATTTTTTCTCTGACGGGTGCCGCCGCCCGCGGCAGATGCAGCGAAGCAAGGACGCCGCCGCTGGCGGTTGGACGGTGGCAAGCCGCCCCGGAGAGAGAAACAAAAACGGCAAAAAAGGAGATGGACGCATTGAATCGCCTGAAGAGCTGATATAAAATCCGCCTGTACCGCTCACGGCTGTTTTACCTCCTTTGCGCCGTGTTTTTGGCTCTGGCTTGTTTCCATTTTGTATATAATTTTTGCCTTCTGATTCGGGTAGGGTTTAACGATTTGTTCTTTCCCGAAAAACAATCCGTCTATGCGGTTTCGGAAACTCAACCCATAGATAATATGCCGTTTATAACAGGTGTTATTATCGTAATTGGGTACGTTCTGACCCGGTTGGAGCTTTTGGGTGAGATCGTGTTCGCGACGATTGGATTATTTGGAAACCGTCTGTATGTGTATCAGGATGACACGCGTATCTACTTTGCGCCGCGATTGTTTTCCCGCGTCTCCAAGCGTGACATTTGTAAAATCGAACCTGTTTCGGTTGAAAATCTCGGCTTTTGGGAACGGCTGTCGAGCTTTAATTTCGGCAAAAAGTACCTGTATCGCTTTACCTGTTATGACACAGTGCTGCTTCTTTCTTCAAAGGATGAAGCGGGTATGGCAAGACTCACGGCGGATATCTGTGCGCGTTGCAATAAGACCGAGGAAGAAGAAACCGGTACGAATCATGCGCTCGGCGAAAAAATGAGCTGGTTTTTCATATGGGAATCGCAGCTTGGTTGCTGGATCGGCGCACATGTCGTTTCTGTCCTTCTTCTGTTTAAGTAAGACTGAGAACGGTTCTGTGTCCTAAGTCCCAATTGCCAAAATGACAAAAGCCTTGCATTCATTGAAAATGCAAGGCTTTCTTCTTTGGTGCGAGAGACGGGACTTGAACCCGTACGGGATTACCACACGCCCCTCAAACGTGCGCGTCTGCCGATTCCGCCACTCTCGCATATTCTGTTTTGCTGCTTTCGCAACGGTGATAATTATAGCAAAGGTTCGGCTTTCTGTCAAGCGGTTTTTGCAAAATATGGCGCAGGCTTTTTATGCCGGCTTTGCGGACGGCTTTTTGAAAAGCAAAGCACCGTCATTCGGCATCCGCCGTGTCACCAAAGCCCAAAAGCACGTTCGGCGTGACGCCGAAGGTGCGGCACAGCGCCGCAAGCTCAATATCCGTGATGAACCGCTAGCCGCACTCCATGCGCTGTACGGCATTTTTATCCACATCCAGCCCCATGAGCTGCAAACGGTCGGCGAGCATTCTTTGGCTCATATAAGGGGACTGCGCACGGCGCAGTTCTGCGATTTTTTTGCCGCAAAGGTTGTTGCGTCCGTCCGCGCTTTTGTTCTTGAACATAAAATCCTCCTTATTGACATTTAGTACTTGTCAACAGAAGTATTTTATGTTAGAATACGGCAAGAAATGACATCTACTAAATGTCAAACAAGGCGCAGTGCATCTGACTCAAGCTCTCCGAAAATTCAGGGTTGCCAATCGGGCTGCAATATGATAAAAATAAGGGGAGGCACAGCCTGCGCCTCCCACGAAAATGCAAATGCAATTTGACTTACCGTATGTGCACGACTTCGCCCGCCGTGATGATCTTTTCACCCTCTGCGGTGCTGACCACCAGCCCGCCGTTCGGCGCGATGTCCACAGCGCGCGCATCAAAATCGCCGTCCGGCGTCTGCACACGCACGGTCTGCCCAATGGTCGCCGAGCACGCTTTCAGGCGGTCTGTGATCTCTTTTTTATCCTCGAGCAGCGCGCCGCTTCTTTGAATATAACGGTCCATGTTGTGCACAAGCTCAACGCAAAGCTCGTTGCGGTCGATCTCGCCTTGGTAGGATTCGCTGATCGCACCCGCGATGCAGTCCACATCATCAGGGAATGCGCCGCGCTGCACATTGAGTCCCACGCCGACGATTACAAACTTCGGGCGGTTCTGCTCGTTGACGACTTCGCACAAAATGCCGCAGAGCTTGCGCCCCTCATGCAAAATGTCATTGGGCCATTTTACCTGTACCTGAAGATCAAACATATTGTAAAGCGTGTCCCGCACGGCAAGGCCCGCAAGCGACGAAAGGATGTCCAAATTCTTTTCCGCGCCGGAAAGCGTATATACGGCGCTCAAATAGACACCGGTATCGGGCGGCGAAGCAAAATCACGGCCGAGTCTGCCGCGTCCTGCGGTTTGGCAGTTCGCGACCACAAGTGCGCCCGCGCCCTTGCCTTTTTCACAAAGTTCCTTTGCAGCGGCGTTGGTAGAGCCTACCTCCGGGAAATAATGCACGCGCCGCTTCATGCGGTACTGGCGGATTTGATAGATCAGGTTTTTTTCACCGAGTTCTCGAACCATGTTGACCTCGCAGTTCTGTATTTCGTCCGGGGCAGATACCCCGAAAAATGTGGTATACTTTTGCTGTATCCTAATTATATATCATTTGGCACTGTCAATCAAGTGCGGAGGTGCAAACTTTTATGCGGCTGGAAGCCAAAAACTTAGAAAAAAGCTTCGGCGAAAAATGCGTGCTGCGCGGCGTTTCGTTTGCAGCGGAAAGCGGGCGCGCGCTCGGGCTGCTTGGGCGCAACGGCGCGGGCAAGACCACAAGCATTCGGATCGTGATGCAGGTTTTTCCGCCCGACGGCGGCGAGGTGCTGCTTGACGGCGAGCGTCTGCATACGGACCGTGTGCGTATCGGCTATCTTCCGGAGGAGCGCGGCCTGTACCCCAAAAAGCCGATTTTTGAACAGCTTGTGTACTTCGGGAGGCTTGCGGGGCTCTCCAAAAAGCAGACGGTGCAGAACGCCGAACGGCTGCTGAAACGCTTGGAGGTCACGCAGTATCGCGACAAGCGGCTTGAAACGCTTTCCAAGGGCAACCAGCAGAAGATCCAGCTGGTCGCGACCCTGATCGCCGACCCCCAGATCGTGATCTTGGACGAGCCTTTTTCGGGGCTTGATCCCGTCAATGCACAGCTTCTCAAAGACGTGGTGCGCGAGCTGATCGCACAGGGGAAGATTGTGCTGTTTTCCAGCCACCAGATGAACTATATCGAGGAATTCTGTGACGATATCGCCATTCTCCACGAAGGGGAGATCGCCCTTTCCGGTGCGCTGCGCGACATCAAGCGCAGTTTCCCGCGCAACGTAGTGGACATCTGCGGCACAGATCTTGTGCGTGTGCAGACCGCCTTGCGCGAAAGCGCACCGCCGTGGCTCATAAATATGGATCTACAGGACGATACGCTTGCGGTCACGCTTCGAGATCCTGCCGACAAGGCGGCGCTTTATCGTGCGCTGGAGCCCTGTGCCGATGTGCTGGACGCCGTTTCGGTGCGCGAACCGTCCTTGAACGAGATTTTTGTGCATTACACGAAGGGGGCGTCGGTATGAAACAGTTCCGGCATATTTTTGCGTTTGAATACTTGAGTTATGCCAAGAACAAGGCGTTTGTAGCGACAACGGTGATTTTGATCCTTGTTATGGCGGTCGTGCTGTGCTTCCCGCGCTTTTCAAACGGGGACTTTCTTTCGGGACTTGTTGGGGGCGAGGGACGCACCGTGGCGGTGGCGGGTGCTTCCGAAGCGGAGTCACAGGAGGTCGCGGCGTATTTGCAGACCGTTTTGCCCGATGACCGCGTCGTAGCCGACACAGCGGACGAAGCGGCATTGCATGAGCGCGTGCTTTCCGGGGAATACGACGCAGTTGTCCGGCTTGTAAGCCCGACGCAGTACCAGTATATCACCGAGACTGCCGCCATGACGGATATGACCTCCGTCACCGTCAGCGAGGCGCTTTCCGCGCGGCTTCGCAGCATGCAGCTGAGTGCTTACGGGCTTTCCGAAGCGCAGGTGACGGGGGTCTTGACCGCCGCAGTCACCGCCGTGCCCGTCACTTTAGGCAACGACCAGTCGCAAACCTTCTTTTACACCTATATCCTGATGTTCCTTTTGTATATGGCGGTGATGATGTACGGGCAGCTTGTCGCGCAAAGCGTCGCCGTGGAGAAAAGCTCGCGCGCTATGGAATTGCTGATCACCAGCGCCAAGCCGACGAGCCTGATGTTCGGCAAGGTGCTCGGCGCGGGGGCTGCGGGCTTTACACAGCTGATACTCCTTTTGGGCAGCGCATTTCTGCTGTATCGTGTCAATGCGGAATTTTGGGCGGACAACGCCACGATGGCGTCTATTTTCGACATGCCGCTGTCGATCCTGCTGTACACGATCCTGTTTTTTGTGCTGGGCTTTTTGCTGTATGCATTTTTATACGGGGCGCTCGCCTCGCTTGCAAGCCGCTTGGAGGACATCAACACTTTGGTCATGCCCGTGACGTTCTTGATGCTGATCGCGTTTCTTGTCTCCATATTCTCCATGCTCGGCGATGTGGACAGTGTCCTGATGCGCGTTGCCTCCTTTGTGCCGTTTACCTCGCCCATGGCGATGTTTACGCGCATCTGCATGGGCAGCGTTGCCCCGTGGGAAGTCGTGCTTTCGGTCGCGCTCCTTGTGGGCAGCACCATAGGAATAGGCTATCTTGCCGCCGCGATCTATCGCGTGGGCGTCCTGATGTACGGCAAGCCCCCGAAGTTTATGACGCTGGTGCGCGCCGTGCAAAGCGACCGCGCCGCCCGCCGCCGCTGAATCGGGAAACGGTAAAAAAAGGGTTGACAAACCGCGCACGCGGTGCTAATATACTTCCGGCGGTCAAAGTTGCCGCAGAGAAAAACGAAAGGAAAAGCGAAATGTCGAAACTTGCGTTGACAAAAGCGTACGCATATTTTTACTTTTACTTTACCGGCTTTTACGGTAGGGTTTCTTCGGCGTTCGCTTGCAATGTGTAGTTTTCGTTTTTTCGTGTGTTCTGTAAAGCTACTCCGCAGTGAACGGCACTGCGGAGTTTTTTTATGAAATTTTTTAGGAGCGATGTAAAATGGTTGTTATCTTAAAGGACAACGCAGACAAAAAGAAGGTCAAAAATCTGACGGACTGGCTCGAAAATCAGGGCCTTGCCGTCCACTCGGTCGTCGGACAATTTCAGACCATCTTAGGCCTTATCGGCGACACGAGCAAGGTCGATATCGACCTGATCCAGGGGCTGGATATCGTCGAGAACGTGAAGCGTATTTCCGAGCCTTACAAAAACGCCAACCGCAAATTTCACCCGGACGACACCGTCATTGACGTCAACGGCGTGAAGATCGGCGGCGGGAACTTCCAGTTCTTTGCGGGGCCCTGCTCGATCGAAGGCCGCGAGCAGATCATTTCGATCGCCAAAGACGTGCAGAAAGCCGGCGCGAAAATTTTGCGCGGCGGCGCGTTTAAGCCGCGCACCTCGCCTTACGCGTTCCAGGGCATGCGCGAGGATGGTTTAAAGCTGATGCTTGAAGCGAAAAAGGAAACGGGCATGCCCATCGTGACCGAGATCATGGACGCTTCGCACCTGCCGCTGTTCGAGGATGTGGACATCATCCAGGTCGGCGCGCGCAATATGCAGAATTTCGAGCTTTTAAAAGAGCTTGGCAAAACGGATAAGCCGATCTTCTTAAAGCGCGGGCTTGCCGCCACCTTGCAGGAGCTTTTGATGAGCGCCGAATACATTATGGCGGAGGGCAACGAAAACGTCATCCTTTGCGAGCGCGGCATCCGTACCTTTGAAACGGCAACGCGCAACACGCTGGATCTGTCCGCCGTGCCCATGTTAAAGGAAATGTCGCATCTGCCTGTGGTCGTGGACCCGAGCCATGCGTCGGGTATCGCACGGCTTGTCAAGCCCATGGCGTTCGCGGCGGCTGCCTGCGGCGCGGACGGTTTGATGATCGAAGTCCACAACGACCCTGCGCACGCGCTGTGCGACGGCCCGCAGGCGCTTCGTCCCGAGGAGTTCGCCGAGGTGACGAAAGGCGTGGGAAAAATTCTGCAAGCGGTAAAGGAACTGTAAGCCATGAAGATCGGAATTATCGGTTTGGGGCTCATCGGCGGCTCAATCGCCAAGGCGCTCCAATACAATACGGAACACACCGTGCTCGGCACGGACATCGACCGCGATGTGCTTTTGAAAGCCAAGCTGTTGGGCGCGGTGGATGAGGAACTGCACGAGCAGGACTTAGAGCAGTGTGATCTGCTGATCGTCGCGCTCTATCCGCAGGATACGCTCGACTTTGTGCAGCAAAATGCGGCGAAGTTTAAAAAGGGCGCGATCGTTATGGATTGCTGCGGTGTCAAGCGCGCGATCTGTGCGCCGCTGATGGCATGCGCAAAAGAAAACGGCTTTCACTTCTATGGCGCGCACCCCATGGCGGGATTGCATTTCTCGGGCTTTCAGTATTCCGAGGTCACGATGTTTGAAAATGCATCCATGATCCTCATTCCGCCCGACGATGCGGACATCGAAACGCTCGCCGCTCTAAAAGCGCTGTTTAAGTCCATCGGCTTTACGAACATCCAGATCTCGAATCCCGACGAGCACGACCGTATCATCGCCTATACCTCGCAGCTCGCGCATGTTGTCTCCAACGCCTATGTCAAAAGTCCCGAGGCGCAGGTGCACAAGGGCTTTTCGGCGGGCAGCTATAAGGATCTCACGCGCGTGGCAAAGCTCAACGCCGATATGTGGACAGAGCTGTTTTTAGATAATGCGGATAACCTTACGGCGGAATTGGATGTGCTGATCGCGAATTTGCAGCAGTACGCCGCCGCACTCAAAGCCAAGGACGCGCAGACGCTCCATGCGCTCTTAAAGGCGGGCAGCGACCGCAAAGAACAGATCGACGGCGTTTACCGCAACTAAAAGGAGGGCGAGGACCTTGCAGAATATTGAAGTGCAGGCGAGCCGGTGCTATACCGTCCGCATCGCCGCAGGGGCGCTCAGCCGTGCAGGGGCATGTGTACGTGAGGTCACGAAGGCCGAAACGGCGGTGGTCGTGACCGACGATATCGTTAACGCGCTTTACGGCGATCGGGTGATGGGAAGCCTGCAAGCTGAAGGCTTTCGCACGCTCCGATTTGTGTTCCCGAACGGGGAGGCGTCCAAAAACCTTACCGTGCTTAGGGATTTGCTGGAATTTTTGGCGGAAAATCATGTAACGCGCTCGGACTGCATCGTTGCGCTCGGCGGCGGCGTGGTCGGGGATCTGGCGGGCTTTGCCGCCGCCGTGTACCAGCGGGGCATTGATTTTGTGCAAGTGCCGACGACGCTGCTTGCGTGCGTGGATTCCTCCGTCGGCGGCAAAACGGCGGTAGACCTTACTGCCGGCAAAAACCTCGCAGGCGCGTTTTATCAGCCCAAGGCGGTGCTTTGCGACTATGAAACGCTCGCGACCCTGCCCGACGCAGTCTTTGCGGACGGTATGGCAGAGGTCATCAAATACGGTGCGGCGTTCGACCGGGATTTCTTTGATTTCCTGCAATCGCACGACGCGCGCGAAAATTTGGAAACGGTCATTGCGCGGTGCGTAGAGATCAAGCGCGACATCGTAGCCGAGGATGAGACGGATCGCGGCAGGCGCGGGCTTCTCAACTTCGGGCACACCTTAGGTCACGCCATCGAAGGGTGCAGCGGGTTTTCCGTCTCGCACGGCAGCGCGGTCGGCATCGGCATGGTGATCATGTCCCGTGCGGCATATCGGTGCGGGCTGACAAAAACGGATTGCTCGGAAGAGATCGCCGCACTGCTTCGGCAGTATGGACTTCCGACTGCGACCGATTTTTCGGCGCAAGACCTTTGCGAAAAGGCGCTTTCCGATAAAAAACGAAGCGGCAGCCATATCACGCTGGTCATTCCCGAAACGCTGGGGCACTGTGTACTGCACACGGTGGAGACCGCAGCACTCCTGCCGATCATCCAAAAGGGGCTGGAAGCATGAAAGTCCGTCTGACACCTGTGAAGCTTTGCGGCAGCATCCCCGCGATCTCCTCAAAATCCGACGCACACCGGCTGCTGATCGCCGCCGCGCTCAGCGATCGCGAGACGGAGATCCTCTGCAATGTCCTGTCCGAAGACATCCGCGCTACGGCGCGCTGTCTGTGTGCGCTTGGCGCACGGGTGGATTTTTTGGCGGATCGGATGCTCGTTCACCCAATCCCGCGCGAAAATACCGCTAAAGAAGTTTCTGTGACATTGGACTGCGGTGAAAGCGGCTCGACCTTGCGCTTTTTGCTGCCTGTTGTTTCCGCTTTAGGGAAAAACGGCGTATTCACGGGCGGCGGGCGGCTGCCCGAACGCCCCGTAACGGAGCTGCGGGAAGCCATGGAAGCCCACGGCGTCCGCTTTTCCGAGCAGGGGGTATTCCCCATAAGCACGATCGGAAAGCTGGGTATAGGCACCTACACGCTGCGCGGCGACGTAAGCTCCCAGTATGTGACCGGGCTTTTATTTGCACTGCCGCTGCTCCCTGAAAACAGTGTGCTGCGGCTTTTGCCGCCTGTGGAATCCAAACCGTATATCGAAATGACCATGGCAACGCTCAGGCGCTTTAGGATCCGTATCTTTTTCACCGGAGGGGAATTTTGGATCCCCGGCGGGCAAACCTACAAATCACCCGGAACCGTTTCGGTCGAGGGCGATTGGTCCAATGCTGCGTTCTTCCTAACAGCGGGGGCGCTTGGCGCACCGATTACGGTCACGGGGCTGAATTTGGATTCCCCGCAGGGAGACAAGGCGATTTTAGAGATCCTGCGGCGTATGGGTGCGAATGTTGAAACAACAGGGGGGTGGATCGCGAGCACACTGCAGGATGACAGCGACGAGGCTCTCATAGAGGCTTTGCAGCGCAGAAAAGCAAAAAAGTCAGAGCCAACGGAGGGGACAGCCACGGTTTCACCGGGGCGGCTTTGCGGGATCGCACAGGACATGGCGGATATTCCCGACCTCGCGCCGATCTTTTCTGTCGCAGCGGCAGCGGCACGAACGGGGGAGACCGCTATCCAAAACGCGGCGCGCCTGCGCTTGAAAGAGAGCGACCGCCTTGCGGCGATCCACAGGATGCTTGGCAGCCTCGGCGTTTCCTGCACGGAAACAGCGGACGGGCTTCTGATCCCCGGCGGGCAGTCGATTTCCGGCGGCGAAACGTCGGGCTTCGGCGATCACCGTATGGTGATGGCGGCGGCGATCGCTTCCGTTCTTGCCGAAGCCCCTGTCACGATCGACGGCGCCGAGGCGGTCGAAAAATCCTATCCGCATTTCTTTGAAGATTTCAAACGTTTGGGAGGTATGGTCGATGTCCTCGATCCTGCAAGGTGATCACATCCGTGTTTCGGTGTTTGGGCAGTCCCATTCCAAAGCCATCGGCGCGGTGATCGACGGTCTGCCCGCCGGTTTTAAGATCGACTTTGACAAGCTGCAAACCTTTACACAAAGACGCGCGCCCGGCAATGCAAGTTTTTCCACCGCCCGCAAGGAGGCGGACGAACCCGTGATTTTATCGGGCCTTTGCGACGGCATGACCTGCGGTGCGCCGCTCGGCATGCTGATCGAAAATACCAATACCCGCTCCGGGGACTACGACAACCTGCGCGACACCCCGCGCCCCTCGCACGCGGATTTTGCCGCGAATGTAAAGTTCCACGGCTTTCAGGATGTCGCGGGCGGCGGACACTTCTCCGGCCGCCTGACTGCGCCGCTTTGCTTTGCGGGCGGCATCTGCCTGCAAATGCTTGAAGCGCGCGGCGTCCGGGTGCGCGCGCATATCTATTCCATCGCGGATGTCTGTGACACACCGTATGATCCCGTGCAGGTGCAGGCTGACGACGTGGCGGCAAAGCCTTTCCCCGTGCTTTCGGATAAGCAGGGCGAAAAAATGCGCGGCGCCATTGAAAAAGCGCGCATGGACTGCGACTCCGTCGGCGGCGTAGTGGAATGTGCCGTGACAGGCATGCCTGCGGGCTTGGGCGAGCCGATGTTTGACGGTATTGAAAATCGTTTGGCAAAGGCGCTGTTCGGTATCCCCGCCGTCAAGGGCTTGGAATTCGGCAGCGGCTTTGCGGGAAGCCGTTTGCGCGGCAGCGAAAACAACGATGCCTTTTTGACCGACGGGGCAGGGCATGTCACGACTGCCACAAACAACCACGGCGGGATCTTGGGCGGGATCACTTCCGGCATGCCCATTGTATTCCGTGTCGCGATCAAGCCTACCGCGTCCATCGCAAAGCCGCAGCAAAGCGTGCATCTGCCGACGGACACACAGACCACGCTTGTGATAAAAGGACGGCATGACCCGTGCATCGTCCCGCGCGCCGTTCCCGTTGTGGAGGCGGTCACGGCGATCACGATGCTCGATATTCTCGGAGGTTGATAATATGGAAATTCAGGAACTGCGCCGCGAGATCAACGAGATCGACGACAGGCTTGTGGAACTGTTCTTAAAGCGCATGGGTGTGTCCTTAGAGGTCGCGAAATACAAGCAGGAAAACCGCATGCCTGTTCTTGACCGTACACGGGAACGCGAGCTGCTCGCCCGTGTCGCGGCAAAATCCGATGACAAGGATTTACAGCTTTATACACGGCTTTTGTATTCCTCCATTATGGGGCTTTCGCGCTCATACCAGCATAAGTATCTCGACCAAGGCAGCTCGGCACTTATGGAGCGCATCCGCCAAAGCGCCCAACGTTTTGCCATGCAGGATCTCCCCGAAAGCGCCGTTGTCGCGTGTCAGGGCGTGGAGGGCGCCTATTCGTCGCTTGCGTGTGAAAGGCTGTTCAAAAATCCCGATATTATGTTTTTTGCCTCTTGGGAGGATGTGTTTTCTGCTGTGCAGCAGGGGCTTTGCCGCTATGGCATCCTGCCGATCGAAAACAGCACGGCGGGTTCGGTGAACCATGTGTATGACCTGATGAACCGCCACAACTTTTACATCGTCAAAAGCGTGCGCTTAAAGGTCAGCCACGCACTGCTTGCAAAGCCAGGTACGGCGCTTTCCGAGGTGCGCGAGATCTTCTCACACGAGCAGGCGATCCAACAGTGCAGTAACTTTCTGTCGAAGCTGCCGAACGTAAAAGTTACCGTTTGTGAAAATACTGCCGCCGCCGCAAAGCGCGTGTCCGAAAGCGAACGCTCGGATGTTGCTGCGATCTCGTCGAAGGACTGCATGGCGCTTTACGGGCTGTCGATGCTCGCCGAGGGCGTGCAGAACAACGCGAACAATTACACGCGCTTTATCTGTATTGGCAAAGAGCCGGAGATTTTCGCCGGTGCGAATAAAACGAGCCTGATGCTCACCCTGCCGCACCGCCCCGGTTCGCTGTACGACGTGCTTTCCCGGTTTTACGCGCTGGACATCAATCTTTTAAAGCTCGAAAGCCGCCCGAAGCCCAACAGTGACTTTGAATTCCTGTTTTATTTCGATATTGAAGCGTCGGTTTATTCCGAAAACTTCCTGCGCATGATCTCTGAGCTGGAAGCTTCTGCGGAACAATTTTCCTACTTGGGGAGCTACAGCGAGATTTTATGAACGAAAAATAAAAAACACCTTTGGTTTGTGTTTACAAAACGTTCAACAAATCTCTATTGTATCGCCATAATTTGCCTGTATACTCAAACCATCGAATCAAGAGAGACCCCACTCTTGAGGAGACGCAAACAGAATTCCCCCTTCTGTTTGGCAGAACTTTTTCATTTCTCCCCCTTTCTTTTTTTACAAAAAGAGGAAAACCGCCCGGGCTCCCCCTCGGGCGGTTTTTCCTTTCTGCCGTACTGCCGTATCAAAACGAGAACGTTTACAAAACGTTCAACTCTATTTTATTGTATCGCCATAATTTGCCTGTATACTCAAACCATCAAATCAAGAGAGACCCCACTCTTGAGGAGACGCAAACAGAATTCCCCCTTCTGTTTGGCAGAACTTTTTCATTTCTCCCCCTTTCTTTTTTACAAAAGCGAAAAAGCCGCCCGAGCCCCCTCGGACGGCTTTTTCGTGCACTTTTGCGGCGAACTGCATCCATACAAAAGGGATGCGCCGACGCGGAAGGGAAGCCGCGCCGGCGCCACAGGAGAAAAAATGAGGTATTTATAGAGAACGGTGCGAAATGGCGCCGTTTTCCGCTCGGTATATCAATATTTGGTCAGATAGTTGCCGATCTCCCAATCGCTGACGCTGGTGCGGTATCTGTCCCACTCGTGTTCTTTGCCCTCGAGATACTTCGTATAGACATGCTCGCCGAGCGCCTCTTTGATGAAGGGGTCCTTTTGGAATTCGACCAGCGCTTCCTCCAGAGACCCGGGCAGGCTGTCGATGCCGTCCGCAGCAAGCTCCTCAGGAGACATGGCAAAGATATTCTTGTTTGTGCCTGCGGGCGGGGTGAGTTTGTTTTTGATGCCGTCGAGCCCCGCAGCAAGGCAGAGCGCCATTTCAAGGTAGGGGTTGCAGGACGGATCGGGGCAGCGCAGCTCTACGCGCGTACCCATGCCGCGCGCGGCAGGCACACGAATGAGCGCCGAACGGTTGGAAGCCGACCAGGAAAGGTATACGGGTGCTTCATAGCCGGGCACCAAGCGCTTATAGGAGTTGACCAGGGGGTTGGAGACCGCGGCAATGCCCTTGACATGCTTGAGAAGGCCCGCGATGAAGTACATAGCGGTGTCGCTAAGCCCCAGTTCCGTCTCGGGATCGTAGAAAGCATTTTTGCCGTCTTTCATCAGCGACATGTTGGTGTGCATGCCCGAACCGTTTATGCCGAATACGGGCTTGGGCATGAATGTTGCATGCAGACCGTGACGGCGGGCATAGGTCTTGACCACATGCTTAAAGGTCATCACGTTGTCGGCGGTCTTTAAAACTTCGTCAAAACGGAAGTCGATCTCGTGCTGGCCTGCGGCGACCTCATGGTGCGACGCTTCGATCTCAAAGCCCATATCCTCGAGCGCCAAACAGATCTCACGGCGGCACTGTTCACCCTGATCGGAGGGACCCATATCAAAATAACCTGCTACGTCGCCGGTCTTGGTGGTGGGGTTGCCGTCTTCATCAAGCTGGAACAGGAAAAATTCACATTCGGGGCCGACGTTGAAGGTGTAGCCCATTTCGGCGGCTTCCTTGATGACTTTTTTGAGCACGTTTCTCGGATCGCCCAAGAACGGCGTCGTGCCGTCCGCGCAGTAGACATCGCAGATCAAACGCGCGACGCGGTCTTTCCACGGCAGCAGTACAAAGGAATCGTAATCCGGGCGCAGGTACATATCGGATTCGTCGATGCGCACAAAGCCCTCGATCGAAGAACCATCAAACATACACTCGTTGTCGAGCGCTTTTTCCAACTGGCTTTCGGTGATGGCGACATTTTTCAGCTGACCGAAAATATCAGTGAACTGCAAACGGATGAATTTGACATCCTGTTCCTTTGCAATGCGCAAAACATCTTCTTTTGTGTAACCCATTTTGCTTTTCTCCTTTCAACTAAAAGAGGGCAACGACGCCTTATCGTAAGACGTCGTTGCCCTGCGTTTATGCTACCATTATAGCAAGCGGCATGGATTTGTCAACGGTAATATGAAAATTTTTACGAGGTTTGTCGTGATCTACAAAACGCAGCGCTTTATACAAAGTGCTTTTTAGGCAGAATGTTTGTTTTCCAGCCAGCATTTGCCTGCCGCGTCGCAGCTTGCCTTTGCCGCCGGTATTTGGAGCGTGCAAATGCGGGAAAGTTGCGCTATACTGAGGCCACACGATGCGAAGGACGCATCGGAGAAGGAGGTATACAACATGAAAAATACCATGAAGAAGCTCTGCAGTGTGTTGCTCGTTCTTGCGGCGATATTGGCATTAGCCGTGCCGTCGTTCGCCGCGGACGCCAACAGCCGCGCGGGCACGGTGCGCATCACCTCGGGCAGCTTGAATGTTCGTTCGGCGCCCTCGACCTCGTCGAGCGTGATCGCGTCGCTGTCCAAGAATGCGACCGTTACACTGCTTTCCAAAGAAGGGAACTGGTGGCGCGTGGAATACGCGGACGGCAAAAGCGGTTATGCTTCCGCAAGCTATATTGCCGAAGTATCCGGCAGCCGTGCATACCGCGTCAAGACCACAAGCGGCAATTTGAATGTCCGCTCGGGCGCGGGTACAAATTATTCCGTAAAAGCGTCACTCCCGAACGGCAAAGTCATCGTCGTGCTTTCGCAGTCCGGCGGCTGGGCGAAGATCGTCTACAACGGCAGAAGCACCGGGTATGTCAGTGCGTCGTATCTGACGGCGGTGTCGTCCGGCACGACCGGCGGCTACGCGGCGGTGCGGCTTTCCGTACCGAGCTTTAAGCAGACGGATTCCCGCTGGGCAAACGTGCTGCTCGGCTCTTCGGGCGAAACCATTGCACAGTCCGGCTGCACCACTACGGCGCTTGCCATGACCGAATCTTTCCGCACGGGCACGACGCTCACACCCGCGGATATGGCGAAAAAGCTCACTTATGCGCCTGCAGGCTGGCTGTACTGGCCGTCCAACTACGTGACAAGCACCAACGGCACGAACTACCTGCAAACGCTTTATAACCTGCTTTCACAGGGCAAGCCCGTGATCCTCGGCATGAAAAAGTCGAACGGCAGCCAGCACTGGGTCGTTGTAACCGGCTTTACGGGCGGCACGCTTTCGGCGGCGAACTTCACCGTCAACGATCCGGGCTCCAATTCGCGTACCACGCTGTCTTCGTTCGTCAATGTGTATCCGAACTTCTATAAGATTGCTTACTATAAGTGAAGCGACCTGAAACGAAAAGGCTTATAGAAAGAAAATGCACGGCAGGGGGTTCCCCCTGCCGTGCAAATTTTTGCGCGCAGGCATTTTGTTTAATCCAACATAATTTTGATCACGATTTTGCGCACAGCGGCGGGCTTGCCGTCCACACAGCAGCCGGGCTTGTGCGCATCCTGCGGATAAAACACAGCGAATTCTCCCGCACGGACCGCAAAGCTGCGGGAATTTTCATCGTTGCCCGTAAAAAAGGCAACATCCTTTTCGGAAGAATAGGGGACGGTGTTTTCCAGCGTTTCCGAAGGCGCCCAGAACATCTGCTCTTCGCCCTCGGCAATATACTGGACATCGGCATAAACACGGTGCGCTTCATAATCCTTTTCCGACGAAAAACCCGTATCGTAGGTCTGCACCGTTGCAAAGCAGCGGTCTCCGTCGAGCGCATAACGTCCGGGCGGCATCGGGTTTTTCCTGTCGTTCATAATAAAATCATACGCCAGAATGGAGTTTTGATTTTTATGGGCGTATTTCAGGAAATTCTCAACACTGTCCAAAATCATTTTTTTGTACCTCCTTGAAGCGTCGCCGCTTCAGAAATGTGTATATTCATGTGCGGGTAGGTCATTTCGATCCCCCGCGCATCAAAATCGGTTTTGATCTGTTCCAAAAGGCGGTAACGTGCCGACCAGTAATCTGCTGTTTTGACCCAGGCGCGCAGTACATAGGAAATGCTGCTTTCGTCAAACTTCTGTATCGCGGCAAAAGGTGGGTCGGGTTCATCCGTAAACATGCCGACTGCCTCGACGGAAGCGAGCAACGAACGGCGCACTTCCTCTATCGGCGCGTCGTAAGAAACGTCGATGTTTAAGTCCCCCAGCCGTTTTTCCTGCTCCGTGTAGTTGATGATCTTTGTATCGATGACCTTGCTGTTGGGCACATAAATAATCTTGTTGTCTACCGTTTTGAGCTTGGTGTGGATGAGGCTGATGATGCTGACCGTGCCGCTCACATCGTCGATCTCTACATAGTCGCCGATCTTAAAGGGCTTTGAGATCAGCAGCATAATACCGCTCGCGAGATTGGCAAGACTGTCCTGTACGGCAAGCGAAGCAGCCAGCCCCACGACGGAAAACGCCGCCAGCATGGAGGTGACCGAAACGCCGAGCGTCTCTATGACGATCATCGCCGTGATGAACCACAGCACAAGCTTGACCGCAAACCGCAGGATCTTGCGCAATGTCGCGTCCATGGATATGCGGGAAAGCAAACGGTCGAGCAGCCGGCAAAGCAGCCGCTGGATGACGTAACAGATGACAAACACCAAAACCGCGGACAAAATTTTGCCCACGGTAAAGTTGCCGACGGAATAATTCAGAATCGCGTGCAGGGTATCCATGATACAAGAGATCCTTTATGTAGCGCAGAGTATGGTTGCCGCCATGGTGAACTGTGCGGCATAATACAGTATGTGGTTGAGAATGATATTGCCTTTGGTGTTTTTGCCCTCACCGAAGTACATGCCGGAAAGCACCAGGTCGGACAGCAGGAACAAAAGCCCGCCGATGGACATGACGACCCACATTTTTTGGAAATCGGTGAAATATGCCGTCACCATGGCGCTCGTCATCGTCCATGAGAGCATGAATGAATAGAGGAATACGATCCACTTGAATTTGCCGTACCGCATTTTAAGCGGCTTTTCGAGGAGAAGCGCGATCACGGCAATGACCAGCGCTGCCGCAGCGGAAATGAGAATACTTGCCGTCGTAAAGGGCGAAGCGACTAAGATAGCGGCAACGAAGCAGACATGCCCGAGCAAAAAGAAGATGAAGCCGGAATAAAGGTATGAATCCTTATCCTGCAAATAGATCCATTTGAGGTCGAGCCAAACGTCACCCAAGAGCCCGCACACAAGCCCGAAGATCATCAAAGAGCCGAATTCGTAAAACCCGCGGTTGGCGTTTGTTGCCGCCACCGCCGTGCCGATAAAGCAAAGGCTTGCCACAGCTTTTGCATACAGTGCGGCGATACCGCCGTATTTGACGCGCAAAAACAGAAATACTCCCGTCGCGGCAATGCCGACGCCCAACAACACCCAGTACACAAAACCACTCCAAGCCGTTCGGATACGCGGCCTTACCGCTTAGCCAGGCAGATTCACATTCTTGCCTGCCTATGCGTAAGCTCCACCGCGACCATTTTGAATTTCAGTAATACTATACAATATTTTTCCAAATATTTCAATATGTTTTTAGGGATTCGGCAAAAATCTGCTTTTTTCGGCAGCCGCGCTTTTCAAAAGAGGTAATCCGCGCAAAGACGGTTTTGCACATACGGCGCCATGCGCTGCTTGTGCGCGATGTGCAGGGGATGGTACTGAAACGCGCGCAGCGCCTCTTCGGACGTGAATTCCGAGTAAAACACAAAATCGCAGTCGCTTATAGGGAGCGCTTCGCCGATCTCACAGCGCACAACGCCGTCGATCGCTTCAAGCGTCTTAACGGAACGGTGCAGCAGGTCAAACACCTCGGCGCGGTTCTCGGGTGTTACTGCCTGAGAAAAGCGCCAAAACAAAATATGACGTACCATTTTTGTTCACCTCTTTTTTATTGTAGCATAATTTTTCAAAAAAGAAAGTGTTGACAAATGCGTTGATTTGTGCTTAAATAAGCTAAACCGATGAAACGGAAGTAAAACTGCACGACGCGCTTACAGAGAGCGGGCGGCGCTGAGAGCCCCGCAGCAAACGCGGCAGACAAATGGTCCGTTGAGGGCGCATTGAAAAGATGCGACGGGGCTTTCCCGTTACAGAGAGAGGGATATGTTTGTATCCTGTTTGAGCGGGCGGCGTTCAGCCGTCAAGCAAGGTGGTACCGCAGGTATATTTTTCGCCTGTCCTTGTATATGCAAGGGCAGGCGTTTTTGTTTTCCTGCTGCCGCCGTCGGACGAAAAAAATCAGGGAGGAACCCAAAATGAAAAAGCTTGTATCCATCCTTATGGCGCTCATGCTTGTCTTAGGCGTGTGCACCGCGTGCGGCGGCGAGACCGGTACGACCGGCGAGACCACACCGCGCGACACCGACAACACCTACAAGGTTGCCATTGTGCAGTACGCCGACAATGCCGCGTTTCAGGAAATGCGCGAGGCGTTCATTTTCCGCATGCGCGCGCTCGGCTATGACGAGGCGATGATGAGCTTCGACATTCAAAACGCGCAGGGCGACCAGTCCATGCTCGCGAGCATCACCCAAACGGTCTGCAACGGCGATTATGATTTGATCGTGCCGATCGTCACGCCCGCGACCATTTCCGTCGTCAACGGCGAGCCGAAGTGCCCCGTTGTGTTCATCTCCGTGACGGATCCCGTCGCTTCGGGCATCCTCACCACGATGGAAGCGCCCGATAAAAATGCAACGGGTACGTCGAATATCGTCCCCGTCGACCAGATCTTTACCCTGGCAAAGCAGCTGACCCCCTCCGTGCAGAATATCGGCATCCTCTATTGCTCCGGCGAACAGAATGCTGTTCAGACCGCAGAAAAGGCAAAAACGCATCTGTCCGAAAACGGCTTTACTTACCGCGAAGTGACCGTAGCGAATTCCTCTGAAGTGCAGCAGGCGGCGCAGTCGCTTGCATCGGATGTGGACGCGATCTATATCCCGATCGATTCCACCGTGCAGACCGCTATGGCGCAGGTCGTAGAGGCGGCGAATGCCGCAGGCATCCCCGTGTACGGCAGCGACCCCGTCATGGTGCAGTCCGGCGCGCTTGCGTGTGTGAGCGTCAGCAATACCCAGCTCGGCGAACGCAGCGCGGAAATGGCGGATGAAATTTTGCGCGGCGCGGCGGTCTCTTCCGTACCTGCCGAGGCACTCGATGAATACCAATATGTCATCAGCCGCTCGGCTGCCGAGACCCTTAATATCACCGTGCCCGAGGGCGATAACTATCAGGTCATCGGTTGATTTGCAGATCGCATAGACATACAGTTCGGGCAGCCGCACGGCTGCCCGAACAATTGTGTAAGTTAGGAGAGAGTGCGTTTGGATATTGTATGGAGCGCCCTGCTTTTGGGGCTGCAATACGCTATGCTGGCGCTCGGCGTTTATATCACCTTCCGGGTGCTCAATATTCCCGACCTGACCGTGGACGGCAGCTTTACACTGGGCGCGGCGGTCTCGGCGGTGCTCAGCGTCGCGGGGCATCCGTTTCTGGGGCTTTTGGCGGCGCTGGTCTGCGGTGCGCTCGCGGGCGGCATCACAGGATTTTTACAGACGAAAGCGGGCATTCATCCGATTTTGGCAGGTATTTTGACCATGAGCGGGCTGTATACCGTCAATATCACGATCATGGGCGCGCCGAACGTTTCGCTGATCGGCAAGCCCCGTTTTTATGATTTCATGGACGCCCTTTTGCCGAATGCGGGCAGGGACGTTCCCGAGATCCTCACCGTCGCGGTGCTGTGCTTCGCAATAACGGCGCTCCTGATTTTGTTTTTTCGCACAGTGTTCGGGCTTTGCATCCGCGCCACGGGCAATAATGAGGATATGGTGCGCGCGTCCTCCATCAATACCAATGCGACGAAAATCACTGCGCTTTGCATGGCAAACGCGCTCGTCGGGCTTTCCGGCGCGCTGATCGCGCAGACGGGCGGCTATGCGGACGTCAACGGCGGCAGCGGCATGATCGTCGTGGGGCTTGCCTCCGTGATCATCGGCGAAGTCATATTCGGCAAGCGGACGCTTACCTTGGGGCTTATTTCCGCCGTGGTCGGCTCGGTCGTATATCGTTTGATCATTGCGCTCGCGCTTGAAAGCAATGTGTTTTCGGCAAACGCGCTTAAACTGATTTCCGCAGTGATCGTCGGCATCACGCTTGCCGTCCCTGCCATGCGTGCCGCCGTCTCGCGGTACCGCGCACGAAAGGGGGCGAAGCGCCGTGCTTGATGTTCGACATATCACCAAGACCTTTTTAAAAGGCACGCCGAATGAGCATACGGCGCTGCAAGATTTTTCACTGCATCTGGCGCCCGGGGAATTCGTCACGGTCATCGGCTCAAACGGCGCGGGCAAATCGACGCTGTTCAACGCCGTGGCGGGCAGCTTCCTGTGCGACAGCGGCGAGATCGTGCTTGATGGGAAAGACATTACCTATAAAAGGGAGCATCTGCGCGCGCGTCTGATCGGGCGGATCTTCCAAGACCCCATGAAGGGCACCGCGCCGGATCTCACGGTAGAGGAGAATTTGGCACTGGCATATTCCAAGGCGACGCGCCGCATCCTCGCCCCCGCGCACCGCAAAAAAGACACGGCGTATTTCCGCGAACAGCTCGAACGGCTGCACATGGGGCTTGAAGACCGTATGCGCACAAAGGTCGGTCAGCTTTCGGGCGGGCAGCGCCAGGCGGTCACGCTTTTGATGAGCACCATGGTCACGCCAAAATTGCTGCTTTTGGACGAGCATACCGCTGCGCTCGACCCCGTTACGGCGCAGAAGGTCATGGACATCACAAAAGAGATCGTCTCGAAAAATCAAATCACCACGATGATGATCACCCACAACATCGAGCAGGCGCTGCACACGGGCACGCGCACCATCATGTTAAGCGACGGCCGCATCGTGCTCGACCTGCAGGGCGAGGAACGCGAGAAAATGACCCTGTCTGCGCTTTTGGAGCTGTACCGCGAAAAGGCGGGCAAGGTGCTCGACAACGACCGCATGCTGCTTTCCGAGCAAGCAGGGGAAAGCGCGGAAAACTGAATATTAAAAAAACAACCGCCGTGTGCGTTCTTTCTCGGGACGCACACGGCGATTGTTATTTTCTCTGTTCCTTTTCCCAGACTTCACGCCGTATGGAATAGACAATATGCGGCATGTCGATGCCGTAATAGTGTTTTGTAAAGCTGCCGTGCGGGCGCATCCCGTTGCGCTCTGCCACGCGCTGCGATGGGAAATTGTTGTCGCGGATGATCGAAAATACCTCGTCGGCGTGTAAATGCGTAAAGGCATAATCGCGGCACGCCTGCGCCGCCTCGGTGGCGTAGCCCTGCCCCCAAAAGTCCTTGCAGAACAGGTAGCCGACCTCTAAGACCTCCCTGCCGTTACAGTCCTGTACGGTCACGCCGCACTGCCCGATCATTTCGCCGCTTTTCTTCAGGATCACCGCCCAAAGCCCAAAACCGTATTGCCGGTAGCGTGCTTGCTGGCGGGAAAGCCAATCGTGCGCTTCTTCGTCCGAAAAAGCGTGCGCATAGGCGCACATGACCTCTTCATCCTGCAACATGCGGCAAAGCGCGGGAAGGTCCGCGTCTGTCATCTCCCGCAAAAGCAGCCGCTCGGTCTCCATAATGATTTCCATATAGATATATCCTCAAAAAAATTTTTTGCGTTTCCGTACGCTATTGTATCACGCTTTTCGGAAAAGACAAGCCCCGTGCGCTTAGAACACCTGTCCGAAAACTTGCATATACTGTACTGCTCCCCACGTTTTTCGGAAAAATATGTTTATGCGGAAAGATTGGTGGCAAAACTATGGTTGTACATCAAATCTTCCTTGGAGCGTGATGCAAGATGACGATCAAACGCGGGGACATCTATTATGCGGACTTAAGTCCCGTCGTCGGCTCGGAGCAGGGCGGGACGCGCCCGGTCCTGATCGTCCAGAATGACGTCGGCAACAAATACAGCCCAACCGTTATAGCCGCGGCGATCACCAGCCAGAAGTACAAAACGCAGCTGCCCACACACATCCGCGTGCATGCGGAAAACTGCGGGCTGCAAAAGGACTCGATCGTTCTGCTCGAACAGGTGCGCACGATCGACAAAAAGCGTCTGAAAGAGCGCATGGGCAATCTGCCGCAGGCGGAAATGGAGCGGGTCGACCACGCGCTTTCCGTCAGCTTCGGACTCGGCGCAGAGTGATGTCCCCGAAAAGCAAAGCAAAAGAGCACTGCCCGGCGGCGGTGCTCTTGTTTTGCCGAAATGGAAAAGCATAATCCGCTTTCGGCGGCACATCCTATAAACAGACAAACGATACGAAAGGAGTTTGCATATGGCAAACCTGACCGCCGCAGAACTCAAGGGCATCGAAGACGGATTGAACGCCGAAAAGCTGCTGATTTTGAAATACCGCAACTACGCGCAAATGACCGCCGACCCGACCGTGCGGGGCTTGTGCGAACAGCTCGCCGCGCAGCACAAGCACCATTATGATACACTTTTAGGGAACCTTTCTTAAATCCGAATGTAAAAACACGGCGCGCCGAACCGCAGAGGCAAGCGCACAGCCCGATCAAAAAGGAGACGATAGATATGCCGCAGCCGCTTTCCGACCGTGAGATCTTAGACGATCTGCTCGCGTCCCAAAAGCACATAGGGACGCTTTATAATACTTTCGCGAGCGAATGTAAAAACGCCGCACTTGAGAGCGATATGATGAACATCCTGCGCGAGGAGCACAATCTGCAGTCCGCCGTATTTACCGAAATGGAAAAGCGCGGCTGGTACAGCCCCGAACCTGCCCGGCAGCTGCAAATAGAGGAGACCAAGGTCAAATTCCAAAATGCGGGCAATTCGCTGTAAAAGGAAATCGCCATACGGCTCGATACGCAAAATCCCCCAAAGCTGCAAATGACAGCTAAGGGGGATTTTTATGTTCCAAAAAAGCGGATCACCGCGCCGCCTTGCCGCGCAGAACCTTTTTGAGCCGTTCACGTGCGGCAAGCGTGAACACCACGCATAAGGCGATTTTGGCAATGTCCCAGACGATGAAGGGGAGAACGGTGAGGGTGAGTGCTTCTTCAAAATGCCCGCCGGAAAAAATGGTGAACCATGCCGTGCCGCCCGCGTAGCAAACAAGCAATGCCAAAAGCAAGATCCCCGAAATTCCCGCTGCGCGCAGCGCAAGGGACTTGCCGGCAAGCCGCTTGTCAAAGACACGCATCAGTGCCGCGATCAGCGCCGCCATAACGGGGTACACGAGCAGATACCCGCCCGTCGGTCCCGCAAGGCGCGCCGCACCGGCCTGAAAGCCTGCGAAGACGGGTACGCCTACCACGCCTAACAGCAAATACACAAGCTGGCTTAAAAACGCGGGCTTTACGGGGAGCAAAAGTCCCGTTACATATACCGCAAGGAGTGAACAGGAGATCGGCACGGGCCCTATGGGCACGGAAAGCTGTGAGAGCACAGCGGTAACGGCGGCGAACACGCCCACAACCACGACCGCGCGCACGCCCGAAAGCGTGTATACCGATTTGGAGGCTTTTTGCTGCTGCATGCAAACCTCTCAGTCTAAGATCACGCCGAGCACGCCTGCAGGCGCTAAAACAGCGTTGGCTTCGTCAGTATCAATGTGCATGGCGAGCGCATACTTCGGGCTGACGCGCACGACCGTGTCGCCGAAGATCAAAGAGCGCTCGGCGGATTTGATCTCCACGGAAACGACCTGCTTGTCGCGCATCCCGTACTTTTCCGCGTCCTCGGGCGTCATGTGGATGTGACGCTTGGCGATGATCACGCCTTCGGAAAGCTCCACTTCGCCCTTGGGGCCTACGAGCTTGCACGCGCCGCTGCCCTTTACGTCGCCGGACTCGCGCACAGGCGCGGAGATACCGATCTTGCGCGCGTCGGAGGCGGAAAGCTCCACCTGATCCGCCGAACGCTCGGGGCCTAAGATGGAAACCGCCGGGAAGCTGCCCTTGGGGCCGATGACCTGCACACGTTCCTCGCACGAAAACTGCCCGGGCTGCGAAAGGTCCTTTTTCTTGGTCAAGGTGTATCCCGCGCCGAACAGCGTTTCCAGCGTCTCCTTGGTGACATGCACGTGACGTGCGGAGGTCTCTACCAAAACAGTCTTTTCCATTTTTACATCTTCTCCCTTAGAAAATAGTTGATTTTATTTGCCTGCAAGCTCTGCGCGCGCCGCGCGGATGTTCTCCACAAAGCGCTTGCCTGTCTCGGTGATCTTTTTGTAGTCGCCGGTCTTCGCACCCGCCGTCAAAGATGAGCCCGCGCCCACGGCGACTGCACCCGCCTTGATCCATTCACCGACGTTGTCCGCAGTCACGCCGCCCGTCGGCATCATCTTAGCATAGGGGATCGGCCCGCGAATGTCCTTGATGATCTTCGGCCCGAACAGGTCGGCGGGGAATACCTTGAGGATGTCCGCGCCGTTTTCCATGGCAAGCAGCCCCTCGCGCACGCTCATGATGCCGGGCATCATCGGCACGCGGTAGCGGTTGCACAGATGCAGGGTGTCGAGATCGAGCGCAGGGCTGACGATATACTCCGCGCCCGAAAGCATCGCAATGCGTGCGGTCGTTGCGTCCAGCACCGTCCCCGCGCCGAGAATGATCTCCTCGGGCGTGTAGCGCTTTGTGAGCTCTTCAATGACCTTGTCGGCGTGCGGCACGGTAAAGGTCAGCTCAATGGCCGCTACGCCGCCCTCGATGCATGCGTCGGTGATGCGCATTGCCTCGTCTACCGACTCCGCACGGACGACAGCGACAATGCCGCAGTCCTGGATCCGTTGTAAAATCTGTTCTTTATCCATACTTGCATCTCCAAATTTATATAGATTTCAGTAATTTGACATATTTTCCGTCGGAATCTTCACCGACAAAAAGCAGACGATCAAAGCCGAGCCGCCAATACAGCTTCAATGCAGCGTAGTTTTCAAGATCTACACCGATTGAGATCTCGCTGTAACTGTGTTCTTTTGCATATTGCATCACGTATTGACACAAGGCGCTGCCGATCCCCCGGCGGCGGTATTCTTTCTTTACGATCAGTCGGGAAAAATAGACCCTTTGGTTCGGAATGGTGTAATCCCGATCCCGGTTATCAAAAACGATGCTTGCTTCGCCGATAAACTGCCCGTTTTCCGTATAGACAAAGGTGATCCTTTCACCGCTGACAACTTCTCGATAGAATTTTTCCGCCATTTGCTTGTTTTTGCGCAGATTCCAAATGTTGGAGCATTTTTCAAAGTCCTGCGGAAATAATTTTTGAATTGCCATACGGATGTTTCACCCCTGCTTTGTCGGTGTTGCGGGTTTATCGCTGCACCCTTGCGCCCGCGCCGTTCACGATGTTTTCGACTTCTTTCAAAGACGCCATGGAGGTGTCGCCGGGCGTCGTCATCGCCAAAGCCCCGTGCGCCACACCGTAGTTGACCGCCTTTTGCGGGTTGCCCGTGGTCATGAGCCCGTAAATGAGCCCCGAAGCGAACGAATCGCCGCCGCCCACGCGGTCGAAAATTTCGAGGTTCGGCAGCGACAGGCCGTTGTAGACCTTACCGTCTGCATAGCAGATGGCGCTCCAGTCATTGATCGTCGCGGTTTTAACGGTGCGCAGCGTCGTGGCAATGACCTTGAAGTTCGGATAGACCTTGACCACTTCGCCGAGCATTTTATAGTAGCCCTCGATGTTTAAGGACTTGAGATTTTCGTCGTTGCCCTCAACTTCAAAGCCGAGGCAGGCGGTGAAGTCCTCTTCGTTGCCGATCATGACGTCAATGTAGGGCGCGATCTCGCGGTTGACTTCCTGTGCCTTTTCCTTGCCGCCGATGTCCTTCCACAAAGAGGGACGGTAGTTTAAGTCATAAGAAACGATCGTGCCGTATTTTTTTGCGGTCTTGACCGCTTCGATCACCACATCCGCCGTCGTGTCGGACAGTGCGGCAAAAATGCCGCCTGTGTGCAGCCAGCGCACGCCGAGCGTACCGAAGATATATTCCCAGTCGATGTCGCCCGCCTTTAACTGCGCCGTCGCCGTGTTGCCGCGGTCGGAAACGCCTACCGCCCCGCGGATGCCGTAGCCGCGCTCGGTGAAGTTGAGCCCGTTGCGCACCGTCCTGCCGATGCCGTCATACGGCACCCAGCGGATCAGCGCGGTGTCTACGCCGCCCTGAAGCATAAAATCTTCTACAAGCCGCCCGACTTCGTTGTCTGCCAAAGCCGTGACCGCCGCAGTTTTCAACCCGAAGCAGCGCCGCAGACCGCGCGCGACATTGTATTCGCCGCCGCCTTCCCACGCGCGAAAGCTGCGTGCATTTTTGATGCGCCCCTCACCGGGGTCAAGCCGCAGCATGATCTCACCTAAGGAGATCATGTCATACGTATAGGTGCCCGGCGCTTTTAACTGTAAGTCCATAAAAATCCACTCCGTTTGTTTTGTGTCCGTTATACGCCCGAATAGGCGTTGAAGCCGCCGTCCACCGCAATGGTCGTGCCCGTGATGAAGCTCGAATAGCTTTCATCACACAAAAACAACAGCGCACCTTCGAGCTCTTCCGGTTCGCCGAAGCGCTTCATCGGCGTGGCGGCAAGGATCTTGCCCGTGCGTGCGGTAGGCGTGCCGTCCTCGTTCCATAAAAGCGTCTTATTCTGGTTGGTCGAGAAAAAGCCCGGTGCAATGCTGTTGACGCGGATGCCCACCTCGGCGAAATGCACCGCCATGAATTCGGTGAAATTCTTGACCGCCGCCTTTGCTGCGGAATACGCAGGGATCTTCGTGAGCGGGCGGAATGCGTTCATGGATGTGACCATCACGATGCAGGTGTTGTCCTTTGCCGCCATGTCGCGCGCAAAGACCTGCGTGGGGATGAGCGTGCCGAGGAAGTTTAAGTTGAATACAAAGGAAATGCCCTGCGGGTCAAGGTCGAAAAAGGTCTTGACGTTTTCATCCTTCTCAACAAGGTCTACGGCTTCCAGCGTTTCCTTGGTGGTCGTGCCCTTCGGATTGTTGCCGCCCGCGCCGTTCAAGAGAATGTCGCAGGTGCCAAGACGCTCGTTGACGATCTTGCGTGCCGCTTCCATGCTCTCGGGTTCGAGCACATTGCAGGGGACGGCGATCGCTTCGCCGCCCGCAGCGGTGATCTCGTCGGCGACCTTCTGCGCCGCCGCTTCATTCAAGTCGAGCACGGCGACCTTCACGCCCTGGCGTGCAAGCGCCTTTGCAAAATCACCGCACAGTACGCCGCCGCCGCCCGTGACAACCGCGACACGGCCTTTTAAATTTTCGTGTATCATGTCATTTCCCCGCTTTCTGTTTTTCTACGGCTTCCCAAAGCCCGTTGAGATAGGTCGCACCAAGCGCGCGGTCATAAAGACCGTAGCCGGGGCGCGCGACCTCGCCCCAGATCATTCTGCCGTGGTCGGGGCGGATATACCCGTCAAAGCCGACGTCCTGCAGCGCTTTTACGATCTCGTACATGTCGAGCGAGCCCGCGCCGCTTTCATGTGCGGTCTCGTTGAAATGCCGGCCCTCGACCTTGACATTGCGCAGGTGCGCGAAATAAATGCGGTCGCCCACCTCCCGGATCATCGCGGGCAGGTCGTTTTGAAGGCTTGCACCCAAAGACCCCGTGCAGAAGGTCAGCCCGTTATACTTGCTCGGTACCGCCGTCAGCAGCCTTTTGAGCGCGTCGATATTCGTGATGATGCGCGGCAGCCCGAAAATGCCCCATGGCGGATCGTCCGGGTGGATCGCCATTTTGACGTCGCATTCTTCGCAGACCGGCATGATCTGCTCTAAAAAGTAAATGAGGTTGCGCCAAAGCGTTTCCTCGTCCACACCCTTATATTTTTCGAACAGTTCTTTGATCTCGGGCATGCGCTCGGTCTCCCAGCCGGGCATGGCGTAGCCGTTGGAGTTGTCGTCGATCTCACGGAACATCTCTTCGGGGGATTTGCCCTCGATCTGCGTGCCGTCATAGGCAAGGCAGGTCGAACAGTCCGCAGTGCGCAGCGAAAGGTCCGTGCGCGTCCAGTCGAACACAGGCATGAAGTTGTAGCAGATCACCTTTACGCCTGCTTTTGCAAGGTTGCGGATGCTTTCCTTGTAATTTTCAATATACCGATCGCGCGTGGGCAGACCGATTTTGATATCCTCGTGCACATTGACGCTTTCGATGCATTCCATCGTAAGACCCGCAGCTTCGATCTCCGCTTTCATTTTTAATATGTCGTCAAGCGGCCACGCTTCCCCTGCGGGCAGATAGTGCAGCGCCGGCACAACGCCCGTTACGCCGGGGATCTGGCGGATCTGCTCAAGCGTTACGGTGTCCTTTTCCTTGCCGAACCAGCGGAACGTCATCTGCAAAACGATCATCACCTTTCTTCGGGGAAAGAAGATATTCCCATTTTTGTTTATTTTATCACCCAAAGGCATATTTATCAACATATTTTCGCCGCAAAAACGCCGAGATTCCGCCGTTTCACCGTACAGTTTTTGACCATTTCGGTGAAGCGGCAGTAAGCTGCCGGGAGTCGAACACAATATGGTTTTCAGCGGACGCTTCCCGCGCGGGCTGCGCGAAAGGGCTTGAAATACGTCAGTATTCCGGCGCTTTTGTGCCTTGCCCGCACAAAAAGCCCCTCGCTGAAAACTGCTGCGCACCGAAAACGATGGCGGCAGGGATGGGATTTTCGTTTTGAGCACGCAGGCAGGCTGCCGCCTGCCAAGGGTAAAAAAGGGAAAGACCGCCGTGCCGGCGCGTTTTCGGCATATCGGGTTCGGTTCTCGGCAGCTTATAGATAGGGTTTGACAGATTTCGTCGAATACAGTATAATAAGGCGATCATTTGATGCAACAAGAAGAGACGGGCGGCGCCCGTTGCAAGAATACATGGTTTGTATCCGCACAGGAATACTATCCTCGAGGTGTGCTATGGCTAACGAAAATCGTCGTTCCGAAGAGCGGAAAGTGGAACTGAGCCGCAAATTGGATGAAAAGGTAGATAAAAAATATAAGCAGGAGCAGATGAAAGCCCGCAAAAAGCGGCGCAAGGAACGCATCCGCGCCGAAAAGCGGAAAAACAGCAAATTCCGCAACAGCAAGTTCGGCAAAAAATGGTTCGGCATGAAAAAGTGGAAGCGCATTGTGGTATATGTTGTGCTCGCGGTCTTGCTTTTGGCGCTGCTTTTGTTCGGCGTGGTATACGGCATTTATAACAGCTTCCGCAGCGATATCAACGAGGACAACCTCGGCATCACGACCGACATCGAGGACAAATACGGCGACACCGGGATCTTCAACGTGGCGCTGTTCGGTGTGGATACGCGCGACGAGGATTCCTTTTCCGGCAGATCCGACACGATCATTATTGTAAGTATTGACCGGGCGAACAACACCGTGAAACTGTCCTCCATTCTGCGCGACAGCTATGTGGCGATCGAAGGCCACAAAAATCAGAAGATTACGCACGCCTATATGTACGGCGGTGCGGAACTCGCCATCAAAACGCTGAACCAGAATTTCGGGATGAACATCACCGACTATGTTACGGTGAATTTTGCAAAGGTCGCCGAAGCGATCGATGTCCTTGGCGGCGTGGATCTTGAAATCACCGAGCGGGAGCGCGTTGAAGTCAACAATATCGGCGACGATGACGATCCCGATTTCCCGTATATTGAAGAGGCGGGTATGGTGCACCTCAACGGCAAGCAGGCCGTGGTGTATGCGCGCATCCGCCATATCGATTCGGATGTGGCGCGTTCCGAACGCCAGCGCAAGGTGCTTGACGCACTGCTTGTCAAGGCGCGGCAGATCAGCCCCACGCGCTATGCCGAGGTGCTGCGCACCATGATGTCGCTTTGTGAGACCTCGCTTTCTTTCTCCGAGATCATGTCCTATGCGCCGATGATCACGCAGGACTTGAACATCCAGTCGATCGTTATCCCCGGTGACGAGGATAACGCCATCGGCGGCAACTATGACGGCGCGTGGGTGTGGCGGTACGATCTGGCTGCCGCGACCGAGCGCCTGCATATGTTCATTTACGGCGAGGTGAGCGAATCGGCGACATCCGTCGATTTGAATAACAGCGGCGGCTCGGGCAGCAGCGGCGGCAATTCGTCCTCGTCGGACGACGAGGATGCGGATCGCAACGAAACGACCACGCGTAGACACACAACTCCGACTACGACGGCAGCACCGACGACAGTGCCGGATACGCCGCCGACAACGGATCCGGACGAAGCGATCACCGACCCGCCCCAGACGGAACCCGAGTCCACCGAACCGCCGACCACCACCACGCCGGCGGAGGAAAGCACATCGCCGCCGGCTGCGGCTTGATCGAACCATAACGCCTATGCAGGACGCCCCATTATGCGGGCGTCCTCTTTTGTCGGTTTTTTTGCGCACAAGGGGAGAATACGGTGGATTTTCCGAGACAACTATGCTACAATATAACAAATCCCGGATTTTTGGGAAAGGAGGCGCTTCGGTGCGCAAAAAGATACTTGCCGTGTTTTTGGTGCTGCTGTGCGTTACATTGCCGCTTTCGGGGTGCTTCGGCAGGATGCAGGAGGACGAGACGTTTTCCATGCCCGTTACGGATGAGCCGGACAGCCTTGATCCGCAGATCGCCGATTCCAACGCGGAGCGTCTTACAGCGGTGAATTGCTACGAAGGGCTCATGGCTGTGGATGAAAACGGCGCGCTGCTGCCCGGCGTCGCCGAAAGCTACACCGTCTCCGAAGACGGGCTTGTCTATACCTTTACGCTGCGGCAGGACGCGCACTGGGCCCTGTTTTCCGGGCACAAGGATCTGCTCGGCGAAAATTATACGGAGACGTTTGACAGTACCGTGTATGCCGAGGATTTCGTGTTCGGACTGCGCCGTGCCGTGGATCCGCAGACCGGCTCGCCGGACGCCTACCTGTTTTCTGCGATCTCCGGCGCGCGCGACATCATGGCGGGCAGAGCCGCCGTCGCCACGCTCGGCGTAGAGGCGCTCGACTCGTTTACGGTGCGTATCACGCTGGACTATACGGACGATAATTTTCTGTATGCGCTGACCGCACCGGCCGCCATGCCGTGCGATGAGGAATTTTTTGTGCTGACAAACGGCAGATACGGGCTGGAACCGGGACTTACCTTGTGCAACGGGCCGCTGCATGTGTCCCGCTGGACAGAGGAGACCTCGATCCGCCTGTCGCGCAATGACGACTATCGGGGGGCTCGGGATGTAAAGCCCGCCTCCCTTACACTGTCTTACGTGGAAAACGCACAGGAGATCCCTGAACGCATGGCGTCCGGTTCCTATGATGCCGCGTTTTTGACACAGGCGCAGGTGGATGCGCTGGAGGACACCTCCGACCTTGTGACGCAAAGCATCGACAACATCACGCTGTCGTTTCTGTTCAACCAAAGCTCCGGTTCGCTTACAAATGAAAACCTGCGCCGCGCGCTCGTCACCGCGTTCTCCCCGGATTGCGTTTCGGCGTTAGGGGAGGGAACCGTGTCTGCCGAGGGGCTTGTGCCGCCGTATTGCACGATCGGAGAAAATACCTACCGCGCCGCACGCGGCGCCGCTTCTGCTTTGGCGTATGATGAAAGCGCCGCAAGCGCGTATTTTGAGGAGGCGCTGCTGGAATTGGGCGTCTCATCGGTGGAGATCGAGATCTTGTGTGCGGAATCCTATGCCGAGTTTGCGCGTCAGACCGTGCAGGGGTGGCAGCATGCGCTCGGGGTGAAATTTGTTGCGACGGTTCGCGCCGTGAGCGACTCGGTGCTTGAGGCGAGCATCGCCGACGGCAACTTTACCGTTGTGCTGTATCCGATCACTGCCGATTCGGCCTCTACAGCGGGCTTTTTGGAAAGCTTCGGCTCTGACAACTTCTTCGGCTTTACAGATGCGGCTTATACGGCGCTGCTTGGTACCGTGCATGAAAATGCGGGAAGCTTTTCCAACCTGCAAGCCGCCTGTGCCGCAGCGGAGGACTATCTTTTGCAGCACGCGGTCTTGCTGCCGGTGTGCTATCTCCAAAGCTGCTTTGTTACCTCCGCCGACACGTCTGGCATCTATTTCTATTCTTCAGAGGATTATGTCTACTTTATCAATGCACTCAAAAAATAGAGCTTTTCTGCGCAGCGGGCGGTTCTGGACCTTAACCGGCTCATGGGCGGCAGTCGCGGCGTGTGCGGCGGTCATCTTTCTGCTGTCCGCCGACAACGCAACGCAGTCCTCGGCACGCAGCGACGGTCTGCTCGCATTCCTGTTTGAACAGTTGGGAATCTCATTGACGTCGCATATCATCCGCAAGGCGGCGCATATGTTGGAATACTGCGGCTTTGCGCTGCTGCTTTACAACGCCTACCTGCAATCGTTTCGCAGCCCGCAGCCCGTACTTTCCCTGCTTTCGGCGGCGCTGTATGCGGCGACAGATGAGATCCATCAGTATTTTTCGGCCGGACGTGCCTGTCTGCTGCGCGACGTGTTCATCGATGCTGCCGGCGCAGCTGCGGGCATCCTGCTTGCAGCTGCGCTGTATCGGCTTTGGCTGTATATACAAAAAAGAACATTGAAGAAGTGAGGAAAAAACATGGCGGTTCTCAAAGCATTCCGGGCATACCGCCCGGCGGCGGGCTATGCCGACAAGGTCGCTGCATTGCCTTATGATGTGATGAACTCGGATGAGGCGCGCCGCGCCGCATTCGGCAATCCGTATTCCTTTTTGCGTGTGGACAAGGCGGAAATAGACCTGCCGAAATCGGTCAATATTTATGATGACCGCGTTTATGAGACAGCGGCGCAAAATCTGCGCAAGCTCATTTCTGCGGATGTGCTGCGGCAGGATGAAACACCCTGTTTATATATCTATGCCCAGACCCGTCTCGGGCGGGTGCAGACGGGGCTGGTCGGCTGTGCGTCGGTAGACGATTATCTGCAAAATGTCATCAAAAAGCATGAATTGACGCGCGCGGATAAGGAACAGGATCGTATCCGCCATGTGGACACGCTCGACGCGAATACGGGGCCGATCTTCCTGACCTATCGCGGTAAGGCAGAGATCTCGAAAATGCTGGAGGATTGGAAGCAGGCGCATGAAGCCGTATATGACTTTACGGCGGACGGTGTGCGCCAGCAGGTCTGGGTCATTGACGATGCGGCAGTTATTGAAACACTTTGCGCATGCTTTGCGGCGATCCCCGCACTATATATCGCGGACGGGCATCATCGTGCGGCTTCCGCCGTCAAAGTGGCTGAGCTTCGACGCGCGGCACATCCCGATTACGACGGCAGTGAAAAATTCAATTTCTTTTTGTCCGTGCTGTTCCCCGCAGAGGAGTTGGAGATCCTCGATTACAACCGTGTGGTCAAGGATCTGAACGGTCTGACGGAATCCGAGTTCCTGCAAAGGCTTCGGACGGATTTTACAGTCGAGCCGGCGCCTGTTTCGCCCTACCGCCCCGAAAAACGGCATACCTTCGGGCTGTATTTGGGCGGGCAATGGTATGCGCTCTCCGTAAAGCCGGGGATAGCAGATGAGAACGATCCGGTCGCGAGCCTGGATGTCTCCCTGCTGCAGGCGCATGTCATTACACCGATTTTAGGGATAGACGACCCGCGCCGCAGCGAGCGCATCGACTTTGTCGGCGGCATCCGCGGGCTTTCTGAATTGGAAAAACGTGTAGACGCGGGTGAAGCGGCGGCTTTCGCCATGTTCCCGACTTCGCTTTCGGAGCTTTTGGCAATCGCTGACGCCGGCAAGATCATGCCGCCGAAATCCACCTGGTTCGAGCCGAAGCTGTTAAGCGGGCTGTTTATCCATATGCTTTCGGAGTAACAGGTACGCAGTACCCGTGTTTTTGCATTTGCCGTACAGCTTTTGCGCGCACCTTGACGAAAAAATCAAAAATTTCTGTGATTATTTCACACAAATTTACATAATGACGAAAATATCTATTATAATAGCCTCACGAAGCTGTAAAAGGAAGCAAAGCTACCAAGAGCTTCGGAGAACATTGTATCATAGCGCTCGGCGACTATTCCCGCCTCGCACTTATGGTATAATGTCATTAAGTAAATTTCGAGGGTGAAGAACTATGATGAAAAATCCCGAGCTCGCGCGGCAAATGCGTGCGCTGCGTACCGTGAACCATTATACCCAACAACAGATCGCAGATATTTTGAATATTGACCGCACAACATACACGTCTTATGAGATTTCCAAGAACACGCCCGACATCATGCTGCTCGACGCGTTCGCCAAGATCTTTTCCGTGGATATCGACTTTATTCTGCACATTGATACGCAGAATATCGACACGCTCTGTGACGAGGTGGAGGCGTATGAGGCGAACAACGACGATTGCTCTCTGGTTTCCAAGCTCAGCAAGGAGGAACGCGAGCTCATCGGGGAATACCGCATTTTAAGCGAAAAGGACAAACGCAAGGTGCGCAAAACCATCGCGTCCTGCAATTCCTTCAAAAAAGAGCAATAAGCGGACGAATAAACAAAACGGTCGGGAAAGCACAAGCTCCCGGCCGCTTTTTTATGCCCTGCGCGACGGTTGACACGGCGGGGCGAAAAAGGTACAATAGCCTATATTGTCCATAGCTTTGCGCGGTATTATAAAATCGGGAGGTGTCCGTATATGCAGAAAGTTGCCGTTGTCGGCGGCGGGGCGTCCGGCTTTGCGGCGGCGATCACCGTTGCGCGCGCCGGGGGCTTTTCCGTCACCGTGTATGAGCGGCTGCAAAAGCCCTTGAAAAAGCTGCTTGCCACGGGCAACGGTCGCTGCAATCTGACCAATCTGCATGCGGATGTTTCGCATTATCGCGGGGATGCGGCTTTTGCCGAAAACACGCTGGCACGCTTCCCGGTGCAAAGCACGCTGTCCTTTTTCCGCTCCATGGGGCTTTGTACCAAAACCGAGGAGGAGGGGCGCGTGTACCCGCTGTCGGGGCAGGCGGCATCCGTGCGCGACGTGCTGCTGGAGGAAGCGCGCCGGCTTTCGGTGCGTATCGTCACAGACTGCGAGATTACAAAAGTGCGCGCGCAAAAGCGCGGCTTTCTGCTCAACGACACCTATGCCTGTGATGTCCTGGTGCTTTGTGCGGGCGGCAGCGCCGCACCGCAGCACGGGACGGACGGCGGCGCGTTTCGGCTGCTTGGGCAGCTGGGGCTTCGCATCATCCCACCCGCACCCGCACTGACGGCGCTTGTCTGCAAGCGCTTCCCGAAAAACCTCAAGGGCGTGCGCTGCGATTGTGCGGTCACGCTGCGTACGCAAAAAGAAACGCTCGCCGCGTGTTCGGGCGAGGTGCAGTTCACAGAATACGGGCTTTCGGGCATCCCGATTTTTTCACTGTCACGCTATGTGTCCGAAAGCGCACAGCCGGTTTTTGTACATTTGAATTGTGTGCCGACCGTTTCGCGCGGAGCGCTGCTCGATTTTCTTCGCGCCGCTGTGCGCAAAACGCCGCAAAAAAGTGCGGAGCTTTTGGCGGAAGGCTTAGTACCGCATGCACTTGGGAAAGCTCTGCTTTTGCAAAGCGGTATTCGCAAGGATGAGCCTGTCGGCATGCTCACCGAAGCGCGGCTTGAGCGTTTTGCCGACATCTTACAGGATTTCTGCGCGGAGGTGGATCATCCGCGCGGCTTCGATTTTGCGCAGGTCACGGCGGGCGGCGCGGACTGCGCGGCGTTTTGCGCCGACACCATGCGCGCAAAGCGGTATGAAAGCTTATATGTCTGCGGCGAGGCGCTCAACGTGGACGGTGACTGCGGCGGGTTCAATCTGCAATGGGCATGGAGTTCAGGCCGTGCCGCAGGTGAAGCGATCGCCGCCCGGCAAAAGGCGAAAAAGGAGGAAGATACGTGCTGCGAATCCAGGAATTGAAGATCCCGCTTGCGGAAGACGAGCAGATTTTACCGCGTCTTGCTGCGAAAGCGCTGCGCATCGACGAGCGGAATATCCGCAGGCTTTCTATTTTCCGCAAATCGCTCGACTGCCGTAAAAAAGAGGAAATCAAATTCATTTATGCCGTGGATGTGGAAATAGACGGCGATGAAGATCGTTTGCTTTTGCGCTTGCATACGAACCGTGTGCAGAAAGCACAAATTTATACCTATGCCATTCCCGAAAACCGCCGCAGGACGGACTTGCGTCCTGTCGTGGCCGGCTTTGGCCCGGCGGGTATGTTTGCCGCGCTGATTTTGGCGCGCGCGGGGCTGCGCCCCGTTGTGCTCGAACGCGGCAAATGCGTGGAGGAACGGCAGAAAAGCGTGCATGACTTTTGGGAAAAGCGAGTGCTTGATCCAAACACGAATGTGCAGTTCGGGGAAGGCGGCGCGGGGACGTTCTCCGACGGCAAGCTCAATACGGGAACGAAGGACGTCCGCCAGCGCGAGGTGCTGCGGCAATTCGTCGAGCACGGTGCGCCGCCGGAGATCCTGTATAGCGCCAAGCCCCACATCGGCACGGACAAGCTCCCGGCGGTGGTGCGCGCATTTCGTGAAGAGATCATCGATTTGGGCGGCGAAGTCCGCTTTGAGACACAGTTGACCGATCTGTTTCTCAACAACGGCGCGGTGCAGGGTGTGCGTATGACGGACAAAAACGGCGGGGAAACGGATATGGAGACCGATGCGGTGGTGCTCGCCATCGGGCATTCCGCACGCGACACGGTCGAAATGCTCTATCGCCGCGGCGTGCCGATGCAGCAAAAGGCGTTTTCCATCGGCGCGCGCATCGAGCATAAGCAGGAAATGATCGACCGCGCGCAATACGGTGCGTTCGCAGGCAACCCAAAGCTGCACGCGGCGGATTATAAGCTCGCCTGCCACCCCTACGGCGGCAGGGGTGCGTATACCTTCTGTATGTGTCCCGGCGGCACGGTGGTATGTGCTGCAAGCGAAGCGGGGACGGTCGTAACCAACGGCATGAGCCCGTATGCACGCGACGGCGAAAATGCGAACGCCGCATTGCTTGTGGGTATTGAGCCCGCACAGTTCCCGGGTGACCATCCGCTTGACGGCATGTATTTCCAGCGGCAGATCGAGCAAAAGGCGTTCTTGCTCGGCGGGGGAGACTACACTGCGCCCGCCATGCTCGTGGGCGATTTTCTGCGCGGCGCACCGTCCTCGCAAACACTCGGTTCCGTCACGCCGACCTGCCCAACAGGCGTCCGGCTTTCCAATCTGTATGATCTTCTGCCCGAACGTGTGACACAGACCATGCGGGAAGCGATCGTCAAAATGGATACCATGCTGCAGGGCTTTGCGTTCCCCGAAGCGGTGCTGACCGCGCCCGAAACGCGCTCTTCTTCGCCCGTGCGCATTGTACGCGACGAGTTCTTCCAAAGCAAGGCGAACGGACTGTTCCCGTGCGGCGAGGGTGCAGGCTACGCGGGCGGCATCGTCTCCGCCGCCGTGGATGGCATCAAATGTGCCGAAGCAGTGCTGCGAGACGAGCACTGAGTTCCGTTTTTCAGCAGAAAAAACAGCAGCCGGCAGACCGAAAACAGGTCTGCCGACTGCTGTTTTATGTAAAGGAATATAACTTCACAGAAGCTGCGATCAAATATATATACCGACCGCAGCGCGCAGCTTGCCCTTTTTCGTCTCGCGCAAAACGCCGTTATAGCGGAATCGTCCGTATCCGCGCACGGAAACAAGCTGTCCGGATTTCGGAAGCGCGTCCGCACGCAGCACGGCAGCGTTGTCCACGAACACCCGCTCGGCGGCAATGAGCTTTTGCGCATCGCTGCGCGACAGGTGGTAAACGGCTGCCACCAGCGCGTCAAGCCGTTCGGAAGCGATCACCGCCTCGCGCGACTCTAAAATCGGTAAAGCCCCTGCGGGCAGCGTGTCCACAAACGAGCAGCGCATGGTCGTATGGCGCACACGTTCCAGATTCTCCGCCAAAAATTCTCCTGCGCGCGCCGCGCACACGACATACGCACAGTTCTCTGTAATTAAAATATCGCCGAGCTTTTCGCGCCGCAGGCCAAGGCTTAAAATGCTGCCCAGAAAATCACGGTGTGAAAGGGTATCGGCAAATTTCGGGTTGGCGGGTTCGATCTTCAGCAGGCGAAAATCCGCTGCATCTGCCGCCTCGCGCATATCCGCCGCTCCAAAGCAGGCGATCTTGCGCTCCGCCTCGTCAAAGCCGCCGTACAGTGCCACAGGCACGGCACAGCACACAGTGCGCAGCAGGTTTTGTTCGTGCAGGTTCAAAAAGTCCGAGCAAATGACTTTACCGCTTACTTGTGCGCGTTCGGCAAGCTCTGCAAAACGCCTGCATAAAAGCGCGTCTTCGGATTGCTGCATACGTGTTCCTCCTTTACCGTTCTTCCCGTGCCCTGCGGCGGTCATACAGCGCCTTGGCAACGATGCCTATCGCTGCAGCCGGCACGGCGATCAGAATGAGGATCAGGATCAAGCGCATCGGAATATAGTCGTATGCCGCATCCCCTAAAAGCGTGAACAGGATAACGCGCGGGGCTATGCCGATGACCGAAATCGGCAGATACCGCCAAAAGCCGAAGCGGCTCGCGCCCAAAAACAGGCTGACAAAATCAATGGGGAACACGGGCAGCAGGCGCATGCCGAATACGGAAGCGCTTCCTGCCTTTCCCGCCTGCCATTCGAGGATCTTGCGCCCGCCTTTCTTTTTCGAGAGCATTTCCCGGATCTTTTCACCGCCCAAAAAACGCCCGAAAAGGTAGGAGACCGTGACCTCCAATGCGACACCCGCCAAATTGATCGCGAGTGCGACGGCAGGGGAGAACGCCATGCCTACGGGGATATACAAAAGCGCGGCGGGGATGACGAAAACAAGCCCTTTCAGCACATACACGCACAGTACGAGCCCTGCCGCCGCCAAAACCGAGGGCGCGGCCGCTGCAAGCGCGCGAACATCCAGGCTTACAAGCGTATCGTAATACAACAGTATGGTAACAAAGACCGCCGCCGCAGCGACGATTTTAAGGATGAGCAGCAGGTTTTCTTTGGCTTTCGGCTGCATGGGATAAGTCAGATCCTTTCTGAGAACTTGCCGCAAAGGCAGGGGACTGTTGCAAAAGAATGATCTGTGTTACAATAGAGATCAGAATAAAAGGAAAGAAGGTTCATAATGCGCTATTGTGTGATCGGCGCGGGCGCGGTCGGCGGGGCGCTCGCGGCATTTCTGCTGCGTGCGGGGCTTACGTGCGACATTATCGCCCGCGGCAAAACCATGGAAATCCTTAAAAATCAGGGGATAAGCTTACAAAAAAACGGTGAAACGCTAATCGTGCCGTGCGCGCGGGTCTGCGACAGCGAGCGCTATAACGAGCGCCCCGATGTGATCTTTGTTGCAGTCAAAGGGTATTCCCTTGAAAGTATTGTCCCCGTGCTTTCGCGCGTATGCACAGAAGATACCGTAGTCATTCCGCTTCTGAACATTTACGGCACAGGCGCGGTGCTTCAGGAAAAACTGCCGAAGCCTTTGGTGACGGACGGATGCATTTATATCGCTGCTTCTTCGCCGCGGCCGGGGACGGTGGAAATGCAGGGCGACATATTCCGCGTGGTGTACGGTGTGCGCGAACGCGCACAGATGCGCCCCGCTTTGCAAGCGGTCGCCGAAGATCTGAAACAGGCGGGGGTCACGCCCGTGCTGTCTCCAAATATCCGCCGCGATACGCTCAAAAAGTACGCCTATACCTCACCTATGGCGGCGGCAGGACTGTATTTTGACGCGGATGCCGAGCGGTTTCAAAAAGAGGGGGAGGAACGCGCATGGTTTGTTTCCTTAATGCGGGAGATCGATGCGCTTGCCGAAGCGATGGGAACCCCGTTTGATGTGGATATTGTAAAGACCAACCTTGCCATCCTCGATGCGCTTAGCCCCAACGCCTCGACCTCCATGCAGCGGGATCTGCGCGCGGGAAAGCCTTCGGAGATCGACGGCCTGCTGTTTGAACCTGTGCGGCTGGGAAAACGGTACGGCGTGCCCACGCCGCAGTATCGAAAAATCGCCGAGCATTTCGGCTTTTCGGAATAGAAAGCAGCGCATGCGGTATCGTGCAGCAAAACGCTTCCCACAAGGGAAGCGTTTTTTCTTACGAAACGGCAGTGGAATTCGAAGTCGTACTGCCTGTAGTCTCGGGCAGCGTCGTTTCGGGTGCAGTAGCCGGTGCAGTGGTCGGCGCAGTGGTCGGCGCGGTGGACGGTTCGGTCGGCTTCGGCGCAGCCTTTTGCAAAATGACGGCTTGCCGCCCAAGCGCGTTGTAGGCTGCCGTTACAGAACTTTTCGAATAGTAAAAGTTTTTACTCTGCAGCGGGTCGTTGAAGAAATAGCCGCTGTCGTTATACCCGACGAGCACCAGACAGTGCATCGGACGCTTCCAGGTAAAGGTCTCCGAAGTGCCGTTGATAAACCATGTCTTGCCGTTTTCAGCCTTTTCCATATCTGCCGTCGCCCAAAAGAGGACAGGGATGCCGTTGTCGATATAGCGCTCGCAGAGCGTATCGGGCGAGAGCCCGTAAACCGCGTCAACGGTGAATTTGTCATGGTCGATATACTTGTTGATCGCGTTGACAATGACAGGCGCATAGCAGCCCCAGCCCAATTCGCTGTACGGGTTGCCCAAAAAGACCTTACGCGGGTCATCCCCGAAATAAGTGCCGTTGCTGTCGCGGACGGGTACGCTGCCTTTATCAAGCAGATTGTTAATGAAATATTCCGGCGAGATGTTCATGCCCCAGTACCGCATCACCATCACTGCGGAAACGCTCTCGCAGCCGGTCGGATATTTCGCCCGTTGGTTGATGTACGGCACATCCAAACAGACGGTTGCCGTTTGCTTCGGAGGCTCGCGTTTCGGCGGCTTAGTCTCCTCCGGCGCGACCGGCTTTGTCGTGCCGACGGGCTTGGGCGGTTCGGTCGTCGTCGGCACTGCGGTTGTGGTTTCAAGAATTGTTGTTGTCTCGGTCGTCGTCGCAGCCGTCGTCGCCGTTTCAACCCGTGCTGCCGCTTCTGCTTCCAAAGCAGCCCGGTGCCGCCGCACGGCAAAAACCGTGACTGCTGTGCAAATCAGAACAAGCGCAAGTGCGCCCGCTGCAATCCCCAGCGCTTTTCGGTTTTGCCTGCAAAAACGTTTGATTTTTTCCAGTTTCAAATTAAGCAACCCCATTTTCTCCGCTTTATCTCAGGGCGTATTACTGAAGATCCGCCGCGAGAGCGCTTGCCAGCGCGTCTATTTCTGTCAGGTTGTCCGGCTTTACAGTGGAACGCAGAGAAACTGTCTCTTCCAGCAGCGTGATCCCCGGCATGGAGGTGAGCAGCTCGCGCATGAGCTTGCCGCTTTGCGGCGCCCACGAGCCGTTTTCCATCGTTGCGACCGTTCGGTTTTTCAGTGCGTGCGCTTTCAAGTCCAAAAGCAGTGTTTCCATATTGGTGAAAATACCGTTGTTATAGGTCGAAGAGGCAAATACAAGGTGGCTGCACCGAAACGCCTCGCTGACGAGGTAGGACGGGTGTATGCAGGAAACATCATAGACCGCAAGGTTTGTAACGCCCTTTTCGGCGAGCTTTGCCGCCAGGATCTCCGCCGCGTTCTGCGTGCCGCCGTAAATCGAGCCATAGGCAATCAGCACCGCTTTCTCCTCCGGCGTGTAAGAAGCCCACTTCTGATATTTTTCTACGAACACGTCAAAGTCCCGGCGCCAGATGGGACCGTGCAGCGGGCAGATGCAGTCTATGGCAAGTCCCGCCGCTTTTTTGAGCAGCGCAAGCACCTGCGGGCCGTATTTGCCTACGATGTTTGCGTAATACCGCCGTGCTTCTGCGAAATCAAAGCCGGTTTCGTCGGCAAAAATGCTGCCGCCGAGCGCACCGAACGTCCCGAACGCATCTGCGGAAAACAAAACGTGCTCGGTTTGATCGTAGGTGACCATGACCTCGGGCCAGTGCACCATAGGCGCGGTGTAAAACGCCAGCGTGTGCCGCCCTAAAGAGAGGGTGTCGCCCTCTTTGACCTGCAAGCAGCGCGCGGCAAGCTCGGCGTTGTAAAACTGCCCGATAAGCGCCGCAGCTTTTGCGGTGCAGACGATCTGCAACGACGGATATTTCGCGCAAAGCGTGCCGAGCGCAGCGCAGTGATCCGGCTCCATGTGGTTGACGATGATATAATCCGGCGTCCTGCCGTTCAACAGAAAATCGATATTTTCCAAATACTGTTCCATAATCGACTTGTCCACCGTGTCGAGGATGGCAATTTTTTCGTCATCCAGAAAATAGGCGTTGTAGGAGACGCCGTTCGGCACGGGATACATGTTTTCAAACAGCGAAAGCCTGCGGTCGCTGCTGCCGATATAGGAAATATCCTCTGTGATTTTGCGTGTGCAATACATAACTGCGATTCCTCCGTTTGCGTTTTGGGAAGTCCCCAATCGAACAATATTGTATCATATTTTGATAGGAAAAGCTATGGAAAATTCCATAGGCGCGGAAAAACGGCAAAGCGCTGTGCTTTGCCGTTTTTTTTTATAAAAAAGTCGTTATTTTTGCACGTCGGGCGCGTCATTTTTTCCCTGATCGGGCTTATAGAAGCAAGCGGCGATCCAATAATACAGCGGAATAAGCAGAAAAATGACCCAGCTTGGGTTCCAGAGCCCGCCGAGGAAGCCGAGCAGCAAATACACAAGCAAAATGACCTCGGGTACAGGCATAGCCAGCAGCCGCGCTTTTTTGCTGCGGATCTCCAGTGCGCCTGCCAAATGGTAATAGATCGGGATAAGCAGAAAAACAAGCCACGACGGATGCCAAATATCACCTGCGAAGCCGAAGATCAGATAAACGATGACAACCACCAGCGGGAAAGGGAATTTCAGCATGCTGTCCGCTTTTTTCTGTAAGGGCGTTTTGGGAAGCTTTTTGGGGGCTTCCTCCTCGGGCTGTGCTGTGTCGGCGCCGTCAAGCACATACGCATCGTTTTCGGTGTTCAGCAATGCGTCAAGCGTCATGCCGTACAGCTGCGCTAACGCCATAAGGTTGTCGGTATCGGGCGAGGCCTCCGCACGTTCCCATTTGGAGATCGCCTGACGGCTGATGCCGAGCTTTTCGGCAAGCGCCTCCTGCGAAAGACCGTTCGCCTTGCGCAGCGCGACTAAGCGGTTCGCAATTTCAATATTCATAGTGTTCTCCCTTCGAGCGGTTGTTTGGCAGAATTATAATATAATCCACTTAGGTTTGCCACCGATTTCGGTTTGCAGCGGAAAATTTCTCTGCAACCGTCGGTTGCTGTGCGCGGTTGCGGCTTTAATAGCCCATTTCCTCGCAGTTTTTCTGGTGTTCCTCATATGTCGCAGCAAAGCGCGATTCATAAGGCGGTTCCGTATCGATGACGAAATACAGATAATCCGTATCATCGGGGTTCAGCGCCGCGTTGATGGAGGAAAGCCCCGGATTGCAGATGGGGCCTGCCGGCAGGCCGCCGCAGCGGTAGGTGTTGTAATAGTATTTGTAGTGGTCGATCTGATCGGGATATTGCAGCTCGATGACGCCCGTGCAGTATTTTACGGTCACATCGCATTGCAGCTTCATGCCGTCATCCAAACGGTTATAAAGCGTTGAAGCGATCAGCGTGCGCTGCTCGGCGGTGTATGCCTCTTTCTCAATGATAGAAGCCATCGTCAAAATCTCATGGATGGAATACCCCATGGACTGTGCCTTTGCTTTCATGCTGTCCGTGATGCGCGCGGCGGAAGCGGCAACCATTTCATCAATGACAGCTTTGGGCTCTGTATTCTTTTCAAATTCATAGGTCGCGGGGAACAGATACCCTTCCAAGGGGAAGCAGACGTTTTCTGCCGCGCGTACATCGGAAAGCAGCGGGTTTGAAGAAAGGTCGTAATTCTGCGCTGCCTCGATAAAAGCGTCGCTTGTGCAAATGCCCTTTTCCTCCAAAAGCCAGGAAATGCGCACAAGGGTATACCCCTCGGGCACGGTGACGGAAATGAGGTTGGATTGCTGTGCATACGTTTCGGGTGCGTCGGTGCCGTCGGCATAGACGCCGCCGCTGTATTTCGTCGTGCCGTAGGGGCTTTCGTCCGAGGCCGCGTCGCCGTCCTCCGAACCGCACGCCGTGAGCACGAGCAGCATGCACGCCAAAAACAGGCATAATAAGGATTTATATTTATACTTCATGGTATGCTCCGGTTTGAAAGATTAGAGATGATATCGTCTGCTCGTTATTTTATCAGATTCTCCCGTTCTTTGCAACTTCCTGACGAAAAATGCAACACAATCGCAACAATTCCATGTAAGCCGCATCAGTTGTCCGGCGAGACCGGCGGACGCTTGGCTTCCCCGGCGAACACGCGGAACAGCGGCAGGCAGGCGGAGAAAAACGCCTTGTACGCCGCGCAGTAATCGGCGCTCTCTCTGGTGCGCTTGCAGCCGCCCGCGCGGCACAGCGGAAAGAATTTACAGCTGCGGCAGCGTTCGGGCACGGGCAGACTCTCTTTGATAAAGCGCACGGCGGTCTCGCTTTGCGCCATAGCGGCAAAATCCGTATCGGCGATGTTGCCGAGCAGGTATTCGTCCGTGCAGTAAAAGTCGCAGGGGTAGATGTTGCCGTTGCTTTCCGAAACGAATTGGTGCGCGCAATGCCCTGCCATGCCGCATTGCTCTGGCTGCTGCCCGAGGTATATACGCACGAGGTTGTCAAATTCCCGCACACTGATATATTGTCCGCGCACATAGTCCTTGACATACAGGTTGAACACGCGGATCAAAAAATCGGCGTACTGCGCGCTTGTCATATAAAGCTCGCTTTCCTCATCGGAGCCGAACGGCCGCAGGCAGGGGATGAACTGCAAATACCGGAAGCCTTTCTTGCGGAAAAACCGGTAGATACGCTCGCCGTTTTCGGCGCAGTAGCCGGTGAGCACCGTAAGAATGTTAAATTCCGCGCCGTGTTTTCGGAGAACGGCGGCAGCGTTCATGATTTGATAAAACGTGTTCTGCCCCGAGGGCTTTTTGCGGAATTTGTTGCCGTCAAAATCGCCGTCCAAGCTCAGCCCCGTAAGGAAATTGTGCTTTGCGAGAAAACGCGCCCACGCATCATTGATTTGCGTGCCGTTGGTCTGGATGCTGTAAAATACGGGGCTGTTTTTTTCGTTTTTCTCCCGCACCGTGCGCACAAAATGCTCAAAATACGAAAGACCGGCCAGTGTCGGTTCACCGCCCTGAAAGGCGAACGCCACGCTTTTGCCGTCCGCAAAGGTCAGCGCCTTTTCGATCAGACGTTCCGCCGTTTCAGGCGTCATAATGCCGAAGCCGAGGTGTTCGCGGTGTTCGGCAACATCGCGGTAAAAGCAGTATTCGCAGCTTAAATTGCAAAGCGACGAGGCGGGCTTGATCATCAAAGAAAGCGGGGGCATGGCGACTCCTTTTATAAAATGCCGCGGCGGTTTTCCGCAAATTCCTTCTGCACCTCGTCCAATTTCGCGTGGAATTCGTCGGCGACCTGCGGGTATACGGGGGTGCGGTTGTAATTCTCCCCGGCGTCGTCCGTCAAAATGTGCAGCCAGTTGTTCCGATATTTGTCGAAAAATGCGGAATTGTCATTCTGGATGCGGTCAAAATACTTGAATGTGACGTATTCGTTTTCGGTCAGCACTTCGTAGGTGTAGTCGGGGTACTGCGCACGCACTTCGGCGGTGGGGACGGTATATTGAATTGCCTTGATGTCCTCGCGCTTCATGTGCAGAATGGGGTGCTCCTTCGTGTGGATCACCGCATCTTCGCGCAAAAGCGAAGCCATGGAAACGCCGTCGATCACGCGATCCTCCGGCAGGAAGTTTTCTTTTGTACCGTTTTCCCCTGTGATGCCGCACAGCTCCACGAGCGTCGGATACAGGTCGACCAGTGTGGCGGATTGCGCACGCGTTTCGCCTTTGCCGCCAAGCGCGCCGTTGTCGTTGTCCCAGCGAATCAGAAACGGCACCTTCTGCCCGCCTTCATAGGCAAGGTATTTTCCGCCGCGCAGGTCGCTGACCGAGCCCTCTAATGCGGGGCCGTTGTCGCTTGTGAATACGATGATGGTATCCTCCAGCTCGCCGAGCTCTTCCAGCGTTGCAAATAGTTCGCCGAGATAGGTGTCAAATTCCGTGATGCAGTCCACATAGGTGCCCATGCCGCTGATCCCGTCAAATTCGTCACCGGCATAGACAGGGGCGTGCGGCCACGGTGAGGTGTAATACGCCATGAACGGCTGATCGGCTTCGGCTTGCGCGGTGATCCAATCCGTCAGCTCCTCATGGATCCATTCGGTCGCCCTGGATTGGTCGCGAAGCTCGTCCGTACCGTGCACAATGGTGTATTCGCCGCCTTCTTCACGCACATGGTAAAACGGCGTCATGTCATTGACATGGTGGCTGCCGTAAAAATAGTCGAACCCTTGATTGGTCGGCAGGTATTCGCCGTAATCGCCGAGATGCCATTTGCCGAACAGCCCCGTCGCATAGCCCGCCGCCTGGAAGGTCTCCGCCACGGTGACCTCATCCCCAAGCATGCCGTCGGCGTTGGCGCCCATTTCAACGGAATTGAATATGCGTGTAGAAGCGAACGGCGAGAGCGTGGCGACCGTCGGGTATACAACATTGTCGGCATAGCCGCGGTAGGGGTAGCGTCCCGTCATGGCGGCGAAGCGCGCGGGGGAGCACACGGAGTAGGAGGAATAAAAATTTTCCAGATTCAAGCCGTGTTCCCCGATGCTGTCGATGTTCGGCGTGTCATAAATCGCGCCGTTGAGGGAAATGTCGCCCCAGCCCAAGTCATCCATGAGAATGACCAGGACATTCGGGCTGCCGGAGGAAGCGTTGCGGTCCACCTTGCTGAGATAGTCATCCTGCCCTTCCCACATGCGCTGAGTATTCGGCTTTGAACGCAGATTCATGGTCAAAACATATACCACGCTCGTGCCCATCAGCAAAATACAGAGGAAAAACGAGACGACCCGCTGTGCACAGTTGCGCTTCCCATTGTGCCTTGCCGTGAAAAACAGCGCCCAAAGCACCACTGCGCCGGGCAGCGCCAAAAGCAGGTTGCCCAAGATGCGCGTTCCGAAATTGCCCGCGCCTGTAAAATACGGATGCTCGGCGGTGGAAAAGCCCGCCAGCCCCGAGGTGAATGCGCCAAAGCCCGCATCTGCGCCCCAAATCACGTAATACACGATAATGCCGACCATCGAAGCGGCATAGCCGAGCACCATCGGGGCATAAACCTTTTTCTTGGCAAGCCGGGCGATTAAAATCACGGCGGACAGAATGCAGCAGTACGCCACAGCGACCACGCTCAAAAGATTGAGCCGTACGATCCACTGCGCGAGCATCAGCGCCGTGCCGATTGCCGCCGTCAGCCACGGAAAGACCTTCCGTTCCCAGCTTAAGGTGATTCTCTGATCCATGGCTTTCCTCCTAAGGTGATTGATCTGCCTTTAGTATACTAAAACATATGCCGCCGCGTCAAGCAAAAGCGAGAACAGGGTGAAAACAGTGTGGCTCAGTTCCGCGCAGCAGCGGCCTCGTCAAACCTCGGGTAGCGATCCTTCTCCGCTTCGGTGATTCCGCGCACCACGCGGCAGGGCACGCCCACGGCGACGACGTTTGCGGGGATGTCCTTTGTCACTACGCTGCCTGCCCCGATGACCGTGTTGTCCCCGATCGTCACGCCCGCAAGCACGGTCGAGCCCGCGCCGATCCAGACATTATTTCCGACGGTGATGGGCTTTGCGATCTCTAAGCCCGCCTTGCGCTGCTCGGGGGCGGTGGGGTGCTCGGCGGTGGTAAAGCAGCAGTTCGGCGCGATAAATACGTGGTCGCCGAAGGTGACTTTCGCGCCGTCGGTGATGACAAGGTTGTGGTTCGCATAAAACCAGTCCCCGACCGAAATGTTGTAGCCGTAATCGCACCAAAACGGCGGGGTGAACACGACTTCTTTCCCCATTTTGCCGAGCAGGGTGCGTAAAATCTCTGCCTGCGCTTCGTAGTCGTTGGGATTGAGCTGATTATATTTGTGGCATTTGTCCTTTGCTTTGCGGATCTCCGCTTCGTAAGCGGGGTTGTAGCACCCCTGAAACAGGCAGTAAAGCGGGACTTCCGGTTTGCCGTTCATATGTATCCTCCTATGTACGTATGAAATGCACTTTGCACAGAAACCAAAAAGCGCGCCCCAAAGGGCTCCATCTCATAGGGAAACAAACTGAATCCCCAGGGGCACTACCGGTACGGAACAAACGGAATAGCCGCAAGCTATCGTGTGATGGCTTGCGGCTATTCATATTATAGGCTGTCTAAAATCGTTTTTAATGCATAGGGTTTAGCATATTTCAAATGCGCATCACTCACAAAAATGGTGTTTTCTTCTAATGGCTTTGTCCACATAGCCGGATATACTACTACTTTCTTTTTGCTATAGCGCCCCTCTGCCCAAACTGATTCGTGATTAACATCGATATGTATGCCGGAAATCTGGAGAATTTGTTCCAAGGATTTCAAAAGATACTGCTGTTTTTCGTATGGGATTGCAGATACTCTTGCCCCTGTTTCTCCCCAGTTCAATAAATCAAGTGCAGCCTTACGATCGAGAACGCTGTGGATGTATTGATTTCGATAGTGCTTTAGACACCTGTGGCAAGCACTGTCACAGGTACAGCTTTCGAGAAGTTCTCGAGTTTTGGTAAGTAGCTGTCGAATAGAGGATTCAATGCTAACAGCATAACCTGCACCACTTGAAAGGCTATCATACAAGTAGATATCAACGAAATCTCCATTGCGATTTTGTCGAACACGAAAACCAGTCACAAGCTCTGTAAATTCAATGTCCAATTCCTGACATGCTGCCAAGCGCAGGCCTTCCGCAAGAGACTGTCCAGCACGGTTAAGCCAAGAATTCCTGGTGGGATTAATATCGATCTGCTGTCGATCCAAAGCAAATTCCAGAACAAGCATATCTGTAACAAAGTCATATCCAAGATTCACATTGATTGTATCGCTATGCTTGCAACGTGTTTTGATGAATTTGGATCTATACGGACGCAAAACATCCCTAAGAACCGCGGGGTCATCTCCGGGCATTGCAGCACCGCAGTCGCAGCAGATTGTGAATCCCTTACCACTAACACCATTGTTAAGCATGATGATTCGCTGATTGGGACGAACAGCCATTCGGATGTTGGCACATCCATTAACCGCCGTAACATCATCTGCATCGGGTAGTGTGGAATATAGAGGTTGCTGAGTTGCTGAGTATTCTTCATTCAATTGTGCCGTTTCAATGGATGTGGCATTTCGTGGTGCGAATCCCCATGGGCGTAGCATTGGCAACATATTTGTCAATGCTTTATTGCCGCAGAAAGGACAAGTATCAGGGTTATCCTCTTCTAAGCCAAACCAACCACACTGACTGCAGGTACGAATGCTTTTTCGGTAGCTTGCATCCTGAATAAATGCTTTGGCTGGAGATGCAGCAGTTCTTTCGCTCCGCTCTCCTCCGGGATAATACAAACCACCAATCTGGTAGGTCGTCTTATCAACAACAATCGCTCTGCCAGGCGCATATTCACCAATTGCAACATCCAACCCTCGTTCAACCTGATATTTTACCTTCCCACTGACATCGGAAATATATGTGCTAACAACATTTTTGGGGAAAGAATAGGTAGGTATAACACCCTCTTCATAAAGCGCATCCAAAAGCGATTTTTTCCCAGAATCACTGCTATCATCTGTTTCAAACAATTCAGGATGATCATCTCGTTTTTGCTTCAGCGCCGACAGAGATTTTTCAAGTTCATCTTTGTAGCTACCTAATGCACCTTTGGATCCAACGGGCACAAGAATATCATCTTTGCTAATTTCAAAGATTGCCAAAAAGCTGCTGAAAGGCTGTAGGTGTTCATCCAGAAATTCAATGGCGGGAATAGCATCCAAACTGTTAGATTTCTCTCTCAGATAGGTTTGAAGTGCAACCATACCAAGATGTCGCTGGGTGATTTTCTCGCTGCTGATATCAATCCACGGTTTTCTGGGATCGCCTCTGAACATAGGTACTGGGTTGGAAAAGTACAGTGAATCATGTGGTCCATCTTCGCAAAAAGTAACAATGGTAGACAGACTTGAGCCGCGACGGCCTGCACGACCAGCACGCTGCTGATAATTCTCACGCATAGGAGGAATATTCCGCAAACCGACAGCAACCAACGATCCGATATCGATACCTACTTCCATTGTAGTCGTGCTGCTTAGAATATCGACAGGCGCTTCGCCGTTCTGCAAAAAATCCTGAAACCGTAGCTCATACTGCTCTGTTCTGGACCAGAGTTCATCCCGCTGATCTTTATGGGAAAGTTGTGCAGTATGTTCTTCGGTATCAATTACACGAATGGTGTCACCTTGAAGCGCATCCTCAATGGGCTTACGCCAAAAATCCAATGCATCAATTTCTTCCGTTGTCATGGGATGAGTCTTTTCACACTGACAACTTGGGCATTTCCCTTTCAGTAAATACGGCGTGAGCTCTGAGCAGCGTTCACAACGGAACCACGTGTGTTCTAAATCAAAGCGCGGTTTTATACGAGAAAGGTCAATATAATACTTTCCGTTGGAAGACGAACCTTCATCCATAAATGTTTCCCGCAAAATTTGGCTCCACTTTGCAGCAACAGAATCATTATCGCTCCATCCCATTATTTCGCGGATATCGGTAGAAAACTTTTTGTTCTTATCAATGCCATATCCCACATAGTTTGGACGCACTTTTTCACGAATCACATCCGGGATGGTATGTCCAAGGATCACCGAAGTGTCACAAGTTGAAAGAATCCATGCGTTAAAGAATTCCATGAATTCTTCCTCACTTACGTCGATCCCTGCTTCCTCTAACGCATCAAGTGCATCCCATTTCGCAGCATCCGTAGGTTCTATCCAACTGAGGGCTGAATCAACCAGCGTATTATATCCCCCACAATAAAAACGAATGAGCTGTTCCTTCATTTGGGTGGGCGCATTATCAATGGTGAAGCGAGGAGTGTACTGTTGCCCACGTTTCCTTGCACGTGTGTAATTCTTCAGTGCCTGTGTTCCATGCTCAATTAATCGTTCTCGTTGCTTTTCTGTCTCGCTATCATGGAAAATTTGAACATGATGCTCCACAGCTACCATTGCAAAGTAGTCATAGAAATAGTTCATGGACTGCTCTGCAACTTCGTGTTCCATTCGATCAATGGCAAGCACCGCAAGCTGTCGGGCCGCAGTCATATCAGATGCGTCAGACATATCTCTTGCCAGCTTAGCTGCACGTTGGCGGCTATCTGAGAAAAGCAGAACTTTCCGCCCCTCGTTTGGAAGTCGATCGGGATCGCCTGTTTTCCCTAGAACCGCAGGTTGAGCTTGGAATTGCGCTTTAATCAGATTGAAGAAGGACTGGTTGCCTCTTGTATTAAAAGAGGTCAGTTGCATCTTAGATAGTTCATGCCGACAATGCGGACAGGTGGAAAATGTCAGAATGTCCGGTCGGGCCTTTGCTGTGAAGCCGCTATAATACAGCTTTCTGATGCCCTGCTTTCCATCCAAGGAATCATCAGAAAAGTCGATGAAGCCGCTTTGAACATCTAAGTAGCAAGGCGAAATTTTATTCTGTCCTTGACGTTCCGGCAATCGATAACCTGCAGACGGAATGAAAAGATGTATTTCTTTAACCTCATCTTCATTTATCATACCAGGTTGATGCCAGAGGTATGTACGTCTTCTGGCTTCAAAATCTTGCTTCAGCACAAAACCTCTGAAGAAAATACTACCGCACCGGCGATCATTGTATAACTCATAAATCGTGCTTCCGCATTCTTTGCAAGTAAGATTACCATCCGAAAAATAGACCTCACCCAATGTTAATCCATTTTCCGTGTGCGAATGAGGACAGTCTGGATTAGTACAAGCGTAAACGCCCTTGATTCCACGAAAAAGCATATGCATTCTTGCTGGAAACAGAACACTTCCACTTTCGCTTCGCGCCAAAGGTGCGATTGAAAGCATAACACTGACAGCGTGCAGGGCATCTTCTAAACTGTTATCAGGAAAGATAGACTCCGCTAATTCTTGTAAAGAGACTGCTGTTCCGCGGCAAAGTTTGAACATTTGGCAGAATGGTACATAGTCTACCAAGTGGTCGTATAGCCATTGGTATGCATCTTCAGAGGAAACGAATGGAGCAGGACTATTGGCAACACCTGTCCAAAATCCATTGAGTGCCATAAGGCGCTCGGGATCATCGCCCTCAAACGCATCCGGTATAGATTCTTTAAATTTACTGAAGGGAATATGAACTGCACTTCCGCTACCTATTTCCTCTCGTTCGCCAGTGAGATAACAGAACGGATGCATGTCGTCAGATGCAGTCAATTCATTTGCAAATGTCCTGACGGCCTTCCGGTCATTCTCGTTATTGTTGGGCATACTTGCGGTAGTCAATATAAATTGAACTCTACTGCGATTAATGCCCAAACGGTGGAATAAACGCCGTATGAGCAATGATACCTCGCCGCCTGCAGAACCACGATACATATGCGCTTCATCAATGACAAATAGAAGCTTATTATTCGGATCTGCATTTAGCCATGCCTGAGTATCTGACCATATTTTATGTTCTCTTGGCCGAAGAAGCATATATTCAAGCATGGAGTAGTTTGTAATCAAAATATCGGGGCAGAATTGCTGCATTTCAAAACGAGTTACCAGTTCTGCATCCTCATCGTTCGGAATATGTTTTCCGTTATAGAGTTTTTCAAGAAATTCATCAAAATTTTCTTTGACCGGTAGTTTTCCGTCCTTAATGAGTTTCTCTAAAAAAGCTTTTTCTTCGTCGTTTTCAGGATTAACCATACGAGAATATGTTGCCGCAAGTGAACGGTCCTCACTACGTCGGGGCTCCTTACCTGCATAAGGAGTTCTGCCGGTATACATGCCGAATTGAGGCCGGCGGGAATTATTTCCACATGCGGTGCGGAATATATTTATAAATCGGTGGTCTGGATCGCCAATCAAACGACGCAAACGACTAATCTGGTCAGAAACCAGGGCGTTCATAGGATACATGATAATCGTTCGGACACCACGCATAGCCCAACTATCAGGGTTATTTCTTGCTTCTGAAGCAAGTTTTGCCATCAAGGGCCACATAAAACATTCCGTCTTACCAGAGCCTGTACCTGTTGACACAAACAGATCCTGACCCTCAAATGCCGCTTCCAAAGCGGAAATTTGGTGACAAAAAGGTGATGGGTATACGCCAAGATTGGCGTCTGATAGCGCCTTAAAATAGTCTTTCAGCCAATCAGGTAACTTGGGAGATGACTGGATTCCGTTTGTCGTACTTTTGTAAGCAGGTGATGATTCAACATACGGTTTTTGATAAAGAACACCTTCTTGATTCAGCTTATTTTGTGCAGCGGACAGCAAGATAGGCGACTTCCCAAAATATTGCGACTTTATATAGTTTTCCAGAGCTTCACGCAGTTGCAAGTGAACTCCGTTTGCACCATTGGACATAATCATTCCTCCACAAAGCAGTAACCCATTGATTCCAACTCATGTTTGAACATAGGATAGATTTGCCTTGCCATCATTCTTGTAAAGACTTGGGGCGTTTTTGATGTAAAATCATATCGCACAGGCCAACTATAGAGTTTGAAGAAGTTTTCTTCCGACGGTGGCAGACGATAGCCAAGTTTGATTTCTATCAGACTTCCCTTTGCCTTCGTTTTGATTTCTGGAAGTGTTCCATGTTTTTTTAGAAGTGATATTGCAATCCTTCTATATTCGCCGTGGTTGCCTGGAACATTCGAAAAATAGTCCCGCATTCTCCATTCTGGAATCGGTGTATTCAGAAATACCCCATTACTGTATCGATAAAATACAAAAATTTTATTTGGTTCACCATATCTTGCAAGGGATATATGGTCATTTTTTTCGGGAATCTGTTGCCAATACCCCCATTTAAATGGAGGATCAAGCCGCAGAAATTCTGAGTTATCTGGCCATTCTATTTGTTCCCATTCGCAATGCGCCAGCAGTTCTTCGAGATAGCTTTCAAACGACTGCTTCTGCAAACCAAACATTGATGATATTGTCCTGTCGGAAGTTGAAGTTTGAACGGAATAGAAACCCAATCCGCTCATAAATAACTTCGAGTCAGGTGAAATACCTCTGTGAAGAACAAGATCCCCATTTCCTCCAGTTGCAAGAGCGGTTGGGGATATTTGATAAGCGGAATGATAAAAGAACCCATTTCGCAGATAGATAGAGTACATTTCCTCAATCAAATCCGTCTTGTCATGCGGGAGGAGAAATCCAATCTTCGGATAAATGCCTTCATAAGCATCAAAAATCTGGCCAATTCTGCTTTTGAAGTGCTGAATAGAAACTGAACCTCCATCCTCGGTGTGATCCCAAAGCGAAGCGAGAGCCATTTGCCCAGCAACACTATAAACGACCCGACAAACCCATTCGTTGTCATCTGACTGCGGAATATTTAATTGCCTTCCAATTGAAACAATTAGGTCGTTTATCATATCGTTCACTCTTCCTCAATATATCTTGCAACTTCAGCTTTTACCGAACTGGAGATTCCGCTCTCGCCTTCAATAACATCCTTTAAGACATCCAATCTCCCGGTAAGTACGCAGAGAGGAAGCACACCAAAGAGCAGTTCCAAGTCCTTATCTTTTGCGGGATTCTCCAAAATGCATTTTGCATCGGACAGGACACGAGTTAACTGGCCCAATAGGAGTTTGCTAAGGCCCAAACGCTTAAATGCAGATATCCGGAGAGACTGTTTTTCCTCAGAAACATATGGTTGGAACTTCTCAGCGCGTTTACTTGGCCATGTCTCGAGAGCAGGTAAACTTCCTATAAAACATTCACTCAGGACGGGGAGCATGTAATTATAAAGGCCTTTCGGCTCAATAAGCATATCCTCGACATATGGATGGGTCCAGATTATCTGCTTTTTGAGTCTTGTAAACTTCTGCGGTAATGCATCCGTCCACCCTTTTCCGAACATATTTTGAACCGACACAATAGAATCGTCAGCCTCGCTGATTCTTTCCACTATAGAAAGGTCACATTCATCTCCTAAAGTCAATTGTCCTGCTCCGTTTGCGTACATCGAAACAGACAGTACCTCAGCAATATCCTGTCCCCCAGGGCCTGCAATCAAAGTTGGCACATTGTTGATATGGGTTGCATACAGAAAAGCAGTGAGCATTGAGCAGAAGTCTGGTTCAATGCCCAACGCACATGACAAATTCTGATAGATTGCATCATATTCATTGCGCCAGCTTTCTGCGAGTTCAATATCCTCATCAGAATATTGGCCACTGGTACTGCTGTATTGCCATGAGGCAGGGGGATTCCCATACGGCAAAGTTGCATTTGACTGAGGCAGAAAAACAGAAATATCAGCAATGAATCCTGCCATATCTTTTTGCGCGTCAGCAATTTTCTGGCGCACTGCGACCAGCGTTTCTTTTCCAATCGATTCATATTGCGCTATCTCTGCAAGTAACCGATCAAGTTCACCTTGTTTTGTGGCAATTTCTGCAAGTAGTTCACTATGCTGCTTTTTTGCAATGGATATTGTTTCTTCCATTTCTGAAACTTCTGCCTCAGCTTTGGCAATTTCAGCAGCATGAGAATTATGCCATTCCACGGATACGGCTTTTTCGCATAATTCTCTTAATTCATCGTGATTCTTTGCAATTTCAGCCAACACATTAACATCGATATCGCCGACCTTAATCAGTGCATCTGCTCGATTAACAAAATCATCAACTGCCTGTTTTGCTTGGTCCAGAGTACAATTTAGTTTTTGAACAATCGCGTCGTACAAAGATTCACCGCAAATCTTCTCAAGAAGAAGTTTGCAATGTTTCCATTCTGCCTTGGTGGCACCAATACACTCCTTAAACAAAGGCCATGTGGTGCGTTCAAGAATGAGTGTACGAATAACCTCGTGTGTATTTCCTATTGAAACATATCCAGAAGGCTCTCCCACCTGAAGTGTTTTTAGAAATCTTAGGTTACGATCATCCCAATTATAGATATCCCCGTAGGAAACTGTGTAGACGGGCAGGTAGTAGATAGTTTCCGAAAGTTTTGCGCATCGATCCACAATATCGAATTCATTTGCACGGCATAGCACTCCCGAAAGTTGTCCAACCTTCGATTCGTAGCAAAAAAGTGTGTTGCATAAATATGTTTTGGTATATACAGTTCCAGTTTTGAGTTGTGCAACGATATCCTCTATCGATTTTGCTTTGAGGGGCACAATGCGAACGGGGCAAACATCTTGAACATAATAAGACAGTATCTGATCGATTGCAGGGTTATCGGGCTTGGGAATGGCGCTCCATTCCCATACGCCTATTGTTCCGATGGCAGATGGTCCACCATCTCGGTATTGAAACTGATACTGATACCAACAATCACGATTTTCAAAACGATTATCCTCACGATCTGATTTAAACGGTATATGTAACTTGCCGTTTTCAATGTCTGCCAAACGATGCAACCATACGCGATCATCATGGTGGTCTTCAATATAACATAACGAAGTGAATGAAACTTCGGTATCAACCATTATTATCCCTCCCAAAATTATTTTGAATGGTTTTCCTGAGCAAATGTAAAGCTGTGCGGGAAATTTCGCCTCGCCGCAAAGCCATGCAGAGCCACTTTTGTGTTTGGGGATATTTTGAGAATTTACTGACAAAACTTCCAACCGCATGCGTTACAGGAATCATCGGGCCAGAGCAAGAGCTCAATTTTTTGACAAGTACAGCATCCAGCACCATAACATCCATGTTGACGGTTTCCTTCTCAAAACGAATGGAGCGGATGTAGTCGCAGCCTTGATAAAAATGTATCTCTGTGCCAAATGATAGTCCATCGATTGTTAATTGCTCCTCGCCAGAAAGCTTGTAGATATATTCAGTCTTACCATTTCTTTGAACCACAGCCTTCCCATCATACGGGCAAGAAACTGATATGCACTTTAATTTAGGAAGTTTTACATAGCTCTCTTCATTTAGCGTGTTGCCAGAATGATCAGATATGATTATTGCTGGTAACGGTGCCTTTTTGCGCAGGGGTTGCTTTACCAAATAGGAGAATCCCAATGCTCCAGATTTTCCAAGTGAGATTAACTGTTCTCTTTCCCTGGTATAGAGCTTGTATAATTTCCCGTCTTGAGTACCCAGCACATTCGCAGTTGCGGGGTATGATTTCAGTTCGGCATCATCACCGCATAAATAGAAGTAAAATTCCGCTGAGTTGTGGTATATAAAATACGGATTCTGGATGTATGCTGGCCATATAGGATAGAATTTGGTTGGTTTTTCAGTTAAGAAAATAGCATATTTAAGGAAAAACTTTGCGGAGCGTTCTGAAAACCTTTTAATGCAAATTTTATATAAATACCAACTATTGAAAGAGTTTGCGCGCGTTTTGGCTATTTCTATTGCTTCGATATCTGCAGGGAAAGTATATATTGGATGCCGTTGCAATAAATAATAGAAATTTCCGGCATACGCCTTTCCGCCAGATTGTAGAATCTGGCCAGTTTGTCCGTCAAAGAAGGAGCCAGCCTGGTTGATTCCCGGTATATTGTTGGACCAAAATCTTCTTAATTCGGGATTAGCATTTATATATTCAACACAGTAAATCTGGCTTGGAATAGAGCCAACACTCAAGTAGGTGGTTCCAATCCGCTCAATTCGCTCAAACGAGTACTCATAAACTTGGTGTGAATCTCCGGCTATCTTAATTTTGTCGCAGTGTGCCTTGTTGTCTGGAGGGTAGAAGAACCCTAATTGTAGAGAAAACATCGATCCTGTTACAACAAGACGCAAAGGCATTATATGGCTGTTAAGTGCTCGTAGCGATCGACCGTAGTTTGGATCAAAAGAGGCTTGGCGTTCGTCGCATTCTTTATTGGGAGAGGCCGGATCATGACGGAAGTGTTGAACATTCATACCAGGGGCGGTAAGTAAAACATTTTGTGCGCATAATTCACACACAAAATGGCCGCTTCGTGCTGATGCACCATAGGGATACATCTTGCAAGCCTCTTTTACCGTGATACGACGATATCCAATTTTAGAATCCCACACGCATACATGAGTTAATGGCATCCCTCGTCACCCTCGTTCTTGTTACAACGACTCGGAATTGTAAGCCGATGTGTCATCTCTGATAAAATCCATCATTTCTCCTGCATTACAATTCATAACATCTGCAATTTTAAGGAGAACCGATAGATTTACTTCTTGATTTTTGCGAAGTTTAGTGAAAGTAGCAGAAGAAAGTCCTGCACGCTTGCGAAGCTCAGCTTTGCTCATCTCTCGTTCAGCGCAAAGGACCCATAATTTTTTGTAAGTTACTTTCATGGTTTCACCCCGAATAAGAAGGATTTATAAAATTATACTACTACAAACCACATCTGTTTTCAACACATTTCGCTTTTTCACGAGTTGTTTCGATTGTATAAATTAAAGTTATCGCGAATCTAAACGCTTTTTGCTTTACAAGTGATTTTTAAAATATTTTGTTGGCTATTCCCCTCGTCCTGTGATATTGTGTGTTGCTACCAGGAGGTGCAACGCATGAAAACACGACTTAAGACCCTGTATGACTGCTTCTATACCCCGCCTGAGTTTTCGGAGCAGAAGCAGGAAGTGAAAGAATGCCACCAGGCACTCATTCAAGTGCTGGAGAAGCCGGAACGGCGGCTGGTACTACGAATCATGGATGCCCAGAGTTTGATGGCAGAGGAACGCTCCATCGACAGCTTTATCTCTGGATTTGAGCTGGCGTGGCAGCTCTCCATGGAAATGAATCAATATGAAAAAGAGCGCTCAGTCTCTCGCTGTACGGCGAAGAGATCGGGCGCTCTTTCCATGTCTGGAAAGGAGGAAGAACCATGAAGAAACGAATCGTCACTGCCGCAGTGTTCGCCGCCTGTCTGGCCCTGGTTGCCGCTGTGTGGCCACAGCAGCAACCAGCCGGGGAAACACCCGCACTGCCCACGCCAGCCGTTGTAATCGCCACACAGCCCGAAATTCCGGAGATAGCAGAGATGGAAGAAGTCATATCGCCAGAGGAAGAAAAGACGGAAGCAACACTGCCGGAACTGGTCGAGGAAGCTGACATTGTCTCGGAGCCATCGCCTGCTCAAACGCCCCCAGAGAGCGAAGTACAGGCTCCCTCTGAACAGGATGCCACACCGCAGCAAGAACCGGAGCCTGCCCCGGTACCTGACAGCGAACCGGACAACATGGTCTATGTGCCAGGCTTCGGCTGGATAGAAAGCCAGGGACCCAACCATGCGGAATACGCCGAGGATATGTACGAGAACGGCAATAAAATCGGGATCATGGGATAAATGAAAAGCAGTGCGGTATCAGGACAAAGCCTGGTGCCGCACTGCTTATTCTGTTTTTGGCTCTAATGCGTCGCTGAATATCTCATGGACATGGATCAGCGAAACGACTTCACAGAGAAATCGCTCCGCCAGTTCCTTTTCGTCCAGCCAGGTGGTCTGCGGCGGCACATAGTAACCAGAATCAGCCTCTGCCTCCGCTCTGGCCCTGTGAATGGCTTTCTGGATGAAGAGCCACTGGCCGTAAGTGCCGCCGTTCAACTGCTTCCTCAGTTTCCGAATGGCACTCTTATACGCCTTCTCCGCACCACTGGGGCCGTTGTAGTTCAGCCGGATAGCCAATTCTTGAAAGGTCATCCCTTGTTCATCAGGTTGGCCGATCCCCAGATAACAGCGCACCAAATTCAGCTCTCTGGGGCTCAGCACTTCCTCCATACGCTGGAGGAGCAGCGTCCGCCGCACGAAGCGGTCATAGGCCCTGGCTGGGTCGCCGCCATACCCCAGGTCAAAGACGCCCTCGCCCAAACACTCGACCTGAAACACGGTACGGTATTCTTCCAGCAGACGCCTGGCGACTTTGGCGGAGACCGTCAGCTTCTCTTGAATGGCCGGCAGAAGATCTGTTTCTATGTCCCCCTCATGGGTGGCATAGAGGAAAGCTACCTGGCGCAGCTGGCGGTAACGGTCCATCGGGAGCGACAGAGAGAAAGAACCCTGGGCGGCGCAGTCCCGCATGGCCGTCTCAATGGCGGGGGTCGCATAGGTCAGCAGCTTTGTTCCATAGGAGAAATCAAACCGCGTCGCCGCATCCAGCAGTGCCAGCGCCCCCTCCTGCTTGAGGTCGTCCACCAGAAAGTCCTGAGAAAACTGCTCGCAGTAGCTTGTGGCCAGCATGGTCAGGTATCCCTCATTCTGGGAAAGCAGGAGCGGTGCGGCCTGCGGATCGCCGTCCTGTATGCGCTGGGCCAGTTGCTCGTTGCTGGGGCAGGGAGTGTCACAGTGGTACATGCTCATGGCCGGTTCTCCCGGGCAATGCGCGCTCTCGCCTGAGCATAGATCGCTTCCTGCTCCATGTCCTTTGCATAGCCGCTGGCGGCATAGTCGTTGTCCATGAGCGCCTTATCCCGCAGGCTCTCCGCTATATACAGCGCTTCATTGCGCAGCTCGTCGGAGATTTTTCCTCTCTGGTGGTGCTTGCGGATGGTGTTGGTGCGGGTGGTGAACAGGCGGTAGACCGGGTGCTGTTTGTTTTGCTCCTTCTGCCGCATCATGGCGCCGTACTGCCGGCAGGTCATGCGGGGGTCCTGGGGAGCAATGCCATCGCAGTATTTAGGCATATGGCCGTTGGTGGTGAGAAAGTATGTTCCGCAGCCGCAGCACCGGCTGGGCGCATGGCCGTGCTGCAGTCCGTTCATCAGGTCAAAAATGTAGAAGCTGATGGCATGGTCAAAGAAATACCGGTTCACAAATACGGTTTCCTTTTCCTGTTTCGGGTGTCGGGCAAAGACATAGGAGGATCTCAGATCCGGTGTGATGGTGAATGGCTCGACATCCGGTACCGGCAAATCGCGCATCATACTCCAGAACCATTCGCTGTTGAAGCAGTCGTGAGCAGCCATGGCGAAGAAGGTCTCCGTCCGCTTTTTCAGCCGCCGCAGATAGCCCTCCTCAAAATATCGTGCCGCCACGGCGAAGTGCTGGATGCCCAGGGGGATGCTGAAGGCGGCGACCAGATAGCGGAAGAAAAATTCCCGGACGGGCGAAGCTGGCTTCAGCAGATCATTGTGGGATGCCGGGGAAAACAGCACCTCCAATGTGTGCTGCTCCTGCCCTTTGTCCATCAGGCTGTACGGCGGACAGTGCCACAGGGCGTCCAGCAGATTCTCCAAAGAGGCGCGGGTCCCGTCCAGCAGTTTGATAAATACACCTCGCCCGGCCAGGGCCAGGGCCTCCACTTGATGGCTGATGGCGCCCCCGTGGGTGACCAGTTCCCGCATAGTCTCCTCGGGAACATTCAACAGTTCAGCGGCAAAGTGGCCGGCCGGGTAGACGGTCTCGTTGAAAAAGATCTGATCTTGCCAGACATCCATTGTCAGATGCAGGAGGTTGTTGTTCTGTTGGATACCCAGTGGCATAGGGCCGCCCCCTCTGTCCTATATCTGTTTTCTGCCTGTCTTGCGATATTCTCATTTTATCAAAATTCCCCCAATAATCAAGTGAAAGGACATGAGCCACGATGGCCGTGTGGTTCTGTCCTTATCTTTTTTTAAAAGGGGATGATCCTAATGAGTAAAACAAAACGACTGCAAACCATCGACGGCGAGAGCCTGATGAGCCTGCCGCTGACGCCGCTCAACTTCGTGGTGGACACGCTACTGTCCCAGGGGCTGCACATCCTTGCGGGCTCCCCCAAGGTGGGTAAGTCCTGGCTGGCCCTGTGGCTGTCCGTCATGGTGGCCAAGGGCGAACCCGTCTGGGGGATGTCTGTGAAGCAAGGCACCACTCTCTATCTCTGCCTGGAGGATTCCGTTCTCCGTATCCAGAACCGGCTCTTTGAGATCACCGAGGATGCGCCAAGTAGCGTCCACTTCTGCACGGAGTGCGCCCTCATTGGACAGGGGCTGGAGGAGCAGGTGGAAACATTCCTCACCGCCCACCCGGATACGGTACTGGTTATCATCGACACGCTGCAGATGGTTCGTCCGGCTCGCGACGCAACCTACGCAAACGACTACCGCGATCTGTCTGTGTTGAAACGGATCGCAGATACCCACGGCATCGCCATCCTGCTGATCCATCATCTGCGCAAGGAGAGCGCTGACGATGTGTTCAATCGCATCTCCGGTACCACCGCCATCAGCGGTGCGGTGGATTCCAGCTTCACGCTGGTGGAGGAACGGCGGGGAAGCGGCAGGGCAAAGCTCTCCTGTATTGGTCGTGACATTAAATACCGAGAGCTGACACTGGAGCGCAACGGTGAAAATGTGTGGGAGCTGGTGTCGGACAGCCGGACACAACCGGAGCTATTGGAGGGACAAATCGTTGTTCTCCTCTCTGCATTTATGAGCAGCAGAACAACATTTATCGGCACTCCCACAGAGCTGTCTGAACGAATCGACCCTGTGGGGGTGGAGCGCATGTCACCCAAGAAAGTATCCCGACAAATCCTGCAAAACCTTGACGCACTAAGGAAAATCGGCATTTCGGCTGTGGTGCGCCGTAGCAACGGAAGGCGGCTCATTGAGCTGCAGCGTGCCGAAAGTGACGATACCCAGGGTGTCCCGGCGGTCGACCCTGTTGACCCTGCCGGGGCGCTGTGCAGCGATTTGCGGGCGATTTCCGAGTATGGCGAGTAAACCCCCGCAAAGCAAGAAAAACGCTGTGTTGGGCCGTTTGTGGCCGAAGGAGGAGCGTGGGTGTCCGGTGCGGGGAAATCACCTCCTTGGAGGTGGCCAGCATCGCGTTTGTCTGGTCGTCGGCAAAGCCGCCGCCCGCCTTCCGCTTGTTTGCGGGGCGCTGCCCCACACCCCATTTTTACGAAAGACTGGAGGAAACGACATGAAAAAAGATATCAAATTCAGCACCCGGATGGCATCCGCAGACCGGGAGACCATCAAAGAACTGGCGAAACACTCCGGAATGTCCATGAGCGATTATGTGACAGCCTGCTGTCTGGGAAAGCAGGTAGTGGTCGTCGATGGACTAAAAGAAGTGCTCAAGGAGCTGAAGTCCATCGGCAGAAATCTGAATCAGCTCGTTACTCTGGCGCACATGGGACGCGTCACGGTGGTCAATCTGGACGGTGTACGCTAGGCGTTCTCTGAACTCTGCGCTGCTGTTCGGTTGATCCTTGAACGAAAGCGGTGGTGAGGAATGGCGATTATCAGCTTCACCAATTACAAGCGGGGCCAGACCAACGGATGTATGGGAGCCGTGATGCGGTACACCATGCAGGACAAGAAAACTGAGTTTGAGGGGCAGCAGTTGGTTACAGGCATCAACTGCCAGCCGGAATCTGTCTACGCGGACTTCATGACTACCAAGCGGCTGCATCACAAAACTGACGGCGTGCTGTTCTACCACATGGTGCAGAGCTTCCCCAAAGGCGAAGTGGTCGACCCTGTCACCGCCCATGCAGCGGCATTGAAGCTGGCTGAGTACTATGAGGGCTATGAAGTTCTGGTCTGCACCCACACAGACCGGGAACACATTCATTCCCACTTCCTCATCAACTCCGTTAACTTCGATACAGGAAAGAAGCTGCACATCGCAAAGGAGCAGCTCCAGGAACTGCGGCAGCGCAACGATCAGGTCTGTATGGAGTTTTCTCTCCCTGTGTTCCAGCCCAAGGATAGGAAGCAGAAAACGAAGACTATGACGGTTGGCGAGTATCATACGGCCGCCCGTGGCCAGAGCAAAAAACTGCAGCTCATGAATATCATCAACGACTGTATGCGCCACGCCTCTAACCGTGAGGAGTTTATTGCGCTGATGGAGAGCGAGGGCTACAAGGTACGCTGGGAAACCTCCCGGCGGAATATCACCTACACCACACCCAGCGGCTGGCAGTGCCGTGACCGCCTGCTGTTCGGGGACAAATATCTGAAGGAGAATATGGAATATGAATTCAGGATCAGAGAAGAAATTATCTATGGACGAGCTGTTGGAGAAGAACCGACCTACACAGATGGTACAGACTACGCAGCCTCCGGCGCAGGAGCTGATACCGCCTCCCGAAGTGCATCCCACGAAAGCGGAGTGGGAGGATCTGCTGAGCGACCTCTGCGCGCTGGGGTATCATGCGGAGAGACAGACCGCACATCTCAAGAAGACCAGCGAACTGCTGGCGCAGCTCCCGACTCGGACGCAGATGGAGGAGCTTCTGAAAGCGGTGAAGCATCTGGAGCAGATGAACGAACAGGCTGGGAAACGGAAAGAGAAGCATTTTTCTCTGCACGGCATCAGACTGCCCAAACTGCGGCTGCCGCACCTGGATGGTCCCACATGGGCGGTCCTGCTGATGGGGACAGCAGCATTGCTTCTGCTGTGGTGGGGCTTGGATACCGTCTGGAGCAGTCTCAGCCTGCTGCTCCCGTGATGGACAGCACCACCATGCTCCCGCATACAGACAGGAAAACACTCCGTAAGAAGCAGCAAAAGAAAATCGCCCAAGGCCACGCCGAGGACGATCACGAAGAAGAACAGACTTGGCAGCAGACCATGTGACGGTCTGCTATTTTTATTGCCCGAATTTGTTTCGGGGGAAAGGAACGCTATGAAAAGTGAGTTTGAAGTGTATATGGAGACGGGTATCCTGGGCGGTTATATGCCAGAGCGAGCGATTGGCTACCGGGACGAGAATACGATCACGCCAATCTACCGGGATACATCTTATCACGAAACAGAGCATGGTATGGAACTGCGCCGTGAGATGATTGTGGGCGGACGAACATTCTTCGTCCGTTCCATCTTCTCTACCGCAGAGAAAGCAAAAACGCCTACGGAGCAGATGCTCCAAATCATCGACAGTGATTTAGAAAAAGGTTCGATTTGAGGATAGACATTGGGCAGGAGATACGGTATGTTTGTTGTTACCGTATCGGCTTGCTCGGAAAGGAGTAGCGATGGCAAGCAACGAAAAATATACCGTCCTCTATGGCCGACTGAGTCAGGAGGACACGCAGAAAACAAATAAGACGGATGACTCGAACAGTATCCAGAATCAAAAACTTCTGCTGGAGAAGTATGCAGCTGAGAAAGGATTCATCAACACCCTCTTCCTGTATGACGACGGTTACTCTGGAACGAACTTCAACCGCCCAGGCTGGCAGCATGTCATGGAGCTGATGGAAAACGGTCAGGTGGAAACACTGATCGTCAAGGATATGTCCCGACTGGGCCGTGAGTACCTTCAGGTGGGTCAGTACACGGAACTCATCTTCCCAAGCTATGGTGTGCGCTTTATCGCCGTCAACGATGGCGTGGACAGCCTGTACGAGTCCACCAATGACTTCACGCCCTTCCGGAATCTGATGAACGAGTTCTATGCCAAAGACTGCAGCAAGAAGGGACGCTCTGTGGTTCGTCGCAAGGCTGAGACTGGCGCCAGAGTCTCCTCCCGTCCCCGCTATGGGTATATGAAGGACCCGGCAGCTCCCAAACGGCACATAGTACCTGATCCTGAGACTGCTCCGGTAGTGCGGTACATCTTTGACCTCTGCGTTTCTGGGAAGGGTCCTGCCCAGATCGCAAAGCAGCTCAAGAAAGATAAAATCCCCACGCCTGGATATTCCTACTACCAGAAGCACGGAGTAGAGCTGACCGGAGTGGATATCACCCAGCCATACAACTGGTCCACCAACACTGTCGCTGGCATTCTGGAGGATGAGACTTATCTGGGCCACACCATCAACTTGAAGTCCACCACCCTGTCCTTCAAGAACAAGAAGCGCATTGAGCGTCCGGAGTCTGAGCAGCTCCGCTTCGAAAATACACATGAAGCACTTGTCACGCAACAGACCTGGGAGATCGTACAGGATATCCGAAAGCATAAACGGCGCAGAGCCAACATGGCCGAGCAGAATATCTTCTCTGGATTGGTCTACTGCCTGGACTGCGGCGGCACCATGGTACTGCAGCGGGCGCATACCATGGATGCGGTGAAAAACAACTTTATGTGCTCCACCTACAAGAAGAAAGGCAAAGACATCTGCTCCGGTCATTACATCCGGGAACAGGAACTCAACGCTATCCTCTTGGACGACATCCGACGTGTCACGCACTTCGCTCGTCAGAATGAACTGCGGTTTGCGGAGCATATCCGCAAGAAGCAGGGCAAGGAGGCACAGCAGGAGATCACTATGCTCCAAAAGAAGATCGACACCATGCAGAAGCGCCAGGTCCAGCTGACGAAGCTGTTCAAACGGCTCTACGAAGATAGTGTACTTGACCGTATCCCGGACGAGCAGTATCGCATCCTGTCTCAGGAGTACACCGCCGAGCAGAAAGAGATCCAGGAACAGCTCCCTGCCATGGAAGTAAGGCTTCAGGAACTGAAAGACTCCAGCTCCAATATTGCCCGGTTCATTGAGAATGCCAAGCGATACAGCGAGATCCCGGAGCTGACTGCTGAGATCCTGCGCATCTTCATCAAGCGAGTAGAGGTCGGAGAGCGTACGGAGAAATACTCCCGAACAGCACCGCAGGAGGTACGCATCTACTATCGTGACATCGGCCTGGTGGACGAACTGCCTCAGAGTATGGCAGATTCCATGGCAGAAGAAATTCCAAACGAGGTTGCATGAGCAGAAAAGGGAGGCTGTGCCGAAACACAGCCTCCCTCCACAGGAACAAATATTAAGTTATATGGGTAGGTTCACAAATTGTCCCTATGGAACGCCGGAGAAACGGGCGCGCTTTTTTTCAGCCCTTAATTGTATTTCTTGCGCGGCACATACGAGGTGTGCAAGATCTCGTGTGCCTTGTGGCTGCCGGGCTCGCCGAGGAACTCTTGATACAGCTTTTGGATGGTTTCGTTTTCGTGCGATTTGCGCTTCTTGTTTTTGGAATCCGCATCGTACAGCGCCGCGGCACGCCGGGCTTTCAGATCTACAAAGTTGCGCACGACCGCGTGCTGGATCGGCTGGCCGCCGCCGTTGATGCACCCGCCGGGGCAGCCCATGATCTCGATAAACTGGTAGTCCGCCGTGCCGTCCTTGATCTTGTCAAGCAGCACCTTGGCGTTCTTTGTACCGCTGGCAACGGCGACTTTGATCTTCGTGCCGTCCACGTCGTATTCGGCTTCCTTGATCGCCTTCATGCCACGAACCTCTTTGAAATCGACGCTCGGCAGCTCCTTGCCGGTCAGGGTCTCGACCGCTGTGCGCAGCGCCGCTTCCATAACGCCGCCCGTCGTACCGAAAATGGTGGCGGCGCCGGTGGATTCACCGAACGGGATGTCAAAGCTCTCATCGGGCAGGTGCTTGAAGAAGATGCCCGCACTTTCGATCATGCGCGCAAGCTCGCGGGTGGTGATGGCAATGTCCACATCCGGATAGCCGGACGCCGCCTGGTCGGGACGCTTGGTCTCGAATTTCTTGGCGGTGCAGGGCATCACGCCCACAACGACCATATCTTTCGGGTCCATCCCCATCTTCTGCGCATAGTAGGTTTTCATCGTCGCGCCGAACATCTGCTGCGGGGATTTACAGGTGGACAGGTGCGGGATCAGCTCCGGGTAATAGTGTTCGCAGTATTTGATCCAGCCGGGCGAGCAGGAGGTGATCATCGGCAGCACGCCGCCGTTCTGCACACGGTCCAGAAATTCGTGCGCTTCCTCCATGATCGTAAGGTCGGCGGCAAAATCCGTATCAAATACGCGGTCAAAGCCGAGCCTGCGCAGTGCCGCGACCATCTTGCCCTCGACGTTGGTGCCGATGTGCATCCCGAACGCCTCGCCGAGCGTGGCGCGGATGGAGGGCGCGGTGTTGACGATGACGAACTTGTCGGGATCGTTGATGGCGGCAAGCACCTTGTCGGTGTCGTCCTTTTCCACGATAGCGCCCGTCGGGCAGTTGACAATGCACTGTCCGCAGGAAATGCACGAGACTTCTGCCAAATCCTTGTCGAACGCGGAGCTGATGTGCGTATCAAACCCGCGCGCGTTCGCGCCGATGACCGAAATGCCCTGCGCGTCGCAGGCGGCGACGCAGCGGCGGCAGAGGATGCACTTGTTGTTGTCGCGCACCATGTGCGCGGCGGAATCGTCGAAATCGTAGTGGATGGTTTCGCCCGCAAAGGCGTTTTCATCGTCTACGCCGAATTCCTTGCAAAGCGCCTGCAATTCGCAGTTGCCGCTGCGCACGCAGGAAAGGCACTTCTTGTCGTGCGTGGAGAGGATCAGTTCCAGCGTCGTCTTGCGCGAGTGGCGCACGCGTTCGGTGTTGGTGAATACCTCCATGCCTTCGTTCACCGGGTACACGCACGCGGTCACAAGGCTCCTTGCGCCCTTGACTTCCACCATGCAGATGCGGCAAGCGCCGATCTCGTTCATGTCTTTCAAATAGCAAAGCGTCGGGATCTCGATGCCGGCGAAACGCGCCGCCTCCAAAATCGAAATACCCTTCGGCACGCTTAAGGGCATGCCGTTGATTTTAATGTTTACGGTTTCCATGGGGCACACTCCTTATCTTTTCGTAACCGCGCCGAATTTGCACGTCTCCATGCAAACGCCGCACTTGATGCACTTATCCGTATCAATAGTATGGACTTCCTTGACCTTGCCGGAGATCGCATCGGCGGGGCACTTGCGCGCACAGGCGGTGCAGCCGCGGCATTTGTCCGCGTCAATGGAGTATACCGTCAGCGCCTTGCACACGCCTGCCGGGCAGTGCCGGTCTTGGATGTGCGCCACATATTCCTCACGGAAGAACTTGAGCGTGGCAAGCACGGGGTTGGGCGCGGTCTGCCCAAGGCCGCACAGGGAGTTTGCCTTGATGTAGTTGCAAAGGTCCTCTAACTTATCAAGATCCTCCATGGTCGCCTTGCCTGCGGTGATCTTGTCAAGCATCTCTAAAAGCCGCTTGGTGCCGACGCGGCAGGGCGTGCACTTGCCGCAGGATTCATCCACTGTGAAGTTCAAAAAGAACTTCGCGATGTCCACCATGCAGTTGTCCTCGTCCATGACGATCAAGCCGCCCGAACCCATCATGCAGCCGATGGCGGTGAGGTTGTCGTAATCGATGGGGGTATCCATGAGCGAAGCGGGGATGCAGCCACCGGAGGGGCCGCCCGTCTGCGCCGCCTTGAATTTTTTACCGTTCGGGATGCCGCCGCCGATCTCTTCAATGATCTCGCGCAGCGTTGTGCCCATCGGGATCTCCACAAGACCCGTGTTGCGGATCTTGCCGCCGAGTGCAAAGACCTTTGTGCCCTTGGATCTTTCCGTACCCATGGAGGCAAACCAGTCTGCACCGTTCAAAATGATCTGCGGGATGTTCGCAAAGGTCTCCACGTTGTTTTCCGTGGTGGGCTTGCCGAAAAGGCCCTTGACCGCCGGGTACGGCGGCCGCGGACGCGGTTCACCGCGGTTGCCCTCGATGGAGGTCATCAGCGCGGTCTCCTCGCCGCAGACGAAAGCGCCGGCGCCCAGACGCACATGCAGATCAAAGTCAAAGCCGGAATCAAAGATATTTTTGCCCAGAAGCCCGTATTCGCGCGCCTGCTTGATCGCGATCTGCAAGCGCTTGACGGCGATGGGGTATTCCGCACGGACATACACATAGCCTTCGCTTGCGCCCGTGGCATAGCCGCAGATCGCCATTGCCTCAATGATGCAGTGCGGGTCGCCCTCCAAAACGGAGCGGTCCATGAAAGCACCGGGGTCGCCCTCGTCCGCGTTGCAGACGACATATTTCTGGTCGGCTTCGTTCGCTGCGGTAAAGCTCCATTTTTTGCCGGTCGGGAAGCCGCCGCCGCCGCGCCCGCGAAGCCCGGAATCCGAGACGATCTGGATGACCTGCTGGGGCGTGTACTCTTTTAAGCACTTTGCCAGCGCCATATAGCCGTCAAACGCGATGTATTCCTCGATATTTTCGGGGTCGATCACGCCGCAGTTGCGCAGCGCGACGCGGTGCTGTTTTTTATAAAAGTCCGTTTCCTGCAAGGACTTCACGTCGTCCATCGTGACGGTCTCATCGTAAAGCAGGCGCTTGACGATGCGGCCTTTGAGCAGGTGTTCTTCGACGATCTCGGGCACATCCGAGACCTTGACCTGGCTGTAAAAGCAGCCTTCCGGGTAGACGATCATAATTGGGCCGAGCGCGCAAAGGCCAAAGCAGCCCGTGCGCACGACCTTGATCTCCTCCTGAAGACCGCGGTCGGCGATCTCCTTTTCCAGCGCCTCGATGATCGCAGGGCTGTTGGAGGAGGTGCAGCCGGTACCGCCGCAAACCAGAACGTGGGAACGATACATAGGGGCTCCTCCTTACTTCGTGGCGGCGCCGACGGTGAAATCCACGATCGGGTTGCCGTTTACAAGATGCTCGTTGACGACCTTGACCGCCTTTTCGGGGGTCATTTTGACATAGGTGATTTTTTCCTTGCCGGGCTCCATGACCTCTACGATCGGCTCGTATTGGCACATGCCGATGCAGCCGGTCTGTGAGACCGTAACATGGTGCAGCCCGCGCTTTGCGATCTCATCCACAAAGGCATTGAGCACCGGGCGCGCGCCCGCCGCGATACCGCAGGTCGCCATGCCCACGATCACGCGCGTGCAGTCGTCGCCCGTATCCTCACGGACGGTCATTTTTTTCTTCGCGTTGTCGCGAATCGCCATCAATTCTTCAATCGTTTTCATATGTTTCTCCTTTATACAGGCTTTCCGTATTTTCCCGTATGAAATCCCGCAGCCACTGTGCTACGGCAGGGTCGGAGAGCGGTACGCCCTCTAAAAGCGCGGTAAGCTCTGCCGTGTCGAGCACAAATTCCCGTCCGTCCACGCGGTGCCGGTATAAAAACTGCCGGTCCGTGTTCATCGTGATGAGCGTACACATCGTGGATGCCATATCCCCGAGCGGCGTACAGTCCACATTGTCCGTGTGAAAGGTCGCGCGCACCGACGTGCCGATCCCGACCTTCGACGAGATCTCCAGATCGCCGCCCGTCTGCTGCGCCGCAAGACGGAACAGTGGGATGCCCATGCCGACCTTGCGCGTGGTGCGCGTCGTATAAAACGGGTCGAGCACGCGCTGTACCTGCTCGTCGGTCATGCCGCAGCCGTCGTCGTAAATGCCGAGCACGAGCGTGTGCGCTTTCGTGTCCTCCAGCACTTCGATGCGGATGCACGCGGCGCCCGCCGCGATGGAATTTTGTGCAATGTCCAGCACGTTGAGCGAAAGCTCGCGCATCAGCTTCTGTATTTGGCAAGGATGCCCGCAACGTCGTCCTCGGTGATCTTGCCGTATACTTCGTCATTGACGGTCAAAACAGGCGCAAGCCCGCACGCGCCGATGCAGCGGCACGCCTCCAGCGAAAATGCGCCGTCCGGCGTGCATTCGCCCGCGCCGATGCCTAAAAGCTCCGAGAGCTTGTCGAGGATCTGCTGGGAACCTTTGACATAGCATGCCGTGCCCAGACACACCGAAATGTTGGTCTCGCCTTTGGGCGACAGGGAGAACTGTGCGTAAAAGGTGGAAACGCCGTAGACCTTCTCCAGCGGGATGTCCATCCCCTCGGCGATCATCACCTGCACCTCATAGGGCAGATAGCCGTAGATCTCCTGCGCCTCCTGCATGACGTGCATCAGCTGGCTTTTGTCATCCTTGCACGTCTCGATCACCGCTTGCAGCCGCTGTGCCTGTTCAGGTGTGCCGCGAAACGGGATCGTACTGATTTTTTTGAGCATTCTTGACTTTCCTCCTTTGCAAAAGCCGCGCGCCGCGCACAGTTTGTGCGTTCGGCCACACAACTTTCGCGTATACGCACCCATTATAGCAGAAAGAATGTTAAAAATCTATCATTTTTTACAAAAAGTTTATCAGTATTTTCTTACTGATTTGTATGTTTTTACATATCGAATATAGAACCGATGACACGCCGCAAAAATGTATCAAATAAGACAAATTCAAGTGGGCGTTTCAGTATCCTGTAACAGACAGACCGCGCGCATCCGTGCAGCCGCGTCGGGAAAATCCGAAGCGCGCACACCCGAGCAGGCGAGGAACAGCGTGCAAGCGCCGTTTGCGTCATTTTCCGCACGCAGTGAAACACCTGCTTTGCGCGCCCGCTGTTCCAGATCGTCTGCGGCAAGCGGCATGCGCAGGCGCACCTGTACCACAAAACCCGTCTCGCGCAGGCGTACATCGGCAGCTTTTCCGAACGCCTCGCGCACTGCCGTTTCCAACAGCCGTGCTTTCTGGGTGTAAAGCTTTCGAACTTTCCGGATCTGTCCTGCCAAATGCCCGTCTCGGATGAATTGGCAAAGGGCGATCTGCTCGGCTTTGGAGGCCGTTTGGTTATAAAGCGGTGCGATCTCGCGGTAGCGTGCCGCAAGGGAATCCGGCAGGACGAGAAAGCTGATGCGAATAGAGGGCAGCAGCAGGCGGGAAAAGGTTCCGATATACACCACATGCCGCCCGCCGTCGAGCCCTTGCAGCGCAGGGGCGGGGCGGTCAAAGTAGCAAAATTCGTTGTCATAGTCATCTTCAATGAGCAGCGTCCCGCGTGCCGCAATACGTTTGAGCAAAGCGATGCGCGCGTCGGTCGGCATCACGTCGCCGCGACGATCCATGTGGGACGGCGAGACGTAAAAGATCTGTGCATCCGCCTCACGCTCGCGAATCGTAAAGCCATGATCCTGAAACACAGCGCGCCCCTGTAAAAACGCCGGATCGCAAAACGCAACGGTCTTTTTGTCATGCAGCACAGCACACAAAATGTGTAATAGACTCTGCACACCCGCGCCGATGACAATGGAATCCGCACGGCAGACGACGTTGCGCTTTTCGGCAAGGTACTGTGCCAGCGCCTCGCGCAGATCCCGTTCGCCCTGCACCTCACCGTAGGAAAGCAGACGCTCATCCTGCCGCAGCGCGCTTTTTAAATAGCGCCGCCACAGGTTGAAGTCGAAGCTCTCACGGTCTACGGAAAGCGATGCGAAATCATACAGCGGCGCGGCGGGCTTTTCCGCCTGTGGTGCAAGTGCCGGGCGCGGGGCGTGAAAATACAGGTCGGTCACGAAGTAGCCGCTTTTCGGTTTGGAAAGGATGTAGCCGTCTGCGCAAAGCTGCAAATAGGCGCCCTCCGCCGTCGTGCGGCTGATACCGAGCGTTTCGGCGCAGTGCCGCAGGGAGGGTAGCTTGGTCTTGGGCGGCAGCTTGCCGCTGACGATCAGCGACTTGTAATAATTGTATACCTGCATATACAGCGGCGTGTCCGTATCCAGCAGCGGTGAAAACTCAGCTTTGGTTTCCATATGATCTGTCCCCTAAAAAATAATCGTTTTTGTGTATTTCCATAATGACAGCTTTGTTCTATTATATAGAAAATTTGAAAATCATGCAAGGGGAAAAGGCAGGTGGTTTCATGAAGCGCATCGCAGTCGTCAACGACCTTTCGGGCTTGGGGCGCTGTTCGCTCACGGCGGCGCTTCCGGTGCTGTCTGTGCTCGGCACGGAGTGCTGCCCGCTGCCCACGGCGATTCTCTCCAATCAAACGGGCTACGACAGCTTTTTCTGCGATGATTTCACCGACCGGCTCGACGCCTACCTTGCCGAGTGGCAAAAGCTCGGCGTGCGCTTCGACGGCATTTTGACGGGCTACCTGGCAAGCGAGGCGCAGGCAAAGCGGATCGAAGCGTTTTTGGATGCCTTTCAAACGCCGGATACGCTGTTTGTCTGTGACCCCGTCATGGCGGATGACGGCAGGGTGTATGATACCTACGACGAGGCGCTTTGCAATGCGGTCGCGCGGCTCGCAAAGCGCGCTAACGTCATTACGCCGAACCTTTCCGAGCTCTGTCTGCTCTGCGGCGCAGATTACGACACGCTTTCGGCGGCTTGCGCGCAGGGGAGGGGCTTTCCCGAGGTTGCGGCGCTTGCAAAGTCTTTGCTGTCCGATGTTCTGCACACCGTCGTGGTCACAGGGCTTCGCTGCGGTGACGAGATCTCCTGCGTGCTGGTCACGCACGAAGGCGAGACGGTCGTCACGGGCAAACGCTTCGGCGGCAGCTACTCGGGTACGGGCGATCTGTTTTCCGCCGTGCTCACGGGCGAGCTTGTGCGCGGGACAAATGCCGAAACGGCCGTGCGCAAAGCGGTTCGCTTTTTGGAAGCTTCCATTGAAGAAAGCTATCGCGCAAGAACAGATCGCAACGACGGCGTGAATTTTCAAAACCACTTGGAGATGCTGCTATGAAAAAAAATAAAGCGCTTGGGGCGTTATACAATTTGATCTTAAGCGCGCTTTTCGCGGCGCTCATCGTCGTGATGACCGCGTACATCAGGTTCAACACAGGCATCAACAACGGCTATCTGCACTTCGGCGACAGTATGATCTACCTTGCCTCGTGCATCCTGCCGCTGCCGTATGCCGCTGCCGCCGCCGCCGTGGGCGGTGCGGTCGCGGACGTGCTTGCAGGCAGCGCGGTTTGGGCGCCGTTCACCGCGATCATCAAAGCGTGCAACACCCTGCCGTTTGCGCTTGTGTATTTTCACCGCAAGCATCCGCCGACACGGCTGCTCAATAAAACGACGGCGTTCATGCCGCTCGTTTCGGGGCTTATTACGGTGTTCGGGTATTTTTTCACGGAAGGGCTTTTGTACAGCTTTCCCTCGGCGCTCACCTCGGTACCGTTCAGCATCGTGCAGGCGGTCGGCAGCGCGGCGGTCTATTATGCCGCCGCCGCGGCGCTGGACAAAGCAGACATAAAGAAAAGGATCTATCGCAATTTTTAAGGAGATGGCAATATGGCGGATATTTTGTATACTTTTGAAAATAAGGTCTATTTGAATCTCACCAACGCCTGCCCGTGCCGCTGCAAATTCTGCATCCGGCAAAACGGCGACGCCGTAGGCGAGGCGCAGACGCTTTGGTTCGAAGCGCACAGCCCGTCGTTCGATGAGATCAAAGCTGCAATCGACGCATGGGATTTTACAAGCTACACGCAGGAGGTCGTGTTCTGCGGCTACGGCGAGCCGACCTGCGCCTACGAAAACCTGCTGAAAACAGCGGCGTACTTAAAGGAAAAGGGCTTAAAGCTGCGCTTGAATACCAACGGGCTTTCCGATCTTATCAATAAAAAGCCGACCGCGAAGGAGATCTGCAAATATTTTGATACGGTCTCTGTTTCGCTCAACGCCCCGACCGCCGAAAAATACGACGACCTTTGCGCGCCCTCGTTCGGGAATGCTTCGTTCGAGGCAATTTTGAAATTTGCCCGCGAATGTAAAGAAACCGGTGTAAATGTCAAATTTACGGTGGTGGATGTGATTTCAAAAGAGGACATTGCCGCCTGCCAAAAACTCGCGGACGAAATGGGCATCCCGCTGCGCGTGCGCACCTACACATCCTAATAACGGAATATAGAATATAAGAAAGCGGTATGCTTCCAAGGAGGCATACCGCAAAAGAGAAAAACGACAACGGGGCGGACTGCTGAACAGTTCGCCCCGCCGTCGGTGTTGTGTGAAAAAAGGAAGAATAGAAGTAGGCAATATCAATCAGGCTACATGTATGCTGCCGCCGGAGGGCTTTTTGGATTTGCCGCCCTCATACACGCGGAACGCACGCTCTTGCTGCATTCTTTCATACCGCTTTTTACGCTTATAGCGGCGGTAATTGACAAAAATGATGCGGCGCACCTTCTGCTCAAACGCGATCAGCTTGTCTTCTTTGATAAACCCGTAAATCAGCAACAGGATAAATGCAAGTTCCAGGGCGGAACGAATAGCAAGTGCGGCTGTCATCTGTCTCAAACCTCCGTTCGGAACATTTGTTCTGTCTCATTACACCCTTATTATAGCAGGGTTTTTGCGTTTGTCAAGACAAATGTTCGATTTTTTTAACACAAAAGTCCAAAAAATTGGACTTTGAATAAATTCTATAGAAAGTTTTTTCTTTCTGCGCTTATATTACCACAATATATAGTGTTAGTCAAGATAAAAAACACAATTTATGCAAGCCGAACAGAAAAACAGAAATTTTTGCTTTTTTCCCACTCGTCTATTTATCTTTTCAGCGGATTTTGCTATAATAACAACGATTCATTCGCATCAAAGGCAGCATGAGGAAAGAAACTATGTTTGTAGATATTGCAAAAATCAAAATCAAAGCGGGCGACGGCGGCGACGGCGCGGTTGCGTTCCACCGTGAAAAATATGTGGCATCCGGCGGCCCCGACGGCGGCGACGGCGGGCGCGGCGGCAACATCGTGTTCGTCGCAGACGACAGCCTTTCCACGCTTGCGGACTTCCGCTATAAGCGCAAATATACGGCGGAAAACGGGCAGAACGGGCGCGGCGCGCACTGCAACGGCAAAAAGGGGCAGGATCTGGTCATCCGCGTCCCGCGCGGCACCGTTATCCGCGAGGTGCAAAGCGGCGCGGTGCTTGCCGATATGTCCACGGACGAACCGTTCATCGCCGCAAAGGGCGGCAAAGGGGGATTTGGCAACCGCCATTTTGCCACGCCCACGCGCCAGACCCCGCGTTTTGCGAAAAGCGGCGCGCCGGGCGAGTCGTGGGAGGTCTCTCTGGAACTGAAACTGATCGCCGACGTGGGGCTTTTAGGCTTTCCGAATGTCGGCAAATCTTCGCTGCTCTCGGTCGTCAGCGAAGCCAAGCCCATCATCGGCGACTATCACTTTACGACAATCACCCCTGTGCTCGGCGTGGTGCGCATGGGCGAGGGGCAGAGCTTTGTTATGGCGGATATTCCCGGCCTTATCGAAGGCGCCGCCGAGGGCGTGGGGCTCGGGCACGCCTTTTTGCGCCATGTGGAGCGCTGCCGGATGCTTGTGCATTTGGTGGATGTCGCAGGCAGCGAGGGGCGCGACCCGATCGAGGATTTTGAGAAGATCAACGAAGAACTGCGCAAATTCAATCCCGAGCTCAGCGAATGCCCGCAGATCGTCGCAGGCAACAAGATCGATCTTGCCGAGGACGAGCAGCGCGAACGCTTCAAGGCGTATATCGAAAAGCAGGGCTTGCCGTATTTCGAGATCGTCGCGCCCATCCGCTACGGCACGCAGGAGCTCATCAACGCCGTGGCGGCAAAGCTCGCCACACTTCCGCCTGTCAAGCGCTACGAGCCTGAGGAGATCCCGATGGAGCTGCTCGAAAAAGATAAGAAAAACGGCTTTACCGTCACCGTGCGCGATGGGGTGTATATCGTCGAGGCTGAGTGGCTATATAAAATTTTGCTGAAAACCGATATGGATGACTACGAATCCCTGCAATATTTTCAAACCGTTCTGCAAACCAGCGGTATTTTGGACGCCCTGCGGGAAAAAGGCATCCAGGAGGGCGACACCGTCAGCATTTACGACTTTGAATTCGACTATGTGCCGTAATTCAGCGGTACAAAACGGATAAACGGGGGAACCATGGAGAACAATACCAATATGTACAGCCCCCTTGCGCTTGCTTTCTTAGGCGACGCGGTATACGGGCTGCTTGTCCGGGAGCGCCTGCTTTTACAGGCGAACCGCCCCGCCGGTCAGTTACATACCCTTTCGACGGGGCTTGTCAACGCCGCGGCGCAGGCAAGGGCTGTAAAAAATTTGTTGCCCGAGCTTACCGAAACGGAGCTTGCCGTTTACAAACGCGGGCGCAACGCGCACCCGGGGCACACGCCGAAACACCAGTCGGAGGGTGACTATCACAGCGCCACGGGCTTAGAAGCATTGTTCGGCTGGCTTTATCTGAACAAAGATGAGACCCGCCTTCGCGCGCTGTTCGATAAGATCTGGCAGGACGGGGCGGAGAACGGTGCACAAAAAGGCGAAACGAAATAGGCACACGGCACGCAAAACGGCGGCAGACTTACTGCTGTATTTTGCCGGCGCCTTTTTGTATGCGGCGGCGGTCAATGTGTTTTTGGCGCCGAACGAAATCCTGCTCGGCGGTTTTACAGGTGTCGCCACAGTGCTCAACCACCTGCTTGGCACGCCCATCGGCACGGTGGTGTTCCTGCTGAATGTGCCGCTGTTTGTGATCGCGTATTTCAAATTCGGCTTTTCTTTTATCATACGGACGGTTATTGCCACCTTCTTTTCCTCCGTGCTCATCGATGTGACCGCGCTGTTTTTGCCCGTGTATGCGGGTGACCGCTTGCTTTCTTCGCTGTTCGGCGGCATTTTGAGCGGCGCGGGGCTCGGCCTTGTGTTCCTGCGCGGGGCGACGACCGGCGGCACGGACATCCTTTCGAAGCTCTTACAAAGGCGGCGGCCGCACATGTCCATGGGGCGTGTGATCCTGCTTTTGGATCTCGCCGTCGTGCTTTTGTCCTTTGCCGTGTATCGGAGCCTTGAAACGGTGCTGTATTCGCTTGTGGTCATTTACGTCAGCGCGCAGGCGGTGGACCTTACGCAGACGGGGCTTTCGCACGATAAGTTGTTGTTTATCGTGACGGATAAAGGGGAGCATGCCACGCGCGCGATCGTCGAAACGCTGGACCGCGGTGTGAGCGTGCTGGATGTGCGCGGCGGCTACACGGGGGCAAAGCGCCAAATGCTGTTCTGCGCCGTGCGCGCGGGCGACGCGGTGCGCTTGACGAAAGCGATCCGCGAGATCGACGAAAGCGCGTTTATCGTCATATCCGAAATTTCCGACATCCTCGGCGAAGGGTTCAAGAGCCGCACGGCGGTGTGAGTAAAAATCAAGATTCGGTAAGTTCGAAAGGGGAATAGCCTTGCGCAGTACAAAGGATAACAATAGGGGAATGCTCGCTTTCTTGATTTTGCCGATCCTTTGTCTGTTGATCGGACTGGTGCTGCTTTCGCTTGGCATCCGCGACGCGGTCGCAAACAGCACGCGCGGCTATCGCGAAGTAACCGGCTATCTGATCGATTACACGCTGCAGGAAGCAGGCGGTTACGATTCGCAGCGGAGAACCGAAACGGCGGATACATACAGGCTTGTATACCGCTATAATGTGGACGGGCAGGAATATACGCTCGTTACGTCTTACAGCACATCCTTTGTACCGTCGCGCGGCAGTGAAACGGAGATTCTTTATAACCCGGAAAATCCCGCCGAGTCCGTGATCGGCGGGCCGAATCAATCCGAAAATCATCTGATTTTCATTGGGCTGTTTTTCATGTTTTGCTCGCTTCCGTTTTTCCTGCCCTTTCTGCCGAAGCGAAAGCAGAAAAAAGGCGGAAAACAGGCTGCCCGGCGCGCGCCCTCCAAATGGGCGGCGGTCGATTGGGTCGGTATCGTGATCGGGCTATTCCTGATCGGCATCAGTTACGGCGCGCTTGCCATGATCTCCAATTCTTATTCGCCGGTCGGTATCGTGCGCTATTATGCGGCGTCGTTCCACTTTATGCTTCTCGTCCCGCTTTTGATGATTGCGGCGGGCTTGCTTTTGCTTTACAGAAGTTTGCCGTTTCGGCATAAGCAAAAGCAGAATGCCAAACAGAACGAACGAAACAAGAAAGACGAAAACGAAAATTCAGATCGTTAATATCCCACTCTACGAGGTAATCCATGCAAAAAAAAGAGTACATCCGCAATTTTTCCATCGTGGCGCACATCGACCACGGCAAAAGCACGCTTGCAGACCGTCTTTTGGAGCTGACCGATTCCGTCCAGAAGCGCGATATGGAAGAGCAGCTTTTAGACAACATGGACTTGGAGCGCGAGCGCGGCATCACGATCAAAGCGCATGCCGTGCGGCTCGATTACAAAGCAAAAGACGGGGCTACATATGCGCTCAACCTCATTGACACGCCCGGTCACGTGGACTTTAATTATGAGGTCTCGCGGTCGCTCGCTGCCTGCGAGGGCGCGGTGCTTATCGTGGATGCGTCGCAGGGGATCGAGGCGCAGACGCTTGCGAACACTTACCTTGCGCTCGACCACGATCTCGAGATCGTGCCTGTCATCAATAAGATCGACCTGCCCGCCGCTGACCCGGAGCGCGTGGCGAAGGAGGTCGAGGATGTCATCGGTATCCCCTGCATGGACGCGCCGCGTGTCTCCGCCAAAACGGGCGAGAATGTCGAGCAGGTGCTTGAAGAAATCGTCAAGCTCGTGCCTGCCCCCGAAAATCACGATGACGCACCGCTGCGCGCGCTGATCTTCGATTCGGTCTATGACAGCTACCGCGGCGTGATCGTCTATGTCCGCGTCATGGACGGCGCCATCCACCCCGGCGACACCATGCGCATGATGGCGACGGGCGCGGAATTTACCGTGGTGGAGACGGGCTATATGCGCGCCACGCGCATGGAGCCGACCGAGGGGCTTTCCTCCGGCGAGGTCGGCTATATCACAGCTTCGATCAAAACCGTATCCGACGCACGTGTGGGCGATACGGTGACGCTCGCCTCTGCACCCGCCGCAGAGCCCCTGCCCGGCTATCGCAAGGTCAACCCCATGGTGTTCTGCGGGGTATATCCGGCGGACGGCGCGGACTATGAAAACTTGCGCGAGGCGCTCGAAAAGCTGCGCTTGAACGATGCGGCGCTCTCCTTCGAGCCGGAGACCTCCGGCGCGCTGGGCTTCGGCTTCCGCTGCGGCTTTTTGGGGCTTTTGCACCTTGAGATCATACAAGAGCGCTTGGAGCGCGAATATGATCTCGATCTTGTCACGACGATTCCGAGCGTCGTGTATAAGATCCACCTGACCGACAAATCTGTTGTCGAGATCGACAACCCCTGCAACTATCCCGACCCCGCCACGATCGACTATGCCGAGGAACCCATCGTCGAAGCGCACATCTTTTCCCCGCCCGAATACGTCGGGCAGATCATGGACCTTTGTCAGGACCGCCGCGGCACCTATAAGGAAATGACCTATCTTGCCGAGGATCGCGTAGACATCAAATATCTGCTGCCGCTTAATGAAATCATTTATGACTTCTTCGACGCACTCAAATCCCGCACGCGCGGCTATGCTTCGTTCGACTATGAGATTCAGGGCTATGCCCGCTCGCAGCTCGTGAAGCTGGATGTGCTATTAAACGGTGATGCCGTAGACGCACTCTCGTTTATCATCCATGCCGACAAAGCCTATGCGCGCGCCCGCAAGATCGCCGAGAAGCTCAAGGAGCACATTCCGCGCCAGATGTTTGAGATCCCCATACAAATTGCCATCGGCGGCAAGGTGATCGCACGCGAGACGGTCAAGGCGATGCGCAAGGACGTGCTTGCCAAGTGCTACGGCGGCGACATCACGCGCAAGAAGAAGCTGTTGGAAAAACAGAAGGAAGGAAAAAAGCGCATGCGCCGCTTCGGGACAGTCGAAGTCCCGCAGGAGGCGTTCATGGCGGTGCTGAAGTTAGATGAATAGCAGAGAAAATATTTTTGAAAACTTGCAGACGCTCGGCATTTCCTATGAATTGGTCGAGCACGCGCCCGCATTTACGATGGAGGAATACAACGCGCTCGGCTTTAACCCCGATGATGAGATCTGCAAAAACCTGTTTTTGCGTGATTATAAAGGTAAGCGGCATATGCTCGTGGTCTTAAAGGGGAGCAAGCATGCCGACCTGCGGCTCATACAAGCAGAGGTCGAATCCTCCAAGCTGAGCTTTGCCTCCGACGAGCGGCTGGCAAAGTACCTGGATGTGAAAAAAGGCTCGGTGTCGCCGCTTGGGCTGATCAACGACACACAAAGCGCGGTCGAAGTGTATTTTGACGAGGACCTGCAAAATGCGCCGCGGCTGGGCTTTCATCCGAACGACAACACCGCGACGGTGTTCCTCTCGTTTGCGGATGTCCGGCGCTACATAGAGAGCACTGGGCATACGATACGGTTTATTCAGGTATGAATGTACCGATCGGGCTTTATCTGCACATTCCGTTCTGCCGTTCCAAGTGCCCGTACTGCGATTTTTATTCGATGCGCGGGAATGCGGCGCAAACCGACGCCTATGTGGCCGCTCTGTGTCGAAAAATTTCGGAAAGTGCTGAAGCCTTACAATGTAAAGCAAATACCCTTTACATCGGCGGCGGAACACCGTCCGCACTGGGTGCAAAACGTCTGAAAACCCTTGTAGATCAGGCAAAAGCGGACTTTTTGACCGACGGCGCGGAGATCACCGTGGAATGCAACCCGTATGGGCTTTCGCCGGATTTCTTCGCAGTCCTCGCCGAAGCGGGCGTGAACCGCGTTTCCATTGGTTTGCAGTCCGCCGTGGACAGCGAACGCCGTGCTTTGGGGAGACTTTCGGATGCGGACGGGGTGCGCGCGGCGGTGCTCTCGGCGCAAAGGGCGGGCATTGCAAACATTTCACTGGATGTGATGCTCGGTATCCCGCGCCAAACCGCGCAAACACTCGCCGAAACACTGGATTTCTGCCTGTCCCTCGGCGTGCCGCATGTGAGCGCCTATATTTTGAAAATCGAAGCGGGCACGCCGTTTGAAAAGCGCCGCGATACGCTTTCCATTCCCGACGACGACCAAACGGCGGACTTGTATTTGCAGCTTTGCGAAACGCTTGAGCAAAACGGTATTTTGCAGTACGAGATCTCCAATTTCGCGCGCCCGGGCTATGAAAGCCGTCATAATCTGAAATATTGGCATTGCGAAGAATACTTGGGGCTGGGCCCTTCGGCCCATTCGTTTTTAAACGGCAGGCGGTTTTATTACCCGCGCGACCTGCGGGGCTTCTTAGCAGGCAAACCGCCCGTGCCCGACGGCACAGGCGGGGATTTTACGGAATACGCCATGCTTGCGCTGCGGCTTAGCGAGGGGCTTTCCGAAAAAAACGTGCAAACCCGCTTCGGGCACGGCATCCCACAGGCGATGCGTTCGCGCGCCGCACCGCTTGCCGCCCACGGGCTGCTGGTTTCGGATGAGAGCGGGATTCGTTTGACGCGCACAGGTTTTCTCGTTTCCAACGCCGTTCTCGCGGAGTTGCTGGATTTTTGAGTATGTGCACGATCTGAAAATTTTACATCTGTAACATTGAAACCCACCGAGGTAAAAGCCCCGGCGGGTTTCATAGCATTTCGCGCAGTTCTTCGATCGCCCGCTCTGCAAATTCGCGCACATCCTGCGCATCTACCACTTCCGGTTCACCGCCCGTGCGCATTCTTTGGGAATTTTCCTGCGCGCGTGTAAGACCAAATACCAGCCCAAAGGCCAAAAGCTGAACGCTCAACACCATTAAATACCGTGAAAATACGCTTTTTCGTCTCATGCTTACACTTCCTTGTAGAATTACGGCGCGTAACGCAGCAACAGCTCCGCGAGCGCCGTGCCGATGAGTCTGCCTGCATACACCGCTTCCTCCAGCGTGTTCGAATCGCTCCCCATTTCCAACAGCACCGAGCAGGGCGTGATGTCCATGTTGTATTTGCGTGCGGAGAATAAGATCGGGCGCATCAGACCAGGATATTTGGTTTCGGCGGTCTGTTGCAATTGCAGTGCAAAGGTCAGGTTCTGTTCCCAGGTTGGGAAATTCGTCACCTTGCCGTCCTCGCAGCCGGCAATGATCATGATCTGTGCCGACTTTTTGCCGTCGATCGTCGCCACCGGCTTGATGCGCGTGCCGTCCTGCTGCTGGATGGCATCGCGGTGCACATCGATCACGACCTGAATGGACGGGTACTCTGCCATGATCGCTTCAATACTTTCGCGCGAACGGTCGTATGCGCCCGTGTATTTCGCGTCGTGGATCTCGGTATCGTGGATCACGCCGATCCCCGCCGCTTCCAGCTGTTCGCAGATCGCATCGCCTACACGCACCATGTTGCGCGCCGGGTCGTCAATGCGTGTGATGTAGTCGGTCGCGTACCAGTTGCGATCCAAAAGCTCATAGCACTCTGTGGTGTGCGTGTGGAAGATGAGCACTAAGGGCTCCGAAATATTTTCAATGGAAAGCGAAGCGGACTTCGCCACGCTTGCGGCAATATCGATGCTGTGCGAAGCGGTCGTGTTGCGCACGGTGATGTTTTCCCAGGTGTCCGTCGCGTTTCCCGCGCCGTATTGCTTTTCGACGATCGCGCCCTTTTTCGTGGTGTTTGCGGAAGCGGCCTCGGCGGACGCCATCATAGCAAGGATGTCCTCGGGCGTGTCGGTCAGCGCCGATTCCGAAACGGTTTCTTCGGCGGGGGCGGCGGTGGTTTCGGCGGGGGCTTGCGTGGCAGGTTCCGTCGTTTCTTCGGCTGTCAGTTCTTCGCGGATCGTCTGGGCAGTGCCCTGCGGCATGGCGAGTGAGGCGCTGAACATGGCGACCTTCGAAACGGGCGCGGCAAACCGCGTGCCCATATAGAAGGTCGCGGCAGTCAAAGTGACGAGAAGCAATAATAAGGCGGCGGGGTGCGCAGTCCCCTCGGTGTTCGGTTTTCTGCGGCGGCTTCTTTGTGCGTTCGTTTGCGGCATAGGCTGTCCCTCTTGCTTTATCCTTTCGGTGCAGTATATGCGGCCGAAACAGAAAATAGAAGCAGGGGAGGGCTACACGATATTGAGCAGCATCTCCGGCTCAAGCGCAGGCTGCAGCGCGCAGTTGATGGCGAGAGACAAGAACCGGGACGCGCGCCGCACGAGGGTGTCCACCTCGCGCGGGGTGACCATCATGGTGCCGGCTTCCTTTGCATATGCTTCGTGCGGCGCGTGCCCGTCGGTAAAATCATGAATGAGTGTGGCAGCGTCCACTACGGTCGGCACACCTACGGCAATTACGGGTACGCCCAGCGTCTCTCGGTCAATGCGCGCGCGGCTGTTGCCGATCCCGGAGCCGGGCGTGATACCCGTGTCGGTCAGCTGTACGGTTTTCCCTAAGCGCGACAGGCTTCGTGAGGCGAGCGCATCCACGGTGATAACGGCACACGGGTGCACGGTGCCGACCATTCCGCGCAGCGCCTCAGCGGTTTCCATACCGGTCTGTCCAAGCACCCCGAAGCTAACCGCGCAGACCTCCCGAAGCTCTGAAAAGCCCAAGCTTTGCGCAAGTGTTTTGTCAATGTGGCGTGTGGCGAACACGCCGCGCGCGGTGCGCGGCCCAAGCGCGTCGGGTGTGATGTCCGGGTTTCCAAGCCCTGCCACCAGCACCGCGCCGTCTTTCGGCAAAAGCGAACAAAGCGTTTCGGTCATCGCCGTAAGCCGCCCGTCCAAAAGCTCACTGTCATGTGCGAATTCCGGGATCTCTACCGTGATATATTTCCCCTGCGGCTTGCCGAGCTCTTTTTCCCCCGCCGCGTTGCAAACTTCGACCTCCGTGATTTCCGCCGCACCGTGCCTGCGTTTGCGCACCTGCACGTTGTCCGTTGCTTTTCCTGCCATAAGCTCACGCTGTTCAAGCGCCAGATCCGTACGAATCTGCATAAAACCGCCTCCTAAAAGCGTATTATGTCTTTTAGTATGGGCGCATCTTTGAAAAACTATCGGGGAATTTGAAAAAAAACTTGCTTTTTTCCGAAAAGAATGGTAATATATAGTCCGCTATTGTAAGGGAGGTGTGACCGATGCCGAACATTAAGTCCGCAAAAAAGCGCGTGATCGTGAACAATAAGCGTGCACAGCGCAATAAGTCTATGAATTCTGCGCTCAAGACCGCTATTAAAAAGGCGAACGTCGCGATCGAAAGCGGCGCTGCCGACAAAGAGGCGCTCGTGACCGCCGCCGTGAAAAAGATCGATCAGGCGACCGCGAAGGGGCTTCTGCACAAGAACAATGCCGCCCGCAAAAAGTCCGCCCTCGTTACGAAGCTCAACAAGGCGTAACAAGACTTTCATTGCAGGATAAATGCCGCAGACCGTAGTGGTCCGCGGCGTTTCGCGTTTTACGGGTAGGCTGTTTAAAAGGTAAAAGAGAGCGCAGGATATTCTTTACGGAATATCCTGCGCTTTTTCCGCGATGGGTGCGGTCAACCCTGCTTAAATGCGGCTGTCTTTCTCCAGCGCCGCGTCCACAGCGCGCGAGATTGCCGCGTCAAATGCGTCCGCCTGCAAAGAGGCAACGCCCTCTATAGTCGTGCCGCCCGGCGAGCAGACACGGTCAATGAGCTCCCACGGATGCGTGCCGCTCTCCAGGATCTGTTTGGCGCTGCCCAAGACCGTCTGTGCCGCAATGTGCAGTGCGTCCGCCTTTGCCATGCCGTTTTTCACGCCTGCGCGTGCGAGCGCATCGATGAACATATAGCTGTATGCCGGCGCGCAGCCCGCAAGGACCCCGAACAGCGGGAACATGCTTTCCGCAAGCGGCATGACCTCGCCGAACGACCCGCACATGGCTTCGGCAAGCGCACGCTGCTCATCCGTCACGCGCGCGCTGCAGCAATAGGCGCTCATGGCGGCGCCAACGGTGGCGTTGATGTTGGGCATTATGCGGATCACCGCCGCATCATAGCCCAAAAGGCCTTCGATGTAGTCGATCGTCTTGCCTGCGGCAATGGAAATAACCAGCGCGTCACGCTTTTTTAACGCTTCGCGAAGTTCCGGCAGAAGCACGGAAAAAACATTCGGCTTGACGGCAAGAACCACCGTGTCGCAGATTTCGACAAGCTCGCAGGCGCTTCGTGATGTGCCGATGCCGAGTTCTTCCCCGAGCATTGCCGTCTTTTGCGCCTGTGTGTCAAATGCCGAAAGCACTGCCGGGTCAAAGCGCTTTGACCGCACCATGCCGCGCAGGATGGCGCTTGCCATATTGCCTGCGCCGATGAATCCGATTTTCATAGTCTCATTCCTTTACTTGTGTATCCACAGGGATATGTGAAGTGCAATGCGGGCACCGCGTCGCCGCGATGTCGATCTCCGAAAGGCAGTACGGGCACTTTTTGACGGCAGGCGGCGCGCTTTCCGTCTGCTTTTCGCGCTTGAGCTTTTCGGAGAGGGCATTGATCCCCTTGATAAACAGGAAGATCACAAACGCCATGATCAAAAAGTCGAGCGCCGTGCTCAAAAACGTGCCGAAGTTCAGCGTGGCAACGCCCGCCGCCTGTGCTTCCTCCACGGTGGCAAAATCGCCTTCGCCGAGCGCCAAAAACCAGTTGTTGAAATCCACACCGCCCGTCAAAAGGCTGATGAGCGGCATGACGATGTCGTTGACTAAGGAATTTACGATCTTTTGGAATGCGCCGCCGATGATCACACCGACGGCAAGGTCGATGACATTCCCACGTGCAATAAAGGTCTTGAATTCCCCGAAAAAGCGCCCGCCTTTTTTGCGCAGCTTTTTCATATCGTCCGCAGCTTTTCTTGCCATGGCGCGCCTCCCGCATGCTTTCCCACAGTATAGCACAATTTTTTACAAAATCAAACCCCTGTTAGATCAAATGCCGGGATGAAGCGGTCGTTGGCGGAAGCGCCCTCCTGCATGAAGCCGTTGTGAAGGCCGAGGTCAAAAAACGTGCGCAGCACGCGGTCATATTCCGCTGTGGTAAGCCGGCGGTTGAGTGCCTTGTAAGGATATGTCCTGCCGCAGGGCGAGTATTGCCGCATGAGGCTTACATAGGTGTCTTTGGAAAGGGAGCCTGCGATCCACCGCAGAATTTCCGCAGAATCCTTTGTTCCCTGCGGCAGTACCAGATGCCGCACAATAAGCCCCGAAAGCATCCGTCCGTCCGGCGCGAAACGGTCTTTTGTCTGGCGGCGCATTTCGAGGATCGCCGATCTCGCGCGCGCGGGGTAGTCGGGCGCGGCGGAGTAAAGACGAGCTGTAGCTTCGGACATATATTTAAAATCGGGCAGATAAATATCTACAAGCCCCGAAAGGCTTTTGAGCGTCTCGACCGAATCATATCCGCCGGAATTGTAGACCACGGGCACATGCGGCTTATATTTTGTCAGCGCGTCGCGTAAAAACGGCGCGAAATGCGTGGGATTCACGAGGTCGATGTTCTGCGCGCCCGCCGCTTCCAGTTCCTGCATGATTTCAACAAAGCGATCAACCGAAACGCACTTCCCGAAATTTTTGTGGCTGATCTCAAAATTTTGACAGTAGATACAGCGCAGCGTGCAGCCCGAAAAAAAGATCGCCCCCGCGCCGCCGTGTGCACTCAAAGGGGGTTCCTCCCAAAAATGCAGCGCCGCGCGTGCGATCACGGCGTTATAGGGCATTTTGCAAAAGCCGGCCGAGGGCGTATTTTCCGTGCGGATCGCGCCGCATTGCCGCGGGCAGGTGTTGCAGAGCATTGCGCCGCCTCCTTCTTTGACAAGTTGAATAGCTTTACAAACGACCCGTTGACAAAGCTGTGCGCCTTGTCCGTATATCTCCAGTATAGCCGCCGCGCGACGCTTTGTCAATTCGCCGCCGGACGGGGAACGCGCTTGAAAGTCTGCAAAAACCGTGCTACAATATTACGGTAAATGAAACTGAGAAAGGGGACCCCTGCATGAAAAAATGCGTAGCCCTGCTTTTGACGCTGTGTTTGGCGCTTTGCTCGTTTGTGAGCGTCTCTGCAGCGCAGGATCGGGACATTGTGATTCTTTACACCAACGATATGCACTGTGCCGTGGAGAACGAGGACGGTGTTTCGCTTGCGAGCCTCGCGGCATATAAGCAGCAGATGCTTGAAGACGGCAGCTATGTTGCGCTCGTAGACGCGGGCGATGCGATACAGGGCGACGCGATCGGCGCGCTGACCGAGGGCGAATACATGGTTGACCTGATGAACCGCCTCGGGTATGCGGCGGCGGTGCCCGGCAATCATGAGTTTGACTACGGCATGGACCGCTTTTTGGAGATCACAGAGACAGAAGCGCAGTTCCCGTATGTTTCCGCGAATTTTACGGATCTGCGCACAGGGGAGACCGTCTTTGACCCCTATGTGATGCTCACCTTCGGTGATACGCAGGTCGCGCTTGTGGGCATTTGCACGCCCAGAACCATCACCAGCTCCACACCGGCGTATTTTCAGGATGAAAACGGCGAATTTATCTATGATTTCTGCCGCGGTGGCGATGGGCAGGCGCTGTATACGGCGGTGCAGGAGAGCATCGACGAAGCCAAGGCCGCCGGTGCGGATTACGTCATCGGGCTCGCGCACCTCGGCATAGAGCCTTCCTGCTCACCGTGGATGTCTACCGAAGTCATTGCAAATACTTCGGGCTTTGATGCGGTGATCGACGGCCATTCCCACAGCGTGATCCCGCAGCAGGACTGCACCGATAAAGACGGCAACATCGTGCCGCTGACCTCTTCGGGCACGAAGCTCTTCTCTATCGGGAAACTGACCATCGGCACAGACGGCACCATTGCAACGGAATTGGTTGAAAATTATGTGCCCGCCGAAGACGCAAGTGAGACTGTACGCGCGACATACGACGATATGCAGGCGTATGTTTCCGAATTGCAGGGGGATTTCAGCGCGCTGTTGAATACGGTCGTCGCGAAAAGCGAGGTCGATCTGCTTGCCCAAAATCGGGAGGGCACGGCATGGCTTGTCCGCAGCGGTGAAACGAACCTTGGGGATCTTTGCGCCGATGCATACCGTGTGATGATGGACGCGGACGTTGCGATCGTCAACGGCGGCGGCATTCGTGCCAATATCTATGCGGGTGACGTCACCTACGGCGACATCCTCGAAGCGCACCCCTTCGGCAACCTGCTTTGCGTGGTGGAAGCGACCGGGCAGCAGATTTTGGATGCGCTCGAAATGGGTGCGCGCGCCTATCCCGATATCACGGGCGGCTTCCAGCAGGTGTCGGGGATCACGTTCGATCTGTACGGTGACATCCCTTCGGGCGTGGTGCTCGACGAGAACGGCATGTTCGTGCGTGTGGACGGCACCTATCGCGTGCAGAATGTTCAGATAAACGGCGAACCGCTGGAGCTTAATAAGACCTACACGCTCGCTTCACATAACTACTGCCTGAAAAACGGCGGCGACGGCTTTTCCATGTTCCAAGGCTGCAATCTTATCAAAGACGAGACCATGGTGGACTACGAGGCGCTGATTCGCTATATCACCGAAACACTCGGCGGCGTGATCGGCGAGGAATATGCAAACGAGTCCGGCAGCGGCCGCATCCGCTTTATGAGCGGCACGCCGCAGACCGGCGAGGGCGAGGAGGAAACGCCCGATACGCCGGACGATCCTGCAACGCCCGAGACCGAAACCCCGGACGGCACGCAGACACCCGTGACCGAAACGCCGGTGATCCCCGCGACGAGTGCGCAAGCACAGGACGGCATTTACACCATTGCGGCGATCCTGCCCGTTTGCGCGGCAGCGCTGCTGGTTACAGCGAGAATCCGCAATCGCCGTGGCCGCAAATCGACTTCCCGCTAAAAATTACACAAAACGAATCGACCGCTCCGCAAAAACGGGGCGGTCGTCTGAGTGTGTCAAAAATTGTCTTTTGCTCCCCTTGTCAGGGGAGCTGGCGAGCGAAGCGAGACTGAGGGGTAGTCAAAAACCTTGATATTTCAAGGTTTCTCTCCCTCCGTCACGCGCGAAGCGCGTGCCACCTCCCTCGTCAGAGGGAGGAAAAAAGACTTCTTTGACAGGCTGAACCGATCGCTCCGCAAAAACGGGGCGGTCGTCTGCATAGGGAGATTTTATATGCCGCTTTCCGTACGTCCGAAAAGCGCAGATCTTTGTAGGGTGATTTTATGACTGATTTCGGCATGCCAACGCTTTTGGAATTACAGTCTTTGGAAGAGACCGCCGCGCTTTGCCGCGAGCTGCGGCTGCAATTCATCGAGATTAACATGAACCTGCCGCAGTACCAGCCGGATACGCTGAATGCAGAGCAGTTACAGGCGATTGCACAGAAATACGGCGTGTATTACACCATCCATCTCGACGAGAACTTAAACGTCAGCGACTTTAACCCCTATGTCGCCGAGGCTCACCGCCGCACGGTGCGCGAGACGATACGCCTTGCAAAAGAGCTGCGCGCGCCCGTGCTCAATATGCATCTGGCGCGCGGCGTATATTTCACACTGCCTGCAAAAAAGGTCTACCTTTTTGCGGCGCACAAAGATCAATATCTGAAAAGCATGCGGGATTTCCGCGATGAGGCGGACACAGCTATCGGCGATGCGGATCTTCAAATTTGTGTGGAAAACAGCGACGGCTTTACGGATTTCCAAGTGGAAGCGCTCGACCTCTTGCTGCAAAGCCCTGTGTTCGGGCTGACCTTTGACATCGGGCACAACCACGGTATCGGCGGCGCGGATGAACCGATCATTCTGGAGCGCGTCGAGCGGCTGCACCATGTCCACTGCCACGACGCGCTCGGCAGGAAGAACCACCTTACGCTCGGCACGGGCGAACTCGATCTTCCGAAATACCTGACGCTTGCCCGTGCGCACAACTGCCGCGTCGTGCTGGAGACCAAAACCGCTGACGCCCTGCGCCAATCGGTCGCATGGCTCGACCGCAACGGTTTTCGCATATAAACGGGCATTTCTCCGAGTCCTATCTATAACGGCGGTTGTGCAGTGAATCATAACAAAATGATAAGTCATAATCGAAACAGCGAGGGCACACAAAAAGTACCCCCGCTGTTTGAATGTTTGTGCAAACGCACAGATGTGGGAAACGCTTTATTTCCCAGACCGATTCATCCGCGCCATAGAGGCGAGCGTGTCAATCTCCATCGGGCAGACGCCGACGCAGGAAAGCGCCTTGGAGCAGCCCGCGGCAAAGTGCTTATCATAGGCTTCGCGAAGCGGTTTGGCACGGTCTTTGCTCTGCAGGGCAAGCAGCGCCGCCTCGTTTGCAAACAGCGCGCCGAAAAAATGCTCCCCTTTGCTGTAATTCGGGCAGACCTCCAAACAAAGCCCGCATTTCAGGCATTTTGCCGCCGCATACATCTGCTCAAAATCCTTTTTTCGAAGCGGACGGTATGTTCCCAAATACGCCTGTGCTTTTTGCAGGTTTTCCGAAATGATGCTTCTGTCCACAATCAGGTCTGCCACCACGGGGAATTTGGAGAGCGGCTCCAGCGTCAGCACGTCGCCTTTCTCGTCGCGCAGGAACGCCGCGCATGCGAGCTTCGGGATGCCGTTGATCACCATGGCGCATGCGCCGCACATCTTTTGCGAACAGCTGCACTCCCAGCGGATGCGGGGCGCCGCGACGCCCTCTGCGTCATAAAGGTCATCCGTGTAATTGAGCCGGTCGAGCAGGGCGCTGACGGTCATGTCGGGGTCTGCGTCGACCGAAAAGGTCTGCCAATACGGCGCGCTTTCGGCGTCTTTCTGCCGCTTGATTTTTACCAGCATAGCTCATCCTCGTTTCTGTAGGTTACGTCGAATGCCCCATTGTTATAGTCGATCAGAGTGCAGGTCGCCATATTGTCCGCACGCTGCGGAAAGTCCGTGCGGATATGCGCGCCGCGCGTTTCCCGGCGCTCGGCGGCACAGGTGAGTACGGCAAGCCCCAGACAGAGCATCGGGCGCAGACTGTAAGCCTGATACGGCGAGATCTCACTGTCATATTTGAGCTTTTCCACAATGGAAAGATAGAATTGCAGATTCTGTATGCCGTCATGCAATTTTTCTTCGGTGCGCACGATGCCGAGGTCTTCATTCATGATCTTGGCGAGATCGTTTTGTATGTATACGGCGGAAAACCGGCTTTTCGTCGCCGTGCGTGCGGAGAGCTTTTCATTCTGTTCACGGATGTAGCTTTCAAAGTTTGCATGGGAAGGCGTTGGGGAAACTTGCGCAATATCCCGCGCCGCCACACGCCCGCTGTATACGGCGGCAAGCAGCGAATTCCCGCCCAAACGGTTCGCGCCGTGATAGATCGACGCGCATTCTCCGACGGCATACAGGTTGCAAATGTTCGTGCGGTGCTTTATATCCACCGCAAGCCCGCCCATAAAGAAATGCACGGATGGCGCGACCGGGATGCTTTCCTTTGTAACGTCCAGCCCGAGGTATTCCCGGCACAGGTCGTAGACCTCCCGCAGGTTTTCCTTGATTTTCTGTTCGCCTAAAAACGCAATGTCCAAATACACTTGGCTTGGTGCGTCGTAGATGCATTTGGAAACGATGTCGCGCGGCATCAGGTTGCCTTTTTCCCCGTATTTTTCCTCCATGAAATAGACGCGTCTGCCGTTTTCCATGTAATACAGCCGCCCGCCGTCGCCGCGCGCGCCCTCGGTGATGAGCATGCGTTTTTGCGGTGTTTCGATGGTGGTGGGGTGGTATTGGATGAATTCAAGGTTTTTGAGCTTCGCACCCTGTAAAAACAGCTGCCCTGCCGCATAGCCGTCACACAGCGCCGAACCCGTCGTTTTTCCGAATAGGCGGTTCTGCCCGCCCGTAGCAAACACGACCGCGTCGGCATACAGCGGTTCGAGCCGCTTTGCCGTCTCATCGTAAAACAAGGCGCCGCTGCAAACGCCGTCTTCGATCAGGGCGGAATGGAACTGCAGCCCAAGCCGGCGGGTGATCCTGCCCGCGCACTCCCATTTTCGCGCCTCCTGCACAAGGGCGGTCACGATCTGCTTGCCGGTGGAAGCACCCGCATATGCCGTGCGTTTGCGCGACTGCCCGCCGAAGGCGCGCCTTGCAAGGCTGCCGTCGGCATTTCTTGTGAACACAACGCCAAGGCCCTCCAGCCACGTTAGGATGTGCGGCGCGTCGGTGCAAAGCCCTGTGACGGTTCGCTCGCCCGCAATGCGGCAGCCGCCGTCGAGCGTTTCACGGACATGTAGATCGATGCTGTCCCCGTTATCCCCGTTCGGCACAACGGCGTTGATGCCGCCCGCCGCCATGACGGACTGTGCGCGCTCAGAAGGGTAGGGGGAAACGAGCACGGCACAATTTCCCGCCATAGCCGTTTCAACGGCGCAGGTCAGCCCCGAAATGCCGCTGCCGATGATCAGTACCCGTTTCATACAAGCCCTCCCAAAAAGAAGCGGAGCACTGCAAACAGTGCCGCTGCAGCGACAATGCCGCATACCGTATAAGCGACCGCGTCCAGCCGTTTTGCCGCTTTTGAAGAGGAGATCCATCCGAGCGTAACAAACGCTTTGCCGAACGACACCGCCGTGTGGGTGCATACGGCAAGAAGATAGATGCTTTCCGTGATGCCGTGAAAAATGGATGCCCCGCGCGTAAGCGTTTCTCCCGTCGCCATATGTGCGTAAGCTGTAGTGTGCATATGGATGAAGATCAGGATCAGCAGCGCCGTTGCCCGCTGCACCCATGTGCGCGCGTTTTGGCGGGCATAACGCGCCCCGGCGCCGTCGTGTTTAAAAAAGAAGATACAAAGGGTCGTCAATACATGCAGCACCAGCAGCAGGACTGCGGCGTGGGCAAAGCCCTTGCACAGCGCCGGATCATACCAGCCGGTCAGCAGGGAACAGACCATTGTGCCCGCATGGCACAACAGCGCAGCTACGATGCCGAGCCCCAAAACCGCGTTCCATTTTTTCAGCTTCATAAAGCACCTCACGAGATGTCCGACCGTATGCACGGCCGGGATCTTTTTGCGTAAATTCTTCACTTCGATTGTACGCGCTTAGCCGGGCAAAGTCAAGCACAGCGCATGCGGAACAAAAAAATCGGACATACTGTATCCGGTGATGCGATTTGAAGGATGCGGCGAAATTACTCGGTCTGCTGGCTGTGGGGCTTTTTACGGCAGTCCTTTTGTATCCGTTTCTGCACGAGTTCGGACATGCAGCCGCTGCAATTTTGGCAGGCGCCAAGGTCGAGGAATTTCACTTGCTGCCGCTGCCGAATGTGCTTTGCAATATGCGCGGCGTGTGTGCTGCGGGAAAAGCAAGGATCGGTGCGGGCGGGATCGCTTTGCCGATTGTGATTGCCGCGCTGCCGTGTCCAAAAGGATTTTGGACATGGTATATCCGCCTGCTTCTGAAAGGTATCAGCCTGTTAGCGGTTTTGATTTCCGCTGTCTCTGCCGTTCTGTTCCTGTATGGGCGACCTGTCGCAAACGAAGACATTACGCAAATGCTGCAACTGCTGCCGCAGATACGGTATACGGTTTTTCCGCTCTTAGCAGCCGCCGCGGCACTGCTTGTATGCGGTATACGGCGTATGCGCCCGCTGCAAACCGTTTGCCGCTTTTTTGCCGTCCCCTTTGTGAGGCGGCCGGAAGATGGATAAAAAGCCGCCCGTGCAGAATCTCGCGCGGGCGGCTTCAAAAGTGGTGGGAGAAAGTTAAGCTATTTCATCTTGTTATGTAAAGTGTCGCTCGTTGGCGAGCGGTTTTGCATGACGGTATCTGTGTAGTACATATCACCGACCGTATGCGCCGCATAGCTGCCGCCGTATTTTGCACAGATCTCGCGGATGATACCGACGCCGTTGCCGTGACCGTCCTCTGTTTTGGTGCGTGCGGAGACGGATAGAAAACGGTTGCGGGTGTGTATGGTGATCTGAGCCTCTGTGATAGAAACTGTGACGTGAAAGATTTTGTCCTCTTTCAACCGCTCGACGGCATGCAGGCAGTTGTCAATCAGATTAAACAGTACTCTGCAAAGGTCATAATCGTCGATTCGGCTGCCGCATTCCTCCCGGATCTCAGGCTCGAACGTGATGCCGGCGTTTGCTGCCTGTGTTATTTTGATATAAAAGACCACGTTGAGCGTTTCACTTGCACACAGAGAAAACCCGGAAATGCCGGAAAGATTGAGCTGCGTGCTCGACAGCACGGAAAGCGCCTTGTCCGTTTTGCCGATCTCGATATATCCTTGCGCCACGGCCAGGATATTAGCGAAATCATGCTTGATCTTCTGGAACTCCCGCTTTTCTTCGCGCAGCAAAAGGGCGGATTCATAGTCCATTTTGTTTTGTACCAGCAGCTTTTCATTCTGCACATTTTTCTGTTCGGCTTTTTCCATGCGGTCGATGATGAAGAAAATAGAAAAATCCAAAACCAGACACAGACCGAACACAAGGGTGATGAGCGTATTGGTAAACGGATATTGCTCGATATAGCGATTATACATCTCTTCGCCGATCATCTGCACCAAACGGAAGAATAAAAGCCCGCACAAAATGTGTGATAAGGGGAACAGCACAAAAAAACCGAATTTTCCGTGGTATCCGTCTGTTTTGCCGCGCCGCCGCGTTACGATGGAGCGCAGGATCAGGGAAAAGCTCATGGAAAACAGGATCGTGAACAGGAGGGTCGTTACCGCGAAATTGCGCGGCACCTCATATACCATGAGATAATACAGTGCGTTTGGAAAAATAAAGCACAGCGGCAGTGCGGAAAAGGTGGCGCCGACCTGTTGCAGCAGGATCGCAAGCATCAAATACAGCAACACGGTAACGGCGCCGGCTTGTTTGCAGACGAGCATTACAAGATACAGGAGCACATAGTAGAGCAGCAATTGCAACATTTCGGAGGGCATGTTTTGCGATCCGTACCGATACACCGCCGTGGTGACCAGTACCGCCGCGAGCGTCACGAGCGGGTGAAAGCGATCTTTTATCAATATGTGCATAAAAAGATAGACTGCGATCCCTCTCGATAAGGCAATAAGCAGCCCCCATGGCCAGAAGACTGTCAAATCGACAATTTCCACGGCGTTTCCCCCTTGACCGTAATTATTGCATATTGTCCAAATACCCTCGATAAAGCGAGATGATATGCTTGTATTTTTTGGGCGGAATGGGAACTGCATCCCCCGTTTTCAGGTGAAACGTATGCGGTGCATACCCGACGATATGGTTCATGTTGACCATAAAGCTTTTGTGACAGCGCAGAAAATTCGGAGGCAGACGGTCGGCAAACTCTTTTAAGCTGGAATATACGCTGATGCTGTCCTCGTCCGACAGGTGCAGCGTCAGATTATTATTAAAAGTCTCAATATACTGAATGTCGGCATAGTTGATGACGCGGCTGGTGCTGCCTTGCTTGATCACCGTGAGGTTCGGATCTTTTTTCGCAGTTTTTTGCAGCGCGATCTGCAGCGCCCTGGTAAGACTGACCTCGTCGATCCTGGATTTCACTAAGAAGTAGCAGCAGTTGGTCTCGGAAATATTGTAGGCGTTTTCCGGAAACGAGGTCATAAAAACGATCGGCGTATTATTTCCTGCCAGGTGCACAATGGACCAGTCCATGGCGTTTTCATCGCCGATCATGACGTCGAGAAACAGAATGTCCGCTCGTTTTTGCGCCAAATGCGCTTCCAGGGTCTCCAGATCCGTAAAAAAGTCCAGGCGGCATTCCATACGAAAACGGTTGTTTATGCAATCCTCGATCTTATGCGCGATGATCTCGCGATAATCTGCATCGTCTTCACACAGCGCAATATAAATCATGTCGGTTATCCCCTTTTCCCCTAACGGCATATTTTCTTCTGCGGCAGTCAGAAACATCTTATTATATTGTAATATATATCTGTGAAAAAAGCATTGTCTTTTACCACGCAAAAACGGACTTTTACCATGCAAGCATTACAAACTCTTCCTTTTTTTGCGGAATATTGTTATAATATTACTAAATTTTCATTTAATAATCTATATGCTGTCAGCGTACAAAATATGTCGATTAAGCACATCATGGCGCGGCGGAACAATGCGGCACGGTGACCGTTTTTATGCTCTTTCTTGACAGAAAAGCCGTTGGTCGGTATACTGATATATGTATAATCATGCATCTTTTGCGGATGGATCGGAGCAGGGGCAGAAGTTTGCATCGGGGGGTCGGGACTTGGAATTTTTGAAAAAATGTCCGTTCTGCGGGGCTGCCATGCCGGAGGAAAGTCATTTTTGTTTGTCCTGCTTTTCTGTGTATACCTCGCCGAAACCGAAAACGGCAGCCGATCATACAAAAGCGGCGGTTGTTTTGCCCGGACGTAAGCACCTTGCGGAACGTATCGTTTCGGCGGCGCTGGCACTGGTTTTGGTCGTCGGAATGGTTTTGAGCTTTACGGCTGCCGAAAAGAGTATCCCCTTGCAAACGGAGAGCCCGAACGCTGAAACCGCGACCGGCGCGGCGACGGAACCCGCAGCGCAGACTGCTTCATCGCAGGCAGACGAAACGGCTCTTTCAAAAGACACAGGGGAAGGCCTTGCCGAAAAGGTGCCTGCACTTTCTCTGCCGCAGCAGGTGATGGCAGCAGTCGTTGGGCAGACTGCCTTGGGCAGTACGAATGTTGCACTGCCCGGCACGCAGACGCCGGAAAGCACAATCGGCGACAGTTCCGGCAGTGTCGATACCCCGGATGAAACGCCGGGAACCGAAACGCCGGGCACCGGTACATCGAATTCGGCCGATCCGTCCGGGGAAGAGGTCGATTCCGAGGACTGCTGGGTTTACAAGAACGAGGACGGCAGCACCAAATACGTTAAGATCACCAAATACACGGGCAATGCCGCTAAGGTCACTGTTCCCGCAGTGCTGGGCGGCAAACCGGTTGCCCGCATCACGAGGGACACCTTTGCTGACAACGACCGCATTACGGAGATCACGTTCGAAAGTGACGAGCGGCAGGTTTATTTGTGTGTGGATTCAGGCTGCATGACCGACCTGCCCGCGCTGAAGGTCGTGCGCCTGCCGGACACGGATCTTGGTGTATCCAGCGGTTTTGCGGACAACTGCCCGAGTCTCGAAACCATCGAGGTCGACAGCAGTCAATACCTTTTTGAAAACGGTGCGCTGTATTATTGGAATTCCAACGAATGGGTGATTCGCTATTATGCACCGGCCTGCAAAAACGAAACGCTGACCGTCCCGAGCTGGTGCGCCGGGCTGGAAATCGGTTGCGCTTTAGAAGAGAACTCCTATTTGAAGCGGATCAATCTGCATAAGAACGTGAAAAGATTCCCGAGCAATTACGCTGTCAACGACGCACTGGAATATATAGACGTGGAGGAGGGCAACAGCAGGGCCTTTTCCGTGGACGGCGTTTTGTTTGCAAAAAACAGCAGCGGGCGTTATTCTTCTTCCTGCTATCCGCCCGGCAAACGAGACAAGAGCTTCAGGCTGCCGGAGAATGTTTTCTTGGATCTTGCTAACTTTACCAACCCGTATCTGGAGGAGATCTGGATCCCCAAGTCATCCGGTGTCGATTTTCCAGACCGTTTGTATTTCAGGCGATGCTTTACGAATCTGAAGACCATCCATCTGCAAAAGGGGCATTCGTACGAAGAAAGATGCAGAAGCACCTTCACAGGCGTAACCGAAATGTATTGAGGAGGCAAGGCGCATGCGGAAATCCACGGCGGAACTGCTTGAGGAACTGCAGAAAACACCCGGTTCACTGGATGAATATCTGAAAAACAATGCAAGTGCCTTTGTCCAAAGCGATATCAACGCTTTTTGGGAAGGTTTGATCCGAAGATCCGGTCAATCGAAGTCGAATATCATCAACAAAGCCGATATCAGCTATTGCTATTTTTACGATGTAATCAGCGGTCGAAAACGGCCCTCGCGCGATAAGGTCGTGCGGCTGATCCTTGCCATGCGGCTTTCGGTGGAGGACTGCCAGCGTGCACTGACCGTTGCAGGAAAATCCAGCCTGTACCCGCGCGTCAAACGAGACAGCATCATCATCCATGCGATCGAACAGCATTTGTCTGTTTTTCAGCTTGCCGAACTGCTTGTAAAATACGGTGAGGAAGAATTGAAATGAGTACGGAAGAAAACGAGTTGCTCTCCTATATCGACAATGCGCTTTCCACCGGATTTTCCGAGCAGACGGTGTTCAAACAGTCCGATTCCGGCAGCGTGCGGCTGCTGCGGCACGAAAAGACCGGGAAGGGGCTTGTCAAGATTATTTCTGCAAACCGCAACGACGACGTCTTTCGCCGCCTGCGGGGAAAACATACGCCGCACTTGCCTTGTATTTATGAGGTCTGCTCTGCCGAGGACTATCTGTTGGTGCTCGAGGAGTATATCCCGGGGAAGAATCTGTCCGATTTGTTGGAAGAAGGCCCGCTGGATCGCAAGACCGCGTGCCGATATGCTATGCAGCTTTGCGACGCGCTTACCTTTCTCCATGAAAACGGGATCATCCACCGCGACGTAAAGCCGCCCAATATCATCATCCGGCCGGACGATACCGCCGTGCTGATCGATCTGAGCATCGCGCGCTGCCTGTTTTTGCCGCCGCGGAAAGAGACGCAAACACTCGGTACGGTCGGCTATGCCGCTCCGGAGCAGTACGGGATCTCCCCATCGAGCCGGGCAACGGATATTTATGCGATGGGCGTGCTCTTGAATATGATGCTCACAGGCGTCCACCCGACGCTCGACCTGCCGCACGGCGCTTTACGGCGGGTGGTAGAAAAGGCCGTTTCCGTGCGAATGACCAAGCGCTACCAGACCGCGCAAAAGCTGAAGCGGGATATTCGGCTTTTCGGCCGGTGAAGCGAAATCCACAAAATGCCGGAGCGTTTGCTATGTAAATTCCGGGTTTTCCCCTGTATAACACAAAATCTGCCGTTTTGACTTGTGCGTTGCAGGCAAACACGGTACAATGGAACAAACGATACGTTGCAGCGTTAACAAAAGCACACTATTCGGAAAAATACAGCTTTGCGTACATCCGCAAAGGGAAAGAAGGGGTTAAATGGCGCGTTACAGAAGGGATTTTCCGTTTTCGTCATCTCCCGACGCACTGCTCAACGCGGTTGGGCAGTATTTGACCACTGAGGGGTACGAGTTTACGCAATACGAAGGGGAGACAGTATTTAAAAAGGGATATGGCATCCTGACCGGCCCCACGTTCATCAAGGTTTCGTATCTACCGAATTTTGTAACGGTGGAGGCGTGGATGAAGTATGCGCTTTTGCCGGGCGTATATGTTGGGGAGATCGGACTGACTGGCTTTGTCGGTGCGGCGGTAAAAGGACCCTTAAAGCAGCGGGTCGCGCAGATCGAAAGCATGGTCTTAGAGGCGGCTGCGATCGGAAACACGTACGCAGCACCAACCGTGGCCGCCGCAGGCGCGCCGCAAAACATGCCTGCGCCTAACGATATGACCTGTCCGAGCTGCGGCGCAGCCATTGATGCGAGCATGTCGTTTTGTACGAATTGCGGGCAGTCGCTCGCCGCTGCACAAACGCAGCCCGCGCCTGCCGAACAGCCGGCCGCCGCGCCGCCGACCTCTTTTGCAGAAGCCGAAACGCAGCTTTTATCTGAAGATTTGACCTGCCCGAGCTGCGGGGCGACCAATGCGGCAGACGCGACATATTGTACGAATTGCGGACAGTCGCTCGCCGCTGCACAAACACAGCCCGCGTCCGCCGAACAGCCGGCCGCCGCGCCGCAACAGCCTGCATATGTGCCGCCCCGGCAGAGCGTGCCGCCGCAGCAGCCTGCCGCACCGTATTACCCGCCGCAGGGATCGCCGTATGCATCGGCGCAGCCGCCCGCCGGGCAGTTCATCAGCAAGCGAGATTACTTTATGCAGTACGTACCGCACTTTGCTAAGGAGGTGCGCAACGTTGCCATCCTTTGCTATGTCTGCGCGGGGCTGAACGCATTGCTTTCGATTTTCTTGAACCCGGTCGGGCTGATCGATTCTCTGTTGCTCTTGGGGCTGGCGCTCGGGATGCACTTGGGCAAAAGCAAGGTCTGCGCGATCCTGATTTTGGTGCTGGCATGTGTGGAAATGCTGATCGGGATTATCCTCGTAGGCTCGCCGGGCGGCGTCCTTTGGCTGATTGCCGGCATTTGGGCGGTCGTGATCTTCAATAGAGCGGATAAGCAGTACAAAAATTATCAGCTTTCTTCTGCGCAGTATAACGTCCCGCCGCAGGATCCCAACGGGCAGATGTGAGCTTTTTCGGGCGCATATCCCGGCAGGCACATGATGCTGCACGCTTGACGGATCAAAAAAGTGAAAAATTTAAAAGCGGGTGCCGTATGCATCCGTTTTTTGTATGCAAATAAAACGGGCTATCCATCAGGATAACTCACTTATTCAATCACCAATTCCAGCTAAAAATAATTTTCAAAAGGAAAACTATTAAAGAAGCCGCAAGGAGCACTTCCTTGCGGCTCGATTATCGCGGACAAAACCGCGCTGGCGGAGACGGTGGGATTCGAACCCACGAGCCCGTTAAGGCTAACGCATTTCGAGTTTTATCGCCGTCTGTTACTTACATGGTTTCTCCTGTCAGTTTCAGTCAGCCTTGTATGCCCGCAAACCCGCATAAAATCTGGGCTTTTTGAAAAAAGCGCCCATAAATACTGAGGAATCGCCCATCGGTTCCAATCAGCAATTTTTCCGCTTTTGGAAAGAACTGCGGAAAGAACGGAAACAACAAAACAAAAATGGTATAGACACACGAAATGAAGTGAATACCGTAATTTCCCGAAAGAGAAAACCCGCAAAAAGTTGGTAGCGACAGTGAGCCGCCATGAGGGCGCTTGCAACCGAACAGGCGAGCCGAGCGTGACTTTTTGCGGAGAGGAGGAACAGTGGAGCGGGCGACTGATTTTCACATTGTGAAAATCGGAGCAAGCGGAACTTGTTCCGACGAGGCAATACACGGACAGTTCGAATGCCGACAAAGCTTATCAAGATATGAGGTGTATTGTCATGAAAGAAAACGCAATCAACTGGGATGCCGTTCCCGATGTGATCACGAAGGATCAGCTGTATCGCATTTGCCACATCAGCAAATCCACCGCCCTGTACCTGCTCCAAAGCGGGAAAATCCCCTGCGAGTACACGGGCAGGAAAACACGCTGCTACAAAATCAAAAAGGAGGATGTGATTGCCTATCTGGAAAACCGCAAGGTGTTCCCCGAAAGCTACTCTGCCCCGGCGGGCTGGTACAAAGGCGATTATACTGTCCAGATGGAGGAACAGATTCCCCCAATTGTACGGGGGCATTTGCAACTGTATTATACCGAGCTGCTCTCCGGCTATCCCGATGTACTAACCACCCAAACGGTTTCCAAAATCACCGGCTATGGCAAAACTTCAATCAACAACTGGTGCAATCAGGGGCACATCAAGTCTTTCCGGAAAAACAATGTCAACCACATTCCAAAGGTCTATTTGGTGGAGTTCTTCTGCTCCACTTACTTTCGCACCATCACCCGCAAATCGCCGTGGCATATCCGTACCCTGCAAGGCTTTTCAAGCTGGCGGAAAATCCGTGACCTGCACACGGCAGACGGTGAAGGAGGTGCGGAGTAATGACAAATTTTCTGGAAGAACTGTACTACGGAAATGTTGATCCGCAGGCAAGAGGATACCGAAAGGGTAGCCATAATCTTAAGGTTTCAAAAAACATCAACGAGCTGGAAGAAAAGCTGACTGAGCGTTTAAGCGGAGAGGACAAGGCGCTGTTCCTCGATTTCTGCAACGCATACGGAGAACTGATGGGCGATGCCAGTCTTGATTCCTTCCTCGTCGGCTTCCGCCTCGGCGCAAAAATGATTTTCGATACCTTTTGCAGCGACGACGCTCCGTTTGAAAGCTATCTGAAAGATTAATCTATAATGAGCCTCCTTCCGGCAGAGCGTGCTGTTGGTGACTTATTTTATACCCGATAGGGTGTATTAAGGCTCTTTACGCATATGTTTACACCTTATCGGGTATAATATTGTGTATAACAACTTGACTTTATACCCGTTAGGGTGTAAAATATACATGGATTTGTGCAAAGGAGGCTATCGTACCGTGAATAAAATTGCCGAGTTTATCAAAGAAAACCGAAGAGCCGCCGGACTAACGCAGGAGGAGTTTGCCGCCCGCAGTGGGCTGGGGCTTCGCTTTATCCGAGAACTGGAGCAGGGAAAAGAAACGGTTCGGATGGACAAGGTCAATGCCGCTCTTGCCATGTTCGATATGGAAGCCGTCCCCGGCAGAAAGGATGACGAATAATGGACGCATTCCGAACAGCCTATGTTTATATTCGAAACGTTTTTTCCGGAACGCTTTGCGAAACGGACGAAGGGTATTCCTTCTCCTATGACGAGCAGTATTTAAGCCGGAAGGATGCAAGCCCCGTATCCCTTACTTTGCCGCTTTCTGAAAAAACATATACATCCAAAACGCTGTTCCCGTTCTTTGACGGACTGATCCCAGAAGGATGGCTGCTCGGCGTTGTGAGCCGGAACTGGAAAATAGACGTCAAAGACAGGTTCGGATTACTGCTGGTGGCTTGCAAGGACGGAATCGGCAATGTCAGTATCAGGGAGGAGCGCATATGAATTGTTTATGCTGCGGGAAACCGCTTCGCACCGAAAACACGGATTCCGGCTGGCACAAAAGCTGTATCAAGCGGTTTTTCGGCACAGCCGAGCTTCCCGAAATCGCCATTGATGAAGCCGCATTTGAAGCCCTTGCAGCCGAAAGCACCAACAAGGGCTATACCGTTCCCGGCGTTCAGAAAAAATTGTCCTTGCATTTGTTTTCCGAAGGAAACACTCCAAGGCTCACGCTGGTGAATTATCCTACGGGCTATATCCTGAAGCCACAGGTTCCGGAATTTGAGGCGCTGCCGCAGGCTGAACACCTCGTTATGTGCATGGCAGACACCGCTGGGATTTCCACCGTGCCTCATGCGCTCATCATGGAAAAAGACAGTCTGGCATATATCACAAAAAGAGTAGACCGCATATTTACGAAAAATAGTATGCAGATGCTGGCGATGGAGGATTTCTGTCAGCTTGATCTGCGTCTGACGCAGGATAAGTATAAGGGCTCTTATGAGCGCTGTGCAAAAATCATCGAGCGGTATTCCTCCCGCAAAGGGCTTGATATAACCGAGCTCTATCTGCGCTTGGTGTTTTCATTCCTTGTGGGCAATTCGGATATGCACCTGAAAAACTTCTCCCTCATTGAAATCGAAGAAGGAAGCGGAAAATACGTGCTTTCTCCCGCCTACGACCTGCTACCGGTCAATGTTATCATGCCGGAGGACAAAGAGCAGTTCGCCCTTGCCATGAACGGCAAAAAGACGCATATCCGCAGGAAGGATTTTCTGGTATTTGCAGAGAAATGCGGCATGGCACGGAGCTCTGCCGAAAAAATGATTGCCATGCTTATGGCGAAAAAAGAGAAGTTCCTCGCCATGTGCCAAAACTCCCTGCTGCCGGAGTCTTTGCAGGAACGCCTTGCAAGCCTGATTGAAGAACGGGCAGGTATCTTGGAGGGCTAAACTGCAATTTTGAAAATCGCACATTCGTAAAGAAAAACCTCCTTTGGTACAATGAGCGTAGCAAAGGAGGTTATCTATTATGGCTAAAACAATATTTGAACAAATGGGCGGCACATACACCATGCAGGGCGATTATCGCCTGCCTGATCTTACATTACCCACCGAAGAAGAACGCCCCACAGGCGTGTGGGGACAGCGCCGCCTTCGGTACTTAAAGCAGCACCACAAAATCCTGTACTGCAATCTGCTCACTTCCGGCAAGCTCCACTCCCATCTCGCTGATGTGGAGGAAGAAGCGCAATCCCTCTTTCTTCGGCTAGTCAAAGAATACGCCGAGCGGGAGGGCTTGACCGAGCAGCTGAAAGCGGAAAATCCAACGGAGTGGGTGCAGAAAATGAACAACATCCGCAGCCGTGCGGCGGAAACCGTTTATGCCGATTTGATTTTTGCGTAACAACAGAAAAAGCGAGAAAGAAATTAGTCAAGTATGATTTACCGAATCATACTTGACTAATTCTGATTTTGTGGTATACTATATGCAGTGAATCTATCGGCAGATGGGAGGATACCGTCATGTTTATCGGCAGAGAGCGTGAACTTGCGGCGCTGAATAAGCTGTACGAATCGGATAAGTTTGAATTTGTTGTAATCTACGGTCGCCGCCGTGTCGGCAAAACGGCGCTGATCAGTCGCTTTATAGAAGATAAAAACGCCATCTATTTTATGGGCGTAGAGAGTAACGCCAAGCAGAATCTTGAAAATTTCAGCAAGAGCATTCTAAGCTTTAGCACCGGCATGGATGCTGAAACCTCTTTCCTGTCCTTTCAGGCGGCTTTGGAATACGTGTTTAAGCTGTCCGAAAAAGAACGGATTATTCTTGCCATTGACGAATACCCCTATGTCGCCCGTTCGTCGAAAAGCCTCGCTTCCACCATCCAGCTTTTGATTGATCAATACAAGGATACTTCCAAGCTGATGCTGATTCTCTGCGGCTCGTCCATGTCCTATATGGAAGATCATGTTCTTGCCTACAAAGCGCCGCTTTACGGCAGGCGGACGGCGCAGATGAAAATTCCTCCCTTTGATTTCGAGGAGACTTGCCGGTATTTCAAAAATTTCACCGATGAAGAGAAAGCCTATGTGTACGGCATTGTCGGCG
>CAKMIX010000004.1 GCA_927362715.1 uncultured Clostridia bacterium | reverse complement strand
TTTATCGGCAAAATTGATTGAATGACACCAATATCTTTAACTATGTGATACCGGTGAGGCATTTCCCAAGACCCAGACGCTGCGCAGGCTTTCGGAAATTTTCCACTGTTCTTTTGACGAACTGATGCTCATCAGCCGTTCCGACGAGGCGGCATACCTCGACCGGATCCGGCAAATCACCGAAGAACGCGACGAGCTTCGGAAAAAGGTGGAGGACATCCAAGCCGCGCAAAAACGCAAACGCATTGCCGCCTATGTGACCGTTTCCCTTTGTGTGGTCTGCGCACTTTCCGTCCTTTTAGCCGCGCTGCTGACGCCGTATCTGCACACCCGGCACAACAGCGTGCTTTTCGAAGGAGAATTGTCAAAAATTTTCTACAACGGATGGTATTACGAGCCCTACACGGGCGCCGTCTTGCCCGATAACGCCCGAAAGCATAGCTTTGAGAAGGGACGCGGCGCCTCCTATGAAACGGTATACCTGCACGCGCTGGAGTATCAGCCGTTTTTTATATCCGTCCCCTGCCGGGATCAGGAACGGATATTCTGCCGGGAGGACGTTGACGCACAAAGCCTTGCCCCGACGGCGGAAAATATAGAATACTGTACCATCGGCTCTATAGCGGCGAACACGGGCTACGGTGAGACCCGCTGGCAGGAGGAGGACGAGTTCCGGCTTCTGCTGGAAGCTGTTTCGGATCCGAAAAATGAAGTCACCGAACCGCTTTCCGACGTTATAAAGGTGCCGCTGACCCTGCATTATAAGGCATATCTTTTGCAGGGTACGATCGGCTATTTTACGCGGACCGAAAGCGGCGTCCCCTGCTTTTTCGTGGAACGGGAGCAAAAAGCCTACTGCATCCCCTCTCCTGAGGAAACGCGAATTTTATGGTTAATCCTAAAATTCTTTACGATCCTACCGCAGGAAAGCTGACTATCTCTCCGTTTTCATCTCCCCCAAAAAAAGCGAAGCGTTCGGTTCACGATTCGCTTTTTTGCTGAGGAATTTGGTTTTCTGCAGCGGACGCTTCCGGCTCCTTTGGCGCAGGCGTGACGATCTCCGAGCAGGTCTTGCGCACATCGAGCCGATCGTAAAGCTGCTTGTACCGTACCGTGAAACGCAAGCGGCGGTCACACCGCTTACAGTAAAACTCCGCACGAAAAGCCGTATTATTGAATTTCCACTTTTTGACCCTTTTGAGCCTGCCGCCGCACCGGTCGCACACGCAATGAAACAGCGCAGGGTCTACCAGCGGACTATGCAGGTCGCTGATGTAATACGGCTTGAAGCTCAAGCGCTCATAAAACGTCCGGTCGCAACGGCGGACAAAGGTTTTGAGCTTTTCTGGTGCATAGACCTTGCGCAGGCATGCGGCAGCAAGACGGCTGTCATCCAGCGCGCGGTGGTGCGGGAAAGCGTCGGCATCGACACCGAGCTTTTCCGCTGCCGCCGAAAGCCCGATCTGCTGCCCTAAGCCTGCCGCATCCGTAAACCCCTGACAGTATTTTTGAAGATCCGCGTAGTTGTGCATAAACACGGGCTGCGGCATTTCCAAAAAGAAGTCACAATTTTTAATGAGCGTGCGCACATCGCCGTCGCCCCAGGTCAAAAAGGTGTTTTCTTCCTCACCGAGCCATGCGGTAAACCGTTCGATCGCCTCGCGGAACGAGACGCCGTGCGCGATGTCCTCATTCGTCAAATGTGTCAGGCTTTTCACGCGGCTTTGCAGCTTTTTGCCGACCACGGCACGAATGATCACCGAAAAGGAATCCAGCTCCTGCAAAGCCTCATCCAGCCGTACCGCGCCGATCTCGATGATCTCGTTGATAAAACCGTCGAGCTGCTTACAATACGCATTGTTCCATTCCATATCCATAACGATATACTGCATTCGTTGTTTCACTCCGAAAAAGGGGCACGGCCGCCCGATACGTTTTTATCCGATGCGCCACGGCAAGAATGCGCAACAAATCGGCGGCGCAGAATAAATCTGCGCCTTGCGCTCACCCTAAAATCAGGTGATCGTATGAAAAAGCTTGGTTTAGCACTCCTTGGCGCCGCCGTGGGAACCGTCAATGTACTCATCGGCGCAGGCGGCGGGATACTTGCCGTCCCGATCCTCAAAAAAAGCGGGCTTGACCAAAAGGAAGCGCAGGCAAACGCGGTGGCGGTCATTCTGCCGCTGACCGCTATCAGCTTAATTATATATGCAAAAAACGAATATGTCAATTTGACGGGGAGCCTTTGGATCCTGCCGTTCGCCGCCGTCGGCGCGCTTTTGGGGACGTTGGTGTTCAAAAAGCTCTCGGCGAAAACGCTTCGCAAAATTTTCGGGCTGTTTATGATCTGGGCGGGGGTGCGGCTTTTATGGAAGGGATAAATATTTTGGATGCGCTCGCCGTTTTGGTTTGCGCCTGTGTCAGCGCCATGGGGCTCGGCGGCGGCGGGGTCCTGATCCTCTATCTTACGCTTGTGCGGGATACACCGCAGATGCTCGCGCAAGGCGTCAATCTGCTCTTTTTCCTCCCCTGCGCCGTCACCGCTGCGGTCGTCTACCAAAAGCGCGGGCTGCTACGTTGGGGGCAAATTCTTCCGCTTGTGCTCGGCGGGCTTTTGGGCGTTGGTGCAGGCAGCTTGCTTTTGCGGCAGATCGATACAAAATTCCTTACCGTTGCGTTTGCTGTTTTGATGATCGGTGCCGGGATATATACGGTATTTTCACGTGAAAAAGCACAATAAATCTATTGTACAGGCGCGCAGATTATGGTAAAATGCTGTTAGAATCATGCGGCGGCGCCTGCCGGCCACCGCGGGAAAGAGGTGCCTTACATGAAAGGAAAGCTTTTAAAGATCCTAAGTATCGTGCTCTGCGTCGCGCTCGGTATCGGGGTGATCGGCGGCGGGATCTATCTTGCCGTTTACAGCACGAACCGCCCTTCTGTGACGATCAATGTAAACGATAAGACCGGTGCGGTAACGAACGGTGCTTCGGGCTTTTTGTACGGCTTTGCGGAACCGGACATTCCTTCCGTAGAAATCGCAAGAAGCATCGATGTCTCGTCGCTTTCCACCAAGGCATACGGCGGCCTGCAGCACCCCATCGGGGATGTGAACCAGGTCGCGGACACCTTCCTTTCGGCGGGCGGCGAACAGATCATCGTCTACACGCAGGACATGTATGACACCTGGTACTATGAATTTGACAGCATGGAAGCGTACCACGAGCGCGTGCGCGAGACCGTCACCGCGACCGAACAGTCGAATTACGCGGACCATGTTGTCTACTGCATCTACAACGAAATGGACAACGGCGCCTGGTTCGGGGATTTCGGCGAATACGAAAACCGTGTAAAGACCTATGAAGCGTGGAAAGAGACCTATGCGCTTGTGCGCTCCATCGCGCCGGATGCCAAGATCGGCGGGCCGGGCTACAGCAGCTACAATTCCGAATACATACGCGAATTCTTAGAATACTGCAAAACGGAAAACTGCCTGCCGGACACGATGATCTGGCACGAGCTTGGGAATAATTCCCTGTATATGTGGGAAGAACATTTCACCGACTACGCCGATATCTGCATACAAGTCGGCGTTGAACAGGCACCGGTCTGCATCACGGAATACGGGCTGATGAAAACCAACGGCATCCCGGGAGAATCCGTCAAATGGATCTCCCGTATTGAAAACACCAAGGCGGAAGCCTGCGTCGCCTATTGGCGGCTTGCGAACAACCTTTCGGACACGGTCGCCGACGACGTGACGCCGAACAGCAACTGGTGGGCGTACCGTTGGTATTCCGAAATGACGGGCGAAACGCTCTCGGCGGAATCCAAAGACCTGTTCCAAAGCAACATGGGTAAATTCCTGCTGCGGCAGTCTGACGATTTGGAAAACAAAGGCTTTTCCGCGCTCGCGACACTTGACGATGACAAGCAGGAAATCCGGATCCTTGCCGGCGGCACGAATCGGGATTCCGACATCATTCTGCAAAATCTGGAGACGTCACCGTCCTTTATCAACGTGGAAACCGTTTGCGTCACCGCAGAATATGTGGATTACAAGGGGCTTGGCGGCGCGGTCAATGCGCCGACCGAAGGGTTTGTGCGTTATCTCCCCGTTGAGGACGGCGAAGTGACGATCGAGCTCAATGATATCCTTTACACGCAGTGCTGGAATATCACAGTCACGCCGACCGAAATCCAATGGTCGGACTATGAGAGCGGGATTCTCTCGGTAACGGGCACGGAACGCAATTTGGACGATATGCGCCGTTATGAAGCCGAGGACGCCGATCTTTCCGGCACAGCAAAAAAGGCGGATGATTCCGCCTATGCAGCATCGGGCGAAACGGTGGTCCGCATGACAAGCGATCGGGAAAGCGCCGTGGAATTTGATGTTACGGCGGCGGTCGGCGGTACCTATACGCTTGATCTTGTCTACGGCAACGGCGCAAACAACGTACAATACGCAGAGGATGGCTCGGTCTCGGAAAAAGGCGTGCGCTCGTCCGTGGAGGTCACGCTGTATCTCGACAACCGCGAGGCGGGTACGCTGACGCTGGACTCCACCTTAAAAGACGATTTCACCTCGTGCGAGAGCATGACCGTGAACCTGCCCGCAGGCAGTCACGACATTCGCTTTGTCCTGCCCGAAAATACGGAATTTATAGAGACTCTTGCGATCGACTTTCTGGACGTGACGCTCCAAAGCGGAACACAGGACGGCGCGGTATATGCCGCCGTGGACGAATCCCAATCCGACGATACGCAGACGACCTTCCTTGTGCTTGCAAATGAGGACGGGTACCATGACATCCGATTCACGGCACAAGCCGCACCGAATACGCTTACCTTGAACGGCACGACGCTGACCGATTTTGATATGGATTCGGGCGAAGCACCGATTTACGGCTGCCGGCTGTATCTGCGCCGCGGCATCAGCTATATCACAGTCAACACACCGAATGCGACGGACATCCAAGTGACCGAAGCGACCGACGAAGCAACGGGCGGCGTGACCGTTTATGCGGCAGAATCGCTCGGACTTTCAGGCGGCGCCGTGCGAGAGATCCCCGAAGCAGACAGCGCGCAGGACTATGGAAAAACCAGCTTTCTTTCCTACATTGACAACATCTCCTGTGAAAACGGTGCGTCTGCACAGATCACCTGCTTGACGCCTGCGGATGGGTACTACCAGATCACTTTCCTGTACAGCAACAATGAAGAGGGCGGCGCGCACGCTTACAACGTCGATCTGGTGGAACGGTACATCACCGTTTCCGTCAACGGTGAAAAGCTTCAAAACACCTACTTCCGCAGCACATACAGCTGGGAAACCTATAAGACAAAGACCATCACTTTGTATTTGACGCAGGGAACGAATATTATAACGCTTGCCAACGACGGCAGCTACCGTTTTAACGGAAATACGACCTACGCCCCGCGTATTGCAGAGGTGACTGTTGCACCGCTGGCAGACGTTGGATGATTACCAAAGGAGAACGAAAATCATGCCTTACGAAAAGTTGTTCACCCCCGGAAAGATCGGCAATGTAGAGATCAGGAACCGCATCGTTATGCCGCCGATGATGCTCGGCTTCGGGCAGTTCGACGGCAGACCTACCGAGGAAATGATGAATTATTATGAAGCGCGTGCGCGCGGCGGCGCGGGGCTGATCGTAACCGAGATCACCCGTGTCAATGATTTCAGCGGGGCATCCGCATTTGCCCAGCTCGCGGTCAGCCACGATTACCACATTCAGCCGCTTGCGGAGCTCGCACGGCGCGTGCAGCGCCACGGCGCAAAATTCTTTGTGCAGCTGCACCATCCCGGGCGGCAAAATCTTGGTCTGATGATGGGAACGGTGCCTGTAAGCGTAGCCATGGAGCATGTGCTCGGCAAAGCATACGGCAAGCTGTTTTATAAAGCCGCGCCGCACCTTATGCCCTTTATGAAAAAAGATATTTTCCTAAAAACCGTCTCCCCTTCCGCATGCGAAAAAGCCTATTCCGCCGACAGCCGCAACCGCGCTTTGAGCGTTTCGGAGATCCACAAGCTCGTGCAGCAGTTCATTGCGGGCGCGGTGCGCGTGCAGAAAGCGGGCGCGGACGGTGTGATGCTGCATGCCGCGCACGGCTATCTTTTGCAGCAGTTTTTAAGTCCTTACACGAACCGCCGCACGGATGAATACGGCGGAAGTCTAGAAAACCGTATGCGCTTTCTTTTGGAGATCCTGACCGGCATCAAGGCCTCGTGCGGGAGCAGCTTCCCCGTGATCGTGCGGCTGAGTGTGGACGAATGCTACCGGGAAGCCGGCCGCCCGGGCGTCGGCTACACGCTCGAGGAGGGCGTGCAGATGGCAAAACGGCTGGAGGAAGCCGGCGCGGATGCGATCGATGTGTCTTCCGCCGGGTACGACACTTACAACTACTGGCTGGAACCGACCTCCTTTGAACCCGGCTGGCGCAAATATATGGCGGCAGCTGTCAAAAAGGCTGTTCGCATTCCCGTCCTTGCCGCAAATCTGATCCGTTCGCCTGAACAGGCAGAACAGCAGCTGGAAGAAGGAATTCAGGATTTCGTCTGTCTCGGCCGTCCGCACATCGCCGACCCTGAATGGGCAAACAAAGCAAAGGCCGGACATCCGGAAGACATCAAGCGGTGCATCTGCTGCCTGTACTGCATGGAAAGCATGCAGCACAACGCTTTTCACGGTACACATGCGGGGTGCTCGGTCAATCCGACGCTTGGGCACGAGACCGATCTGCTCAACTGTGACGGCGAAGGACGGACGGTCGTTATCGTCGGTGCGGGCGTTGCGGGCTTAACAGCGGCCGAGCACCTCGGCAAACGCGGCTTTGCCCCTGTTGTGCTCGAAAAACAGCCCTTTGCTGGCGGGCAGCTACAGCTCGCCAACAAACCGCCCTACAAAGACAAAATCAACTGGTGTATTGCGGATCTGGTCACCGCCGCCGAAAAGCACGGTGCTAAGATCCTTTACAACACGGAGGCAAACCCCGAGCGCATTGCGAGCTACGCTCCGTACGCGGTCATCGTGGCGACGGGTGCAAATGCCATCCGTCCGCGCTCTATCCCCGGTATCGAACGTAAAAACGTTTGCACAGCGGACGAGGTTTTGAGCGGGGAAGTGAAACTCCGAAACGCACAGGTCGCTTTAATCGGTTCGGGAATGACGGGCTTAGAGACCGCTGAGCTTTTGTGCGCCGAGGGCAACCGCGTGACCGTGGTGGAAATGGCAGACGAAATTGCGCCCGGCACTTGGATGCAGCACATTGACGACTGTATGCCGCGTCTTCAAAAAGACGGCGTGATCTTTTTGACCGGACACAAGCTGTGTTCGATCGGCGCAGAACAGCTGGAACTCGAAAAAACCGCTACAGGTGAAAAAGTGTTTTTGGATACGGAATATACGGTGCTCTCGCTCGGCGTGCGTTCGGAGCAAAAGCTCTATACGCAGATCAAAGCCCGGTTCCCACGTGTCGCACTGATCGGCGACGCCGCGCACACGGGCAGGATCGCCGACGCGACCGCTGCCGGATATGCCGCAGCAAAGGCGCTTCGATAATTTCAATACTATTCTTTTTGTCATACAGAAAGCGCGCAGACGGAAAGTCTGCGCGCTTTGTTAATGGTTTAACAAAAATGCCCTGTCTTTTCGGCGTTTTTTTTGGCTTTTTTCCAAAAATTCACAACTTATGTTTTCGCTATTGAATCTATACACTATATAAGGTATAATTTCAAACAATCGGATAATTTTGGGTTTCTTTATCCGCAATTTTCTGTATGGAGGCAAATATATGAAAGTTCAATTTACGGAAACGGTCCTGCGCGACGCCAACCAGTCCCTGATTGCGACGCGTCTGCCCTTCAAGGAATTCGAGGGCATTTTGGAGACCATGGACCGTGCCGGCTATTATTCGCTTGAATGCTGGGGCGGCGCGACATTTGACTCGTGCTTGCGGTATTTAGACGAAGATCCGTGGGAGCGCCTTCGCAAGATCCGCGAAAAGTGCCCCAACACAAAGCTCCAAATGCTGCTGCGCGGGCAAAACCTGCTCGGCTACAAGCATTATCCCGACGACGTAGTACGCAAATTCGTACAAAAATCCGTGCAGAACGGTATTGACATCATCCGCATTTTTGACGCACTCAACGACGTGCGCAACATCGAAGTAGCGGTGGACGAAACCCTCAAAAACGGCGCGATTGCCTCGGGCGCTATCAGCTATACGAAAAGCCCTATCCACAACCTCGAAGCCTATGTCAAGCTCGCGAAAGAGATGGAAAGCCTTGGCTGCCAGACCATCTGCATCAAGGATATGGCGGGCATCATGGGCCCGCAGGAAGCCTACGACACCGTAAAGGCGCTCAAGGAAAACGTAAAAGTCCCGATCATCCTGCACACGCATTCGACAACGGGACTGGGCATGCTGACACTGCAAAAGGCTGTGGAAGCGGGTTGCGATGTGATTGATACGGCGATCTCTTCTTTCTCCGGCGGCACCTCGCAGGTACCGACCGAGACTATGGCGTATGCGCTGGCTCAAGAGGGCTATGAAGTTGATTTGGACACGGATGTGCTTAAAGAGATCAATGACTTCTTCAAGCCCATTAAAGCAAAATATCTGGAAAACGGGCAGCTCAACCCCGTAGTGCTCTCCACCGATACGGATGCACTTAACTATCAGGTTCCCGGCGGCATGCTCTCGAACCTTGTAGCACAGCTTACCGCGCAAAACAAAATGGATAAATTTGAAGAGGTGCTTGCTGAAACGCCCCGTGTGCGCAAGGATCTCGGCTATCCCCCGCTGGTCACGCCTATGAGCCAGATGGTCGGCGTACAGGCGACCGCCAATGTGCTTGCAGGCGAACGGTATAAAAACATTTCGAAAGAAGTCAAGGCGTATATCCGCGGCGAATACGGCAGAGCGCCCGGCGAGATCGATAAGGATCTTCAGAAAAAGGTACTCGGTGACGAGCAGCCCATCACCTGCCGCTTTGCAGATACGCTGGAGCCCGGTTTTGAAAAGGCAAAAAAAGAAATCGGTGCTCTTGCACACAGCGATGAGGACGTGCTTTCTTATATTGCTTTCCCGACGCAGGCGGAGGCCTTCCTGAAAGAGCGCGAGGAGAAGAAGCATAACACCTTCACCTATGCCATTACCAAGGTCGAGTAAGGAGGGACGAACATGGATCTCAGTGTACTTGCCGCCGAAAGCGGTATGTCCGTCGGGGAAGCGTTCAGCATTTCCTCCACGGGTATGATCGTGGTTTTGATTGTTCTCATTGTGCTCGCCGTTTTGGTGCTGCTCATTTCCAAGGGTGTTCGCGCCGCACAGGGCAAGGGCCAACAGAGCGAAGAAGAAGCAACAGCAGCGCCAACCACGCCTGTGTCTGTCGCGCAAAGTGCAGCCCCCGCACCCGCAGCACCTGTTGTGAACGGCACCCCCCTGCCGGAAAATCAATCTGCCGGACAGTTGGAGCTGTACGACTGCGATGAAAAATCCGCTGCTGTCATTATGGCGATCATATCGAACGAAAGCGGGATCCCGCTCAACCATTTGGAATTCAAATCCATTAAAGCCATTGAAGAATAAGGGAGAAGCCACATGAAGTATATTGTTACATTGAACGGCAAAAATTATGAGGTAGAGGTCGATGAACACAGCGAAGCGATCGTGACTGCTGTCACGCCCGCCGCTGTCGCCGCTCCCGCTCCCGCAGCTGCACCTGCCCCTGCGGCGGCACCCGCACCGGCTCCTGTTGCTGCCCCTGCTCCTGCACCTGCAGCACCTGCTGTTACGGTCACAGGCGGCACAGACATCAAAGCACCGATGCCCGGCACGGTTTTAAGCGTGAATGTCTCGGTTGGGCAGGACGTCAAAGCAGGAGAAGTTCTCTTTGTGCTTGAAGCCATGAAAATGGAAAATGAGATCGTCGCCCCCTGTGACGGTAAGATCTCGGCAGTACTTGCCACCAAGGGCAGTACCGTTGCAACCGATGAATTGCTTGCAAGCATCGGCGGCACAGCGACGGCAGCACCTGCTCCGGCAGCTCCCGCTGCTCCCGCCCCGGTGCCTACCCCCGCACCTGCACCCGCGCCGGCTCCTGTTGCCGCCCCTGCTCCCGCACCGGCAGCTCCTGCCGCAGCGCCCGCACCGGCTTCCGGCACGGCAGTCAATGCGCCGATGCCCGGCACGATTTTGAGCGTCAACGTGCAGGCAGGTCAGGCGGTCAATGCAGGCGATGTCATGTTCGTTCTTGAAGCTATGAAAATGGAAAATGAGATCGTCGCGCCCATTTCCGGTACGGTCACGAGCGTGACTGCTACCAAGGGCAGCACGGTCGCAACAGACGAAGCACTCGCCTACATCGGGTAAGGAGGTGCAATTGCACCATGTCCGTTTTTCATGCACTTTCCGAACTTTTGCAAGAATCCGGTTTTTTGTCGCTCGGCTGGCAAAACTGGGTGATGATCGCGGTATCCTTTGTTCTTTTGTATCTTGCGATCGTCAAAAAATTTGAGCCGCTTTTGCTTCTGCCGATCGCTTTCGGTATGCTGCTTGTTAACGTCTACCCCGATATCATGTATGATCCGCTGATGCTCTCCTCTTATGAGGGAGAGGTCGTGGAAGGGGCGCACTGGTATGACACAGGTGTTTTGCGTCTGATATATTCCGGCGTAAAATCCAGTATCTTCCCCTGCCTGATTTTCTTAGCGGTCGGCGCGATGACTGATTTCGGGCCGCTGCTCGCAAATCCTTCGAGCCTTTTGCTCGGCGCTGCGGCGCAGCTCGGCATTTATGTCGCGTTCATCATCGCGATTTGCAGTGGGATGATCCCCGGCTTTGATGGCTTCACCGCAAAAGAAGCGGCATCTATCGCGATCATCGGCGGTGCGGACGGTCCGACGGCGATTTATCTGACATCCAAGCTTGCGCCGCACTTGCTCGGTCCGATCGCTGTAGCGGCATACTCCTATATGGCACTTATTCCGCTGATCCAGCCGCCGATCATGCGCCTTTTGACAACCAAAAAAGAACGTGAGATCAAAATGGAGCAGCTGCGCAAGGTCAGCAAAGCGGAAAAAATCATTTTCCCCATTGTTGTCACCGTGCTGTGCATATTGTTCCTGCCGTCTGTCGCGCCGCTTCTCGGCATGCTGATGCTCGGCAACCTGCTTCGGGAAAGCGGGGTCACTGACCGTCTGAGCGATACGGCGCAGAATTCGCTTTGCAATATCGTGACGATCCTTTTGGGCGTTTCGGTAGGCGCAACGGCAGAGGGCAAAACCTTTTTGGATTTCAAAACGCTGCTGATCATTGCGATCGGTTTGTTGGCATTCGCCTTTTCCACAGCGGGCGGCGTGTTGTTTGCGAAGCTTTTGAACTTGATCACCAAAGGTAAGATCAATCCGCTCATCGGTTCCGCAGGCGTTTCCGCCGTACCGATGGCGGCGCGCGTATCGCAGGTAGAGGGGCGCAAGTACAATGCGACCAACTTCCTTTTGATGCATGCCATGGGCCCGAATGTGGCAGGCGTCATCGGCTCCGCTGTTGCAGCCGGGTATTTGCTGATGCTGTTTGAATAAGTTAAAATCAATACAAAAAGAGAACGGCGGCTTTCGTGTGAAAGTTGCCGTTTTCTTTTAATAAAAAATATTGCTTTTGACGCGAGCTCCAAACTCTCCGAAAAGGAAAAGCCCCGCACGCGAGTTACGTGTCGAGGCTCTCGACCGGAAAGCGTTGACAAAAAATACCCACCATAAGCGCGAGCAGGCAAGGCAAAAGAAAAAGCCGAACCTGGAACGCGAATTGCGTCCAGGCTCAGCCTGGTGCCGGTGACCGGGGTCGAACCGGTACGGTATCGCTACCACTGGATTTTGAGTCCAGCACGTCTGCCAATTCCATCACACCGGCATTTTTGACGTGAATATAGTATAACGGATTTCCCGGGAAAAAGCAACAATAAATTTTTCTTTTTTGCAGTTTTGAAATGCTAAAATGTGTTCGCGTTTTACAATTTTTTCGTGCAGGATATACCGGGAGTGCGATTTTGCTTCGCACGCCCGGTTGTAAACGTTTACTTATTCTTTTTCCGCTTTTTCACATCCTGCTCGATGCGGCTTTTCCAGTCGACGGAAAGCGGTGCATTCATGCGAAAACTGCCGATGGTATCACTGAGCACCTCATAATTTAGCTGTGTACCCACACTGTCGCACTGATAGGTCACGGCGCGATCCTCCCCGATCCCGAAGTCACGCGCAGTCTGCACGGCGTCCATGTTTGCGCCCAGAAAAAGAAACTCCCAGCCGTATTGGTCGCGTTCTTTTCCGATCATGGCGCGAACCTGCCCGGCAGAAAATACATGGCTGGCGTTTTCCATACCGTCGGTGGTGATGACAAACAGCGTATGTGCGGGAACGTCCTCGGGACGCGCATAGCGGTGAATATTCACGATATGCCGGATCGTGCTGCCCACGGCGTCGAGCAGCGCCGTGCAGCCGCGCACGGTGTAGTCCTTTCCCGTCATCAACGGCACGCGCGCAAGCGGCAGGCGGTCATGCAGCGTGATGATCTCATGATCGAACAACACCGTCGTGACAAAACAATCGCCTGTTTGCTTTTTCTGCTTCTCAAGCATTGCATTGAAGCCCCCGATGGTGTCGCCCTCCAAGCCGGACATAGAGCCGCTGCGATCCAAGATGAATACCAGCTCTGTCGTGTTGTTCTTTCTGTTTTCTTCCATGTTTGAAACCTCCAAAAAAATACTGTGGCTGCAAATCTTTGACCTTGCAGCCACAGTATACCTTTTTGGAATATGGTTTTGGTCGCCTGGAAAGCGACAAATCAGCTCCCGAGTAAGTTTTGGTCAAACGCAAACAATGCTTCGTTGATCTCGAAAATATCATACACCCCATGGCAGATGAAGTATTCCACAATGATGTCAAACTTACTGCTGTGCGACAGGGCAAAGCCCGCCTTTTGGAGCAAGTCTTTTGTTTCCTCAAGCGGCAGCTCCAGCGCGACGGCAAAGGCAAGGGCTGTGGGCTTGCTTGGTTTATACAACCGATTGCTGCGAATTTTGGAGAACAGCTTACGGTCGATGTTCGCCTTTTTGTAGCAAGCCGCATCCGTCATGCCCTTTTCGTCGATCTTGCGCAGCAGCATTTCCGAAAAGCTCTCGTCCAGCTGTTGCAGTGCCTGTTCCAAATCGTCGGGCTGCCGTTCGCCGGGAATTTCAGGCGTTATTTGAAATGCGGCGGTTATGCTCTCTGCCAAAAGCGTGCCTTCATTCGACTTTTCCGGGATAAAGGGAACGGCTGTGGGGGCAGACGCAAGCGGCATGCTCTCGACGCCGTACATGCGTCTGTTTCGCTCTGCTTGTGCGTCGGTGTGCTGCTCTACATAACAATCATCAATATATGCGGCGATATCGCCGTAGAGTTTTTCGCTGATCTGGTACACGGCTGTATCGAAAATGACGAGGTAGACGAGCAGATCGCTCGTCACCAGGTATTCGGTGATGGCATCGACCGCCACGCGGAACGCCTGCGCTTTCGGATAGCCGTACACCCCCGCAGAAATCAGCGGAAAAGCAACACTCTCACACCCGTGTGCTTCCGCAAGGCGCAGGGATTCCCGATAGCAGGATCGCAGCGTCTCTTTCTCCCCGTTCTTGCCGCCGTGCCATTTCGGCCCGACGGTATGGATAACATATTTGCAGGGAAGCCGATATCCCCCTGTGATCTTGGCTTGCCCCGGCTTACAGCCGCCGAGTTTCATGCATTCGAGCAAAAGCCCCCTGCCCGCCGCCTTGTGGATGGCGCCGTCTACGCCGCCACCGCCTAAGAGCGTAGAATTTGCTGCGTTGACGATCGCATCGCACGTGACCTTTGTAATATCGTTTCGAATCAGCTTTAAGGGCAATTCGGTCTCCCCTTTCGCTTTATTAAAAGTTTTATTTTTCGGGACGCTGCGGCAGAACAGTTTCGGCAAAATCCACACTTTGCTCGCCCCAGCTGTCTACCGCGTAAATACGAGCGCTTTGCGAGGTCTCCGAAAGCCGTGATACGGGCAAAGCCAGTGTAACACGCGCGCGCATGCGCGTAAGCCCGTTATAAAAATCGCTAAAAAACAGGAATTCTTTTCCGTCGTTTGTCACGACCTTATAGCTGTGCACAAAGTCATCGTCCGTGCCCGCATCAAACGTGAAACGTATTTCACCGCCGTCCAGCACAGCCTGTGCAGTCTGCGCACGCATTTCGGGCGGACGGTTTGCAGCCTTTCGTTTGTCAAAAGCATATCTGCCGTCATTTTGATACGGCATGGGGAACTCCCACGGACAATCAGGCTTTTCCTCGGTCACGCCGTTTTCCGCAAAGCACAGGCGGCGCAGACGGAAAGTATCTTCGGAAAGCTCCAAAAGGAAGCCCATCGGCGTTTCTTCGGCGTTCGGCGGGATGGTGCCGTTGATTTTTCCCGTTTCAAGCTCCGTGTACGAGAGGGACTGTGTGCTGAACACGGTGTATTTTCCCTGCCAGACCGAACGCTCGTCGAGGATCGAATAATGGCTGTGCCCGCTGAAGCTGATAAGGTTCGGATACTGCGAGAACAGCTCGTCAAGCGTATCATCGCCCCATTCGTCCGCACCGTAACAGGTATCGCGCGGCTGGTTGTGCGTCATTACAAAGATCGGCTTGCCGTCGGATTCCGCTGCCGCCGTATCCAGCGCCTCTTTCAGCCACGGCAGTACTTTCTTGTAGCCCGCCGTCATACTGCCGCAATTCGGCGAAGCACCGATAAAATGGAATCCGTTGACCACATAATGCGTCCACGGGGACTGCCCGATAATGCGCCGAAAAGCATGGCGGTGCGGCACAGCAGTCAAAAAGCTCTTGTTCCAATAATCATGGTTCCCCAAAATGGTCTGCACCACGGTCGGCGTACCGTCAAAGGCTTCCTGAAGCGCGCGGCGATATGTCCGGAAGGCAAAGCGCGTGCCCAGATCGCCGATATCCCCTGCAAACAGCACCATATCCGCCTGCATCTCCCGATATGCCGAAAGTGCGCGGCGCAGGCTTTGCAGATAGGTGTCCTTTCTTTTCAGCCCGCCTCTGGTCGGCGGCAGCTGTGTGTCGGAAATGATGCCGATCTTTAAAAGAGGTGTATCAATTGAAATCCGTTGGATCTTCTGGTTACGCATGGGGATCTCCTATTCTGTTTTGGCAGACTTTACCGCCTGTATTTTGCAGTCACAGCCTAACACATTTTGCCGAAAAAGTCTATACATACCGTAGAAACTCTGCAAAAAACGGAGACCCGCCGAAACAGATCTCCGTTTTTTGTTGGTCGTTGGTCAAGCCAAATTGCGAAGTCCGGCCGCCGCCTGCAAGATCCAGCGTGCGTCCGTCGCATTTACTGCACCGCTTTTGTCCACATCTGCCTGCGGGAAGAGCGCTTCGCTGACATCGCGCAAGCCTGCTGCGATTTGCAGTGCCCGACGTGCGTCCGTGGCGCTTACCTTGCCGTCGCCGTCCAAATCGCCCGTCACACCGCTGGGTTCGGGTTCCGGTTCGGGCTCGGGTTCAGGTTCGGGCTGGGGATCGGGAATTGGGTCGGGATCGACGGAGGTATCCCCCACCAAGCGGCAGCGTTCCGCCGGCAGGTCGTTATACAAGGGAATTGCAAACACAAAGTTTTGCGAAAGCAAATTGTTGTCGCGATAAGCATTATAGGTAATGCCCGCTTCGCTGCACGCCGCTTGGACATTGGTCATGTATTGGTGCCAATACAGCCTGCCGTCGCTGCTGTCCACGTCAAATTTTTGCAGATAGATGCTGTCCTGTCCGCAGGTCACATAACCGCTGGTGATCCACTCCGCGCCGCCGAGGATCGCCTTGTACGGTGTATTCCACGGCCTGCCGTAGCTGCCGCTGCCGGCAGCATACTGCAAGCCCTGCTTGATCGGATCATTACTTGAAGAGGTCGCTTGAATATTAAAAAAATTATAATACCCGGTTATGACAGAGCCATCCTTGCAGGTATAGTTGCCGCTTGTGGAGCCGCTGCCGTTCCTGCCGACCTCTTGAATGATCTTGGTCGCGAGGAAATAGGCGCTTGATCCCGACTGCTCGGCAGCCTCCAGGATTGCCTGCGCATATGTAACCTGTCTGCCGTCCGTGGCGGTGATGGTCTTACCGTCCATGAACGTGCCTTCCAGAACCGCTTCGATGCCCGCAAGCGTTTGCAGATCCTCGTCATAGGAAAGCAGCTCAAATTGAAAAATACGCGATTCCGTCATCAGATTGCGCGGATCCATGTAATATGCGATAGTCTGGTCGGACGCCTGATACCAGCCTTCGGCGGATTTTAAATACTGCCCGTTTGCGTCCTTGTAACGATATGCGCTGTTGGATGATGGGCTGATGACGTTGCGGAACGGTTTGCCTGCATAGGACTCATTATACTGCACGTCATCCCAGTCAAGCCCCGTATCGTAAAAGGTGAACGTCCAATTCGGATGCGCCTCCATTAAGTCGATGAGGTAAGGACGATACGGTTCGGGAACATCGTAAATATCTACTGCCGTGCTGCCGCCGGTATCATCGGAGTCGCCGGGATCCGTTGAGGACACGGCGACATAGATCGATGCGACATAACCGGAAACGATCTTGCCGTTGAAGGTCGCTTCAATGCGATACCAGGTATAACTTGTCGTGCCGTCGTCGCAGGGCACCTCTTTGAGGATGGAGACCGGGCTGCCCTTCGGCAGCTGCACGACTTCGCCGTCCTGATATTTAACGCTGTGCCCCGTACCGGGACCTGTGCGCACACGCAGCGGACTGCTTTGCGTGACTACCTCCCCTGTGGTCGCCGCGAGCACGGGCAGCATCGCCGTGCACAAAAGCACAACCGCCAGCAGCAGGGAAACGAGCACTTTCCTTTTCTTCATGTTCACACCTCTTGCTTAGAAACATCCTTGGTGATAGCTTTTATACTTCAGGCGCAATTCGCCTGCAAATACCGAATAATGCCGTTGCTCACCGCCTCGGCAAGCTTTTCCTGATTTTGCGGCAGCGCGAGAGCGCCGCATTCCGTCGCATTGGAAAGATAGCCGCATTCCACAAGCACGGCGGGGCACTCCTCAATGCGCGTGACCTTGAATGGATAGAACCGCACGCCGCCGTCGTTCGGGACGACCTTATTGAGCATGGCGGAATTGTTCGCATAGATCCCGCGCCACGCCGTGACGAGCTGGGCGTGGATGCTCGCGGCAAGCGGCTGGGAGAATGCACGGTAATAATAGACCTCCGTGCCGCTCACGGAACCCGAGGTAGAGGAATTGTTGTGCAGGCACACAAAGGCGTTTGCCCCCGCCGCACGCGCTTTCGCCTGCCGCTCTTCCAGCTCGATCGTTTGATTCCCCGTTCGGAAGATCACTACGTCTACGCCCGCTGCTTCGAGCTTCTGCTTGACAAGCGCGGAGATACGCAGATTCACCTCGGACTCATACATCCCATTGACACCGATCACGCCGGGGTCGCGCCCGCCGTGTCCGGGGTCGAGCGCTATGACCGCATCGGATACCGAAGAAGGCCGGTTTTGGAAGCTGATCACGAGGCGGTTATCGGACGAATAATAGGCGCGATAGCCGTAAAAGTCGCCGCGGCTTTTCAGATATACACGCAGGGTCGTGGTACCGTTCTGCCCGACATTCACCCACTCGGCGCGGGAGATCACGTTGCTGCCGGAGAAATCAAACGACCCTTCCGCAGCATTGGTATAGTAGAACTTGAAATCGATATACTGCGCGGTCGAGTCCGTGACATTGAACACGCGCCCGGCATAGCCTTTATAATAGCTTTGCTCTTTCAGTTCCGAAATGAACGGCGCTTTCCAATTCATCGTTAAGATCAGGTTGGTCTCATCATCAGTGTAACACTTGTGTACGGAGATCGTATTGGCAGGCAGAACATAACCGTCAAAGCTCTCGCTTTGCGCTGTTTCCACCTTGTAGCCGGATTTGGTGATATAGTAATCCTTGCCGTCAAAGGTCCCCGTACCGACCACATAGTCGTACATGCCCTTCAAAAACGGGGTACACCGCGGGTCGGACTTGTCGTCCGCCGTGTCGCCGGGACAGGTCTCGGCATAGTCGGCGGTCACACGCAATACGCGCGCGCTGCCGTTGCCGTAATCCTGTGTGGGCGAAAGCACCTCAACATAGCCGTCTCCGGAAATGACGGGCGGCTTAACAGTGCCTGCGCCCTCGTCGATCTCAATGTCGGGGTACTCGATTTTATTGACCGTGACGGATGCGCCAGAAACGGTTTGCGAATAGCCGTCTATGGTACCTGTAAAGCGGACTTTTCCGAGCTTCTGTGCAGAATATTGCGCAGCGGGCGCGGTGAATTCGCCGTTGTATTCGACAAGGCCCGTCCCGTCGTCGGAATCCGCAACAGGAGAAAGGCGAACCGTCTGCCCGTTGAGTTTTGCCGTGACCGTAGCGCCCTCCAGCGCCTCGGCGCTCAACTCCATCTTCATCCCGCCGTTCATCGTGACGGACTTCGCAGGGCTGACGGCGCGAATGACCTGCAAATCGTATGTAACCGTATAGGTAAACGTAAGGTCCGTGTTTGTGACCGTCACCGTGTTTTCACCCGGGACAAGCGGACAGTCATAGGAAAATATGCCGTCCGCCGCAACGGTAACCGGTACGTCGTTTATAGTTAAAGGCAGATGCACCGCACACGTTCCGCGCAAATTTACAAAGGGCTCGTCCACTGCAAGCTCGGTCTGCTCGGGTGACGTAACAGCCAATGTGGCGGGCGGCTCGGTGGTCGTCTCAGGCGCGGCATAGGTGGTCTCGGTCGGCGCTTCCTGCGCCGAAGCAGTTTCAGCCGCCGTCAAAACACCTTGGTATACTGCACCGAAAGCGATCGGGACCGAGAAAAGCGTCAGCAGAATCGTCGCAATAATCCGCTGCAAAACTTTCTTTTTCATAACATCCCTCTTTGACAACGCCTATATTATTTTATTTTAGCATATTTTTGAGATTCTGCCACTCCTTTTTTGCATTTTCCGTAGAATTTTCCGAAAAAATTGACGAATAGGAATAAATCGCAAAGCCGCCGTAATGCGAAAGCCCGCGGCAAAGCGTAAGCTGACGTGAAAGGATGTCGCTTGATAGCTGCCACTCTGCTTTGCCCGTTCCCGCATATGTGTCCTCTTTACCGCATTTGTAGGCGGCAAGCCCGAAGCAAAGCTGCACATCGTCTGCCAATTCGAGATTTGCCCATTCTTCCGCTGTCTCGGAAAACGGCAGGCTTTCGTTTTTAAAGCCGTAGTAAAGCTGCGGCATGAGCACATCCAAAAATCCCGGCTCACGCGCCCAGCGTGCAACATCGGCATAAAGTGTTTCATAATTGCGTACAATGTCGCCGCCGGGGCTTACGACGACCTGCACGGACGGGTCTGTTGCCTTGACCGCCGCATACAGCCCGCTCATAAATGTATTGACATTCTCACGCCGCCAGTCGGAAAGCGACAGTTTACCGCCTGCCGATGTATAGGCAGCGTACTGCTCGCTGTCCACGTTTTCATCTGTAGTCGGGTAAAAATAATCGTCAATGTGCACGGCGTCCAGGTCATACTTTGTAAGAAGCTCGCGCACGCCGTCTAAGATAAGCGCCTGCGCTTCCTTGGACGCAGGGTTTAGGTAAATACCTGAATCCGTAAGCAGTAAATTTTCGGTTTTCCCCGCGCGGTACCATTGCTTTGCGGGATTGGTGTCCGCGAGTTTATCCCAGTCCGTGGAAAGCAGAACGCGGTACGGATTGAACCACGCCTGAACGGAAAGCCCTTTTTCTTTTGCGCAGGCAAGAAAAATTTCGAGTGGGTCGTAGTCTACCCCCTGCCCCTGCGTTCCCGTAAGATACGCGCTCCACGGGAAAATCTCGGACGGATAAAAGGCGTCGCAGAACGGGCGCACCTGCAAAATCACGGTATTTAAGCCCGCGTCGTGGATGTTTTCAGTCATTTCCTCCGCCTTTTCGGTAAACTGCTCTTTTGTACCGCCGTTCACATCCCGCATGGAAAGCTCGTTATAGTAGATCCAGACCGCACGCATTTCCTCCGACATATTCTCTTGCTGCTGCGGGGCGGTCGTTTGGTTCGTGTTCTCCTGCTGCGTACCATACGTTTGGTGCAGCCCCCATGCCGCCGCAGCGGCGACGGCACACAGCAAAATGCAAATGAAAATGCCTTTTCGTTTCATGGTTTGTTTCCTCTCGATTGACAAAGTCGCGCAAATGCGGTAGAGTACAGACGGGTGATCGGATGCGCTTATCGGACATTCTTTTGTATATTTTCATTTGTATGGCAGTGCTTGGCTGCGGTATGACGGTTTATGATAAATACGCCGCGAAGCATAAAAAAAGAAGAGTCCCCGAACGGACTCTCCTTTTGGTCGCCGCCTGCGGCGCGGCGCTGCCGATGTTTATCGTTATGCAGCTCATCCGCCACAAAACGCGGCATAAAAAATTTATGATCGGGCTGCCCGCTTTGTTTCTGATTCATGCGGCGGGTGTGCTTTGCTTTTATTTCAAGCCCTCTTTCTGATCTTCGGCGTTCGGGTCGACCTTATCCTCGCCGAGCTTTCGCTCCTCCCCGCGCAAAATCCGGCGCAGATTTTCACGGTGCATAAAGATAACCAAAGCGGCAAGGATTGCTGTCACTGCCGTCGGGAGCCTTGCCGGAGCATCCCGCGCAAGGCAGAGCACGAAGGTCGCGATCGGCAGCAGTGCCGCCGAGACTACAGAGGCAAGCGAGATCATTTTCCCAGCGGCTAACACGATCAGAAATACAACCAATACAAACGGCAGCGTCACAGGCTGTAAAGCGGCAAGCGCACCGCAGGTGGTTGCCACGCCCTTGCCGCCGCGAAAGCCGAAAAACACGGGGAACATATGGCCGAGCACGGAAAACAGCATGGCAAGATAGGCGCAAAGCTGCGCGTTCGCGTCGCCGCAAAGCAAATATCTGGCCAAAAGAACTGCTACGGCACCTTTGAGCGCATCAAACAGAAATACAAATGCTGCCGCGCCCTTGCCAAAGGTACGCAGGGTGTTGCTCGCGCCGGCGTTGTTCGAGCCGAAATCGCGGATGTCTTTTTTATACTTCGCCTTGGAAAAAATGATTCCAAAGCTCAAAGAGCCCAGCAGATACGCTGCCGCCGCGCTCAAAATATACCGAAGCATAATTTGCCGCCTTTCCCTTTCATAGGCAAATTTGTATCATTATAAAGTGTACGTCTTTGCATGTCAACAGGAATCTTGTCATAAGCATCTATAAAAACAGGAGGTTTATCTATGCTGCCTACTTTACAAAACGAAGAACTGACTGTTCGCGTAAAACCGTTCGGCGCGACGCTTACAAGCGTTCGTTCGACAAAAAGCGGAAAGGAATTTCTGTGGCAGGGCGATGAACGCATCTGGGCAGGACAGTCGCCGATCTTATTCCCCATTATCGGAAGGCTGCTGGACGATACCTGCCGCATCGACGGGCAACCCTATTCCATCATCCGCCACGGCCTTGCGCGGCATCGGGATTTCTCGCTTGTAAAAGAAACGGCAGACGAACTTGTCTTTTTGCAGGAGAGCGACGAAGAAACGCTTGCAAACTATCCGTTTGCGTACCGTTTGTTCGTGGGCTTCACACTTTCCGGAAACGCCCTCACCGTGACGCACACGGTGGAAAACCCAAATGCACGTACAATATATTTTTCCATCGGGGCGCACCCCGCCTTCAACTGTGCGCTCGGCGACCGCTTGCTGTTTGAAAAAGCGGAAACGCTTAATAGCCTGCGCATTGACACAGATTCCCTTTTGACCGACGCGCGTGATCGTATTTTGACAGACAGCCGCGTTCTTGCGCTCACGGAACATCTGTTTGACAAGGATGCGCTGATCTTCGAGCATGTACGCTCCGATTTCGTTACGCTGGAGCGGCAGGACGGCAGTGCGGTGCGCTTCCATTTCGGCAATGCGCCTTTCCTTGCCGTTTGGGCGAAGCCCGCAGCCCCGTTTGTGTGCATCGAGCCGTGGTACGGCGTCAACGACGGCTATACGCCGGCAGCGGACTTTTCCGAAAAGCGCGGTATTGTCTCGCTCCCCGCAGGCGAGCGGTTTTCGTTTTCGTGGCATGCAGAATTTACGGAAAAGTAAGGAGGCGTTCTTTTGCACATCCCGCAATGTGAAACATCCGACTTAGAAATTTTTGACTTTGACCCCGCTTTGCAGGCGGCGCTTCTGCCATCTCACGAATACGACGCTGCACGCTGGCTGTTTGTACCGAACCATTACGAAGAATACCGCTACATACTCGGTACGCGCGGGGAAAATCCGCTGATCTGCTTCGGCATCAACCCCTCGACCGCCGCGCCGGATCAGCTTGACAACACGCTCAAATCCGCCGAGCGCATTGCGCTTTACAACGGCTTTGACAGCTTTATTATGCTCAATATTTATGCCCAGCGCGCCACAAACCCAGATGATATGGAGCAAAATTTTAACAAGCACCTGCATGCGCAGAACAAAAAGGCATTTGCGTACGCACTGTCGCTGTGCAAAGGCACACCCGTGGTTTGGGCGGCATGGGGCAACATCGTGGAGAAGCGCAAATATTTAAATCTGTGCCTGCGCGAAATGATTGCGCTGGGACTTGAAAACAGCGTCCGATGGGTATCGGCAGGCGCGATCTCTAAGAAAGGACATCCGCACCACCCGCTGTATCTCAAAAAGGACAGCGCATTAGACGATTTTGATATGGAAAGCTATTATCGGCAAATTTGTGCGGCATCTGCCGTTTGATAAATCAGAAAACAGCCGTGGAAGCGCAGACTTCCACGGCTGTTTTCTATAAGATCCGTTTACATTACAGCTCGAATTTCACGGTCAAAATCTCATAGGGCAAAACAGGCAGTTTGACCGTTCTGCCGTCGGCTTCGAGCGCCTGCACTTCGTTTTCCATCAGGTCGCAGAGCATAGCGCGTTTGAAATCAAAGCCCGCTGTAAGCGTGACGTCCGTGCGGGCGTTATACGCCTCATACAACCGCACGATCACGGCGTCGCTGCCCTCAGCAAATTTGGCGGTCTCTATAATGACATTTTCACGATCCGTCTCAAGCAGCGAATACGCGTCAGGCAGCACGCCCTGCTGTGCACCGACCGATACGGCACACAAGGGCTGATTGAGCAGATACGCCTGCTGTACCGTCCCGGCTTCACGGAAATCCCCCGCATGGGGATAAAGCGAGTAGGTAAATTCGTGGTGCCCGATATCCGCCTGCTCGTCCGGATAAGTGCCGCATTTGAGCAGGGTCAGGCGCATCACGCCGTTGTGGATATCGTGGCCGTATTTGCAATCATTCAAAAGGCTTACACCGTAGCCGTATTCTGAAAAATCGGCAAATTTGTGCGCACAGACCTCAAAGCGCGCGGCGTCCCAGCTTGTATTGCTGTGCGCGGGGCGTTCTACTGTGCCGAATTGGATGTCGTAGGTCGCCTTGTCGGCATTGATCGCCACGGGGAAAGCGGTCTTGAGCACCAAATGATGCTCATTCCAGTCGATCTCGGTATCGAAATCGATGCGGGCAAGGTCATCGTACAGCCACAGCTTTTGCATAATGGTGCTGCTTAAAAAGCGTTTGACGATTCGAAGACCTGCACGCGCACCGTCAAAGATCGGCGTGATCTCAGCGTTTTCCGCAAGCTCCCAAGGCTGCTCTTGATAGTAATTGCTGATCTCCCAGTTATCATAGTCGCGCGGAATATCCGTGTAAGCGGTCATCACGTTGCCGCGCGCGCCGTTTTGCAGCACCTCACGTGTGCAGCGTTTGTCGAAGATGCGCGTCAGCGCGCCGCTTTCATCCAGTTCCAAACGGAAAAAGTCGTTTTCAATGTCCCGCGCGCCAACTGCGACTGCGCCGCGAACAGTTCCTTTTGGAACTACGCGATACCCTTTTGCAGGAATATGCTCCACATAGACGGTCTCGCCGTTTGCCTGCACCGTGCCGCTTGCCGTAAAGGAATTCGGATTGAATACCAGAAGCCCACCGTCGGTCTGTACGCTTCCGGCGATCACGTCCAGTGCTGCCGAGACCATTTCACTGCCCGCGTGGAGCAGTTTCTCATACTGTGCGTGCGAGACCTCATACACCTCGTGGATAGATGAGCCGGGGATGATGTCATGGAACTGGTTTAAGAGGATCGTTTCCCAGCCGTCATGCAGAGTCCGGCGCGGATAAGCGCTGCCGCAAAGCAAATTCGCGAGAACGCCGAGCGTTTCCGCCTTTTCATATAAAAATTCACTCTTGCGGTTATACCGTTTGTTTTTCGCCTGCGAGGTATAGGTGCCGCGATGGTATTCAAGGTACAGTTCCCCCTGCCAGCGCGGGGTCTTGGGATTCTCAAGCGCGTGCTGCCGTGCACGGGCAAGCATACTGCCCGCAAACTCCATTTTCGCTTTCGGCACGCCCGGAAGTCCCTTTTTGAGCACATCGTAATATTCCAGATCCTTGCGCGTCGGTCCGCCGCCGCCGTCGCCGTAGCCGAACGTGATGAGTACCTCATCGCTCAATTCCTTTTGCTGGAAGCGGTCATACGCGCCCTGCAGCTGCGATGGGTTGAGTTTGGCGTTATAGGTCACGTTGCACGCGGGCTTTACCCCGCGGTTTTTATCCTGCGCGGTCATAAAGAATGTGAAAACCTCGGTGCCGTCGATGCCCTGCCACCAAAACAAATCATAGGGCATTTGGTTGGTCTCGTTCCAGCCGATCTTGGAGGTCACAAACGTATCGACGCCGCTTTTTTGAAGGATCTGCGGCAGTGCGGCAGAATAGCCGAACACATCGGGAAGCCACAGCACCTTACAGTCCACGCCGAATTCCTGCATAAAGAACCGCTTGCCGTACAGGATCTGACGCACAAGGCTTTCACCCGAAGACAGGTTGCAGTCTGCCTCGACCCACATGGCGCCTTCGACTTCCCAGCGGCCCTGCCGCACCATTTCCCTGACCTCGGCGTACAGCTCGGGAGATTCCTCTTTCAAATACTTATACAGCTGCGCCTGGCTCGACATGAATTTGTATTCGGGATAGCGCTTCATGAGCGTGAGCACCGTGGAAAACGAGCGCAGCACCTTTTCGCGCGTTTGCGCAAGCGTCCAAAGCCACGCCACGTCGATGTGCGTATGCCCGATGCAAAGCGCCGTTACCTCACTGCCGCGAAGGCCCGCAAAGGCTTTGTCCAGATAGCCTTGCGCCGCGCGGACGCTTGCCATACAGCTTTCGGAACGCGGCATGCGCAGATCAATCATCGTCAGCGCATGTTCCAAAATGGTTTTAATGTCCGTATAGGTCTTTTCGTTTGGGTCGAGATACAGCGTAATCTCATACGGCACGGTGATGCTATAATACAGGCGGCGCAGCTCGTCATTGTAACGATACAGCGTCGCATTGAATTCCAAATGCCGCGCATACAGGCTGCCGACATAGGCGTACACATACAATTCGTAGGACGCCTTGGCATTGTCAAGAAAAATCTCGCGATGGTTAGTGTCAAGCCCCTGCACAAGCGCACCGTCGAGATAAACGATAAACTGCGGGTTGACCGCATCCCAGCCGTCCACCTGCGTTTCGATGCGCAGTTCAAGATCTTTGCCGCGCAGTGCATCGGGAATCTCCAGCCGCTTGTAAAACCATGCGTGTCCGTCCTTCTCGCCGCCCCAGCGTTCAAAACGCCCGAACGGACGGAAGCTCTCGTCCGCCTTGGGCAGCGCGTTCCCCGATTTATAGCCGCAGGGCTTGTATAAAAAACCGTCCACGGGCTGTTTTTCGGCTATAGACGCTTCCCAAAGCGCTTCCAAATAAACTTTTAATCGATCCTCATAAAAATCGGTCTGCATACCGCCTATCGGCGCAGGGACAAAATGCAAGAGCATTTGCCGCGCCGCTCCTTTCCGTATCTATCCTGCCTTACGCCCGACCAGCCGGGCGTGTTGGCTCGTTTGGCTATTGTAGCATGGGCTTGCTTTGTACGCAAGAGCAAAGGTGGTAAAAAATTTTAATTTTTTGAGATCAAAAACAGGCAGCCGCGTCAAACGGCTGCCTGAAAAAGGCAGGAATTCTCATTGTTCCGGTTTCGGCAGCCGCAGCGTTTCCAAAAGATTTGCGCCGGTGGAAATAAAACTTTCCGCGTTAAAGTCCGCGTTGCCGATCGCCTCCTGCACGATAATGCCGTCGGAAACGAGCAGAATGAGCCACGTCAGAAAGTCTGCGGGAATGTCGGTTCTTTCCGAGATCTTTGCACTGATGAGCTTTTGAAATTCGCCGTAGCGTTTTACAAGCTTTTGTCGCAATTCCTCGTCCCCCGTCTGCGCTTCACAAAACAGGTGCAGACGCAGTTCCGAAGATGCCGTGTTTCGCTCAACAACATATTTGACCAGGCGGCGGATGGATGTGTCCTTTTCCTTGTTTTCCGTCCAGCGGATGAAATCGTCCCACTGTTCGTTTAAGTAGCGGTCGGTCAAATCAAAGAATATCTCGCCCTTGGTTTTGTAATGGTAGTAAAGCGTCCCCTTGGAAACGCCCGCCGCCTTTGCGATCTGTGCCAGCGACAGGTCGGCAAATGTATTTGTTTTTAACAACGCTGCCGTTGCGTCGAGCACGATCTCCTTGACATTTTCTTTTCTGGGCGCCGCCATCCACACACCCCTTTCCAAATTGCGTTGCGCATATTGTAACACGGAAGAACCTATATGTAAACGCTTTTCCGCGAAAAAGCGAAAAATCTGATAATATTTTAACAGCTTGTCCTATTTTTTTATATACTATTGACAAATTCGACAAAGTGTACTATTCTATTAAAAGAATTAAGTCGGTCGTTTAACCGACTTGGCTCGGAATTGCGGAACCATTGGCAGAAAGGACGGATGCCGCATGTCGCTTGTAAGGATCAATAAAAAGCTGTATGCCCGCTACGGCGGCGCGGTGCGCGCGATACTGCGCAACGGATGCATCGTTTTGCAGGGGCATTTGCCCACATGGAAAGACGTGGTGGATGCCTGCCAAACTGCTGCGACCAAATACAGCACCACCCACGTTGTCAACGACATCGTCTGTGACGAGGTAAAAGACACGCCGATGCGTCTGCCGTCTCTTCACGATGATGCACTGGATGGCAGAAAGCCCGACGTACTGATTATCGGCGGCGGCATTTCGGGCGTGAGCATCGCGCGAGAACTTTCCAGATGGAAGCTCGATATTCTGCTCGTAGACAAAGAGCCTGACCTTGCGCTGCAGGCTTCCGGCAGAAACGACGGCGAAGTACACCCGGGCATTGACCTTTCCAAAGGCTCTTTGAAACACCACTACATACGAAAAGGCAATGCGATGTATGCACAGGTCTGTAAAGAGCTGGACGTACCGTTTCGGCGTGTAGGGCAATATGTGTGCTTTAATAAAGGATACTTAAAGCCGCTTGTGGCGCTCTACTGCTTATGGCGCAAACAGCACGACGGCATTTCCGACACCAAGCTGATCTCCGGCGAAGAACTGCACCGCGCAGAGCCGAATTTCGGCGAGGAATTCAAATTTGCGATATCCAACCCCTCCTCAGGGTGCGTGTGTCCCTACGGGCTGACGATCGCTTATGCCGAAAACGCCGTGCAAAACGGCGCAGAGGTGGCGCTCAACACCGCCGTACTTTCCATGCAGCTCGAAAACGGAAAAATCAAAAGTGTGGAAACCAACCGCGGCACGATTTATCCGCATCTTGTGATCAACGCTGCCGGCGTGTTTTCAGAGGATATTGCCAAAATGGCAGGCGACCGCTTCTTTTCCATTCATCCGCGGCGCGGTACAAACTCCATTCTCGACAAAAAAGCGGGGGCATTCATGCACTCGATCGCTTCTATCAAAGAGATCACCCGCAGTAAGACGCACTCCAAGGGCGGCGGCATTCTGCACACGGTGCATGACAATCTGCTTGTGGGACCCGACGCAGTAGAAACCTATGAAAAGGAAAATGTCGCCACGCGCAGGGAAAGCATTGAGCATGTGTTCGCCAAGCAGAAAAAGACCATGCCGCGCCTTTCCGAGCGGGATATCATCACCTATTTCACCGGTGTGCGCGCCCCGACCTTTGAAGAGGACTTCATCATCGAGCGCGGGCGCAAGACAAAAAACCTCATCCACTGCGCAGGCATCCAGTCCCCGGGGCTGACCACAGCCCCCGCCGTTGCGCTTGACATCGCCGACATGGCGGTAGATATGCTCAAAAAAGAAATAGCGGTGGAAAAGAACGCAGACTTTTCCCCCATCCGGCACGGCGTGCCCGTTCTGCGGGAAATGAGCGATGAACAGCGCGCCGAGATGATCCGCAAAAATCCCGATTACGGCATTATGGTCTGCCGCTGCGAAGAAGTAAGCAAAGGGGAGATTTTAGACGCTCTGCGCTCCCCCATCTGCGTACCGACCGTGGACGGCGTAAAGAAGCGCGTGCGCCCCGGCATGGGACGCTGCCAGGGGGGCTTCTGTTCCCCGCCAGTGATGCAGATCATTGCCGAGTTTTTAGGCGTGCCTTTAAGCGAAGTCAAAAAATCCTCTGCGGAATCGACCATTACGTTCGGCAGAACGAAATAAGGAGGGAAAGGGATGCGTACATTCGACACGGTCGTTATCGGCGGCGGCCCTGCGGGGCTTGCTGCGGCAATAGCGGCGCACGAGAACGGTGCGAACACGCTGCTTATCGAACGTGAAGCGCGGCTCGGCGGTATTTTAAAGCAATGCATCCACGACGGCTTCGGGCTTGTGCGATTTGGGGAGAAGCTGTCGGGTCCCGAATATGCGGAACGGTTTATCGATGCGTTCCACAAAGCGGATATCCCCGCGATGACGCTGACCTTTGTGACCCGCATCGTACCCGCACAAGGCGGCGGCTTTCATGTGACGCTCGTTTCGCGTGACGGCGTAGAAACGATCGAGGCCAAAACGCTGGTGCTTTCCACCGGCTGCCGGGAACGTACCGCAAAGCAGGTCTCCATTCACGGCACGCGCCCGGCAGGCGTATTCACCGCAGGTACGGCGCAGCATTTAACTAACCTTTTAGGCGAGCTTCCGACGAAGCGATGTGTTATTTTGGGCAGCGGCGACATCGGTCTTATTATGGCTCGGCGGCTCACGCTGGAGGGTGCCAAGGTGCTGGGCGTTTACGAGGCAAAGCCCACGCCCTCGGGACTCACGCGCAATATCCACCAGTGCCTGCACGACTATGACATTCCGCTGTATCTCTCCCATACGGTCACGCGCGTATTCGGCGACGACCGCCTGACCGCCGTAGAGATCGCAGAAGTAGATGATAAAATGCAGCCGCTCGCCGGTACGGAACAAATCATAGAATGCGATGCGCTGATATTGTCTGTTGGGTTGATCCCCGAAAACGAGCTGGCGGAATCCTTGGGCGTAGAGATCGATCCGAAAACCAAAGGCCCCCTGTGCAACGGACAGCTGATGACCTCGGTGGACGGCGTATTTTCCTGCGGGAACGCTTTACATGTGAACGACCTTGTGGACTATGTTTCCGAAAGCGGCGAATGCGCAGGCAAAAACGCGGCGCTGTATGTGCGTAAAAAGCGACAGGAAATACCGATAAACGCAACAAAAATGCTCTCCTATATCGTGCCGCAGCGGCTCGATCTGGATGCAGATAACCGCGAAACGGTGCTGTATTTCCGCAGCCGCGACATTTTGAACAACTGCACCTTTAAAATGCGGATAGACGGGAACGAGGTATTTTCCAAAAAGTATCCGTTCCTGCGTCCGCCGGAAATGGAACGGCTGACGGTGGATTTTTCGAAATATCCGTTGGACGCATCTTCGAAAATCGAATTTGATATCGAGGTGAAAGCAAATGGATGAGCTCGTCTGTATCGTCTGCCCGCGCGGCTGCACCATGCACATTGAAGAAAAAGACGGTGCATATGTTGTCTCCGGCAACAGCTGCAAGCGCGGCGAACAGTTTGCCGTTTCCGAAATGACGGCACCCATGCGCACCATCTGCTCCACGGTGCGCACCGATTTTCCGGAAGCGCCGGTACTCCCCGTCCGCGTTTCCGCGGACATCCCGAAAGACCGCATATTTGACGTGATGCGGGAGATCAACCATACGGTCGTAAAAGAGCGTGTGCGGCGCGGCGATGCGGTGATCCAAAACGTCCTGGGGCTTGGGGTAGACGTTATTGCCACGTCCGATATGCTGTACACGGGTGAAGGGAGGTAACTGCCATGGATGACACACAGCTCGTGCTGACCTTTGACGTCGGCACGCAAAGCGCACGCTGCCTGTTGGTTCGCCCCGACGGCAGCTTTGCGGATTTTCACCAGATCAAATACGATGAACCGTATTATTCGCGCAATCCCGGATGGGCGGAGCAGCGTCCCGACTTTTATTACGACCGCATATGCGAAGCGGGAAAAGTTGTTTGCGAACGCAACAAGGATAAGCTGCAAAACATCCTTGCCGTGACGATCACGACCATTCGCGATACGGTGCTGTGTCTGGACGAAAACAACGAGCCGCTTCGCGACATCATTTTGTGGCTGGACAAACGACAGGCGGATTTTGACGATCCGTTCCCCTTGTGGAAAAAATGGATCTTCCGCTTGGCAGGTATGGAGGAGGCAAGCAAGATCCTCTACCGTGCTTCCGCCTCCAACTGGATCCGGCAAAACCAGCCGGAGCTTTGGAAAAAAACGGCGCACTATGTGATGCTGCCAACCTATCTCAATTACAAAATGACAGGTGTGCTGGCGGATTCCGAGGCAAACATGATCGGGCACATTCCCTTTGACTACAAGCACCGTGTTTGGAAAAAAGATTCGAGCTTTACAAAATGCGTCTGCTACGTGGAAAATGAAAAGCTGTGCCCGCTTGTGAAATCGGGCGAAGTGATCGGGCAAATCACAGAAGAATTCTCCCAACACAGCGGCGTTCCCGCAGGTCTTCCGCTGATCGCAACGGGATCGGATAAGGGCTGCGAGACACTGGGGCTTTCGGTCGTAAAGTCCAACCGCGCCGCGATCTCCTTTGGAACAACCGCGACCGTGCAGATCGCCGTGGAGAATTACGTGGAACCGCAGCAGTTCATGCCCGCCTACCCTGCCGTTCCGAACCATCTTTTCAACCCGGAGATCGAAATTTACCGCGGCTTTTGGCTGGTGTCCTGGTTCGTGAAAGAATTCGGCGCAGCGGAGCGCGAAGAGGCAAGCGTTCTGGGCTGCGCACCCGAACAGCTTTTGGACAAATATATTGAGCGTCTTCCGCCGGGCTGCGAGGGGCTGCTGTTGCAGCCGTACTGGACGCCGGGCGTTATCAACCCGACCTCGCGCGGGGCGGTTATCGGCTTTGCCGACTACCACACCCATTTGCATTTTTACCGTGCGATCATTGAGGGCATCGCCTTTGAGCTGTACCACTCTCTGGAGATCCTGCAAAAACGCGCCAAACTGCATATCGACGAAGTATTCGTCGGCGGCGGCGGCGCGCGCAGCGACATCGTCTGCCAGATCACCGCAGATGTGTTCGGGGTCCCCGTCAAGCGCATCCAGACGCACGAGGCCTGCTCCGTAGGCTCGGCGATGGTCGCGTTTCTTGCAAAAGGCGTTTTCCGGGATTATGACGATGCGATCGCACATATGGTGCACGAGACCGATGTGTTCACGCCCCGTAAAACGGAGCACGAGACCTATATGGACTTGTACACGGGCGCGTACAATAAGGTCTTCCGCCGTTTGGAACCCATTTACCGCAGAATCATCAAAATCACAAAAAGGAGAGATATTGAATGAGCAACAAACCGTATAAGGGCTTTGAGCCGAAATGGGTGCTGACCCCCGCGCCGGAGGGCAGCTACCGTTCGATCTTCCGCTGGGGCGACCCCGAATTTTTCAAATACCCGAAGGAATCCCTTTACAAGCTGATGAAGGAAACCTTCAAAATGACCGACGACGATTTCAAGGATTACACCGACGACATCGGCTTTGATAAGGTCGATCTGTCGGATTACCCTTCCAAAATCGACCCGAAGCATGTCGAAGCGCTCAAAAAGATCGTCGGCGACGAGTTCGTAACGACTGAGGACTACCCTCGCCTTGCGGTCGCTTACGGCTGCACGGGCTATGACCTTTTGCGTCTGCGGCACAAGCAGATCGAAAATCTGCCGGATGTAGTTGTCTATCCAGACACAACCGAGCAGGTCGAGCAGCTTGTGGCATATGCGGTTGAAAATAAGATCCCGCTGTATGTCTACGGCGGCGGCAGCTCTGTCACGCGCGGTATGGAGGCCGTTAAAGGCGGGATGACGCTTGACATGCGCAAACGCTTCAATAAGGTCATCAGCTTTAACGAAACCGACCAGACCATCACCGTGCAGGCGGGCATGTCCGGCCCGAAGCTCGAAGAAACGCTGCAAAGCGCGCCGAAGCTCTTCGGCGCAAAGCGCGCTTATACCTGCGGGCACTTCCCGCAGTCCTTTGAGTACAGCAGCGTCGGCGGCTGGACGGTCACGCGCGGTGCCGGGCAGAACAGCACCTATTACGGCACGATCACGGACATCGTGCTCTCGCAAAAATATGCGACGCCCATCGGGCGCATTGTTACGAGCCATTACCCGCGCGAAGCAACGGGTCCGAACCTCAACCAGATTATGATGGGCTCGGAGGGCACATTCGGTGTGCTGACAGAGGTCACGCTGCGCGTGTTCCGCTGGATGCCCGAAAACCGCAAGCGTTTCTCCTACATGTTCAAGAATTGGGAGATCGCTATGGACGCCGCACGCGAGATGATGCAGTGCGAATGCGGCTACTCCTCGGTATTCCGCCTTTCCGATCCCGAGGAAACGCACCTGATGCTCAAGCTCTATAACGTGGATGAGACCCCGCTGGAGCCCCTGCTTGACAAATTCGGCTTTAAGGACATGGAACGCTGCATGTTCTTAGGCTTTACCGACGGCGAAAAGGGCTTTTCCAAGAACGTGGCGAAAAACATTGCCAAGATCGCGCTCAAGCACGGTGCGATGCCGATGACGGGCTATGTCACAAAGAGCTGGGAAAAGGGCCGCTTCAACGACCCGTACCTGCGCGACACGCTGATGGATTTCAGCGTCATCACCGACACGCTGGAATGCACCGTGAACTGGTCGAACATGGCGCAGGTGCACCGCGACGTGCGCAAGGTCTGCCACGCGCTGCCCAACACCGTCGTGACCACGCATATGTCGCACTGCTACCCGCAGGGCGCGAACCTGTATTTCATTTTCATCACCAAGATGAACGACGCGGACGCATTCAAACGCTACCACACCACCATTCTCGACGCGATCCAGAAATCGGGCGCCGCCATTTCGCACCACCACGGCATCGGCAAGATGTTTGCCCCGTGGCTGGAGGGGTATATCGGCGAAAAGGAATACGGCGTATTCAAAGTGCTCAAAAACTATTTCGATCCCGATTACTTGATGAACCCGGGCGGCACGATTGGTCTTGACCTGCTGCCGGAGGAAAAGAAATTCTTAAATACGCGGGAGGATTACCGCTAAGCAAAGCCGTATGCCCAGAACATAAAAACCCCCGACGCGCCGCACGACGTGTCGGGGATTTTTGCGTTTTCTTACTTAAAAGTTGATATCTGAAAGCAAATAAAACGAGCCGCAGACAAGCACCATGCCGTTTTCGGGAGTGACAGACAGCGCCTGTTCATACGCTTTTTGCGGATCGGACACACAGCGGACTTCACTGTGAAAGCTTTGTGCAGTTTCGGCAAGGCTTTCGGGACTTGCCGCACGCGGGTTGTCGGGCTTTGTGAAGATCACACGGCGGCAAAACGGTAAAATTTGCGCCAAATAGTGCGCTGTGTCCTTATCCTCCATCATCCCGATGACCGCCGTCAAATCCTTTGGCGCAAACCTTCGCAAAACGCCGGCCAGCGCCTGTCCGCATTCGGGATTGTGCCCGCCGTCCAAAAGCACATCGGGGCATCGGGCGACCCGCTCCATACGCCCGTGCATGACCGATTTCGCAAGCCCCGTTCGCACATGCTCCATTGTGACCCCGCGCAGAAGTTTTGCGGCTTCTATGACGGTAACGGCATTTTCCACCTGATGCACGCCGCACAGCGGGATCGTATAGGTTTCGCCGCTGTAACGAAACATCGTCTCGCCAAGACTTTCCGACAAAGTTTCAGCGCATTTTGGATCTGCCGCTGTAAACGTGTTGTGCCGTTCTTCGGCGGTCGTGCGCAAAACCTGCATCGCTTCCGGCGGCTGGTTCGCCGTGGTGACGCAGTGCCCGCCTTCTTTCAAAACACCTGCCTTTTCAGCGGCGATCTGCCCGAGCGTATCGCCGAGCACGGCAGTGTGATCGAGCGCTATGGAAGTGATCACGCTCACAAGCGGGCACGGGATGATGTTGGTAGAGTCGAGCCGCCCGCCGAGCCCCACCTCGAGCACCACAATGTCGCAGTGCGCCTCATAAAAATACAGCAATGCCGCCGCAGTGATCGTCTCAAACTCCGTGGGACCCTCCCCCGCTTTTTCCGCTTCTTCAACCGCAGCTTTTACACGTGCCGTGATGCGTGCGAGTTCCGCTTCCCCGATATTTTGATGATCGATCTGCATGCGCTCGCAGAAAGAGAACACGTAAGGTGACGTGAACAAGCCCGTTTTATACCCGGCTTCTACCAGAATACGGCTGAGCATATTGGCGGTCGTACCTTTGCCGTTCGTGCCCGCCACATGGACAAAGCGCAGCTTTCCCTGCGGGTCGCCGAGTGCATGGAGAAGGCGCTTGATACGCGAAAGGCCCGGCTGCATGCCGAAACGCAGCCGGGAATGATAGAAATCCACCGCTTGCCGGTAGGTCATAGATACGATCCCCTTTTAAAGGTCAATTTGCAGTTCGATAGGGCAATGGTCGGAGCCGAAGATCTCACTGTGGATGGATGCGTCGATCAGCTTTTCACAAAGGCGGTCGGACACGCAGAAATAGTCGATACGCCACCCCGCGTTTTTTTCGCGGGCATGGAAGCGATACGACCACCAGGAGTAAGCACCCGCCAAGTCGGGATAGAAATACCGAAATGTATCGGTAAAGCCCGCCGCGAGCAGTTTGGAAAATTTCTCGCGTTCCTCATCGGAAAATCCGGGATTGCCGCGGTTCGGCTTCGGATTTTTAAGGTCGATCTCCTCGTGCGCCACATTCAGATCCCCGCAGAAGATGACCGGCTTTTGCGCGTCCAATTTCCGAAGGTAGGCGCGGAATCGGTCTTCAAAGCTCATACGATACTCCAGCCTGCGAAGGCCGTCCTGGGAATTCGGCGTATAGCAGGTCACCACGAAATATTCGGGGTATTCGAGCGTGAGCACGCGCCCCTCGCTGTCGTAATACGCGTCGCCGAGCCCGTAAAATACATTTTGCGGCTTTTCCTTTGCAAAGATTGCCGTCCCGGAATAGCCTTTTTTCTCGGCGTAATTCCAAAAGGCTTCGTAACCGTCGAATTGCAGCTCGAGCTGCCCCGCCTGCAATTTTGTCTCCTGCAAGCAGAAAAAGTCCGCATCGAGCGCACGGAATTCGGTTTCGAAGTTTTTGTTGACGATGGCGCGCAGCCCGTTGACGTTCCACGAGATCAGTTTCAGCATGGTGTTCCTCCGCAAAAGTGCTCTGCGGCTATTGTAGCACGGCGCGTCGGGAAAATCCACTGTAAAATGCACCTTCCCCGAATTTTTGTTAAATTCTTTTTTCTTTTCTTTTTCCCGCAAGTATGCTACAATATTTGCACTTTAGGTTAGGAGACGTTTCATGGACATAAACTCCGTATTCGAAAAAGTCAAATATTTTATCATCGACATGGACGGTACATTTTACCTTGACGGCACGCTCATAGACGGCGCACTCGATTTTTTGGATCGCGTGCACGCATGCGGCAAGGATTTCTGTTTCTTCACGAACAATTCGTCCAACAACGTTGCTGTTTGCCGTGAAAAGCTCGCCAAAATGGGCTGTGAAGTAGCTGAGGACAAAATCGTCATTTCGTCGCATGTGACGGCGGATTATTTGGACCGGCACAAAGCGGGCAAAACGGTATTTCTGCTCGGCAACGAGCGGCTGACGGCAGATTTTCAGGCAGCGGGCATCAAGCTCGTTGACAAGGATCCCGACATCGTAGTACTTGGATTTGATACGACCCTGACTTACCAAAAGCTTTGGGATGCGTGCCGATTCCTTGCAAACGGCGCGGAATATATTGCGACACACCCGGATCTTAACTGCCCGACTGCCGACGGCTTTATGCCCGACACCGGCTCGATGATGGCGATGATCGAAGCATCTACGGGCAGGCGGCCGCTGGTTATGGGCAAGCCGCACCACTATACGGTGGACTATCTTACGTACACCCTCGGCTGCGAAAGCCAAGAGCTTTGCTTCATTGGGGACAGGCTGGAAACCGATATTCTCATCGGGCAAAAGCACGATATTCCATCGGTGCTGGTGCTCACGGGCGTGACGGATGAAAAAACCTACCGCGAAAGTCCCATCCGCGCAAGCGTGGTGGAGGATTCGCTCAAAACGCTGGCGGCGCATTTATAAGGAGAGAAAGCATTGGCAGCAAAACAAACAGAGGTCGAACTGTTTACGGACGGCGCCTGCTCCGGGAACCCGGGTCCGGGCGGCTGGGGCGCGATCCTGCGCTGCGGCACACGCGAAAAAGAGCTTTCCGGCGGCAGTGCGCAGACTACGAACAACAAAATGGAGCTGACCGCCGCAATCGAAGGGTTAAAAGTGCTTAAATACCCGTGCCGCGTCACGCTGTGCACGGATTCCAAATATGTTGCGGACGGCATTACAAAGGGCTGGGCTGCTTCCTGGCGGGCGCGGGGCTGGAAAAAAAGCGACGGAAAGCCCGCTTTGAATCCCGAGCTTTGGGAGGAGCTTTTGGAGCTTTGCGGCAAGCATGACGTTAAGATCATATGGGTCAAAGGGCACGCGGGACACCCCGAAAACGAACGGTGCGACGCGCTTGCCGTAGCGGAGACGCAAAAGTATACAAAAATATAAGTGAAATTTTTACACTTCGCCTGTATTGAACACCGACCTAAAATATGTTAGACTTATAAAGATTTGTATTGTATTCCTTAATTTTTTTGAATCAACTCCCCCACGGGAAAAGGATGTGACGTTTTGGCTGAAGCGCAAACCGCCGTGCAGGCAGAGGAAACCGCCGCCGTGCAAGCGGAAGAACAGATGGAAAACGAGGTAGAGCAGGAAATCAAAAAAGCCTCGGCACAAAACCGGCGATACTTACGCCCGCGCGAGATGTTCGCCTTTTTGCTCACCTCTTTCGGGCAAAAGAATCTCAACCAATTCATCAATGCGTATCGTCAGTTTTTCATGATCAGCTTTTTGGGGCTGTCCGGCTCCGCATACGGCTCCATCATTATGTTTGAGTCGATCTACGACGCGCTGGATGACACGCTTTCGGGACTGATCGTGGACCGCACGCGCACCCGCTGGGGCAAGCTGCGGCCGTACCTGATCATCACCACGCCCGTGTGGGGTCTTGCCATTTTGATGATGTTCTCCACACCGGCGTTTTTGACGACCACCACCTTTAAGGTCATTTGGGCGGTCGTGGCGATCTTTGCGCACAACCTTGGCATGTCGTATTTCAACACGTTCAACATCCTGCTTTACAACGTCACGCCGAACATCAACGAGCGCAACAACCTGATCGCGGCACAAAAGTTCATGGAGCTGTTCGGAACATGGATTCCCTCCTTTTTGCCTTTCTTCATTGACTTTTTGCCCGACCTGACAAACAACAGCGTCGGTCAGGAAGACGTTTATTTGGGCTTTGCGTTTATCATGGTCGTAATTTCCGCCGGCACCGCTATTTACGGCTTCTTTGTCCTGCGTGAGCGCGTACCGTTGGCCTCCAAAGAGCAAATCAAGTCTGTCAGTATTTGGGAATCCTTCAAAATTGCATTCAAAAACCGTCCGATGCTCGTCTTGCAGCTCAACTACTTCTTCAACGGATTCAAGTCCGTCGGTTCTTCAAGCGAGGTTTTCTTTTGGACGCACAACGCCGGCAAACAGAGCTATGCTACGATTGCCGGTCTGTTTACGGGAATTCCGAACTACTTTATCGTCCCGCTTGCACCGAAGATTATCCGTAAGATCGGTGCGCGCAACGCCGGCGTTCTGGCGGGGCTTTTCGGCGGTGTGGCATATACCGTCCTGTGGCTGATCGGCTATAAGCCTTTTGGCGAATGGGATAGTGCAAGGAACATTATCCTCAATATGATCTGCATCACGCTGATGCTGACCATCTGCGGTCTGCCGAACCAGCTGATCAACGTAGTCGGCGCGGTTTTGCAGGGCGATGTGTACGATTACGGCGAATGGAAATACGGCGTGCGCAACGAAGCGCTTATCGCTACGGTCTCCGGCTACTTCCAGAAGCTTGCCAACGCTGTGACGGGTCTTCTTTCCGGCGTTGTGATCACATGGGTCGGTTATGAAGCGCACACGGACGTATTCGGCAACGTGGTGCGGGAAACCGACGTCACCGTTTTGGACGGCTTTTGGATCCTGTTCTGCCTGCTGCCCGCATTCGCGCGGTTCATGTACGGCGTTTCGCTGCTGTTCTTCAATGTACGCGGCGAATTCAAACGGCAGATGCTTCAAGATCTGGAGGAGCGCCGTGCAGAAAAGATCGCGGCAATGCAGAAAGAGGGCGCTGCCCCTACAGACGGCAGCGGCGCCGCACCCGCCCCGCACGATACAGAATAAGTTTTTCGGCATACGAAAAGCCCGTGCAAAATGCACGGGCTTTTTCCCTGTCTTGTATACAGGTCACTTACTGATTACCATTTACAGCGTTTCTACCTTGAGCATGTTGGTCGTGCCCGAAATGCCTAACGGGATGCCTGCGGTGATCACCACAGTGTCCCCTTTCTCCACCAAACCGTTTTTGCGGGCAACGTCCACGGCATGGGAGAACAGCTCGTCCGTGTTGCGCTTTTCGTCGCACATCAGCGGCACAACGCCCCACGACATGCTCATCTGGCGGCAGACCGTATCGTTTGTGGTGCAGCCGATGATCATGGACTGCGGGCGGTGCTTGGAGATCATGCGCGCTGTCGAGCCGCTTTTGGTGACGGTAATGATCGCTTTTGCGCCGAGGTCGTGCGCCGTGGTCACGGTTGCGTGCGAAATGGCGTTGGTGATGGTCGTATTGCTGTCGTTGCCGAACGCCTTAAAATGTGTCACATAGTCGATCTGGGACTCGGTGCTTTCAGCAATGAGCGCCATGGTTTCCACTGCCTCCACGGGATGTGCGCCCGCTGCCGTCTCGCCCGAAAGCATGATCGCAGAGGTACCGTCATACACGGCGTTGGCGACGTCTGTGATCTCGGCGCGCGTCGGGCGGGGGTTGGTGATCATGGATTCCAGCATCTGCGTGGCGGTGACCACCTGTTTGCCGGCGCTGTATGCCTTTTTGATGAGGCGCTTTTGGATGGGTGGAATCTTTTCAAACGGGATCTCCACACCCATATCGCCGCGTGCGACCATGATGCCGTCCGCTTCGTCGATGATCTCATCGATGTTATTGACGCCATCCATATTTTCGATCTTCGCGATGATGCGCACAGAACGCCAGCCGAGGGCATTGGTGAATTTGCGCAGATATGCAACGTCCGCCGCCGAGCGCACAAACGATGCCGCGATGAAATCGAAGCCGAGCTTTGCACCGAATTCGAGATCGTTCATATCGGTCTCGGAAAGATACGGCATGGAAAGCTCCACGCCCGGCACATTGACGCCTTTGTGGTCGGACAGCATACCGCCGTCGATCACGTCGCAGATCACGTCCGTTTCGGTCACTTTTTTGACGACCATGGAAACCAAGCCATCGTTGATGAGGATGCGTGTACCGACGCGCACATCGCCCGGCAAGCCCTTAAATGTCACGGAAGCGATTTTTTCATCACACTCGACATCCCGTGTGGTCAGGGTGTATTCCTCCCCCGTGTGGATCTCCACGGGCTTATGATCGCGGAACGTGCCCAGACGGATCTCGGGGCCGCGGGTATCGAGCATGGAGGCGACAGGAAGCCCCGCCTTTTCGCGCAGTTCCACAAGCTGCTCAAAACGGCGCTGATGAACAGCATAATCTCCATGGGAAAAGTTAAAGCGCGCCACATTCATACCCGCGCGCATCATGCTTTCCAAGACGCCGGGTTTATCGGTCGCAGGACCTACAGTACAGATGATTTTGGTTTTTCGCATACGTAAAGACACCTTTCCAAGAGAGGAAAAAGAGAATTCACAAATCTTCCTCAAATATAGGATAAACCAAAATTTGTCAAACGTCAACGCTGTGCGCGCAAGTTTTTTTGCATCGTCCTTATATTCTCTCAAATACACAGCTTTTTAGCCGTGCGCAATCGGTTTTTGTTCTATTTTTCACCGAAGGAACCGTTTTATTTATACGGCATTCCCGGCAGCACGGCGAAGTCGGGTGCATTCTGCGGAATGGCGTGCTCCGAAAGCAGGCAGGCGTTGAAGATCCCGTTTTTGCCGTAGCGCCGGCGAATCGCAAGCACCGTCTTGTCAATTTTTTGCTGCCGCTCGTGCCGTGCGAAATCCGTGAACAGATCGGTCTGCACGGGTATAGTGTCCGGCTGCAGGCGGATGGCACGGATGGTAAGCGCGCGCACGTGCAGCGTCCACCGATATTGCTCACAAAACAGCCCGAATGCTGCACGCGCAAGCTCTATAGCGCTTTGCGTCGGTAAAGGCAGCGGCTTTTGAAATTGCTGTACAAACAGCGCGCTGTTTTTAACGCCGATCTGCACCGCCGTGGCGGCAAGCCCCTCCTCATGCAGCCGTCGTCCGACCTCTTGGGCAAGTGACAGCAGCACAAGCCAGACCTCGTGCTCGCTCTCCAGATCATGTATGCACGTCGCGCCGTGCCCGATGCTTTTGGATACGGGCACGAAGCCGTCCGGCTGTACGCGCGAAGCGTCCAGACCGTTGGCATAAGACCAAAGCACATCGCCCATTTTGCCGAACAGCGCTTTTAAAAATGCACGATCACACGCCGCAAGCTGTCCGATGGTGCGAACGCCGTAGGTGCTGAGCTTCTTTACGGTAGAGCGCCCGCAGCCGAGCATATCGCCGACGGGCAGATTCCAGATCTTTTCGCGGAAATCCTGCTTGTCGATCACGGTGACGGCATTCGGTTTTTTCATATCCGAACCGAGCTTTGCAAAAATCTTATTGAATGAAACGCCGACCGAAACCGTCAGCCCCAGCTCCCGCTGTACGGTGCGGCGGATGTCGTCGGCAATGCAGCCGCCCGCACCGAGCAGACGCTGGGAATCGGTCACATCCAGCCACGCTTCATCGAGCCCGAACGGCTCGATTTGATCGGTATAACGGCGGTAAACGCCGCGCACAAGCTCAGAATAGCGCTTGTACCGCTCAAAATGCGGCGGCACGACCACCAGATCATGGCATTTTTCTCTTGCCTGCCAAAGTGCGTCGCCCGTTTTAACGCCGCATCGCTTCGCCTGCTCGGACTTGGCAAGCACGATGCCGTGGCGCGTTTCCACAGAGCCGCCGACCGCGACCGGCTTGCCGCGCAGGGAGGCATCATATAGGCATTCCACAGACGCATAGCAGTTGTTGATGTCGCTGTGTAAGATGACACGCTCCATCTCGTTCGCCTCTTATCACAAGTGTCGAACAAATGTTCTATTTTAGTATATAGAACATTTGTTCGACTGTCAAGAGGGAATATTTTCCAAGCTGGTCGAGCGGACAAGACAGACAAGGGACGGTTCCATGTCTATACAAGACACAGAACCGTCCCCTGTCTTAAATCGTAGGGACAGCCCTTGCGGCTGTCCGCGATTCACGTTTTTTTGTTTGAATTGCTTCGCCGAAAGCATGAGAAGATGTTAGCAAAGCACACGGATAAGCGCAAGGCTTGTCCCTACGATGCGTACAGAATTTCCATTTTCTTTGCAGCCGTCGGTTTTTCCTGCCGTACTTTGCTCGGGCGGGCATGGAAACCCGTCCCTACGGGGTTGTGCAGATGTTTTTGGTGGCGGGAGCAAGAATCCACCGAACGCGGCATCCTTTTTCGCTTACGCGGACATTTCCCCGAACAGGGGTTTCCCCCGCCCTACGGGTTTGTGCACAATGCTCTCCTTCCATATTTGACTTCTGCATCTAATAGCTTACAAAGTTTAACAATACTGTGTTAATTCATTAACAATCTCTTAACATAGAGCCGTTATAGTATACTTGTCCGATACAATTCCGGTTTACAAGCAACTACAGGAGGATACATATGGAGAACATGATCAACATGCTATGCCGCTGCCTATGGCTGTTTGTGATCGGCAGCCTGCTCGGCGTTATCCTTGAAGGTATCTGGTGGCGCTATCGCTACGGTTTTTGGCAAACGCATACCACCCTGCTCTGGTCGCCGTTCTGCACGATCTATGGGTTCGGCTGTGCAGGATGCTATATCGGTTCGCTTTTGCTTGTGGGACAGCCCCTCGCTGTAAAATTCATCGTATTCGGCGCCGTCGGCATGCTTGTTGAATTGGCGGGCGGGGCGCTTGTGTACTACGGGCTCGGTATGCGCGCGTGGGATTATTCCGAAACATTTATGAACCTCAAGGGCTTTGTCAACTTAAAAATGGCACTTGTGTGGGGGGGGTTACGGCTGCATGTTCCAACTGCTGATGCCCGCTGTCAACCGCTTCCTTGCCTTCTCCGCGGACAGCTTTTGGCAAATTACGGCATTTTGCATCGCGCTGTTTGTCGCCGTCGATACCGTTTTCACGAGTCTTGTGCTTTACAGATGGAGCAGGCGGCATCGCGGCATGCGGGCAGAAAGCCGCATTGCCCGATTTATCGATCGCCGCTACCCCGATGAAAAGATGCAAAAAAGATTCAATAACTGGTATTTTGTGGATGCCGGCAGTGTTCAGGATGCAAGAACAAAACCGAAAGCACCATTTCATACCGTGAATTATGAATCGACTGTTTTTTAATGGAATGCAATAAAGGGACGGCTCTGTATCTTTTTCTAAGACACAGAGCCGTCTCTGATTCTATGGTGCTTATGTTTTTTATTTTCGGTCTGCCGGAAGATACGGAAGGATCGCAGCCGCTACGCCGCTGACGGGCATCGTCTGCACCACGATCTTCCCCGGCCCGGTCACAACGGTGTTAAAGAGCCCTTCGCCGCCGAACAGCGCGTTTTTAACACCCTTGACGGTTACGATATCCATAGAGCAAGTCGCGTCCATCATGGCAAGGTTGCCGCTGTCCACGATCATGCTTTGACCGGGCTGCAACTCGTATTCCACCGCCGAGCCATCGATTTCCAAAAACGCCAGACCGTTGCCTGACAGCTTCTGCATGACAAAGCCCTCACCGCCAAGAAATCCTGCGCCCATCTTTTTCTGGAAGAACACGGAAAGCTCAACGCTGGATTCCGCCGCCAAAAAGCTGCCCTTTTGCGCAACAACAGGGTGATCCGGTGTGACCTGTACCACCCGGATCGCACCGGGGAAGCTCGACGCAAATGCGATCATACCTGCACCGTTTGCCGTATAGGTGTTTTGGAAAATGGATTCTCCGGAAAAAAGCCTGCCCAGCGCCTTGCCGACACCACCCGCATTGGTTCGCATCTCCATATTCGGGGACATCCAGCTCATGGAACCGCGTTCGGTAATCATGGATTCTCCGTTCTGCAATTCGCAGATCACGGCAGGCATGGGCTCGCCGACAATTTTATACTGCATATAAACCTCCTAAAGCTTTTAACATTTTATCAAACTGCGTGCACGCGATAGACCTTGACACCGTGGGCAGGAACAGCGGGGGTAAGGAGATCGTTCGTCGTGATCTCGTTTTTATCCCACAGGTCGCGGCAGACATACTGCGTGGCAGTGGGCAGCCCCGCGAAAGTCTGGTTTGCGATCGAGCGCAGCGACGCGGTAACGGTCATCTCTTTGGGCGCCTTATTGAACAGGCACAGCGCGATCTCGCCGTTTTCCAAGGGTTTGACCAGCACGTCCGTAAGCCCGTTCGTCTTGACGCGGCGGCAGGGCATGCATTTGGGGTCCTGGTCGACTGCAATCAGGTCACGGTTGGTCAGAATCTTGAGCACCTCGTTGGTTTTGTCCGCGGTACCGTCCGGCTTGATAAACAGGCGGATGTCGTTGCCAAGGATCAGAGGAGATGCCATCATGCACCAGAGCGTGAAGTGCGAACGGTTTTCTTCCAGCGTCAGATTGCCGTTGCCGACCTCGAGCATATCGGGATCATTGTAGCCGCCGACACACGCATATTTATACAGGCGAACGTTGCGCTCGTAAATGCCGACCACGGAAGCCCAATTCGCCATAATATCAGGTGTAGTGCGCCAGAGGTTGCCGGCTTCCCTGCCCCATTGCCACGGATGATTCCAGCCCCACTCACAGATGGAAAAAACGATCGGCTTTTCGGGCACGCCGTTTTGTTCGGCATAGCGCGCGGTGGCACGTTTGAGCTCTTTGCCCATCGTTATGTATTGCAGAGCGGCACTGTCCATCCTTGACGCGATCGGGTTGCGGATCTCCAGCGTATTGCTCCCCTCCAGCATCCGGATCTTCACCTGCACGCGGCCCTCGTTGCTCCATGCCTTGGTCGGCGGGAAGCTGACGGGATATACGTCTTTTCCGTTGACGGTCACGGTCACGAATTTTTCCTCGTCGAGCGCCTTGCGCACCACGATGGTCAACACATACTCGCCCGCTTTGGGGACGTTTACAAAGCTGAACTTGATGGATCCCAAATTGCTGTCGAGTCTCGTTACATAACTGCCTTTTTTGTCCCAATTCACCTTAGCGGACCCATCCAGCTCCGCGTCCGACGCATAGAGCCGGATCTCTTCGGGCAGCGCACCGCCGCCGATCAGAAGATAGGCGATATTCGGGGCTTTGGTCGGGATCTTGATATTGTGGCAAAAATCGTATTTGAAATATTCGATGCCCCAGGAAGCGAAAGTCTCGGCGTCCATACGCTCATGCCCGAGCGATGCGGGAAGATCCTCGCAGGTCAGCGTGCCGTTGGAAGAGTAAATGCCCGCCTTAAAGCCCTTTTCGTTGAGCGCACGCACAAGCGCCGGGATGCCGCTCGGGAAGGTCGTCAAGTCACCCTGCAAACGGCCGTTTTCATCGCGCAGAGAGCTTTGCCAGCAATCGTCCAAATTGATGTATTGATACCCTGCATCTTGCAGACCGGAAGCTTTAACTGCATCCGCTACTTCCAGGATCAGCTTCTCGTTGATCTTGTTGCGGAACGCATTCCAACTTGACCAGCCCATTGGCGGGGTGAGCGCAACGCCGTTTGCGTATTCGGACTTGGCGCGGATATGGACATTGGCGCGCGCCGCTGCCTTTTTGACTTCGCAGACGGGGCAGATGTCCTTTTTTTTCAGCGTTGCCGCAGCGGCCGTTACCGCTGCGCCCACTGCCAAAACCGCTACCGATAAGATCTTACCGTTCATGCTGTGACCTCCTGTTTCTCCAAAAAATCAAAAAGCAGGCGGCAGGCTGCAAAACCCGCCTCCTGCTTTGGGGAAGCTATTGTGTGCGATAGTCCGGTTTATTCCGCTGCGTCTTCGGCAGGCGCCGCCTCTTCTGCGGGAGCGGCTTCTTCGGCAGGCGCGGCTTCCTCGGCGGGAGCTGCTTCTTCGGCAGGTGCGGCTTCTTCAGCGGGTACTTCTGCCGCTTCTTTCGCCTGCATCTGCTCGGCAAGCTCGTCAATGGAGACGGGAGCCGCTTCCTCGGCGGTCTCCTCCGCTGCCGGTGCATCCTCCAGCGCCTTCATGGAAAGGCTGACGCGCTTTTTGTCAAAGTCCACATCCAAAAGCTGCACCTGCACCTCGTCGCCCATTTTCAGCACGTCGGCGGGGTTGGCAATGTGCTTATGCGAGATCTCGGAAATGTGGATGAGCCCATCGATACCGGGCAGGATGTTGGCAAATGCGCCGAAAGACGTAAGCCCGACGATCTTCGCCTTCATCACAGAACCGTTGGGATAGTCACGGCGCAGGATCTCCCACGGGTTGTCCTCCGCCTTCTTATAGCCCAGCGAGATTTTCTTCTTTTCGCGGTCAAGCGCCTTGATATACACTTCTACCGTATCGCCGACAGAAACGACATCGGACGGGTGCTTGATACGATTCCAGGAGAGTTCGGAAATGTGGATCATGCCGTCCACACCGCCGATGTCCACGAACGCGCCGTAGCTCGTCAGTGAGCGGACAACGCCGGTATAGGTCTGGCCTTCCTCCGCCTGTGCCCAAAACGCCTCGGAAGCGGCGGCACGCGCCTCACGGTATGCCGCGCGGACGGAACCGACCACTCTGCGGCGGCGGCGATCCACTTCAATGATCTTGAACTGAACGGTCTTGCCGACCATTTCCTCAAGCGAATCGCTGCGGTTGAGCTTTGCAAGCGATGCGGGTACAAACACGCGAATGCCGTTGTACTGCACGAACAGACCCTTGCCGTCGCCGACAACGCCTGTGACCTTGCCCTCTACGGTAGCTTCATTGTCCTCCGTGAGCTCATCCCACGCCTTCATGGCGTCGTAACGGCGCTTGGAAAGCGCCATGGTGCCCTCGGAGTCGTTGGTCTTCATCACGATAAGATGCATTTCGTCGCCGATATGTACATCCTTGGTGATATCGACGGACGGATCGTTGCTGTATTCCGCAGCGGTCACATAACCCGTATGCTTTCTGCCGGCAATCTCGACCTCGATCTCGGTCGGGGTGACTGCCACAACGCGGCCAACAACGGTTTGATCGGAACTCGAATCAATATATTCCTCAAGCATGTCGGCAAAGCTGGCGGCTTCGGGAGACGCTGCGGTTTCCTCCTTTTCAACGATTTCTGCCTGGCCTTGCGTAAGATTCTCAGACATGGTTTTCAGTACCTCCTTAATTATACTGTCGGGCGTGGATGCACCCGCAGTAACGCCGACCGATCGATACCCGGACAGGTCGATCTCGTCCAATTCCCGGGCAGTCTCGATCAGAAAGGTCGGGCAGTTCGATTCGCAGACGGCTTTCAGCTTGGCGGTGTTGGAGCTTTGCCTGCCGCCGATGATGAGCATCGCGTCATTTTCGCATGAAAGCCGGAACGCCTCTTCCTGCCTTTCCTCAGTCGCACTACATATTGTATCAAAAATCACGGCGTTTGTATAGACCATTTTTATTTTTTTTACACATTTTTTGAAGGTTTTTGTGCTGAACGTAGTCTGCGCGACCAAAATCATGCCGTTTTTTGAAAGATCCGGCTGTGCTTCCGTCAGGTTCTCAAGCTCTTCCAAGCTGTTAAATACAAAGGAGCGCCCGTTGCAGTAGCTGCGAATGCCCACGACCTCCGGGTGCGTGCTGTCCCCTGCAATGAGCGTGACGTTTTCGGGGGATGAGTGTTCCTGAACGATCTTATGGATCTTTGTGACAAACGGGCAGGTCGCGTTCTGCACGTGCAGCGGCATCTTTCCTACCGCTTCGAGTGTTTCTTTGGGGACGCCGTGTGTGCGCACAACAAGCGTTTCGTTTTTGTGACATTCGGTCGGCGCCCCGATCACGCGCACCCCGTGGGCCTCAAAATACGAGATGACCTGCGGATTGTGGATGATCGGCCCTAAGGTGCATGCCTTTTCGCCGCGTGCGACCATACCTTCGAGCAGGTGCACCGCGCGGCTGACCCCGAAGCAGAAGCCGGCGGTTTTGGCAAGCGTTATTTTTTGCAATGTCCTTCCTCCCAGAGCGCGGTGATGTCGCCCATGATACGGCGCGTGGCGTCCTTGAGCTCGCGGGATTTACCTTCCTCGGTAAATCCGAATTCTTCATTACGGATAAGCTTGCCGAATCGTACGGTCAAATGTGAACCGCATTTGTAATGCTGATCCGTATAGATCGCAACCGGCAGCACATCTGCGCCCGTAGCCTTGGCGATAAGCGCCGCGCCGGACTTGCCGCGCCCGGGACGGTAATCCTCCGCTCGCGTGCCCTCGGGAAAGATGCCGAGCACCCAGCCGTTTTTTATGACTTCTTCAGCATAATGCACGGCTGCCATATCCCCTTTCCCGCGCACGACGGGAAAAGCGTTCAGGTGCGTCAGGAACTTGGCAAGCGCCGGATTTCGGAACAGCTCCTCCTTCGCCATGAAGTGGAACACACGCAGACCGCAGCCGCCTAAAGTAATGGGGTCAAACGCGCTTTGATGGTTACAAGCCAAAATAAATCCGCCGGTTTTCGGAATATTCTCTTTTCCAATATAGGTACAGCGATACAGCGTTTTACACACCACACGGGCGAGCGGCTTGAGTGCACTGTAAAGCTTATATTCACGGGCTTCGGAAAAGTCATAAATTTCTGCCATAAATTCTCCTCAAAAGTAAGATTTCAGCGATCAAAGCGCCGCGCGGATCACCGACAGCACCTGCTCGATCGAATCTTCGAGCGACAGCCCGGAATTATCGACCGTTATGCTGTCTTCGGCGGGTTTGAGCGGCGCCACGGCGCGGTGCGAATCGTTGTAGTCGCGCTGCAAAAGGTCGGCGAGCACTTCCTCGTAGGTATCCTTGGCGCCTTTTTCCTGCAATTCCTTATAGCGGCGCATCGCACGCGCTTCGGGTGAAGCGGTCAGAAAGATCTTGACCTGCGCATTGGGGAGCACGACCGTGCCGATGTCGCGACCGTCCATGATGCAGTCGTTCTTTTTGGCGATGTCCCGCTGCAGGTCGAACAGAAACTGCCGCACGGCAGGCACAGCGGACACGTCCGACGCCGCCATGGATGCGGGAGGCGTGCGGATCTCCTCAGAGACATCCTCACCGTTCAAATACACATGCTGCACGCCGTCCCGGAATTTCAGTTCCACGGAAATGTGCGGCAGCATTCCCGCCACGGCTTCGGCATTTTTATTGTCGATGCCGTTTCGAAGCCCATACACGCCGACCGCACGATACAGCGCGCCGGTATCTACATAAATAAAGCCGAGTTCCTTTGCCGCCGCACGGGCGATACTGCTCTTACCCGCACCTGCGGGGCCGTCGATCGCTACATTAAATGCCATATGCTGCTCCTTTATATTCCGAATGTTTTGTCTGTTTTAGTTTCCGCTCCTGCCGGCCGCACGTCCCGCGAGATACCCCGTGGAAAACGCGATCTGCAAATTAAAGCCGCCCGTATAAGCATCACAGTCCAAAAGCTCGCCCGCGAAGTAAAGCCCGCGGCAGAGCTTGCTTTCCATGGTTTTGGGGTCAACTTCCCGCACGTTGACGCCGCCCGCAGTCACGATCGCCGCGTCGATATCAAAAAAGCCGGTCACTGTAAGCGGCAGGGCTTTGACCGTTTGCAGAAGCGCCATCCGCTGTGCTTTGGAGATCTGGTTGGTTTTTGCGGCACGATCGATTCCCGCCAAGCGCAAAACGGGAGCGATCAGCGAGCGCGGCAGCAACAGTCCGAGGGTGTTGGCAATCCCCTTGTTGCCGTTTTCCGAAAAGTCGCGCAGCAGCCTTGAATCCAGCTTTTCTTCAGACAGCGCAGGCTTTAAGTCAATATACAGCCGATAGCGTTCAGGCTGCATATCGCGCAGGTGCGCGCTTGCGGAAAGCACCATCGGTCCCGAAACGCCGAAATGCGTAAACAGCATTTCGCCGAAATCGGAGTAGATCTCTTTGTGCTTTTTCGTGTCCTCCACCGTAAGCGCAACGTTGCGCAGGGAGAGCCCCGCGCACGAAGCACACAGATCCTCGCGGCAGCGAAGCGCCGAAAGGGAGGGTCGCGTAGGCGTGATCGTGTGCCCCGCCTGCCTTGCCAAACGGTATCCGTCGCCCGTAGAACCCGTTGCCGGATAGGAAAGCCCGCCGGTCGCCAAAATCACGCGGTCGGCATAAAACGGCTCGCCGGAAGCTGCGCGCACGCCGCGCACCGCACCGTCTTCCAAAAGCAGTTCCGAAACACGCGCATGCACACGGTGCACGCCGTTTTGCCGTAGAAACTGTGCGAGCGCGTCAGCAATATCCATCGCCTTGTCGCTTTCGGGGAACACGCGGTTGCCGCGCTCCACCTTCAGCGGCACGCCGAGGTCTGTAAAGAATCGCTGCGTGTCCTCGGCGGAAAACGCGGAAAAAGCACTGTATAAAAACCGTCCGTTGCCTGGGACATTCTGCACAAGCGAAGGCACATCCGAAGCGTTCGTCACGTTGCAGCGCCCCTTGCCCGTGATACAGACCTTGCGCGCGACGCGCTCGTTGCGTTCTACGCTCAACACATCCGCACCGCACTGCGCCGCCGTGCCCGCCGCCATACATCCGGCAGCGCCCGCACCGACGACCAAAACATCAGCTGTCTGCATGATCCGCAAAATCCTCTGCTTTTTCGTAGACCTGGTACTCGTCCCAGATATTTTCAAGCGCGTTGAAATTCTGATACACCTCGTCCCGGCGGGTAAGCGTCACGCCGACGATCAGCGCGTTAATGAGACTCAAGGGCGCTGTCAGGGAATCGACCACCGACGCCATATCGCTGCGCGCGACCAGAAGATGCGTGGCAAACGATGCGATCGGTGATTTTTCCGTGTCGGTAAGCGCTATGATCTTTGCGCCCCTATCTGCGATAAAGCGCAGGGCGTTGACCGTCTGCTTAGAATACCGCGGGAAGCTGATCGCGATACAGACATCCTCTTCCCCGATGCGGAACATCTGCTCGAACATCTCGGACGCGCTGGAGGTGTCCACGAGTACGACAGCATCAAAGACCAGATTGAAATAAAACGCCAAAAAGGATGCAAGCGCCGCAGACGAGCGCACACCGAGGATGTAGATGCGACGCGCGCGGTTGATCTCAGCGATCGCCGCCGAGAACGCCTCTCGCGAGGTCTGCTCGGCGGTGGAACGGATCAGCTCGATGTCGCCGGTAAGCACACTGTCGATGATATCGCTGTCACCGATAAGCGCCTGAGAGACCTCCATGCGCTGCACAGCGGTCAGCTTGGATTTGATCATCTGCTGCAATTCCTTTTGCAGCTGCGGATAACCTTTAAAGCCAAGCTCCGTGGCAAAACGCACGACCGTTGATTCACTTACGCCGACCTTTTGTCCGAGTGCGGCGGCGGTCATAAACGCTGCCTTGTCATAATTTTCCGTAATATATGCTGCGATCTTCTTTTGTCCTTTGGAAAAATGGCGGTAATTCTGCTCCAAAACAGCAAGCAGAGAGCTGTTCATCGATCCATCACGACCTCAACGCAAGATTTTGCCGCACGTGCGGCGGATTCGTCTTTCATTATACCCGTTTCCGCAAAAAATGCAAGTTTCACCTTGCAAAAATGCAAAATCAGAACCGCACCACATTATCCGTCATCTCGCTGCCGCAAGCTCCGACACGAGGCTTACAAAGCGCATATACATCCGTAGCCGCGCACTCAAGTGCAAAAAGCTGCTGCGCGGACTCGGAAAGCTTACCTATATCAGAAGCGCGCAGCACGACCGGCACGCGCGCCGTTTTTCTTGCAGAATGCAAAATTTGTTTGCCGCGTTCGGAAAACCCGAGCACCCTGAGGTACGGCACGCCGTCCTGCAAATGCCGGTTCTCAATACCGAGGAAGGCGGAAAGCACCGCGCGGCGGATGCGTGCATGGGAATAACGTTTGGTTTTAGTCGTATCAAATAATTCCGAAAGCGTCCGCGCCGTGCGCGCCGCATTTAAAATGCGGTTCTCGAGCCCTTCGGAAATATCGGGCGTATTTTGAAAGTCCTGCGGCGTGCACTTCCGCAAAAAGGCAAGCACAGCCACTTCCAGCTTTTCAATCGATGCGGGCGCATCACCGTTCTGCAAGGCACGCTGCAAAATTGCTTCGGAAAACGGCGGCAGGAATGACGAGACCGTCTCCCCTTTTTGGATCTGCTCGCGCAAAAAGGAGGCGGACGCGAAAGTGCCTGTCGGGCTTTGCGCATCGTGCGCGGCACCCCGGCGTGCGACGGTCATAAACTGCATTTCAGGCGCGAGAGTATGGCAGGCGCGGATGTATTCGACGCCCAAAATGTTGTTCGGTGCATGCAGAACGTCAGCGACAGCATCGCCGTATAAGCTGCGCACCGCCGCTTCACGCGCAGCGGCATACGGCTTCCCCGTTCCCAGCTCGCGGCGTATGTAAAATTGCGTGTTTTCACCGTCGACGGCTCGCGCCGCCTGCCGGAGAAGCTCCGTGTTTCCGCACTCGCTGCCAAAGGAAAGCATATCCACACAGCCCAGTGCGTGCAGCACCTCCACACCGCCGCGTGCAAAGGTCTGCGCGCCGGCGAGTGCAAAGGGAAGCGGCAGTTCGAGCACCAAATCCGCCCCGCCGCGCAGCGCTGCCTCGGCGCGGTACCGTTTACCGAGGAGGGCTGCCCCGCCGCGCTGGGTAAAATTGCCGCCGAGCACAACAACCACGCCGTCCGGCGCGCGCTGTGCAGTCGCGCGCAGATGCAAAAAATGACCGTTGTGAAACGGATCGTATTCGGCGATGATACCGGCGCACGACATGGCTTTTTCCCCTTTCGGACTTGCTTTTCTTTGCGAGTATGTATATAATAATATGGTTCCCGGTTTCTTGCAAGAATAAAATGGATACGGAGGAGATTTTTTGAAGGTTTTGGTTATCAACGCGGGTAGCTCGTCGCTGAAATATCAGCTGATCGACATGGAAAACGAGCAGCTCATCGCGAAGGGCATTTGCGAGCGTGTAAAGGACGTGACAAAAAGCTGCATTTCCTACACGCACTACACCGCAAACGGCAAGGTCGCCGCAAAGGATGTACCTGTCCCTATGGAGAACCACACCGCTGCGTTTCACGAGGTTAAAAATGTACTGACCACGGGCGAAACCAAGGTCATAGACGACATTTCCGAGATCACCGCTGTCGGCCACCGTGTGGTCCAGGGCGGGTCGCTGTTCAACAAAAGCGTGCTGATCGATCAATCGGTCATCGACGGCATTGAAAGCCTTTGCGATCTTGCGCCCCTGCACAATTCAGCGCACTTGGAAGGCATTCGCGCCAGCATTGCGCTGTTTGGCCCCGACGTGCCGCAGGTCGCCGTATTCGACAATGCGTTCCACTCCACGATGCCGCCCGAGGCGTACATGTATGGGCTGCCTTATGAGTACTATGAGAAATACGGCATTCGCAAATACGGCTTTCACGGAACTTCGCACCGCTTTGTGAGCGCGCGCTGTGCCGAAGTCATGGGCAGGCCTATTGAAGAACTGAAGATCGTCACCTGCCACCTCGGCAACGGGTCATCCATCACCGCCGTGAAAAACGGCAAGGTCATAGACACCTCCATGGGGCTTACCCCTCTGGACGGCGAGATCATGGGCACGCGCACGGGGGCGATCGACGCTTCCGCAGTGCTGTATGTCATGAAGAAAGAAAACAAAAGCGTTACCGAAATGGAAGAGCTGCTCAACAAGAAATCCGGTATTTTGGGCGTCTCCGGGCTTTCTTCGGATGACCGCGATGTGAAAAAGGCTGCTGCTGAAGGCAACGAGCGTGCCAAACTTGCCCGCGGGATCCAAATTTATGAGATCAAAAAATTCATCGGTGCATATACCGCCGCTATGGACGGCATCGACGCGATCGTCTTTACGGGCGGCATCGGCGAGAACGCCGAGGATATGCGCGCGACGGTGTGCGACGGGCTCTCCTACCTTGGCATCGAGATCGACAAGCCCTACAACTCGACGCTGGTAAAGGGCGCGGAGGGTGAGATCTCCACCGAAAACTCCAAGGTGCGTGTGTTCGTGCTGCCGACCAACGAGGAACTGCTGATCGCACGCGATACGCGTGATATCGTCAATGCCCTGTGATCTGTTTTATACTTCCAACATAAAAAGGGCGTGTCCGAAAACGGACACGCCCTTTTTGATTTGCAAAGTAAGATCACGCATGCAGTGCCGCGCTTAAAAATTCTTTCAGCCGCGTGCTTTGCGGACGGTCAAAGAGCTCTTCGGGCGAGCCCTGCTCCCCGATCACGCCGTCGTGCATGAAGATCACTTCGTTGGATACCTCACGCGCAAAACCCATCTCATGCGTCACGATGAGCATCGTGCGCCCCTCTTCGGCAAGCTTGCGGATGACGGCAAGCACCTCGCCCGTGATTTCGGGGTCGAGCGCCGAGGTCGGCTCGTCAAAGCACAGCACCTTCGGCGAGAGCATGAGTGCACGCGCAATCGCCACGCGCTGCTGCTGCCCGCCTGAGAGTTCACAGGGGTAGCTGGCGAGCTTATCGGACAGCCCGACGCTTTCGATCACACGCTTTGCCTCGTCCTCGATGGCGGCAAGCCGTGCTTTTTTCTCTTTTTTATCGCATTTTTCCGCGCGGCACGTCTCTTTGACCAACAGTTCTTTTGCAAGCGTCACGTTGCGCAGCACCGTATACTGCGGGAACAGGTTGAAGGACTGGAACACAAGCCCCGTGCAAAGCTGGTTTTCGCGCTTTTCCGCTTTGGACAGCTTTTCACGGCGTTCACTGTCAAAGGTCATGCGCCCACCGACACAAATACTGCCGCTGTCGGCGGTCTCCAAGCCCGTAATACAGCGCAGCAGCGTAGTTTTGCCGCTGCCCGACGAGCCGATGATCGAGAGCACCTGCCCCTCTTCAAGAGAAAAGCTGATACCCTTAAGCACCTCGTTATCCTGAAACCGCTTGCAGATGTTGTTGACTTCCAAAATCGCCATAGCTTACCCTCTGAAATAATTGAGTTTCTTTTCGATACGTCCGAACAGGACCGTCAAAAGGCCGTTGAAGGCGAGATAGAACACGCCCGTATAGAACAGCGGCCACAAAAGCCCTGCGGACTTGATGAACGACTGTCCCGCCCAGATGATCTCATAAACCGCGATGATACGCGCAAGCGACGTATCCTTCACAAGCGTGATGATCTCGTTGCTCATGGGCGGCACGATGCGCTTGACGACCTGCAGGAGCACGACCTTGAAGAACACCTGCGTGCGCGTCATGCCCAGCACCTGCCCCGCCTCATACTGCCCGCGGGAGATACTTTCGATGCCGCCGCGGTAGATCTCGGAAAAATAGCAGGAATAGTTGATGACAAATGCCACGATCACCGCGACAAACCGATCAAATACGGACCAAGAGGCAAGCCAATCCACGAGGAAATTGCTTTGCTCCAAGCCCTGCGCCCAGGTGCCTACAAGCCCGGGGCCGTAATAAATAATGATCAGCTGGAGCATCAGCGGCGTACCGCGAATGATCCAGATGAAGGTTTTCACGAGCCATTTCAGCACTCGAAAGCGCGACATGGAGCCGAAGCTCAGCAAAAGCCCCAACGGCAGCGCCAAAAGCAGCGTCAGCCCGAAAATTTCAACTGTTGTTCCAAAGCCCTTAAGCAAGCTTTGCGTGACCGTCCAAAACATAAACAGCAATCCTTACAGACAGCGCAAGTCGGCAGAAAGCGGACCCCTCTGCCGACTGCAATTTGATTTTGTAAACTTATTTGATCAGCGTCAAGCCGTATTCTTCGGCAAGCGCATCAAGCGTACCGTCGGCGAGAAGCTCATCCGTGATCTCGTTGACTTTTGCAACCATATCGGAATCCTGACGGAACGCGATGCCGTATTCCTCGGTGGACAGCTTTACGGAATATCCGTAGTTTGCATAGCTCGTGCCCTCACCCGTCATGGAATTCGCCATTGTGATATCGATGATGCATGCATCCGCAGAACCGCTGGCGACTTCCAGCAAGGCACTGGACTGGTCGGCAACGACCGTAACGTTTTTGAAGCCGGCGTTTGTTGCTTCCTTTTCCCCTGCCGAACCTGTTTCAACGGCGAAGGTCAGATCCTGCATGCTCGCAGCATCCGGGTAATCGGCAAGCCGGTCATTCGCCATGACGACGACCTGCGCATTTTCCACATAAGGATCGGTAATGGAGGCGTTCAGCCTGCCCTCTTCCGTGATGGTCATACCGTTCCAGATACAGTCAATCGATCTTGCATCAAGCTCTGTATACTTATTGTCCCAATCAATGATGACAAACTGCGCTTCCACGCCCAGCTTTTCAGCGACGGCTTCAGCGTATTCGGTATCAAAGCCTGTCCACTTCCCGTCCGCAGTCTGATAGTTCATTGGCTCATACACGGTAACGCCGACAATCAGCGTACCCTTGTTCTGTATGTAAGCAAGGTCAGACGTGTTGTCTGCATCCCCCCCTGAGCCGCACGCGGCAAGACCGCAGACCATCAGGATGACTGCCATTAGCAGGCATAAAACTTTTTTCATACTTCTTCCTCCGATTTAGCTTAGTAAAGCGATAACGCGGTATTATAATACCGCACAAAATCGGATTTGTCAACTTTTCTGCCGAAATCCTTTAAATTCGGCTAAAGCATCCCCATTGAAGCGGCGTGTGGGTTTGTGAATGCATACAACAAAAACAACAGCCCCAAAATCACCAAAGCAATACCGAGTACGATACAAAGCAGTTTTTTTAACCGAATCACCATCTTGCCGCCCCCTTCTGTTTTAATACTATTGAAAAACAGGCGCAAAAATGCCCGCCGTTCGTGCGGCGGGCGGGAAAGCCTTATTTTTTTGCTTTGCTTTTTCGCACGGCGGGTTCGGGTATTTGCGTGTAGGAAAGCAATGGGGAGATCTGCTCGCCTTTGAATACGCGGCGCACATAATTTTTAGTGATGCGGAACACCAGCGGTGAAAGCAGCAGCACGCCGACAAGGTTCGGCAGCGCCATAAGCCCATTAAAGGTGTCTGACAGATCCCAAACAAGCTGTACGGACGAGACCGATCCGAGAAATACTGCCCCAAGGAATATGATCCGGTACACGTGCACAAAGCGTCTGCCGCCAAGATACCCGGCGGCACGCCCGCCGTAAACCGTCCAGCCCAGCAGCGTGGAAAACGCGAACAGCACAAGCCCAACGGATACAAGATAGCCGCCAAAGCGCCCCAGCACGCTTTCAAAGGCATAGATCGTAACATCTATACCCTCCAGCCCCTCAACGGCATATGCGCCCGTGCAAAGCACTGTCAGCGCGGTCAGCGAGCAGACGACGATCGTGTCAAAAAATACCTCGAATATGCCCCAAAGTGCCTGCTGCACAGGCTCTTTGGCGTCTGAGCAGCTATGCACCATGACGGAAGAACCAAGACCGGCTTCATTAGAGAACACGCCGCGCGCGAAGCCGTAACGCATGGCGCGGGCGATCACATAGCCCGCAGCGCCGCCGCCGACGGCGCGCAGCTGGAACGCGCCCTCAAAAATGGAGCGAAATGCAGGGCCGAGATTATCGGCGTTTGCAAGGATGACAATCAGCGCCCCGCCGATATAGAGGATCGCCATAAACGGCACGAATTTCTCGGTCACGGCGACCATGCGTTTCATGCCGCCGAATACGATGACGGCAGTCAGGACGCAGACGACGATGCCGGTTATGTAATTCGGAATGTGGAAAGAATTGGTCATGGCACCCGCGATACCGTTGACCTGTGCGATGGAGCCGATGCCGAACGAGGCGAACAGGCAGAAGATCGCAAACGCCACCGCCAGCCATTTTTGGTGGAGTCCTTTTTCAATATAATACATCGGGCCGCCGACCCACTCGCCTTTTTCATCTTTATGGCGGAAGTACATGCCCAAAACGATCTCGGCGTATTTGGTCATCATCCCGAAAAAGGCGGATACCCACATCCAGAATACCGCGCCCGGCCCGCCCGCCGCAATGGCGGTCACGACACCGACGATATTGCCCGTGCCGACGGTAGCCGCAAGCGCGGTAGCCAGCGCCTGGAACTGCGAGATCGCGCCATGTTCGTCGGATTTGCGTGTGCTTTTGTTGCGGAACAGCGAGCCAAGGGTGTTTTTTATGACGTAGCCAAACCGACGCACCTGAAAAAAGCGCGTACCGACAGTCAGATACACCCCCGTCGCGAGCAAAAGCACCAGCATCGGGATACCCCACACCACATTGTTGACCGCCGCATTGGCGCGTTCAATGAGTTGGATCAGATTTTCCATGTTCTCCTCCGATGAGTTTTTTACAGCGCACGAAACAGCGGCACAGCCTAACATACAGTCAGGCTGTGCCGCCTAAGCTGCCGAGCGTCGAACCCGATATGCCGAAAACGCGCCGGAATACTGACGTATTTCAAGCCCTTTCGCGCAGCCCGCGCGGGAAGCATCCGCTGAAAACCATATTGTGTTCGATTCTCGGTAGCTTACCGCTCAGTTCGACGCTGTCGTTTACTTTTTCCGTTTTCTGCGGACAAGCCGCACAATGACAATCGTACCGACGGTGATGACCGCAGCAACGGTCGGCACGCCCCAGATCAGCGCAGTCTCAAGCCCCGTATAGAAGCGGCGCGTCTCCGGCATACGCGGCAGATCGTACAGCCCTTTCTGCGTGCGGTTTTCACCGTAGGTGATGCGGATAACATTGACCGAATACCCGTCCACCCTTACAGTGACGCCTTCGTCCCCGGTCGTTTTCACCGTCTTAGGGACAATACAGGTCTTGCCGACCTCATTGCACGCCGCAGACGAGCGGTCGGAAAGCGACAGCATATCGGAATACCGCACCACGCCGAAGCCCTGGGGATTATAGGTGACCTCGCGCGATTCGCCGGTCGTGTTGACCAGCTTGATATAGAGGATCTCGTTCTCCTCATCCACGGTGACCGATTGATACATGCCGTCCGTCCCCTCAGGCAGTTCGGTATCCACATAGCGGCTGCCCGTGTTGTTCATAAACAGCATTTGGGTGTAATAGCTCGGCGTGAGCACCGTATTGTGCGAGTCGAACCAAATCATATTGATCGTCCATTCCTGCGCGTTGATCTTTGCGAAGATCGGTGCATAGGACGCCATGACCACCACGTCGCCGTTGCGCTCGAGCCCCGTCATATAAGCGGCCTCAGACATGGCGGCTTTCAGGTTGGACTTCGTTTGAATGGTCCCTACGCCCTTGGAGGTCGCCGCATATTCCCCGAGAAACACCTTAGCGCCGTCGCGGTCATAGCTGTCATAACGTTCGGTGTTGGCAAGATACCAGTTATCTTCCTGGTAATAGTGCTCATCCACGATCGTGTCGCTGTATGAAGTCTCCAGCTGTGCCCAGGATTCGTCAAATTGTTCCCCGGAACTGACGGGTCCCGAAGAGGAAATGATCGTGATTTCCGGGTAGACAGCATTGATCTCGGCCTTGAGCGCCTCCAAATTGCGAAAATACACCTCGCCCCAATTTTCGTTCCCAAGCCCGATGTATTCAAGGCCAAACGATGCGGGATGCCCGTTCTGTGCGCGCAAAGCGCCCCATCCGGTGGTCGTGTCGCCGTTGGCGTATTCGATCAAGTCAAGGATATCCTGTACATATGCGTCCCATTCGGCTGTGCCGGGACGAAGCGCAATGGTATCGAGGTAGGCTTCAAAATCCTCGCGGGTATTCATACCCAGACCCTCGATATAGGCGGTGAATTCCTCACGTGCTTCGGTATCTTCAGGGTCGAGTTCCCGCACTTGTGTCAAATAGGTTTCCCATTCCTCGTCGGTCATATCATTTTTCTCAAGCGCCAGCACATGGTCATCGTAGCCGCAGCGGGCCTGGCAGATCAGCCCTACGTTGAGGATCGGCACGGGTTCTGCGCCGAGGTCGCTGCAGAGCTGGAAATATTCATGATAACCGACCATGTAGCTGTTGTTATAATCGATCACATCGTTTTGCCAGATGTTGTAATTCTGTTTGCGCGTTTCGGGTGCGCCGATGGTGTCTTTCCAATTGAAGAGATTTTCGAGACTGTCCCCTTCTGCCACGCAGCCGCCGGGGAAACGAACGAATGACGGGTGGAGATTCGCAAGCGCGTCATAGAGATCCTGCCGCAAGGAGGTGTATTTCCAGGTATCGGCGCCGTAGCCATGGCTGTTTTCAGGATACAGGCACACAAAATCCAGTGTGACGGCGCTGCCCTCTTCAAATTCCATAACAAGGATGCCGTCATCGGTCTTTGCCGCGGAAAGATCCACGGAAAACTTCTGCCAAGCGTCGCCTGCATCCAACGTGATCTTCAGTGTATCAGTCAGCTTTTCACCGTGCTTGTTTTCGAGGTACACGGACATCGTGGTCTGTGTATTTTTGAACCATGCGGAAAAGACATATTTCTCCCCCGCCTTAATGCCCATATCCCCGGACGAGATGCTATCTTCATTCACGTCATAAGTCTTGTAATCGTAATATTCGCAGAAACCGTAATTTTTGATCGTGCGCGCGCCGTCGGCAGGCAGGACAATGTAAGACGGGTTGTTCTCATGGATACCGCCCTCAGTCGCGCGCGTATATGCGCCGTCAAATTCCCATCCCGAAAGCGTTTCGCCGTTATGCAGATATTCGAAAGAATTGTTGCGCACCAAATTGGCGTTCAGACCGCCCTCCACGCCGTTGTTGATATCCTCGATAAAAATGCCATACATCGTGTCGCTGATTTCATGCGACAGATCGTCCGCAGAGATCTCCACCGTAAACGGTGCACCTGCGGCAGATGCCGTTGTTGCCGCGGGAAGCCCCAAAAGCAGCACGCAAAGCAGCAGTGCGAGGATTCTTTTGAACATGAGAGATCCCTCCTGTCTATATGTATGAAGCCTTTTGAATCGTATGTTTTAGTTTACCATTTTTTTAGCGGCGCCGCAAGGGCTTTGGCGGCTTTTTTGGGATAAATTCCGGAAATTCCACGGATTCGGAATTTTGAATTTGCAGGCTGCGAACCTTATCGGCAGATATTGTCAAAGCCGGGAAAATGTGATACACTACTAAATACCAATAACCGCTGTGCAACTGCGAGGCAACTTCCTACTATCAAAAGGCAGGGCTTTAGAGATGCACTACACGGCTTGCCAATGGTTATCGGACACTTTAGGAGAAATGAGGGTTTTATATGTGGATGCTGCTTGCAGCTGCCGCCGCCGGACTGCTCGTCTTTGCTGCCGACACAGGGCTGCTGCTGAAAAAAAGAACCGCCGGCTCGGTGATACACGCGCTGTTTCGCGACATGATCGTCTCCAATCTCACAGCACTGTTTCTCGCGCAATTCGTTTTGCGTATTGAAAATGTCTTCCTCCCGGGGCTGCACGGTCCGTGGTATCCGCTGAAATACTTTGCGCTTGCACTCGGCACGGGTATCCTCCTTCTGTTTTGCAAGGGCGTTGCGGACGGTGTACTCAGCTACACAAGCGCTGCGCCCAAACGACGCGCGCGCACGTGGGTACTTCGTATTGTATGTGTGTTCCTGTTTGCTCTCGGTACGGCAGCGTTCACGGGGACAATCTGGAGCCAGAACACGTTTGGCGAACTGACCCCCGATCAGATGCTCATCAACTTGATTTCCCCCGTGGAGGGAACCGCCTCGGATGTGATGAACACCTTGTTTTTCGGGCCTGTGTTCCAGACGGTCTTCTTAACGACGGTGTTCTGTTTATTTGCCTTTTCCGATCGCATCTTGCTCTATCACAGGGCGGAAAACAAAACTACGGTGCTGTTCCCCGCGCTCGCACGCAAAATTGTAAGTTTGGTGCTTGCGCTGGCAGTCCTCTGCGGTGGTATAGCGTTCGGCGTTCGAGAATTGCAGCTGGGAGATTTATACACGGCCTACATGGATGAATCCCCCTACATCGAAGAGCATTTTGCCGATCCGCGCGAAGTGCAGATGACCTTCCCGGCGCAAAAACGCAATCTGATCCATATTTATCTCGAATCCGTAGAAAACACGTATTTTTCCAAAGAGCTCGGCGGTCTGATGGACGAAAACCTGATGCCGGAGCTTTCTGAATTGGCGAAAGAAGGCTACAGCTTTTCTGACCGTTCCGAAGGCTTTGGCGGTCCGCCGTGGACAACAGGCGGACACTGGTCGGTCGCTTCCATGGTAAATATGGGTACAGGGCTGCCGATGAAAGTCCCTGTAGACGGCAACTCCTACGGCTCGCCGAACAACTTCCTGCCGGGTGCGGTTGCCATCGGAGATATTTTACAGGAACAGGGCTATGAACAAGCGGTCATGTTTGGCGCTGATGCAAACTTCGGCGGTCTGAGTTATTATTTCGCTTCGCACGGCAATTTTGAAATTCTGGATTATAACAAAATGAAAGAGCTCGGCAAGATCCCCGAGGACTACTATGTCTGGTGGGGATATGAAGACTCCAAGCTGTTTGAATTTGCCAAGGAGGAGTTAACTAAACTGTCCGAGACGGGCAAACCGTTCCACTTTGTCATGGAAACGGCAAATACACATTTCCCGGATGGCTATTTAGAGCCCGACGCACCCACCCCGTATGAAAGCCAATATGCTAACGTGATCGCTTACAGCTCCTATCAAACCGAACAATTTGTCCGCTGGATCCAGCAACAGCCGTTTTATGAGAATACAACGATCGTACTGATCGGCGACCATTTAAGTATGGACCAAAACTTTTTTAAGGATTTAGATCCGAATTATCGGCGAACGACCTTCAATTTGATTTTGAATCCCGCCCCAAATGTACGCGATATTCCTGAAGATCGGCTTCACAACCGGCAATGGGCGAATTTTGACATGTTCCCGACACTGCTTTCTTCCATCGGCGTGGAGATCGAGGGAGATCGGCTTGGGCTTGGCACAGACCTGTTTTCCGGTACCCCGACGCGCTTTGAAGAAGACGGCACGGCCGAAGTCAATGAGATCCTCAGACAGCGCAGCAATTTTTATAATAACAATATCCTGCTTGGGTAGACAATAGGCAAATGAAAAGCCGAAGCTCTTACGTGAGAGCTTCGGCTTTTTCGTTATTTTGTTCATTTTTTTGGTTGATTCCGTCATTTGTCGTGATTGTTTGACACTTTGTGTTATACTATCACTATAGAAATATATACAATGCATTGCAGCTTCAGGTAAGACAAGGAGGATTTATGACGCTTCAGAATCTGTCTGAGGAAGAACGGGTCATGCTTGCACAGTACCGTCTTTGTTCCGAAACGGACAAGCGGCGGATCTTAGACGAAGTACATAAGCAGGCAGCCAAAATACAGCCCGCCGCCCGGGAGAACACATCAAGTACGCCGCCGTCCGTATAGGCGGCAGGCGGGCAGCTTCACGGAGATCCGAAGAAGGAAAACCTTCTTCGGATTTTTATATAAGCATTCTCGGCAACAGGATCGCTATTCGAACAAACCCTCTGCCGATTTCCCGCTTTTGCCGCTGAGGTTCACCACACGCGGCCAACGATTTGTAGCAAGGATCGTTGTTGCGTTGATGTTGCCTAAATGTGCATAATAATGCCGAAACTGCGAAAGGATCATTGCCAGACGGTTGTGCGTACAGCCATTTGGGATCTCATACAGCATTTCATCCGTTAGACCGTCCAGATAGCCAAAAATTTTGGTTCGGATGCTTTCAAGATACAGCAAAAGCTCTTCCCGCGACAGAGCTTTTTCACTGGGAATATCCAGAGAATTGAGGTTTGGCACATGGAAAGGCGGCTCCGCATATTCATTCGGATTGATAAACCATTGGTCACAGGAATGCAGCATATGGTAGGCATGCTTCCAGATCGGCATTCCGCAAAGAATGAAATCCATATCGCAGGTTTGCAGGCAAATGCTTGCATTTTGGAAAAGGTTTTCCGTGTTCAGCCTTACCGCTTGTATCAATTCCGTTTTCATAGTGCCCCCCGGTATTCATCATCGTGTGCGTTTTCTTGCATTGTAACACAAAACGGAAAAGCTGCCAACCGTTACAACAACGACCACACGCCGTGGACGAGCAGAAAGACGCCGGCTGCCGTCAGGACGACCGGGACGACATAAGCGGCGACACGCGCGAGCACGTGTTCAAGCCGCGTGATAAACGCCGTGCCGCGCAGCCGATTATACCCCCAATACACCAGAAGCAGCGGCAGGATATAAACAAAATCATATAAAAGCAGGAACGCGGCGACATACGGGAACCCGAGCCCATACCCTGCGAGAACGGCTAAAAAGCCGAAGTACGGCAAAGCGCTGGTCAGTTCCAAGCCGCAGAATACGGCACCCATGAGGAACAAGGACAGCGGCGTGAGAGACGTGGGCGTTTTCGTCTCGTCTGCGGCCTCTGCGCTGCTGCGGCGAGTTCTGCGGATCATAAAAATACCGATCGCGGCACACACAAGCCCCGCCGCGGCTTCCGCACCGTAAGTGTAAGCCGGGAAGCGCGCCGCCGCATCTCGGACAAGCTGCGTGACCCAGGACAGGACACCGTAATAGACGGCAAGCCCCAAAAGATAATTGGCAAGCCCGATGCCGAAAATGAAAAATAACGCATGCCGTTTGCGCTTTACCATTGCCTGCAAAAGCATCTGCTGTGCAATCGCGGTCGGGTTCAAACAGTCGATAAAGCTTGTGGAAAGCGTCGTGCCTAAAAGCACCAACATAAAATGACCTCCTTACAAAGCTCCCGCACAAAAAAAGCGCCAAAATCATACCACTAAGACCTACGGCATGATTTTAACGCTTTGCTGTCCGGTGACAGTTTCGTTCGTATTGGATTGTGGAGGTAGTTTATCATACAACGCAAATCCTGTCAAGAATTCGTTCAAAAAAAGTCTTATCGGAGCACGTACCCGCTGATCATACGATTGATGATGGTTACATTGGCACTGCCAACGAACTCGAAGGTCACCTTTCCGAGACCGCTGAAATACAGTTCGAGTTCACTGTCCATATCCAGAACGCCGGCGCTTTCAATCGAAAACGCCTGAATTTTACTGTACGGCAGCGAAGTAATGTCTTTTTTCTTACCAATCACGCCTTGCACATTGACGGCAATAATACGCATATTTGTAAAAGTTACGCTGTCGCGGAGTCCCTGAAACACAGAAACGATTTGCTCGTTCGGAATCAGTAAGGGCTGCAAAAGCTGTGCCGTTGTCTGCGGCGCTACAGGTCTAAGTTTTACAAAAGCCCCGTTTTTAAAATCGATCATTTTCGACTCTCCTTTTACCTCAATGTATATGCCAAGGCGCTCGCGCCATGGTTGCAAACGTTTGGCTGCCGGCGAACACTAAATATAAAGCAAGCATTATCCATTCTTAAAAGCGTAAAGCTCCGAACGCGGCTTGCGTGTTGAGCCTTTCAACCGGAAAGTGCCGGCAAAAAGATAATCGCTAATAGCGCGAGCGAATTAGGTAAAATAAAAACTGAGCCCGGAACGCGAACTGCGTCCGGGCTCAGCCTGGTGGCGCGCTTGACTGGATTCGAACCAGCGGCCTTCAGAGTCGGAGTCTGACGCTCTATCCAGCTGAGCTACAAGCGCATATTTCGGCGCGCAGAACGCGCACCGATATTGTATATCTTTCCGGGGAAAAGGTCAAGGAAAATTTCCTGTATTTCCGCAAAATCCGTTTTGCTCTTCAGACATTGAAGCGGAACAGCACGATGTCACCATCCTGCATGACATAGTCCTTGCCCTCGGAGCGCACCTTTCCCTTTTCCTTTGCCGTCTGCATGCTGCCGCACGCCATCAGCTCATCGAACGAAATGACCTCGGCGCGGATGAAGCCGCGTTCAAAATCGGAATGGATCTTCCCCGCCGCCTGCGGCGCTTTCGTGCCACGCTTGATCGTCCATGCGCGCACCTCCGGCTCACCTGCCGTAAGGTATGAGATCAAGCCCAGCAGATGATAGGAATGGCGGATCAGGCGGTCAAGCCCGCCCTCATCCATACCGAGATCGGAAAGGAACAGCAGCTTTTCTTCCCGGTCAAGCGAAGCGATCTCCTCTTCCAGCCGCGCGCAGATGGGCAGGACCTCCGCGCCTTCCGCCTCGGCGATCTCACAAACGGCATGATAATACGCATTCTCGTCTAAAGCGCCTGCGAAATCCCCTTCGCTCATGTTGCATGCATAAATAACAGGCTTAGAGGAAAGCAGCGCCACCGTGGAAAGCCATTCTCTTTCGTCGTCGCTCATCTCGACCGCGCGGGCGCTGACGCCGTTTGTAAGTTCTCCGCGCAGCCGCTCGAAAAATGCAAGCTCCCCTTGCAGGCTCTTATCGCCTTTCATCGCCTTTTTATCGCGGTCGATGCGGCGGTCGAGCAGTTCCAGATCGGATAGGATCAATTCCAAGTTGATGGTCTCAATATCGCGGCGCGGGTCGATGCTGCCCTCGACATGTACGATGTCGTCATCATCAAAGCAGCGCACCACGTGGATGATCGCGTCCACCTCGCGGATGTGCGACAAAAATTTGTTGCCCAACCCCTCGCCTTTGGATGCCCCGCGCACAAGCCCCGCAATATCCACAAACTCCACCGTGGCGGGCGTGACCTTTTGCGGATGATACATCTCGGCTAAGCGATCCAGCCGCGCGTCCGGCACGGCGACTACGCCGACATTCGGCTCGATGGTGCAGAACGCATAGTTCGCCGCCTGGGCGCCCGCGTTTGTGATGGCGTTGAACAGCGTGCTTTTGCCGACGTTCGGCAGTCCGACGATTCCAAGTTTCATAAGTACAGTTTCCTCGATTCGGTTTGCGACGGTATTCCGCCGTCTGAAATTTCGGAGCTATTATACACGATTTTGCCGCGCGATTCAAGCGTTGTGCGCATCAGGCACGGTTCGCCGGCTCTGTTTCCTGCATAGTCTCCTGCTCCTGCGGTTCTTTCTCCGCATAATTTTCGGGCAGCTTGCCGCGGCTTTGCTTGAACGGCACCCAAAGTTTCTGCGCATAGCGGCGGAATTCGAGCACCATATCCCCATCGGTCTCCACATACGTGCCGCGCTTTTTCTGCGCGCGGTAGGCAAGCTCCTTAAACAGCAGCATGCACGCGCCGCCGACGAGCGCGCCGAACAGGATGATGAAAAACAGCGGGATGCGGCATGTCAGCCAATCGCCCGAGCGAAGCGGCAGCGTGAAGGATATGTAGATCTCCTCACGTGAAAACATTTCGGCAAAGGTCTCGCCGTTGCCGTATTTCGGCAGCTCCGTAAGATACGCGGTGTTGACGATACCGAACGCGGCAGTTAAGATCCCCGTTGCCGCCGCGCCGAGCATATAGCCGGGAATGACGGTCAGAGGGCTTCTATACGCATACGGCATGGAAAACGCTACGGTGAGCTTGACATTCTCAAAGAATGCGTTGATCGGACCGCTTGCCGCAAGGTTGAAATCGTCCGTATCCGCCTTGCCGCCTTTTTTTGTGATTTTTTGCAGTAAAACGGTCATCAGCGGGATCCAGCCGATGGTGATAAAGCATGCGCCGTAAATGGTCATCAGCTGCGCGTTCCCGTCGAAAAACGCCGCCACGGCGACCGCGAACGCGGACATGGAGATCGGCCCGATCAGATCAAAGCCGACCATCAGTCCCATGCAGGCCGCGCACAGCACGACAGAAACGCCCGAAAGTTCCGTAAGCGGAGCTTGCAGCGCTTCACCGAGCGCGTTAAAGGGGATTTCAATCCCGTAATGCACCAGCAAGAACGTCAGAGCCGCAGCGACCACAGGCATAATGAGCACTAAAACGATGAGATCCACCTGTTCTAAAATGCCGACGCCTGTTATGCCGTCAGGCATTTTCTTGCCCGCTTCGCGCCGTTTTGCAAAGGAGCGATCCATTTTTGCGCCGAGCGACTCCTTGCAGTTGTTCCATGCGATAAACAGGTATTTGATGCAATAAGACAGGAACACGGCTAAAATCAAATACCCCATATAGCCGATGTTGACGCCGCCGCCGTGGTTGAGGGGCGTCGCAAAATACGAAGTATACATATCCACCGCCGCGACGGGTGTGCCTGCAAAGTGCGCAAAATAGATGCCAAGTGCCATAGCCGGCGCGACAGCGGGCAGCCCCGCGATCAGGTAGGAGAGCACAACTGCCAGCGCAACAAAAAAGAAATCCGTTCCCCAAAACAGAATGAACCACAGAATATTCTCATTCTGCGGTTCGGTCGCGCCTAAAATATGCTCTACCCCTAAGATATTCTGCACCACAAAGAAAAACCCGGCCCCGAGCGCCCCGAAGAGCTGCACGATAAACAGGATCGCTGTGGCGCGATGGATGTTTTTGCGGTATGCAATGATCTCGTTTTTCAGCATTGTATTCCCCCGTACAAAAGATGCATTCATCATAGCATATTTTTTCATGCATTGCAACGCGAACACGGGAGTTTTTACGGGAATGCTTGTGTTTTTGATTCGGGTATGTTATTATAATTTTGTATTTTTAACTTGGAGGCGGTCGCCTTGAAAAAACATACCAAACGGCTGTTCGGAGCGGCCTGTGCGGCATGCGCAGTCCTGCTCGCGGCACCGCTTGGCACAAACGCTGTGTCACAGCACCTGTTGTCCCGCAGTGCAAACGCCTATATTGAAGAAAAACTGTCCACCGCCGTGCAGACCTATACGCAAACCTCCGGCGGGCTTGTGCTCGGCGATGTGAACGAGGACGGCCAAATGAATGCGCTGGATGCACGCATCGCCTTGCAGGGCGTCGCGGGGCTGCGCGGTTTTTCGGAACGACAGCTTGCCGCCGCAGACTTTGACTGCGACAACGCGGTCTCACTGCGCGAAGTACGCATGATCCTGCGCGGGGCTGCGCAGATCAGCAGCATCAAGGAGGCGGCTTTTGGGATCACCGATTCCGCTGTGCCCACCGACACAGCGAAGATCCTGCAATACTATAATTTTGTGTGCGCCAATCTGAAGGTTTCCGAACCGGGGCTTACGATGAGCCGCACGTATTTCACACAGTTTTCAGGCGGGGTGGAAAATCCTTTCCCCTCCTGGAACATTTTCGATCGCGCAGAGTATAACGCGTTCAACAACAACAGTGACCTTAACGCGCTCAAAAGCGATACCACAGAATATGCCGATACGCAGGCGGATGTCGTGTACGCCGCCGGGACGGATTTGACGGATGTATATCCGAGCTACGGCGAGCTTCGCGGGGATCTCACCGCAAGTGATGTTTCCGCTGCCGCCATGCAGTTGGGCGACGGCACGTATACGCTGACGCTGACCTGCCCGGGCGCGTCGTTTGCACTGCCGAAAAGTGCGGCGATTACACCGCTCGGCAAGGTGTTCCCGATGCTCACAACCGAATCGCAGTATCAATCCATGCTGCTGTCTTCGGATTACGCACAATATGCCGGCTACATCACCGCTGTCAACTGCAATTATGGAGACTGCACACTGACCTGCGTTGTAGATGCTGACACAGACATGCTCATTTCCGCGGTGTTCTTCATGCCCTACACACTGACGAATGACCTGTCTGTGGAAGGCAATGAGGTTTCGCTGGAAACCGCCATGCGTGATATTGTCACCTTTACGGTCGGCTGATATACGAGACAAAAAGCCCGCCGCCATGCGATGTGCATGGCGGCGGGCTTCTTTTTGCTTGTAATCTGCATCTAAGCAAACGTCACATTTCCGGGATATTCGCTTTCTCTTCGGTTTTTTCCTCCACCGGCTGCGCTTCGGACGGTTCCGTTTGCTCGGGTGAAGCCGTATCTGTGCTCTCCTCCGGCGCCTGCTCGTCCGTCTGCGCTTCGCATGAGGTGAAGAAGTCAAAATCCTCACCGTGCTTGAATGCTTCGGTGCTGTCAGACGCCTTGAGGAATACGGTGAACGTCTGCAAAATCAGCTTGATGTCGCCCCAAATGCTGTAATGTTCGATATACATGAGATCCATTACAAGCTTATCCTTGGGGGAGGTGTTGTATTTGCCCATGATCTGCGCGTAGCCCGTAAGCCCCGCTTTGACACGCAGGCGGTAGCTGAATTCGGGCAGTTCCTTTGTATATTCATCCACGTTTTCAATCATTTCGGGGCGCGGACCGACAACGCTCATTTCGCCTTTGAATATATTGATGATCTGCGGCAGTTCATCAATACGGAATTTGCGCAAGACCCTGCCGACACGGGTGATGCGGTCGTCATCCTCGGTAACGGAACGGTTGACCGAGCCCGCCTCGCGCATGGTGCGGAATTTGTATACTTCAAAGATTTTGCCGCCGAGCGTGGCGCGCTTCTGCCTGAAAAAGACCTTACCGCCGTCCTCCGCCTTAATGGCAATGGCGCAGGCGAGCATAATGGGACTCGTTACCACCAGCGCGAGCGCGGAAATGATCAGATCCATCGCGCGCTTGAGGATCGTCTGCTCGGCGGTCAAGCCCCCGACCTGCGCGGCAACCAAGGGCTTGTCATCAAGAATGGAGGTGCGCCCGCGCAAGGAAACGACATCGCACATCTCAAAATTATAATAGATATTCTTGTTGTTGGCGTAGCAGTATTCGATCAGCATCGTGCGCGTCGGCATGGGCACATCGTAAAGAAACACCGTGTCGCTGCGGTTGATGATGTCAAACAGATGCTCGTCCGTATACAGCACCATATCCGTAATGCGGTACTGCTTTTTATATTTGCGGATCTTGGGCACGATGTTATTGAGCGCGTATTTCGACGAGGTCACCACGCAGCACTTTTCGGGCGAATTGATCGTGAAAAACACATAGTTGCCGAAATAAGCAAAAAACACAATCACCACGAACTGCAACAGCATGACCAGTAACAGAAGATGCACATCTTCATACCGGAAGGTCTGATTGTTCGCAGCGTTTGTGTTCATGATGCAAAGCTGCAAATGGGTGATGATGTCCGTAAAAAAGGTGGCAAGCGTCATGGAGTGGATGATCGGTTTGCTTTTTAAAATACCGATCTTATAGCCGCCGTAAACGGACATAAGCGCGATGCCCAAAACGGCAAAGGTCAGCATCGTGATCGCCGCCGTCCGCGACGGACGCAGCAACCACTCGTTTTCATTGCCGAAGATCAGGAAAAAAATACAGAACAGGCAGAAAAACAACAGCAGCTTTAAAAGCAGCACGATGGTTTTCTGAAATTTTTTAAATACCTTCATATCGTTGCAGACGATCCCCCTGCTACTTGGATGGCGTTTCTCTGCGCACATTGGCACAGAACAACCGCCCATTCTTTTGTATTTCGAGCGGCGCAAAACGCTGCCCGGCAGATCCGCAGTGCGGTAAGATTGTGGAAAATTTGAGATTATTTTACGCTTTTTTTACTATTTTGTCAATAGAGGCGGGTTTTCATCCGCACGTATATGAAAAATTGCACAACGCCCCTCTGCCGCGGCATAGAATGAAATAAAAAGCAACAGGGGTGGTTTTATGTGCGGCATTGCGGGTGCGGTGTCCTATATTTGCAACATACAAGACGAAAAGAACGCGTTTTTGCGCATGCAGAAGGTATTAACGCCGCGCGGGCCCGATCAGGACGGGACCTATTTTGACAACAACTGTGCGCTTTTGCACACGCGCCTTGTGGTGCTCGACCGCGAAAACGGCAGGCAGCCGATGACGCAGGTTTACGAAGAAAACACCTATACGCTCGTTTATAACGGCGAGCTTTACAACACGGCGGAGCTTCGCGCCGAACTGCAAAGCGCCGGGCACACATTCCATTCGCACGGCGATACGGAAGTTGTGCTCAAAGCATACTTGGAGTGGAAAGAACATTGTGTGGAACGTTTCAACGGCATTTTCGCCTTTGCTGTTTGGGACAAACAAACCCGACGGCTGTTTTTGGCGCGTGACCGCATAGGGGTAAAACCTCTGTTTTATGCGCGTACCGCCACGCATTTCCTGTTTGCCTCCGAGATCAAGGCGTTGTTTGCAAGCGGAAAGCTGTCTGCACGGCTCGACCTGAATTCGGTCGCAGAGGTCATGCTCTTAGGCCCAGGGCGCACGCCCGGCTGCGGTGTGTTTCAGGATGTCTGCGAGCTGCCGCCCGCGCACTGCGCAATTCTCGACAGAGACGGTCTGCACGTTTCCCGCTATTGGGCACTTTGTGACCGTCCGTTTACCGACACCTTCGAGCAAGCCGTGGAAAAGGTGCGCTACCTTGTCACGGACGCGGTGCAGCGCCAGCTTGTCTCCGACGTACCCGTGTGCACCTTCCTTTCGGGGGGACTCGATTCGAGCATCATTTCCTCTGTTGCCGACCGCGAATTTACCGCACGCGGCGAACAGCTGCACACCTTCACCGTCACTTACAAGGACAATGATCTTTATTTTAAGAAAAGCAAATTCCAACCTAACAGCGATTCGCAGTTTGTGGGTCTGATGAACGACTATCTGCATGCGCAGAACCACCTCATCACGCTCGACACCGAGGATCTGGTCGCGGCGCTGTATCTGGCGGTGGATGCGCGCGATCTGCCCGGCATGGCGGATGTGGACAGCTCGCTTCTGCTGTTTTGCAAGGAGATCAAAAAATACGGCACGGTGGCGCTTTCGGGCGAATGTGCGGACGAGATCTTCGGCGGGTACCCATGGTACCGCGACGAGACCATCCGTCTGCGCGAGGGCTTCCCGTGGGCACAGTCCACCTCCTACCGCAAGAGCTTTTTGCAGGATGATTTGGCACGCAAGCTGCACGCAGAGGAATTCGTCTATCAAAAATATGCCGACACGGTCGCCGCCGCCGACAAATGTGCGGGGCTTTCCGACACCGAGGCGCGCATGAAAGAAATGATGAAGCTCAACCTCGATTGGTTCATGCAGACGCTGCTTGACCGCAAAGACCGCATGAGCATGTATAATGCGCTGGAGGTGCGCGTACCGTTCTGCGACTACCGCATTGCGGAATACCTGTATACCGTCCCGTGGGAATTCAAGGACTACAAGCACTATGAAAAAGGGCTTTTGCGCGAAGCGGTCAAAGGTCTTTTGCCTGAAGAAATCTTGTGGCGCAAGAAAAGCCCGTATCCGAAAACGCACAATCCCGCCTACCTCGCGGCGGTGCGGCGGGAGCTGCAAAAGGTGCTTGACAATACCCGGGCGCCGTTGTTCCAAATCGTCAAGAAATCGGCGCTTCAAGATCTGATGACGCAGGATGTGCAGCAGCCGTGGTACGGGCAGCTGATGACCACGCCGCAGACCATTGCTTATTTTGTGCAGGTCAACTATTGGCTGGAAAAATACCGGCCCGAGATCTGGATTTAATCGTTTCTTTTCGGCAAGACTAAGTGTATAAAAGTTTTTGTTTTGCCGGAGGAAAATATGAAAGATAACGGATTTACGAAAAAAATCGCCATTGTGGGCACAGGCTTTGTCGGCATGAGCTTTGCGTATGCGCTTTTGTGCGACGGGGCGTGCGACGAGATGGTGCTCATTGACATCAACCGCGAAAAGGCTTTGGGGGAAGCCATGGACTTAAACCACGGGCTTGCCTTTGCCAAGACAAACATGAAGATCACCGCCGGAGACTACGGCGACTGCGCCGACGCGGACATCGTGGTGATCTGCGCAGGCGTTTCGCAAAAGCCGGGCGAAGACCGCATCTCGCTTTTGCAGCGCAACCGTGCGGTATTTGAAAGCATCGTCGCGCCGGTGCTCGAATCAGGCTTTGACGGGATCTTCCTTGTGGCGACAAACCCCGTGGACATCATGACGCGCGTGGTACACCGTCTTTCGGGGTTCCCGAGCCGAAAGGTCATCGGTTCGGGTACGACGCTCGACACCGCGCGGCTTCGTTACCTTTTGGGCGAATACTTCACGGTCGACCCGAAGAACGTGCACGCCTATGTCATCGGGGAACACGGCGACAGCGAAATGACACCGTGGTCGCAGGCGCTCGTCGGCACCAAGCCGATTCGGGAGATCCTCGCAGGGCAGCCCGAAAAATACACCGCCGCCGCGCTCGACGAGATCGCCGAAAACGTCACCAAAGCCGCCTATAAGATCATTCAGGCGAAAAGCGCGACGTATTACGGCATCGGGCTTGCGCTCGTGCGCATCGTCAAGGCGATCTTCGGCGGGGAAAACAGCATTTTGACTGTTTCGGTGCGGCTCGACGGGGAATACGGCGTGCACGATGTGTTCGCGGGCGTGCCGTGCATCCTCGGGCGCGAGGGTGTGCGTGAGGTGCTCACGCTGGAGTTGGAGAAAGAAGAACTCGCAAAATTCCAAGCGTCGTGCGATTTGCTCGACAGTATTTGGAAGGATTCGTTTGCGGAGAAGTGAGCAAAAAGTGAATGAAATTGCGGGCGGCGCCGTACTTATGATCGGCGCCGCCCTTTTTGACGGAACAAGGTTGCACGCAATACGGACATATGATACACTTAAGCCGAAACGCAAAGCGAGGTGCGACAGCAATGAAAATCATAACCGTGTGCGGGAGCTTAAAGTTTCAGCAGGAAATGATGCGGGCAGCGGAAACGCTTTCCCTACAGGGGAACTGTGTGCTGAGTGTTGTATATCCCGCTTCTCCGCAAAAAATCTATACACAGGCGGAAAAAGAAATGCTTGGTGCGATGCACAAGGAAAGGATCAAGCTGTCTGATGCGGTGTACATTGTAAATGTGGAAGGGTACATAGGCGAACAGACTAAAAGCGAAATCGCCTTTGCAAAAGCTCTGGGCAAAGAAATTCTTTATTTGTGTGCACAATAAATTTAAGGCTTTTATGCAAACACAGGGCGGATGTGCTTACACATCCGCCCTGTGTCGGTTTTATCACAATTCCGTAATTTTTCCGTTATCAAAATAATATATGTTTTCCTTTTTATAGCCGTATGGGGAACCTTTTACGCTGATATGCGGTTCAAAGGTGAAATACGCCGCATCGCCCAAGCGGGAGGCATTGCCTTTTTCGATATAAATCCTATCCCGTTTGCGCCGCGCGATGGAATGTCCCAAATTTCCTTTAAAATCAAGGTTGACAAAACCTTTTTCTTCGATTAGGCAATTCATATGGAAATAGACCTCTTCGAACGTCGTCTGCGGCGTTGCAAATGCACAAAGCGCTTTGTGCAGAAAATCCTCTGTTTGCAAACCCTGCTTCCATTCGGAATTTTTGACATTTTCCGTTTTTACGACCTCGCCGTCTTGGAGGATGACCGTGCGCGCATAATCGCCCCAGATATTCCCGACCTGCGGGCTTAGATCAATGGTGATGATGTCATTCGGTTCGATGATGCGGTCGCTCGTTTTATATTTCCTGCCGGACACCGATTGCGCAGTCTCATCCCCCGAGAACACCAGCGCGCCGATGTTCCAATACCAAAAGGAATCCGCGCCCAAAGCGCGCATTTTCGTTTCGCACAGGCGGCGAACCTCTGTAAGGCGCATGCCGGGCTTTATGCTTTGGCGTGCGTATGCCATCGTGGTTTTTGCGATGTTTTGTACTTGGAGATAGTTCATCGTACACCTCTGAACATATAAAAGCCGTTTAATTGCAAAAAGCCCTGTCTTGCGACAAGGCTTTTTGATGGTCGGAGTGACGGGACTTGAACCCATGGCCTCTTGGTCCCGAACCAAGCGCGATACCAAACTTCGCCACACCCCGATGGCGCTCTTTCGAGTGCTTTGGTATTATAATATATTTCGCGCGCAAAATCAAGGCTTATTTTCAAAAAACTTAAAAATCCGAAAAACGGCAGTCCATGTTCCGATTTTTAGCAGTCCTGTAAGGGGTGGCACAGGCGCCTGCGTTTGCCGCGCCTTTCGGCGGTGCGATTCGCACTGCCGCATTTATTTATCGGCAGGAACAGATCAGGTGCAAATTTTTCGGCTGCGTTTACAGGCCGGCGAGCGCTTGGAAGTCGTCTTTTAAAGACGCATACAGGTTTTCATACAAGGCGTGGTATTGGCGGTAGATCGCCGTGTTTTCCCGGACGGGCAGCAGCGCATCATCATTCTTTTGCACCATGACGTCGCACGCCGCCTCCACGCTTTTGTAGATCCCTGCACCGACAGCCGCCAGGATCGCGACACCCAATGCCGGGCCTTCGGACGAGGCGGTCGTGCAGACCGGTATTTCAAACATATCGCAAATCATCTGCCGCCAAAGGATGCTCTTTCCCCCGCCGCCCGTAACCAGCATTTCCGCAGGCGCTATATTCATTTCTTTTAACACCTGCATGCAGTCCAAAAGCGAATAGCCGACGCCCTCCATCACGGCGCGCACGAGGTGTGCGCGCGTGTGCATGGCGGAAAGGCCGAAGAAAACGCCGCGGCAGTTTGCGTTGAGATGCGGGGTGCGCTCACCCATCAAATACGGCAGATACAAAAGCCTGTCTGCGCCGATCGGGATCTTCGATGCTTCCTCGTCTGTGATTTGGTAAACATCTTTCCCCGTCTGCTTTGCACGTTCGATTTCAGGCATACAGAAATTGTTTTTGAACCACTGTAAAGAAAGCCCAGCCGCCTGTGTCACGCCCATGACATGCCACGCGCCCGGCACGGCACAGCAGAAGGTATGCACGCGCCCTTTTGGATCGATGATCGGCTTGTCGGTATGCGCGTACACGACGCCGGAAGTCCCGATGGTAGTAAACGCCCTGCCGTCGCGGACAACGCCCGTACCCACAGCGGCAGCCGCGTTATCCCCTGCCCCGCCAACCACGGGCGTGCCGACCGCAAGCCCGGTCAGGCCTGCGGCTTCTTTACCGATCGTACCCGTCACCTCGGGGGACTCATACAGCCTGCCGAGCAAGGCGGGATCGATGTCGAGCGCGGCCAACACCTCTTTTGACCAGCAGCGGTGCGGCACATCCAAAAGCTGCATACCGGATGCTCCGACATTTCCGTGGCAAAAACACCTGTCAGCTTGTAGCGAAGATAATCTTTCGGCAGTAAAATATGGCGGCATTTTTGATAAAGCGCCGGCTCGTGCTTTTTGACCCACAGAATTTTGGATGCCGTGAAGCCGGTCAGCGCGGGATTTGCGGTGATTGCAATCAGCCTGTCAAAGCCAACACGTTCCGTGATTTCCGCACATTCCTTTTCCGTGCGCTGGTCGCACCACAGAATCGCCGGACGCAGCACCTCGCCCGCTTCGTCAAGCATCACAAGACCGTGCATCTGCCCGGAAATGCCGAGCGATACAATATCCGCAGCCGAAACGCCGCTTTTTTCCACAACGGCGCGCAGAGTTTCTATCGCTGCTGCATACCAATCCGCCGGGTCCTGCTCGGCCCAGCCGTTTTGCGGCTGTAAAAGGGGATATTCCTTTGCGGCGGATGCAATTTTTTTGCCCGTTATATCAAACAAAACGGTTTTGGTCGCCGATGTTCCCAGATCGATACCAATCACATACCGCATCGTTTTACCCTTCCCCGAACAGCGCGGAATTGACGACCGCCTGCAGGTATTCCTGCCTGCCGGAGGACGGCGCTTCGGGCTTCTTCTTGGCACAGGCATTGCGCGGTCATCATAGTAAATCGGCGTGGCCGCATTTATGATCTGGTTGTTTTCGATTTTCAGATCACGGCCGCCGCCTAACAGGAAGGCACAGCCCGGAATGTTGATAAGCAGATTCCCGTAGGCTTCCTGTCCGGAAAGCGCATCGTCAAAATAAATGCCGCTCGGCGTAAAATCTTCGGAGCCGATGTTGTAAATGCAGTTGTACCGGATAACATTCCCGTAATAGCTCCAACTGCGCCCCGCGTAGATCGCGCCTACATCCGAGGATTCCAGCACGACATCATGGATCACGTTATATTCGATGACGTGGTTGTTGCCGGAGTACGTGATCGCCTCATGCGGGGAATTGTAGATCTCGTTATGGCTGCACACTGCGCCCACACCGTTCAGGCTCACCGCCGCCTGGTAAGTCCTGTAAACCTGCGACCAGTCATAGATCAGATTGTTGGTCACGACATTTTCACTTGATGTGAGCGTCTCGCGGTCGCCGCCCGTGAGGATCACGCCCGCCTTGCCGGTGGCCGTGATCGTATTGTTTTCGACGAGGATACGCTCGCCCGTCAGCTCTATGGCATTTTCCCCGACATTTTTGACGGTGCAGTTTTGGATCGTGATGTCGCTGCCCGTTCCCCGGATCGCGCTTGCGCGCGTGCCGGTAAAGGTGATAAGGGCTGCACAGAAACTCGTTGCTGCATTGACAAATTTCCCGGGTTGAAATATAATAGATACATGAAAAATCGGGGTTCGGCGGCGGCTGCCGCACCTATTTTCATCCCCGATCGGAGGCTATAATATGACGATCCGAAAGCAAGAGGAAAACGCCCGCCGCACGCTTACTTTAACGGGCAGGCTTGACACTGTGACCGCCCCGCAGCTGGAGGCGGAGATCTTTGACAATGCCGAGAATATTACGGAATTGGTCCTGGATTTTCGGGATCTGGAATACATATCTTCCGCAGGGCTGCGTGTTCTGCTTGCCGCGCAAAAGCGTTTTGCGCAAACCGGCGGCGTTACGATCCTCGATCCGAACGAGACGGTCATGGAAGTATTCGAAATGACGGGGTTTGCCGACATCCTGACCATTGAACGGAAAGCCGGGTAAACGCATGAAAGCGGAAAAAACGGTCTATCCCTTTTCTGCGGCTTCCGTAGACGCGGCATCGGAAAAAACACAGCAATTTTTGGAAAAAACCGCAACAGACAAGAAAAGCATCCTGCGCTTGCGGCTCTCCGTGGAGACGCTGCTTTTAAAGTGGCAGGATTTTTTCAGTTCCGACGGCATGTTTACCATGCGGACCGGCAGCCGCTTCGGGCGGCCGTACATCCTGCTGGAAACGACGGGGGACGCTTGCAATCCTTTGGAAAGCAGCGACAAGACACAAGAGGAGGATTTCGGCGAATTCGGCGCGCGCCTGCTTGCGAATCTGGGGCTTTCCCCTGCGTACAGCTATCACAACGGCAAAAACCAAGTGCTTTTTAAGCTGAAAAAGCGCAAGATCAATCCGCTTATAAGCCTTTGCGCTGCGGTGGTTGCCGCGCTGGTCTTCGGCTTTGGCGGCTTTCTTTTGCCGGATACGATGCGCATTGCCGCAACCGAAAGCGTTTTAACGCCGCTTTATGACACTTTTTTAGGGATCCTCTCCACCATTGCGGGTCCGATGATCTTTCTCTCCGTTGCATGGGGCATTTACGGCATCGGGGATGCGACGACGCTCGGACGCATCGGCAAAAAGATGATCCTGCGCTTTTTGGGGCTCACGCTGCTCATTTCCGCAGTTTCCGCCGCGCTGCTGCTGCCCTGCTTTGATCTGCACTTTTCGACGGGCAGCACAGACAGCTCGCAGCTTTCGGGCGTGTTCAACATGATCCTGGATATTTTCCCCGAAAATATTTTCAGCCCCTTCACGGACGGGAACATGATGCAGATCATTTTGATCGCAGCCGTTGTCGGAAGCGTCATGCTCATTTTAGGGAACCAGACGAAGGTCGTGGCAGAACTTATCGAGCAGATCAATTACATCATCCAATTTTTGATGGAGCTTGTCGGCAGCCTTGTACCCTGCTTCATTTTCATCGTCCTCTTGCAGCTCATTTGGTCAGATTCCCTCGGGGTCGTAACAACGGCGTGGAAACCGCTTGTTTTCTTTGCGATCGCGACGGTACTGATCCTTGCCGTGATCATCGGTTATATCTGCTTGAAAAAGCGCGTAAAGCCCACGCTGTTCATACGAAAGTGCTTCCCCTCCTTTTTGATCGCCTTGACGACCGCTTCCTCCTCTGCGGCGTTCGGTACGAACATCAGTTGCTGTGAAAAAGAGCTCGGCATCAGTAACCGATTGACGAACTTCGGCATCCCGCTGGGGATCGTGCTGTATGCCCCCGCCACAGCCATCAATTTTATGGTATGCGCGCTGTATATGGCGGAAGGCTATCAGGTCGAAATATCGGTCGCGTGGATCATCATGGCGGTGCTCATCGTGACGATCCTGACCGTTGCCTCTCCCCCCGTTCCCGGCGGGGCGCTGACGTGCTATACCATCATATTTTCCCAGCTCGGCATCCCCGCCGAGGCGTTGGAGATCATACTTGTTTTGGACATCCTGTTCGATTTCCTTGCGACCGGCTTCAACATCACCTTCCTGCAATGTGAAATGCTGCTGCAGGCGAACAAGATGCAGCTTTTAAATGATAAAGTATTGAGAAAGCGTGGGTGAAGCGATGCGAGTCTATCTGCAACTAACCGTTCTCGCCCTGCTGCCGGTTTTATGCTCCGCCTGTTTTTACCAAGCGGAACGCAAGACAGCGTTCGGCAGGCTGCCTTACGGTGTGAAACAGGCCTTGTACGGACTTGTGTTCGGGTTAGTCGCCGTATGCAACACCGAGTTCGGCGTACCCATTGACGGAGCTGTTGTAAATGTTCGCGATGCGGCGCCGCTGTGCGCGGGGCTGCTGTTTGGTGCGCCCGCAGGGATCTTGGCAGGTTTTATCGGCGGTGTGGAACGGTATTTTGCCGTATTTTGGGGCGCAGGCGCGTATACCCAGCTTGCCTGTTCGATCGCAACGGTTTTAGCGGGTCTTTTCGGGTCGATACTGCGGAAATTTGTCTTTGAAAACAAAAAGCCGACATGGTACTACGGGCTTGCCGTAGGTCTGATCATGGAAACGCTGCATATGCTGATGATCTTTTTTACAAACGTCAGCGACGTGCGCACCGCTTTCGGCTATGTGCAGACGTGCACCGTCCCGATGCTTGTGAGCAACAGCCTTTCCGTGATGTGCGCACTGCTGATCGTTTCCGCCTTAGGCAAGGAAAAGCATCAAAAGCCCCGCGAAAAGCGCAACATCTCCCAGACCTTTCAGCGGTGGCTGCTCGCCTGTATTCTGGTCGCCTTCTGCGCCACGGGAATCTTCACCTATGCTATGCAGACCAAGGTTTCCGAAAGCGAAACGGACAGCCTGCTTTCGCTCAACCTTGAGGATGTGCGGCAGGATATTTCGGATGCTTCAGACGAAAATCTGCTTTCCATCACGCGAGAGGTCGCAGCGCTTTTGGAGCGCGAGCCGAACGCAGACAACGCGCGTCTTGCCGAGATCGCGGAAGACATGGACGTTGCAGAGATCAATGTGATCGACGAAAACGGCGTGATCGTAAAAGGAACAAACCCGAGCTTTTGGAATTACGATATGGCCTCCGGCGAGCAGTCAAGGGAATTTTTGACGCTTCTGGACGGCGCACGGGAATATGTACAAAGCTATCAGCCGACCTCCTCTGATGCTTCCGTTTGGCGCAAATATGCGGGCGTAGCTCTTTCGGGCGGTGGCTTTGTGCAGGTCGGCTATGACGCGGCACATTTTCAGGAGGACATCGACCGGCAGGTCGTTGGCGCAACGCGCAACCGCCATGTCGGCGAGAGCGGTTCGCTGATCATCTGCAACGAAGATCAGATCATCGTCAGCGACCGCGGCGGCGGAGAGGGCCTTTCCCTTTCGGAGATCGGCTTACAGGCGGACGCCATGTCGGTTCCCGAGGGCGTGCGCTTTTCCGCGGAGGTGCACGGCACGCCCTCCTACTGTATGTATGTGACCGGCGAGGGCTACCGCATCATCGCCGTGCTGCCGCAAAGCGAAGCCGTGTTCACAAGGGATATGTCCGTATACATCCTTGTGTTCATGGAGGTTTTGATCTTTGCCGCGCTGTTTTTGCTGATCTATGTGCTCATCAAACGCCTGATCGTAGACAACATCCGCAAGATCAACCGCTCACTTGCGAAGATCACGGGCGGCAATCTGAACGAGGTCGTAGACGTACGCAGCAACGCGGAATTTGCTTCGCTTTCGGATGACATCAACTCCACGGTCACAACGCTCAAGCGGTATATCGCCGAAGCGTCCGCGAGGATCGACCGGGAGCTTGAATACGCCAAGGTCATTCAATACGCCGCACTGCCGCAGGTGTTCCCACCGTATCCCGACAGGACGGAACTGGATATTTACGCGAGTATGGACGCCGCCAAAGAGGTCGGCGGGGATTTCTATGACTTCTTCCTGCTCGGTGAGGACAGGCTTGCGTTCCTGATCGCGGACGTTTCGGGGAAAGGCATTCCGGCCGCGATGTTCATGATGACCTCGAAAACGCTCATCAAGGGGCTGGCGGAAGCCGGGCACACGCCGGATGAGATCCTGACGCTTGCAAACGCCGAGCTATATAAAAACAACGATGCGGGCATGTTTGTGACCGCGTGGCTCGGGATTTTGAACCTGAAAACAGGCGCTTTGGAATACGCCAACGCGGGACACAACCCGCCGCTTGTGCGCAGAAACGGTCGATTTGATTTTTTGAAAGGCAAAGGCGGCTTTGTGCTGGCGGGCCTTGAAAACACGCAGTACAAAAAAAATACGCTGGATTTACAACCGGGCGACGGGATCTTTTTGTATACGGACGGTGTGACCGAAGCCGAGGACAAGGCGGAGCATTTATACGGCAGCGAGCGGCTGAAAGCGCTGCTGCAGGCAAATTCGGATGACTTGGCACGAGTTCTTTGTGAAAAGGTACGTGCGGATGTGGACGCCTTCGCCGGCGGTGCACCGCAGTTCGACGATATCACAACGCTTTATCTGCGTTTTTTGAAGCGAAAGGAGGACGGTCATGCAGGAACGAACACTGGATGCAACGATCGAAAATATTGAAGCGGTGACCGAATTCGTGAATACTCAGCTGGAAGCGCTCAACTGTCCGCAAAAGGCGCTGCGGCAGATCGACATCGCCATTGATGAACTGTTCAGCAACATTGCGCGCTATGCATACCGCCCGGACACAGGGCCTGTGACCGTACGTGTGGAGGTCGAAAAAGAACCGCTTTCGGTGATTTTGACCTTTATCGATCACGGCGTGCCCTTCGACCCGCTGCAAGCGGAAACGCCGGACATCACAAGCGACGCCCAAGCGCGTGAACCCGGCGGGCTCGGCTTATACATCGTCAAGCACAGCATGGACGAGATCACCTACACCCGCGAAAACGGGCAGAACATTTTGCGTGTCAAAAAGAGTATGGCATAATTGCTAAAAATGAAAGAGCACCGCCCGCATTTGCGGGCGGTGCTTGCTGTTTATTTTGTTTTATCTCGCTTGCAACAGGGTGCGGAGCGTTTTCTTCCGCAGGAACGGAATGGCAAACAAAATCGCTTTGCAGACGTTATCCGCGATCATACAGTACCACACGGCGTAAAGCGAGAGCCCCCAAATATTTACACACAGGAAGGTAAATAAAATGCGAACGCCCCACATACCCGCCGTTTCCACAAAGAAAGCATAGCGTGTGCGCCCGAGGCCATAAAATACGCCCTCGAGCACGATCATCAGCCCGTAGAACGGCTCGGAAAGCGCGACTAAGCGCAGCATCTGCGCGCCAAGGACCGCTACGGCATCCACGGGTGTGAACAGCCGCATCAGCGGTTCAGCGCCGAAAAACAGAACCAAACCGCTGACGAACATCATGGCTACCGTCAGCCCGACGCTCAGCTTCGCGACCGTTTTCAGCTTTGTTGCATTCCCCTCGCCGCGGGCATTGCCGATCAGGGTGGAAGCCGCCGTGCGCAGCCCATAGCCGGGCACATAAAACACGGTCTCCGCCGTGACGGCGATGGAGTGCGCGGCAAACACCGTCGTGCCCATGCCGGAAACGAGGCTTGCGAACACAACATACCCAAGGCATGCGACCATGCTGCTGCCGAGCACGGGCGTACCGACCGAAACGCAGGCACGCAAAAGCCGCTTATCGGGAGAAAATGTCCGCCAGTGCCAGCGCAGATCTGCATTTCGGCGGCAGCACACGAACATCAAAACGCCGGACAGCGTGTAAGAGATCGCCGAAGCGATCGCAGCGCCGTCTACACCGAGCGCGAACGTGTAGATCAAGAAATAGTTGAGCACGATATTCAGCCCGTTCGCCGCAAGGCTGATGAGCATGGGCGTTTTAGTGTTCTGCACGGCACGCAGCGCGTCGCCCAGCACCGAGCTTACGGAACGGAACACCATCGGCACGCTGATGATGAAGAAATAACGCGATGCCTGTTCACAGATCGCCGCCTCGGCGCCCATCCAAACCGGGATGAACGGGCTTAACAGGATAGATACTGCACCCAGCAGCGCACCCGACACAACGGACAGCAGGAGTGCCTGCTGTGAAAGCTTTTGCACCTGCGCTTTATCCCCTGCACCCGCCGCCTTGGAGATGAGCACCAAAACGGCAGTGCCGATCGCACCGGGGACACTGTTGACAAGCCACGTCACGTTCGTCGTGATGCTGACTGCCGCCGTCGCCTGTTCCCCGAGCTGCCCGACCATGGCGGTATCTACATATTGCAAGAGCGTGGCGAGGATCTCTTCGGCAACGGTGGGCAACGACAAAAACAGCAGCGTCCGCAGAAGCTGCCGTTTGTTTTGAGACGTGATCGATGGGGTTTGCAGTGTTTCGGTCATATCCTGTTCGATCTCCAAATACACACGACACGCCGCCCGCAAAATCGTTTTCTTGGGCGATGTGCCGCAGTATTTTCAAAATTACTGTGCCGCAAAGGTAACTTCCACGTCGCCTGTGCCGAGCGCCGCAGCAAGGCCCTCGGCGTTTTCCACACGTCCGAGCGTCGTGTAACTGTACGAGGTTTGAAAGCTCTCATAAAACAGCACCAAACAGTCCGAACCGTAGAGCATCAAATCCCCCGTCCGGATCTGCCCGACGCGCCGGGATGACGCGGGCAGGCTTTCGTTCATGTAACAGTATTTCTCATTGCCGTTGAGTTCGTGCATCGTAACGGTCATGGGCAGCTTGTCAAGCAGCGCCCTTGCCGCCTCGGTATCATACAGCGTGACGGCAAAGGACGAGCCGTTCACGGTGATCTGCAAATTTTCCATTTCCGTTTTCTCGGCATGCGTCGTTTCTTCTTCGGTCGGCTGCGCCGCTGCTGCCGTTTCTATGGCGGGTGACTCGGCGTCTGAAAGGCTTGTTTCGGTACACCCGGCGACGGACAGCCAAAACAGAGCAGCCGCCGCCATAGCTAAAATCCGTTTTCGCATACTGCGGCTTCCTCACTACGCGCAGGCGCACACACCGTGTTTGTGTGCCGTATGTGTCTGCGCACCTTCGACGATCTCGCCCTTGGCGTTCGCATCATCGCGGATGATCTCACCGACCGACGGCACGCAGATACGCCCTGCATAGGGGTTTTTAATGCTTAAAACGGGCGTCGTGAGCGTTGCTTCGACCTCGGAACGCTCAAAACAGAGATCCGTGTCGATCATTTCGCAGTCCACAAGCTTCAGGTTTTTGCAGTAGCAAAACGGCTGCGTGCCGATGATCTTGCAGTTGATGAGCGTCAAGCCATCGGAATACCATGCGAGGTACTCCCCTTTGACTACGCTGTTCTTGACCGTGACATTTTTCGCGTGCCAGAACGCATCTTTCGTGTCCAGCGTGCAGTTCTCAAAGACTGCGTCCGAAATATATTGAAAAGAGTATTTTCCTTTAAAGCGCACATCCGAAAAGCGCAGATGCTCGGCGCGCAGCATAAAGTACTCGCTCTCGGCTGTGCAGTTGCGCATGGTGATGTTCCGGACCGACCAGCCGAATTCGGGTGAGAGGATGTCGCAGTCCTCCATTTGCACATCGGCGCATTCGCGCAGCGCCTTGATGCCATGGAGCTTGGTGCCCGTGATCGTGATGTGGTCGGAATACCAAAGCGCCGCGCGGCAAAGCTCGGTCATTTCGCAGTCGCGGATCGTAAGGTTATGATCATGCCAAAACGGATAACGCAGATTGCAGAACACATTTTGCAGTTCAATATCGCTGCTTTCTTTCAATGCGCTTTCCCCGTCGGCAGGGCCGTCAAACGCCGCATTGCGCAGCAAAACGCCGTGACTGCCGTACAGCGCACGTTCCGCATCAAAGCTTTTGTTTTCAATGATCTTCATATGTTACACCTCTTATTCCATCAGCCTGCACAAACGGCAAGCCGCACAAGACCTGTTTTATAAAGTGATTTTATTCTGCTCGATTTGATAAATGAGGTAGTCCAGACAATCAATCCGCTTTTCGTCGGCATGTACACGCCGAAGCAGTGCGCTGCGATGCGCGTCAAGCAGCCCGAGTTCTTCCGTGATCTTACCCGCCTGTAAAAGCTCCATGAATCTTTCGATAGTGCGCGCATCACAGCCCGCGTCGCGCAGATTTTGCAGGACGGCTTCCGCGTTGTCATAAACCATATCTTGACGCCTCTTTTCGCAGCAGCAAGCAGATGTTTTATCGTTTTCCCCAACTTGCGCACCTATTATAGCGCGGCTTATAGCAAATATCAAATACCTATATTTTATGCTTTTGCATAGCTTTTTGATATACTTATTTTCTGTAGAATCCCTGAATGATCCGAATATCCTGCCGTTTCATTTTATGCATATGCACCCGTTTTGTGCAAACGCCGCATACGTTTTACTGCGCGGAGATTCCATAGAGAAAATCTATAATAGTTAATACTTATAGTGACAAACAATAGTATCTTATGGTATATTATATATACGAAAAGGAGGCGACCTTATGGAACTACGAGTATTACAATACTTTTTGGCGGTGGCGCGCGAACAGAGCTTTTCGGGCGCGGCGCAGTCGCTGCACCTTTCTCAGCCCACGCTTTCCACACAGCTCAAAGCCCTGGAGGAAGAACTCGGGAAACAGCTGTTCGTGCGCGGCAGCAAGGGTTCGCGCAAGGTCACGCTGACAAGCGAGGGCATGGTCTTACGCAAGCGCGCGGAGGAGATTTTGGACCTTGTGCACAAGGCAGAAACGGAGATCGCCCTTTCGGACGACGCCGTTGCGGGGGATGTGTATATCGGTCTCGGTGAGACGGAGATCGTGCGCTGGATCGCGCGTGCGGCAAAGGCGATGCGCACGCAATACCCGGATATACATTTTCACATTGCGAGCGGCAACGCCGATTTCGTCATGGAACAGTTGGACAAGGGGCTGATCGATTTCGGGCTTTTGTATACTGCGGTGGATCCCGCAAAATACAACTCCGTGACGCTGCCCATGCGCGACGTTTGGGGCGTTTTGATGCGGCGGGATTCCGAGCTTGCCGAAAAAGCGGCGATCACGCCCGAGGATCTTTGGGACAAACCGCTGATCCTTTCCGAGCAGCGCAACAACCGCGCGGGCGTTTTGCGCTGGCTGCGGCGCGACGTCCAAAAGCTCAATGTTGCGGCGACTTATAATCTGGTTTACAACGCTTCCCTGTTGGTAGACGAAGGCTTAGGGTATGCGATCTGCTTTGACAAACTTGTCAACACGAAGGATTGCAGCCTTTGCTTCCGCCCGTTGCAGCCGCGTCTGGAGGCAACGGCATGCCTTGCGTGGAAAAAATACAGCGTGTTCTCCAAGGCGGCGGAACGATTCATGCAAACCCTGCGGGAGACGCTGCCGACCGAATAAGCGGCACACAATAAGCGGAGGCTTTCCGAAAGGAAGCCTCCGCTTTCTGTTTCATTCACGCATACAACATGCAGGCTTGTCCGCCTTATCCGAGACGCTCACCCGTCCACACGTTGAAGCGAAGTGTTTTGTACTCGCCGTTCACGATATACTCTGCGAATATTTCGTCCCTGCTCGTAAATTCGGCGCGCAGGATCTTGACCTGCTTGGGCGCGAAGGCAGATTCGAATACCCGCATCTGTTCGGGCGTGTATGTACGGACATCGTCGGAAACAAACAGCAGGCTGCCGAACACGGAATTGATCTGAGCCAAAAGCGCGCTCTGCTCCATGCTGAGCTTATTGTTGCCGTCGCGCAGCAGAAAAACATCCGGGTCATTCATCCACGCGCGCCCGTTGAGGTGGCGGCGGAATATGGTATTACAAACGGCATGCGGCGTGGAGACCTCTTCACGGATCGCATGCTTTTGCCTTTTCCAGCGCATGGAGATATCCGAGCCGATACGGCAATAATCCACCTTGCCGAATGCGGGCATCAGCGGCACGCCGCAGCCGAGGATGAGCTTGTCGCCGCACCATTTGCGGAGCAGATCCATAGCGTCGCACATGACTTCCCCGCGGGACTTCCCGTGCAGCGGCAGCACACATGCGCCGTATAAAAAGTCGAGCTTCACCAGATCAAAGCCCCACTCGTTGAGTACCACGTCAAAGACATGCTGCAAATAGCTGCGCACGCCGGGGTTATAAATATCCAAAGAATAAAAGCCGCCCCAGTTGTGCCCGGTCTTATACGGCTTGCCGTCGGCGCCGCGGATGAGCCAGTCGGGGTGCGTGCGGTACAGCGCTGAGCTTTTGACGCCCGCAAAAGGCGCGAGCCACAGCCCCGCGAGCATCCCTGCATCATGGATCGAATCCGCGATCTTCTGCATGCCCGAAGGAAATTTCTTTTCATCCACCGAGAGCCAGTCGCCGATCGCGGTCTGGTAGCCGTCGTCGATCTGGAAGCAGTCCACCTGCACCCGATCCCGAACGACACGCATACTCTGCAGATCCCGCAGAACGTCTTCTTCGCGCACGTTGCCGTAATAATTGTACCAGGTCCTATACCCCGTGCGCCGGCGCTGCTGCGTACAGGCCACGCCCATGCGTTCAAAGTACCGGTCAAACGCCGCGTCATATGAATCGGAAATACAGGCAAGCTCCAAAAGCGTTGTTTCCCGGGAAAAGACGACGCCTTCAAGATCCTTGCCGATCTCCACCGTTCCGGCGTTTGTATCAAACGTGACGGTGGTATAGCCGGAACGTTCGCTCAAAGAGCCGAAAAGCACTATCTGCCCGCCGCGGCGGACATAGCCGTATGACCAGCCGTAAAAGACACCGGCTCTGCGCGGATACGAGTGGAAGCGCAGATCGCCTGACTTGTTCATGCCCATACGCCGAAACGGGGATTTATCCACCAAAAACTCCGTAAGCGCAGACAGCTCCTGCATCTGCCCGTCGGGGCGATATTCCAGACTATCCGTCCAGCTTTGATAGCCGTTGACAAAGATCCGATCGTCTTTTGTATAGGTATACGGCGCCGTAAGACGGAAGCTTTGAATGGTCAGCGGCACCTTCGGCCGGATCGAGACGGAAACGGTTTGCGCATCCCGCCGTATATCCAGAGAAAAATGCGGGGTATCAGCGCCCGCCGCAGTAAAGCTATGCCCTTGTGTTTCATATTTGAGCGTCCATGTAAATCGTTCGGTACACAGCATAACCGCTTCCCCCTGATTTCAAGCATATTTTTCAGTGCAAAAGCCGATGCGGCGGCTATACCCAAGGCTTTCGACTTTTATGGCTTCTCCCCGGCGGCCGCTTTTGCCTGCGCTTCGTCATACAGACGCTGCAGCTCCTCAGATTCGCGGCGTGCCTTCTCCTCGCGGAACGCTTTGAGCTTGCCCGCCTGCGCTTTCTCGTCAAATTTATAGAAGAACATCGGGATAGACTGCAGCAACAACCCGATCGCACCGAACGCCGTCAGCAGGAAGAAGATCACGTTGAGCAGCAGCGTGTAATCGACGCCGTTATAGATCACCGACTGCGTGGTGCTTTGAATCAGCGGCTGCGTCAGGTTGTTTGTAAGGGCGGTCATCTCGTCCACGTTGTAGCCGAACGCGTTGACGATCTGGAGCATAACGGCGTTGAAAATCGCAACAGAAATCTGGCTGACCAGGCTCTGGAACGAGAACACGGTGCCCTCGAGCCGTTTGCCCGTGCGCATTTCAATATCTTCCACAACGTCGGAGAACATGGCAACCGTCAGAACGGTCATGATCCCGACCGGGAAATTGGTGAAAAAGCGCAGCAGCATATAGGTGACAGCGCCGGCAAGGGTGTTATACGGCACGATCCAAATCCCTACCACAAAGCAGATGATATCCGCCACGATACCGATAATGGATGTTCCGATCCAGAGCGTTTTTTTATCCATCCGCTTTAAGAACACCGGAATAAGCGCCATGGAAAGCATATAAGACGCCCCGCTGCCGATTTGCAGCAAGGGCGTGAGCAGGCCCTCGCTGGTAAGCTGGATCGATATACCGAAGGTGTTGTATATCCAGTTGCACAAATCGTCGATCGGCAGCACGCCGATACAGTTCCACTTGGCAAAATACGGCAGGAACATCGAACCGATATTGACGATGGAGGAAAAGAACATGGCAATCGTCAGGATAATGAACTTTTTATCGCGGAAAACGATCTTCAGCCCTTCGCTGTACTTTTCCTTGCGGGGCGGGATGGTGATCTTTTCTTTAAAACCGAAAGCGGAAAAGAACATGGGCACCGCGCCGAGCGTTGCAAACAGCAGTGCCGACAAAAAGTAACCGGTTTTCTGATCGGAACGCCCCCACATGCCCGCAACCGTAAAGAACAAAACAGAGGGCAGCACGGAGCCGAGCGAACCGAGGATATTGCTCCAGGACAGCGCCTTGACACGCGTTTTGTCCTCGGGGAACACCAGCGGCGCGAGGCCCTTGTTGGGGATGTCCAGCGCCGTATAGACGGAGTAATACAGCAGATAGGCAAAGATCGCGTAAGCAAAATTCCCGTTCTGCCCGAAATCCACCGGGGCGAACAGCAGCGCCGTTGCCAGGATCATCGGGAAGGACATCCACAGAATATACGGCCGGCATTTCCCGAAGCGCGTATTGGTCTTGTCAATGATCATGCCCATCAGCGGATCGTTGACGGCGTCCCAGATCTTGGTCACGGAGACCAGGATGCTCGTCATCGTCAGGGAAAGCCCCAGCACGTCTGTAAAATACATATTCAGCGCCGTGCCGACGATCCCGTAAATCGTACTCATCCCGAACGGCAGCAGAGAATACGCCATGATCTCGCGCGTCGTTTTATTGATGCTGATTTTATGCATTGGGATCGCTTCCTTTTTTGTAATATCCTTTTCTATCGATCAGGCGGAAAAAACCGTCTGTCATATCCTGAAAGTATGCTTCCGAAACGGCATATTCCGGGACGGCGTAAGCCGGTAGTCCCCGCACTGCCTCCTCGAAGATCTTATCAAAGCGGTTTTGCCGATCGGAGCGGTAAAAAATAATCTTTTGCGGGTTGATGCAGATGATGACGCTGCGCACGATCCTGGCAAGGTATGCCGTTCCCATAATGTCCTTGCGGACACCGTGCGTATATCCGACCTCACCCGCAAAGCCGGAGAAGCCCTCCAGCACCTGTCCGTTCACCATCTCGCCGACGCCGATGCCGTTGTGCCCGAACTGCGCGGTGACAAGATTCAGCTTTGCCGTTTCCCGCATATTTGACGCAGCGCCGAGCACTGTCAGCTTCATATCATTTTGTACGAGGACATGGACACCGAAACACCGCTCCAATTCTTCTTGCATGGGAAAGCCCTGCAACGCGGGATTATAATACCAATCCACGATTTTGCCATCCTTCACCACGCAGGGCAGGGACAGACATAACGTTCCAACCTCATATTCCGACAAATAAAATCGGATCGCCCCGCAGAGCTGCTCAAAAAAGTGCTCCATGGAAAACGAGCGTCTCGTCTGCGCGACACAACAGCAGTTGAAATCGTAAAGCCGGCAGACAAAAGTATTGTTGTCGGTCAAAAGCATCAAATAATACTGATATTTCGGGTTCAGAAGATATTGCTGCGCTTTTCTCCCGCCGGTGGAAGCGGCGATCTCCCCATGCAGCACCATGCCGGACGCAACGCACTGCTCGATGCACTTTTTGACCGTTGTCAGCCCGATCTCCGTTTCCTCGACGAGCTGTGCAAGGCTGCACGGTGCGCTTCGGCGAAGCGCCGCAAGCACTTCCGCAAGATTCCGGTTCCTGATTTCAAAAAGCTCCGGCGGATGAAGCAAGCCGATCCCCCCTACGACGGTCTCACACGATGCCGCACGTCGTAAAAACAGACGGGCGAACGCTGTATACCTGCCGCCATCCACAAAATAAAGATCGCTTTCAGGCGGCCAAAACAAGTCAAGCATTACTTTTGACACCGGGTATCAAAAGTAATTATATGCCTTTAAGATTTAAACGTCAACCCCTAAAGCCGGATTTGTTTCGGAACGCCTTTCCCCCGCAAAGAAACGGCTTTTGGCGAACCCGCTTTCTGCGGTTATTTCCTTTTTTACAGACAAACGCCGCCGCAGTCATACCGGCTGCGGCGGCGTAATTTTCATCTGAGAGCTTAGAATCTGTATGCGTGCAGCCTCCCGCGCACACAGGCTACAGACGCAAGCCTTTGATGTCCTTGAGACGCGACAGGATCAAATTGGTCGTACATTCCAAAACGCCCGGCAGACGATCGATCGTTCCCGTGAGCAGCGCCTCCATTTCCTCGTTCGAGGCGGCGACGGCGTGCACATGCAAACGGCTTTTGCCTGTCACGCGGTAGATTTGGGTGACCGTTTCATTGCGCATAAGGATATCGATGACCTGCGAAAGCGTGTCCGGGCGTGTCTCGATCTCGAAATAGCAGGATACTGCGCCGCTGATCTTCTGCGGATCGATCACCGTCGTATATTCTTCGATAACGCCCCGGCGCTCCAGCGACTGTACGCGCGCTTTGACGGCAACGCGGGAGATGCCCGTCTGCTGCCCGATCTCGGAATACGGCATCCGCGCATTCGCAATCAGCAGGCGGACGATCTTGCGGTCCAGCTCATCAAGCCCATCTAAAAACATACACGTTCCCCTTTCGCCCTATTCTGTCGGCATTATAAACTGCCTGCGCCAAAAAGTCAAGCGAATCGGAATTTATATCTTGACATTATATCTTTGATTTTTTATAATTTATTACATTTGTTAATTAAAAAATTACGATAAGAAAGTGATGCAGATGAACAGGGATTTAACACGCGGCCCCGTGATGAAAACCATGCTGCGCTTTGCGATCCCAATGATTTTGGGCGATCTGCTGCAGCAGTGCTACAACATTGCCGACACACTCATTGTGGGCAGATTCCTCGGTACAAATGCACTTGCCGCCGTGGGTTCTGCCTTTTCACTGATGACCTTTTTGACCTCGATCATTTTGGGACTTGCCATGGGCAGCGGCACGGTGTTTTCCATACGCTTCGGGCAAAAAGACCGTGTGGGTCTGAAAGAAAATATCCTTGCATCCTTTGCACTGCTGGGCGCGGTCACGGTGGTACTCAATATAGCGGTGTTTGCAGGGACAGATTTAATTCTCCGCTTTCTGCGCACCCCACAAGAGCTTGTCGGCATGATGCGGGAATACCTGCTGGTGATTTTCGCAGGGCTTTTGGGGATCTTCCTTTACAATTTCTTTGCTTCGGTTCTGCGGGCGCTGGGCAACTCCGTAGTGCCGCTTGTGTTTCTCGCCGTTTCGGCGTTCTTGAATATTGCGCTTGATCTCTGGTTCGTGGCAGGGCTTGGGCGCGGCGTATCGGGTGCGGCAGAGGCCACAGTCATTTCGCAGTATGTTTCCGGCATAGGCATTGCTGTTTATACGCGCATAAAATTCCCGGATCTTTTGCGGCGTGAAGCCGGTATACGGCTTCGGAGTTCGCGCGTGCGCGAGATTACGGGGTTTTCGGCACTGACGTGCTTACAACAATCGATCATGAATTTCGGGATCCTGACCGTACAGGGCTTGGTCAACAGCTTTGGCACGACCGTAATGGCTTCGTTTGCCGCCGCCGTGAAGATCGACGCGTTTGCCTATCTGCCTGTGCAGGATTTCGGGAACGCCTTTTCCATTTTTATCGCGCAAAATTTCGGCGCGCAAAAGCCCGAACGCATCCGAAAAGGGATCCGCACGGCAACGCTCACCTCCCTCGGATTCAGTCTTGTGCTCTCATTGTTTGTCTGCGTGTTTGCCGCGCCGCTGATGGCGCTGTTCATCGACGCAGAAGAAACTGCCGTGATCGCCGAGGGGGTGCGCTACCTGCGCATTGAGGGTGTATTTTATTGCTTGATCGGCGGGTTGTTCCTGCTTTATGGGCTGTACCGTGGGCTTGGGAAACCCGGCATGTCCGTCGTACTCACCGTCGTTTCCCTCGGCACGCGCGTGGGGCTTGCGTATGCGCTTTCTGCAATTCCCACGTTGGGCGTGGTCGGCATTTGGTGGTCGGTACCCATCGGGTGGTTTTTGGCAGATGCGCTGGGCGTAGGATACTATTTCGCCGGACGGAAAAAACGCCTTTCCGGCGCGCACGGAGATTTGCCCGCTTGAAGCGAAGGCAGGATGCCACAGCTTGTTTTTTCCGTGATTGTATTCTATAATGGTAATGACATAGAACGGATAGGTTGGGTTGACGTGAATCGAATTCTATTTGTCTGCCATGGCAACATCTGCCGCTCGCCGATGGCAGAGTTTATTTTGAAGGATATGGTGCGGCAAAAAGGCCTTGCGGACGAGTTTGAGATCGCGTCCGCTGCCACAAGCGCAGAGGAAATTTGGAACGGCGTGGGCAATCCCGTCTATCCGCCCGCAAAGCGCGAACTGCAAAGGCATGGGCTTTCGTGCGAGGGAAAACGCGCCGTACAGCTCCGCGCGGACGATTATGAAAAATACGATCTTTTCATCGGCATGGATCGCGCAAATATCCGCAATATGATGCGCTTGTTCGGCGGCGACCCGCAGAATAAGATCCGAAAGCTCATGGATTTTACCGATCACGGCGGGGACATAGCCGACCCGTGGTATTCGGGCGACTTTGAAACGGCATACCGCGATATTTACGACGGCTGCGCGGACCTTTTGCAAAGGCTTTTGCGGGAGGGAACGGTACGTGAGAACATACAATAAGCTAATCCGAAACTGTATCCCTGTAAACATAAAAGCAAACCGCCTGCTTTGCCGCTTTGGATGAACGGCAGACCCGAGAAAAGACTGTTTCTAAAGGCGGTAGGCAACTGGGCAACTGAGAAATGAGCGGATGAAAAGCCCATAAAAAATTAAAAGAGGACGGTTCTGCAATAGAATCGTCCTCTTTCTATGCTGCGCGCTTTACCCGTTTTTATCTGCGCTGCCCGCAAATGCTGCAATACGCGTAATCCGTTTGCGTTTCGGAGTGCCCCTGATCCTTCGTGTGTTACAGCGGGGATCTCTTTTGTGACGTTCTAATAATTTCCGTAACGCCGTTACCCCTTTAAGCCTTTAATAATCTGCTGTAATGCTTCCAAAAACCGCGCGGCGTGTATGCCATCCATTTGCGTATGATGAAATTGAAAGGAAACGGTGAGCGTCGTTTTCCGCCAATTCCTTTTGTATTTCCCCCAAATCAGGAAAGGATTGTTGTAAACGCCGGCATATAGGTTTACCGCGCCGTCGATATCGTATTGTGCAAGCGCGGATGTGCCGATCACCATGCAGTCGCCGCTTAGATCCTGTGCTTCACCTGTTTCGCGCACCTGCTTTGTGCGCGTTACATAATCGGAATTGAAGCGCTGCAAATCCTCAGAAAACGGGATATCGCAGGTTTGGATCGCATCGCCTCCGAGTGCGACGACGGTGCTGACCGCAAGGGTATCGTATTGCATGAGCTTTTCGCCGACCGGCAAAAGATAAAATTCTTCCATACCCTGTGCCGCCTTGCCGATGCACCAGCACAACAGCATGTTGAATTTATAGCCGTGCTTGCGGCTGTATGAAAGCAGATGCGAAACGTCTATCGTTTTGATCAATGTGACCATCGGCATGGGCGCCGACATCCAAAGTTCGAATGCCGCCGCCCGTTTGGTTTGTTTCGGGTCTACCTCGCGCATGGTGTTCCTCCTGCGATAGAAATATTTGTTCGAATATAAAAAAAAGAGAAAATGATCATACCACAAATTGCGCGTGCGGGCAAGGGCTGACTTAAAGGAGGCACAGTAAATGTAGGGAAATACTCTACCTCTGCCCCGTTGGGAGACAACGGAGCGGAGAAGTTTTTTTATATTTCTACACATGTATTCGCGGGCATAAAAGACGCGCACCCCGCTTTTGAAGTGCGCATCTTGGGAGCGGCAGCTTGCCGCTTGGTGGAGATGGCGGGAGTCTGCCCGCGGACTGACCAACAGTCCACCGGACTGTTGGTCGCGCGCTGTGGCGCGCCGTCCTGTTCGACTCCGCGCCCTCAGGACACAAACCGACCCCGCCCCGCCGGGAGACGGCGAAGCGGGGTCGCTTGGTGGAGATGGCGGGAGTCGAACCCGCGTCCGAAAACGCGTTCCCGCAGCTTTCTACGAGCGTAGCCGTGCGTTAAAGATTCCCTTAGAAAGTCACCGTACGGCGGGCAACTTGCTTCGGTAGCCTCGTTGTGTGTGACGGGTTACGAGGCGCTTGCCCGTGCACATTTACCGCTGATGACGCCCCTGCCCCGGCCGCGGTGCTCCGGGAGGAACGCTTGCCGCTAATTAAGCAGCAAGAAGTACTTTTTGATCTTTGTCGTTTATTTTCATAAACTGAGGCTGTTTTAAGCGGTACCCCACCGCTGCTCGCTTACCACGGTGCAGCATCCCCGTCGAAATCCTTTCATCCCCGTGGGAATACTATTGTACCACAAACCTTACGTTTTGCAAGCGGGAAAAGGCGCGAAAAAAGACAGTTTTTTCCGTAACTTCAATTGGAGGGAAGCCCAAGCGTATGCAGGCGGTCTAAAATATTCTGCCCTGTCATAGGGTTTGCTCCAATCCGGTATTTTACCGCGAGCGTTCCTTCATTTCGCGCTCGATGCGGCGGTCGGCTTCCTTTTTTGCGGCAACGTCGCGCTTGTCATAGAGCTTTTTGCCCTTACAAAGCCCGACCTGCACCTTGGCGCGCCCCTTCTTAAAATACACAGACAGCGGGATGAGCGTCAGTCCCTGCTGCTTGGTCGTGCCGTAAAGGCGCATGATCTCGCGCTTGTGCATGAGGAGCTTTCGCACGCGCAGCGGGTCGCGGTTAAAAATGTTTCCGTGGTCGTAGGGGCTGATGTGCATGCCGTTGACGAACATCTCGCCCTCGACGATGCTGCACCACGCATCCTTCAGGTTGATGCGCCCCGCACGCACGCTTTTAACCTCCGTGCCGCAGAGCTCGATCCCCGCTTCGTACGACTCCAGCACAAAATAGTCGTGCAGGGCTTTTTTATTCTGCGCCACGGTTTTGGGCGCGTTGTTTTGTGCATTTGCCATTCGTTCGGTCACCTGCCCCGCGTTGTATTTTGTCCTTTCGCGTTACGCCTTCTCGTATGCGGCAAAGCGTTCTTCGATCTGCACTTCACTCGCGCGCATGGTCTCGAGCGTTTTTTCCAAAAGCTCGTCGAGCGTCCAGCCGAGCCGGTCTGCGCCCGTTGCAATGATCTCACGCGAGCAGCCTGCGGCGAATTTTTTATCCTTGTATTTCTTTTTTAAGCTTTTCAGCTCCATATCCTGCACGCTTTTGGACGGACGCATAAGCGCCGCCGACCAGATGAGCCCGGTCAATTCGTCCGCAGCGAACAGGACTTTTTCCATTTCGTCTTTCGGCTCGCAGTCCGAACATATGCCGTAGCCGTGCGAACAAACGGAATAGATCATATCCTCCCCTGCGCCGCCGGCACGCAATAATTCGGGTGCTTTTTGGCAGTGTTCGTCGGGATACTGCTCAAAATCAATATCGTGCAGAAGCCCGACGATGCCCCAATACTCCGCCTCGTCGGAAAACCCAAGCGTATTTGCAAACCATGTCATCACAGCTTCTACCGTGAGGGCATGGCGGATATGGAAAGGCGCTTTGTTGTATTGTAAAAGCAGCGCGAACGCCTCGTCACGCGAGAGTTTAGAAGTATGCATATATATGCTCCTTTTTACAGCAGGCTTCTGCCCGCAAGCGCGCGGGTGAGGGTGACCTCATCGGCGTATTCAAGATCCGCGCCGACGGGGATGCCGTAGGCAAGGCGCGTCACTTTCACGCCCAGCGGCTTTAAGAGCCTGCTTATGTACATGGCGGTCGCCTCGCCCTCGACGGTGGGGTTGGTCGCCATGATGACCTCTTCCACGGCGTCGTCCTGCAAGCGGGCAAGCAGCTCTTTGACGGTCAGGTCATCGGGGCCCACCGAATTCATCGGCGAGATCGCCCCGTGCAGCACATGGTAAAGCCCATGGTACTCATGCGTGCGCTCGAACGCGAGCACGTCGCGCGGACTTTCGACCACGCAGACGGTCGTGCGGTCGCGCTCTGCGCTTTGGCAGATCGAGCAGACCTCGGTTTCGGTCAGGTTGCAGCAGACCTTACAGCGATGGATCTTTTCGTGTGCATTGCCGATCGCGTTTTGCAGCCGCTTTGCCTCGTCATCCGTCAGCCCCAGCACATAAAACGCCATGCGCTCCGCCGATTTCTGCCCAACGGAGGGCATTTTGCGGAATTCGTCGATCAGTTCATCTAAGGCGGGAATGGAATACGACATCAAAGCAGCCCGCCCATACCCGGCATACCGGAAAGTCCGCCCGTGATCTTGCCCATCTCGCGTTCGGCGGTCTCATCCGCCTTGCGCATGGCTTCATTGATCGCCGCAAGCAGCAGATCTTCAAGCATATCCGGCTCTTCCGGATCCATGACCTCAGGCTTGATGCGGATAGCCTTGACCTCGTGCGAGCCGTTGACGGTCACATCCACCGCGCCGCCGCCCGCACTTGCGGAATACTCCGCTACGGCAAGCTCACCCTGCAGCGCTTCCATATTCGCCTGCATTTCCTGCAATTTTTTCATCATGTTGCCGCCCGTCGGGCCCTGGTTCGGAATTCTTGCTTTCATTTATGTTTCTCCTTTTTAGGATTTGTTTATTGGTCGACGACCTCCACACCGAGCGTCTGCGCACGGCTTAAGAGGTTTTCAAGCGGGTCTTTTTTCGGTACGGTGGGCGCTGCGGCAGCGCGCGGCGCATGGAAAATGCCGATCCGATATTTTTTCCCCGTCACATCATATACGGCGCGCATAATGCAGTTCGCGTGCGAGCCGGTCTGTAAAAACTGCTCGAGCAGCGGGTTGTCGCTTTGGATGAGCAGCAGATCGCCACGCTCAACTGCCGACGAACCGCGCATATGCGGTACGAGCGGACGGTCAATGGCGGCAAGGCGTTCGAGCGCCTCGCTCCACTTTTGGAATGGCATATCCGCCGTTGCAGACGCCTTTGCGGACGCGCTTTCCGGGAAAGACGCGGGCGGTACCGCTTGCGTTTCCGTATGATTTGTTTGTTGCGCTTTTGGTTCCTGTACGGCGGGGGCTTCCGCCTTTTCGGGAGCAGAGTTTTGCGCGCGCGGCGGTTCGGGCTCTGCCGGCTGCGGAGCAGAGGAGGTTTCAGCCGCAGCTTTTGCCGGACTTTTGAACGCACCCGTATCCAACCGACGTTCGAGCTCCGCGATGCGGGCGGTAAGGGCGTGAATGTCGGTATCCAAGCTCGGGTCTGCAAGGCGCAGCAGGGTCATTTCCGCCGCTGTACGGGCATTCGCGCCGCCTTTGAGCCTGCCCGCCGCCTCCTGCAAAATGTCCATGGCGTTCAAAATACGCGCGAGCGTAAAACGTTCCGCCTGTGCGTGGATGGCCGCAAGCTCACTTTTCTGACAGACGATCAGATCGCCGTAGTTCGGGACGCTGCGCGCAAGCATGAGATTGCGGAAATGCGCAAGCAGATCCAAAAGCAGACGATCCATGCTGCATGCATTGTTGTACAGTTCATCCAAAAGCTCGATCACCCGCGCGCCGTCGCGATCTGCAACAGCCTCGGTCAAACGGAACAGGTGTTCGCGCCCGGCAAGCCCTGCTGCGTCGCTGACAACGGCTTCGGTGATCTCGCCCTCATACGCAGCGCAGCGGTCTAAAAGCGAAAGCGCGTCACGCATGGCGCCGTCCGCCACACGGGCGATGAGCATGGCGCCCTCTTCTGTAAGCGGGATATTCTCCTGCCCTGCGACATACAGAAGCCTGCTTGCTATGTCGTGCGGCTCAATGCGTTTGAAATCGAACCGCTGGCAGCGCGATAGAATGGTTGCAGGCAGCTTATGGACCTCGGTCGTCGCCAAAATGAATTTAACGTGCTCGGGCGGCTCTTCAAGCGTTTTCAAAAGCGCATTGAACGCGCCGACGGAGAGCATGTGCACTTCGTCGATGATATACACGCGGTATTTCGCGTTGGCGGGCGTATAATTCGCCTCTTCGCGCAGGTCGCGGATATTGTCCACGCCGTTGTTGGAGGCGGCGTCGATCTCAATGACATCCAAAATCGTGCCCGCGTCGATACCGCGGCAGGTCGCACATTCGTTGCAGGGGTTGCCGTCCACAGGGTGCTCGCAGTTGACCGCTTTGGCGAGGATCTTCGCACAGGAGGTCTTGCCCGTTCCGCGAGAGCCTGTGAACAAATAGGCGTGCGACAGCCTGCCGCTTTTGACCGCGCCCATAAGCGACGCGGTAACAGCCGGCTGTCCGACCACGTCGGCAAAGGTTTTCGGCCGCCACTTGCGGTAAAGCACCTGATACACAGCGTACCTCCTAAAAAAAGAAAAACATAAAAATACCTTAACTCGGTCATGCACCGTGCAGGCGATCTGCGGCGCACAGGCTGACCGCTTAATGCTGCTCGGTTCCCCGCCTGACATGGTTCACGGAGCGCTGTCGCACAGGACCCACACGGCACACGACCCAATTAAGGTAGACTTATTATACTATGAAACCCCTCGAAAAGCAAGAGGTATTGCAAAGGTTTTTCCTTTGTGGATTTATACAGGGTTTGTGTTTTTTCTGTTGTTATTTTATGCAGGGTTTGCTATAATAAAAGAAATTCTTATAGACTGTTGAAAATTTCCGCTTTTGGGGGGATGTTATGTTCAATATTGTTCCGCAGCCGAACGAGATGATCATCACCGGCGGCAAGACGCGCTTTACGCTGGATGAGGACACCACCATTACCAAAGCGGCGTTTATCGATGAATTTCGCAATTTCGTAAAAAAGCAATTCGATATCCGCATCCACCGCGATCCCGAAGCCACCGAAAACACCATCCGTTTGGAGCTGACAGACGAGCCGGATTGCGATGAGGGGTATCGGCTCGTCTCGCGCGACGGGTGCATTTATATTTACGCGCGTGCCGAAAACGGGTTGTTTTACGGGCTTCAGACCTTAAAGCAGCTGCTATTGCAGGGAAACGGCGTCGTACCCGACCTCTATATCGACGATAAACCCCGCTTTTCATATCGCGGGTTCATGCTCGATTCCGGTAGATATTTCCAGAGCGTCAAAGAGATCAAGCGCATCATCGATCTGATGGCGCTGCACAAGCTCAACCGCTTCCACTGGCATTTGACGGAGGATCAGGGCTGGCGTGTGCAGATCGACAAATATCCGTTGCTTACGGAGATCGGCTCGCGCCGCAGTCATACGAATTTCGGTCTAAAGCCTGAAAGCGGCTTTTACACGAAAGAGGACGTGCGCGAGATCGTGGACTACTGCCACCGCCGTTTTATAAAGGTCATCCCCGAATTCGACATCCCCGGGCACTGCGTCGCCGCCATTGCCTGCTACCCCGAGCTTTCGTGCTTTTCGCGCAAGCTCAAGGTCGCCACGCATTGGGGCGTAAAACACGATATCCTTTGTGCAGGAAAAGAGTCTACGTACCGCTTTGTATTTGATGTGCTAAATGAGCTTTTTGAGCTGTTCCCCGACAAATACATCCACCTCGGCGGTGACGAGGCGGTCAAGATGCGCTGGAAGCGTTGTCCGCATTGCCAAGACGTGATCCGCACAAAGGGGCTTCAAAACGAAGAACAGTTGCAGCAGTATTTCATGAGCCGCGTAGCGCGCTATGTGAAGGAGCACGGATTTACGCCGATCATGTGGAATTATGACGGTGTGGAAAGCACCGAGCGCCTGGATCGCGACATCATTTGGCAGATGTGCGGCGCAAATGAGGAAAACGGGATCGTTCGCCGCGAGCTCGAAGCCGGGCGGAAGATGATCAATTCCTCCGCCTTCCCCTATTATTTGGATTTTCCCTATGGTTGGGTCGATTTAAAGCGTGCATACGAATATGAACCGGGCATTTCGGAAAACATTCTTGGGGTAGAAGCGCCGCTTTGGACAGAGTATGTCCCCGATCAAAAAACAGCGGATCACCGCACCTTCCCGCGGCTCGGCGCGATCGCGGAAGCCGCCTGGTCCGCGCCGGAGGATCGAAGCTACGAACGGTTTGAAGCGGGGCTGCCGGAATACTTTGATTTGCTCAATGTCTACCATGTGCATTACGCAACGCTTAAGCAAGCGCTGCCGGGCAAGCTGCGCGGTGCGGCGCAGTCTCTGTGGTTCAATCGCCGTGTGCTGCACTGGCAGGGTCTGCACAACCTCATAGATGACGCGCGTGTGGAACGCGCGCACAAAAACGACGGCAAATAAGCTACTGCATTTTCAACGGGAAAACGAGGTGTTTGTTTTGTCCAAGGCAAAATATGTGCTCGCGCTTGATCAGGGTACGACCAGTTCCCGCGCGATCCTTTTCGATCATCGCGGCAACATCGTGGCAAAAGCGCAGCACGAGTTCAACCAGATCTATCCGCAGCCCGGCTGGGTGGAACACAACGCGATGGAGATCCTTTATTCGCAGTTTCAGGCAGTCACCGAGGTCATCACCGCAAACCGCATCTTCACCTCGGATATTGCCTCCATCGGCATCACCAACCAGCGGGAAACCACGATTTTGTGGGACAAAGGCACGGGCAAGCCTGTTTACAATGCCATCGTCTGGCAGTGCCGCCGTACTGCCGACATGTGCGAGGAGATCAAAAAGGATAAGGAACTGACCGCTTACATCAAGGCACACACGGGGCTTGTGGTGGACGCCTACTTTTCCGCGACCAAGATCAAATGGATTCTCGACAATGTGCCCGGCGCGCGCATCCTTGCCGATGCGGGGCAGCTTTTGTTCGGTACGGTGGAAACGTGGCTCATTTGGAACCTGACGGGCGGCAAGGTACATATCACGGACTATTCCAACGCCTCGCGCACGATGCTGTTCGACGTGGATAAGCTTTGCTGGGACGAACACCTGTGTGAAGCGCTGGACATCCCGATGAGCATCCTGCCCACCCCCGTCCCCTCCAGCGCCGTTTACGGCGAGGTCGCGCCCGGGCTTTTAGGCTTTGAGGACATTGTCGGCGTACCCATTGCCGGGGCGATCGGCGACCAGCCCGCCGCGCTGTTCGGGCAGGGCTGCTTTGAAGCGGGCCAGGCGAAGAACACGTACGGCACGGGCTGCTTCTTACTGATGAACACAGGGAAAGAGCGCGTCGACTCCAAAAACAACCTGGTTACAGGCGTGGCATGGGGCATCGGCGATGCGGTAGAATACGCGATCGAGGGTTCGGCGTTCAACGCGGGTTCGGTCATCAAGTGGCTGCGCGACGATCTGCGGCTCATTGACACGGCGCACCGCTGCGACGAGCTTGCCGAAAGCGTGGAGGACGCCAACGGCATCTACTTCGTCCCCGCCTTTACGGGGCTAGGCGCACCGTACTGGGATATGTATGCGCGCGGGACGATCGTGGGGCTCACGCGCGGCGTCAAATGCGAGCATATCGCGCGCGCGGTGCTCGAGGCGATCGCCTACCAGATGACGGATCTGCTGGAAGCGATGAAAGCGGATTCGGGCATTGCGCTTTCGGAGCTTCGTGTAGACGGCGGCGCTTCCGTCAGCAACATCATGATGCAGATCCAAGCAAACCTCATCCGCACCAAGGTCAACCGCCCTGTCGTGGTCGAGACGACGGCGCTTGGCGCTGCATACTTGGCGGGGCTTGCAGTCGGCTTTTGGGAAAGCAAGGCGGAGATCGAGAAGATCCGCAAGGTCGACCGCATATTTGAGCCGAAGATGATCTTGGAGGAGCGCAACCGCCTGTATAAAGGCTGGCTGCGTGCGGTGGAACGCTCGCGCGACTGGATCGAGCACTAAATTCAAGCAAAGGAAAGAAACAGCATGGACTACAAAACCGAATCGTTAAAGCTGCACTACCAATGGAAGGGTAAGATCGAAGTGACCGCCCGCGCCAAGGTGGATAATAAAGATGCGCTTTCGCTCGCCTACACGCCGGGTGTTGCGCAGCCGTGTTTGGAAATTCAAAAGGACGTTTCCAAATCCTACGAGCTGACGCGCCGCTGGAACACGGTAGCGGTCGTGACGGACGGCACCGCCGTTTTGGGGCTCGGGGACATCGGTCCCGAAGCAGGCATGCCTGTGATGGAGGGCAAATGCGTACTCTTCAAGGAATTCGGCGGGGTGGACGCGATCCCGCTTTGCGTGCGCTCGAAGGATGTGGACGAGATCGTCAACTGCATCGCCCTGCTTGCGGGTTCGTTCGGCGGGGTGAATTTGGAGGACATCGCCGCGCCGCGCTGCTTTGAGATCGAACGAAAGCTCAAGGAAAAGACCGACATTCCGATCTTCCACGACGATCAGCACGGTACGGCGGTGGTCGTGCTCGCGGCGGTGCTCAACGCGCTGCGCGTGGTCGGCAAGAGGCTTTCAGACTGCACCGCCGTGTTCAGCGGCGCAGGGGCTGCGGGCATCGCCATTGCGAAGCTTTTGATGAAGCAGGGTGTCGGCGAAGTCCTGCTTTGCAATTCCAAAGGCATCGTCTGCGAGGGCGACGAACGTCTGAATCCCGCGCAGGCAGAAATGGCGCGCATAACGAACCGCCAAAAGAAAACCGGAACGCTCCGAGACGCGATGGTCGGCGCGGACATTTTCATCGGCGTTTCCGCACCGGGCATTGTGACAGAAGACATGGTACGCTCGATGAACGCGGGCGCTGTGGTACTGCCGATGGCGAACCCCGTGCCCGAGATCATGCCCGACCTCGCGAAAGCGGCCGGCGCGGCGGTGGTCGGCACGGGCAGAAGCGACTTCCCGAACCAGATCAACAACGTGCTGGCGTTCCCCGGCATTTTCCGCGGGACACTCGACTGCCGCGCACGGGACATCAACGAGGAGATGAAGGTCGCCGCTGCGCAGGCGATCGCATCGCTCGTTTCCGACGAGGAGCTGAGCGCCGATTATATTTTGCCGAAGGCGTTTGACGAGCGCGTCGGGAAAACCGTCGCCGAAGCCGTGGCAAAAGCGGCGCGCGAAAGCGGTGCGGCGAGAATCTGAGCGCATAAAAATGGATATAAAAAGGACTCCGTTTGCAATGCGAACGGAGTCCTTTTTCGATCAAACCTTTTTCAAATTCGCCATGCGCGCCATGAGCTTTTTCGTGCCGACCTTTTGGAACGCGATCTCCAAAAGCACGTCGTTGCCCATGGGGCGACAGCTTGCGACCACGCCGGTGCCGAACGCCTTATGCTCCACCGTGTCGCCGGGTTTGAGCTCCGGCAGCGGTGCACGATTGCCGGCGGTCGCAGCAGGCTTTGAAAAGCCGCGGTTGACCGACACCGTGTTTTGCGTATGCGGCAAAGACGCTTTCCCGAACGAAAAGCTGCTGCCTCCCGTGAGCCCCGCGCGTTCGCGGAAGCCGGTCTGGCGGTGGATCTCCAACAGCTTTTCGGGGATCTCGGCCACGAAGCGCGACGGACGGTAGTAGTTTGTGGAACCATAGATCATACGGGATTTCGCATGGGTCAAATAGAGCCGCTCTTTCGCGCGCGTAATGCCGACGTAGGCAAGACGGCGTTCCTCCTCGACCTCGGAATCCACATACATGCTCTGCTGCCCGGGGAACACACCCTCTTCAAGTCCCGGGATAAACACAACGGGGAATTCCAAGCCCTTCGCGGCGTGCAGGGTCATCAGAACAACCGTGTCGGAATCCGCATTGTAGTTGTCGATATCCGTAAGAAGTGCAACTTCTTCGAGGTAGTCGCCCAGCGTGCCCTCGGGGTTTTCCTCGGTAAAGCGCACAAGCGTTGCGGAAAGCTCGTTTAAGTTCTGCACGCGGTCATCGAATTTTTCGGGCTCTGTGCGCAAACTTTCGACATATGCTGTCTCCTCCAGCACGCGGCTCAAGACCTCCGCAGGCTGTGCTTCCTGTGCAAGCGCAGACAGGCGCTCCATCATTGCGGCAAAATCCTTGAGCTTGCCCGCCGCGCGCTTCAGGACGTCGTATTCATCGGCAGTCTTAAAGACCTCGAACAGCGGCACGCCAAGCAGGTCGGCGATCTCGTTAGCGCGCTGCACGGTGGTGTCGCCGATGCCGCGCTTTGGGACATTGATGATGCGCTGCAAACGCACGCGGTCCGACGGATTGTTGACAACGGACAGGTATGCCAGCGCATCACGGATCTCCATGCGGTCATAGAATTTATGCCCGCCGATGATGCGGTAGGGAATGGCGTTTTTGACGAGCGCACGCTCGATGGGACCCGACATCGCATTCATGCGATAAAGCACCGCGTGGTCGGCGAAACGCCGCCCGCTCGCGACGGAATCCGTGATCTTTTCAGCGATAAACGCCGCTTCTGCCGTTTCGTCCTCCGTCGTTTCGAGCGTGATCTTTTCGCCCGCGCCGTTCGCCGTCCAGAGGTTCTTGCCCTTGCGCTGGCTGTTGTTTGCGATCACGGCGTTGGCGGCGTCCAGAATATTCTGCGTAGAACGGTAATTCTGTTCCAAACGGATGACAGCCGCGTCCGGGTAACGTGTTTCAAAGCTCAAGATATTCTCGATCGTCGCGCCGCGGAAGCGGTAAATGCTCTGGTCATCGTCGCCGACCACGCAGATGTTGCGGTAGCCGTCCGCCAGAAGCCCCGTCAGGCGGTACTGTGCATGGTTGGTATCCTGATACTCATCCACCATCACATAGCGGAACTGCCTTCTGTAGTGCTCGGCAACATCCTCGTTTTCCTCCAAAAGGCGGACGGTGTGGAAGATCAGATCGTCAAAATCCATCGCGTCGGCGTTTTTAAGAAGCTGCTGGTATTTTGCGTAGCATTCGCCGATCTTGCGAAGCCTGACATCCTCCCCCGCCGATTTCAGAAATTCCTCGGGCGTGACGAGCGCATCTTTCGCACGGCTGATTTCGGAAAGGATCATTTTGTGCGGCAGGAACCGGTCTTCAATATCCAATAACCGCTGACATTCCTTCATCACGCGGCGGCTGTCATCGGTATCGTAGATCGTGAAGCGGTTGGTAAAGCCGAGCTTGTCCGCATTGCGGCGCAAAATGCGCACACAGGCAGAATGGAATGTGCTCGCCCAAAGGTCCACGGAATCCTCGCCGAGCATCACTGCCAAGCGCTCTTTCAGCTCGTTTGCTGCCTTGTTGGTAAAGGTGATCGCCAAAATCTGCCACGGCTTCGGCGCATCCACGGAAAGGACGTCCGCGATTTGCGGGTACACCGTGTGGTCGCCGTCCAGATAACGGCGCATCAGCTCCATATCGTGCTCGTCAGGGGTGCGCTGTGCAAAATCGGAATTGTAAGCATCGCCGAACCGGATCAGGTTTGCGATGCGGTTGACGAGCACCGTCGTTTTGCCGCTGCCCGCGCCTGCCAGAATTAAAAGCGGCCCATTCACCTGAAAGACCGCTTTTTTCTGCATATCGTTCATGCGCCGGAATTCGTTTTCGATGATCTCGCGGCGCAGCTGTAAAAATGCGTTGTAATCCATAAAAATCTCCAAAGGCGTTTAGATAAACAGGTTGCCGCCGTTCGCGTCGATCGCCACGGTCAGCGGAAAGTCGGAAAAGGTCAGTTTTTTGACGGACTCGCAGCCCAGGTCTTCAAATGCGATGACCTCACAGCTTGTGATGCATTTGCTCGCGAGCGCCCCCGCGCCCCCTACGGCGCAGAAATACACCGCGCCGTTGCGCACGATCGCATCGCAAACTGCCTTACTTCTCGGTCCTTTGCCGACCATCGCGGCAAGCCCGAGATCCAAAAGCGCAGGGGTGTAGACGTCCATTCTGCCGGAGGTCGTCGGCCCGCACGAGCCGATGGCAAGACCCGGCGGCGTGGGCGTAGGACCCGCATAGTAAATGACCGAGCCCGCGATTGGGTACGGCGTCGGCTCACCTTTTTCAAGCAGCGCCGCAATACGCTTATGCGCCGCGTCGCGCGAGGTATAGACCGTGCCGCTTAAATACACGGTATCGCCGGCGGCAAGCTGCGGCGCGTATGCTTTGATCTCGTCGGTGGTGATATGATATTCGCGCAACGTTTACCCCTCTTTCGAAGCACCGAAGCGATAGATATTCTGTTCGCTTTTTCCTTGTTCTGTTTCGGAAAACGCTTCACTGATCTCCGGGGAAATGTGCATGGACACGTCGGGCAGGAATTTTTCCGCATCGCGGCGGACAGAAAGCGCCTGCGCCGCCTTGGAAAGCTTCGCAGACAGCGCGGAGATCTGCGCATGCAGATCCTCGACCGATTTGGAAAGCGTGGCGGAAATGGAATCCACATCCGCCGAAAGGCGCGCGATCTCGCTCGCCTGCTCGCGAATGCTTTGCGCGGCGTCCGCCTGCGTCTCATTCGCCCTTTGGTTCGCAGCGTTTACGATCTCATCGGAATATTTGCGCGCATCCAAAAACGCTGCGCCGAGCTGCGCCTGTGTTGCACGAAGCTCCTGTGCCTTTTCCTCCATCTTCCGCTTTTCGTCATCCAGCCCCGAAAGCTGCGTGCGCAAGTCTTCGTTTTCCGCTTGCAGCGCTGTGTTTTGCTGCTGCGCCGTTTCCAGCGCACCCGTTGTCACGGCAAGCTGCTGCTTGGCCTGCTCGCCCGCTTCGCACAAAGCTTCGAGCTCGTTCACTTTCGCAGAAAGCGCCGAAAGCTCGTCGGATTTTTTTTGCAGTTCCTCGGAAAGCGAGGCGATCTCCGCCTGCAGCTCCCCGACGTATTGTAAAACATCCTCACGTTTAAATCCGCCGAAAATGCAGGTTTTGAAAATTCTTTCGGAGTCCATATGCCTATCCCCTTATATGTATTTCATGCCATTATTTTTCAAGATATTGTATCATATTTCTTACATTCGGGCAACCGTTTTCGCACAGGTTTTTCAGGTTTTTGCGGGCGGTGTCAGGCGAATCGTTTCGGTGGCGACTGCGGAACAAAATGCCGCATCGTGCTCGACAAACAGCACGGTCGCCTCGCTTTCCCGAAACAGCGTTTCAAGCTGCATGCGCGACCAGATATCCATGTAATTGAGCGGCTCGTCCAAAATGAACAAATGCGCCGGCAGCGACAGGCAGGCGGCAAGCTGTACTTTCTTTTTCTGCCCCGCAGAGGCATTTTCAAGGCGGACGGAAAACTGCTCACGCGAAAAATCAAGTTTGCGCAAAATGGTCTTGCAAAGCGTTTCATCCGCGCCGATGCCAGCGATATAATCGGACAGCGTACCCGACAGTCCCTCGCTTTCCTGCGGGAGATAGGCGATCTTCAAGCCCTCGGGAACAAAAACGTTGCCCGTGTGCGGGATATTTTCACCAAGCAGGAGTTTGAGAAGGCTGCTTTTTCCTGCGCCGTTTCCGCCCTCCAAGGCGATCTTGTCGCCGCGCATCACCGAAAAGCGTACAGGCGCACATACGGGGCGTTCGCCGAATTGCACGGCAACGCGGTCGAATTCTGCCAAGCGCGTTTTCGGGAACGGCAGCACGTGCAGCCGCAGTGCTTCTGCGGTCTCCACATCGTGCAGCAGCGCGGCTTTTTCCTGCGCCGCCGCAGATTTTCGGCTTTCGATCGACTTTGCACGCTGCATCATTTTGGCGGACTTATGCCCGATATAGCCGCGGTCGGGGCGCACGCCGGAATTGCGCGTCCCCTTTTTGCTTTTTTCCACCTGCGCCGACCATCCTGCGGCGCGGCGTGCGGCGTCGTTAAGCCGCGCAATCTCTTGCGTAAGTTTTTCGTTTTCCGCAGCTTCTCGGCGGTCTCGCTGTTCCTTTTGGGCAAACCATACCGAAAAGCTGCCCTTCTGCACCTCGATACCGGTTTTATTGATCGCAAGCGTGTGATCGGTGCATTGATCCAGCAGCGTGCGGTCATGCGAGACCAGAATAAAACCCTTTTTGCTGCGCAGATATGCGCCGAGCTTTTTCCGCGCGGCGCGGTCTAAGTGATTGGTCGGCTCGTCGAGCAGGCAAAAGCTGCCCTCGTGCAGGAACAGCAACGCGACCTGCACCTTGGTGCGCTCCCCGCCGGAAAGCGAGACATAGGGACGCTCGAGCGCATCCTCTGTGAGTCCGAGCAGCCGCAGTTCACGCTCGAGTTCCCACAATTCCGCACCGGGCACAAGGGTATATAATTCGCTGACCGAACAACTCGAATCAGGCACATCGATCGGGAAGCGCGCAAACGGTACGCTGCTTTGGATCGCATTTCCCGCAGGCAGTTCACCCGTCAGCAGCTTTAAAAAGGTGGTTTTCCCGCGGCCGTTGCGCCCGACAAAGCCGAGACGCCAATCGGTATCCAGCCGAAAGGAAACGTCGGAGAACACAGGCGTAAATGCACCGTCATAGGAAAAAGTCAGATGGCGCACATCGATTTGAGACATAAAGATCCCCTTTCGCGAAAAAATCGGGCCGCAGGCAAAAGTCTGCGGCCCGAAATTGCGCACAAAGGGGCAAATTCCCGCTTTCACACGGGCGGACACGACATTTTTCCTGCGACAAAGCACACCGAACCACGGGCATAAGCCCGCAAGTCGCGTGCCGGACATTCAGCAGGAAAAATTGCGCATCCTTTCATCTCCCTTGTTTTACTTCGTGGGTATTGTAGCAGAACGAAAAAACGTTGTCAAGGCTTTTTCTTACTTCTCCAAATGCCAGGCGACGGTATCCTCCGCGCCGTTATCGCCGCGCGCGGTCACAGTGTTTTCGCCCGCTTGCAGCAGCACATTTTGAAACAGGAACACATGCGCCTGACGGCATTGCGACGCCTTTCTTTCGGCGATCTGCACGCCGTTGCAGAAAAGGGTGACCGCATTCGCGTTGGAATACACCTTGACACAAATCGTTTCCTGACGGCGTTCGGTAAAGCGGCGCGAGGTGATGTATGTTACGGGAAGTGTCCGCCAATATGCCTGATACAGGAAATACGCGTCTTTTTTGGTGCGGCGGTCATAGGTCACAAGGCCTTTATCGTTCCTGCCCGGAATCCCGCCCTCATTGCGGCTGTCAATGGCAAAGTCGAACATGTTCCATACGAACGTGCCCCACAGCTTTTTGGCGCGTTTGGACATAAAGTACCGGAGCGCATGCTCATGGACGATATTCGCCCACTCCTCGGAATGGAAATCACACACGGTGTTTTTCGGCTGCTGCGGCGTTTCGGTGTGATGGGAGACATTCGAGCCCGCACCGTATTCCGACACCGCGACGCCGCGAAAACGGTTCGCCCGAACATGCGCGAGCGCCTGCGCCGGGAACTGCCGCGCACTGCCCCAATACCAGCCGGGGTAAATATTGCAGCCCTTTATATCGCTCGCCCATTTGTCACCGGCATAGTGATTCGTGGCAAGTGCCGTATAGCGCGTGGGGTCAAGGCTTTTGGCGAGTGCGTTGAGGCTTTCAAGCATCTTTGCCGCCGTGGCCTTATATTTACGCACGACCTCGTTCGCCATGCTCCAGCAAAAAATCGATGGTCTGTGTCCCTGCTGCAAAATAAGCTCCGTGAGCTGCTGCTTGGCGTTTTCAAGCTGCCGAGCGGTCACAGCCGCGTCAACGGTTTTGTCCGTTGCAAGCGGCGAGATGCCGCAGCCGCCGATATGGTCGACAAAGGGGATCTCCGCCCAAACAGGCAGCCCATAACGGTCACAAAGATCGTAAAAATGCGGATGGTGCGGGTAATGCGCCAGCCGAACAGCATTTGCGCCCATTTCATAGAGGAGTGCAAAATCCTCGTCGTGCTCGTTTTCCGTGATCGCCCAGCCCATATTTTCACGATCCTGATGGCGGTTCACACCGCGCAGCGGATAGGATGCACCGTTCAAGAAAAAGCCCTTGCGCGGGTGGATTTGGATATAGCGGAAACCTATATCCTTCTGCACCTCGTCTACTGCGGTCTCACCGTGATACAGCGTGCAGACGACGCGGTACAGATACGGGTCGCGCCTGCCGTTCCATAAATGCGGCGACGAAATCGACAGCATCCCTTCGGCTTTGCCGCCTTGTACGGGGAAGCGCGCCTCGGCAACGATTTGCGGCGCAGCCTTCGGCGGCGTAAAATCGGGATGCCCTATCCCCGCGCATGGCATAAACGGTGCGGGAGAAAGCACCTGCACGCGCACCGTACAGGCTTCAGGCGTATCGGAACACACCTTGGCAGCCACGGAAAGCTCTGCGCATTCGCGCACCTGCGGCGTATTCGGGTATGAAAGTCGAATGCCGTCTGAGCCGAAGTCCAGCAGTTCAAAATGCGTGCGCTCTGTGACGATCAAATTGACCTCGCGGTAGATGCCGCCGAAAAAGGTGAAATCCGCCGTAAGCGGGATCACATCGGGAAACGGTGAATTGTCCGCACACACAAGCAGGGTGTTTTCGCCTGTGTGAAGAAAATCTGTCAATTCAAAACGAAAACGGGTGTAGCCCCCGCGGTGCTGCCCGAGGTGCGTGCCGTTCAGATACACATCCGCAACGGAATTAACGCCCAAAAATTCGATGAAATATTGCTTTTGCTCGTCTTTTTCCAAGGAAAACACGCGGCGATAGAAGCCCTTGCCACGGCGGTAATCCCCGCCGCCGTCCTGCCCGTCTAAATTGTTCCACGTATGCGGCAGGCATATGGGTTCCCATGCCGCCGTGTCCGTTTCGCGCGGCAGATCTCCGAAGCAAAATTTCCAATTTTGCATCAGCGGTATCACTTCACGCATAGCTTTCTCCCCTTACTGCACTTCGTCGTGCAGGAAATATTGCAGTGCAGAATACCGCCGCGTCTTTTTATCATTGCGCACCATTTTTTCCACCTCTTCGGCGGTGCCGACCAGAATCAGAAGTTTTTTGGCGCGCGTGACGGCGGTATACAGCAAATTGCGATAGCAAAGATTCGGCAGCACCGAAACGACGGGAATGATAACCGCCGAAAATTCGCTGCCCTGGCTTTTGTGCACCGTGACAGCGTACGCAAGCTCCATTTCAACAAGCTGTTCCTTTGCGGCGACCACGGTACGGTCGTCAAAGCGGATGCGTGCGGTCTCGGCGCGCGGGTCGATCTGCTCAATCACGCCGATGTCGCCGTTGAAGATCCCCTCGCCCGTTTCACCGTCCGCTTTTTCCCAAATCACGTCGTAGTTATTTTTTGTCTGCATAACCTTATCGCCCATGCGGAAGGTGCGGAAGCCGACCGTAAGCTCCGCTTTTTTCTCGTCCGGCGGATTGACGCTGTTCTGCAAAAGCGTATTGAGGTGCACCGTACCGACCTCGCCTTTTTTGGAGGGGCAGAGCACCTGAATATCCTCCGTCGGAGAAAGCCCGTATGCCTGCGGCAGGCGCTTGGAAACAAGCTCGGAGACCGTCTTTGCCGCCGTATAAGGATTCGTTCGCTCTAATAGGAAAAAGTCGCCGTCCTTGCGGTCTAAAACAGGCATTTCGCCGCCGACGATGCGGTGGGCGTTTGTGACGATGAGGCTGTCCATCGCCTGACGGAACACCTCGGTCAGGCAGACCACAGGCAAAAGCCCGCTGCCGATCAGATCCGCGAGCACATTCCCCGCGCCCACGGGCGGGAGCTGATCGGCATCGCCGACCATAATCAGACGGCAGCCGAACGGCAAGGCTTGCAAAAGGCTTGCAAACAGGTGGATATCCACCATGGAAAGCTCGTCGAGAATGAGGACTTCGCACTCGAGCGGATTGCGCAAGCCCCGTTTGAATACGGGGTTGTCGTGCTCGTCCCACTCGACTTCCAAAAGGCGGTGGATCGTTTTCGCGTCGCGCCCGGTAAGCTCCGTCATGCGCTTGGCGGCACGGCCGGTAGGCGCAGCGAGCGCGATGTCCAGGCCCTGCCGTTCGAACAACCGTAAAATACCTTTGAGCGCTGTCGTTTTGCCTGTGCCGGGGCCGCCCGTGAGGATCAGCAGCCCGCGTTCGACCGCCGTGCGGATGGCTTCGCGCTGGGTCTCGGCATAGGAGATGCCGTTTTCGTGTTCAATGTCGGCAATGTCCTGTTCGAGCGTCTCGGACTGCGGCGGCGGGAAGCGCAATAAAATTTTAATGCGGTCGCCGATGGTCTTTTCGTCGTTATAGGCGCTCGTCAAAAAAACAAACTCCCGTCCGCCGAGCTCGCGCTGCACGAGGGTGTGTGCTTCTATGAGCGCGTCAAGCTGGATATCTACGGTATCCGCATTCGTGTCAAGATACGCAGCGGCGATAGACAAAAGCTTTTCGCGCGGGATACAAGTATGCCCGTTGGAATACAGATTTTGGCGGACGATATGTACGATCCCCGCCTGCACGCGCAAATGTGACGCAGGCGGGTTTGGGAGCGCTGCGGCGATCGTTTCGGCGCGCTCAAAGCCGACGCCCGTTTCCCCGTTGCAAAGCGCAAACGGGTTTTCAAGAATGCGCGCCACGGCGTTTGAGCCGAACGCATCATAGGCGGCGATGCATTCGCGCGGGGACATGCCGTACCCCTCAAGTGCGAGCATGACGCTGCGCACGGCAAATTGCTTTTTGAAATTCTCCTGTATCTTTTTTGCTTTATCAAGGGATATACCCTTAATCGTCGCCAGCCTTTCCGGCTCGTTTTCGAGAATATCAAAGGTCTGCTCGCCGAATTTTTTGATGATCTTTTCCGCGGTCGCGGGACCGATCCCCTTGACCGCACCGGCGGCAAGATAATTGTATAGCTGCTCGGCGGTCGCAGGCATTTCGCGCTCGAACGCTTCGACCTTGAACTGCCGACCGAAGGTTGGGTGATAGACCCATGCGCCGGAAAGGCGCACCGTTTCGCCGACGGAGATATTGGAAAATACGCCGACGGCCGTGACGAGCTCGTCGTCACAGCCGATCTCCAGCACCGTATATCCGTTTTGTTCGTTGCGAAAGCGGATGTCCTCCACCGTGCCGTTCAGACGCTCCGCATTCTGTTCCTCGCTCATTTTGCCAATTCCTCGAATTCCTCGAAATCGCAGAGGTATATACCGTTCGTCTCGCGGCAGACGTTCAGGCAGTTCAGGCGCTGCTTTTCCTCCATGCCGCAGTCGAGCACCACGACGCTGCCGTAGGCTTCGTCGCCGATAAGATGCATTTTCATACGCGCGGCATATGCCGCAGCGGTCACGTCGCTGTCACACCGCCGCGCCGGAATCACTATGTAGTACCCGTATTTGCGCTTCGGAAGCATCACCTTGAGCATGATCGCGTAGCACAGCGCCAACAGCCCAAACACCACAAGCCCCACGAACACCGCGCCGAAAAAGGTCTCCAACATTAAAATCACCCCATAGCATTGTATGAGGCGCAAAAGAAAATGTGAGTAGGCCTGTAAGCCGAGTTCTGTCGTTTAAAGCAATTATCTATCTGCGCGCACCGTTGCCGATACGCTGAAGCCATCCGTCGAAGTATCTGCCCAGCTGACAACTTCGGTCGATGTTGCATCGGGTAGGGTTTACTTGGCCGTACAGTTACCTGCACGCCGGTGAGCTCTTACCTCGCCTTTCCACCCTTACCGCAAAAAGCGGCGGTATCTCTCTATGCACTTTCCCTAAGGTCGCCCTCGGCGGCTGTTAGCCGTTACCCTGCTGTGTGATGCTCGGACTTTCCTCACACGCTTGCGCGTGCGCAATTGCTCAGCCTACTCACAAACGTATTTTAGTATAATTCCCGCCGGTTGTCAATCGGTGTTCGACGCGGCGGCGGACTGCTTTTTTTGAATGTAACGGTACAAAACCACGCCCACAGCGGTCATCAAAAGCGTTACGCCGTAAACCAAAATCGCCGCAAGATAGTTCTTTTCTCCAAAATATGCGCCGCAGATCGTGGACGTGATAATGGAAGGAATACGCGCTACGGTAGAGATGAGCAGATATTCCGAAACACGGATGTCCGTCAAGCCCACAAAATAGGTCAAAATGTCTTTCGGCGCACCGGGGATCAAATAAATGATGAACAGGAGCGTACGGCGGCGTGTTTTCTGTTTCAGAAAGGAAAAGCCCGTAAGGCGCTCGGGATCAATGAAATACGACACAAAGCGCATCCCGAATTTGCGGGTCAACAGCAAAATGATCACGCTGCCGATCTGGGTGCCGACCGTACACCACAAAAGCCCGCCCCAAACGCCGAACGCATAGCCGGAAGCGACCTCGAACGGCTCGGAGGGCAGATACTTGAACGCGACCTGCGTGATGCGCAGGAAGACAAAAATCACCTCGCCCCACGCGCCGAAGCTATCAAGCCACGCTTTGAAGATCTGCGGCTCTTTGACCATGGTGAGCAGCTCACGACCGAACGTCGCGTACAGCGCCGCCGAAATCCCGAGCAAGATCAAAATCGGCAGCACGATCGGCAGGAATTTGCGCAGACGCACCCAATGTGTTTTTGTTGTGCTTTCCCGTTCTTTCACGAGCTTACAGCCCCGCTTTCGCCCAAATCGTTTCCCCTTTGCGCGCCCAGTCGGGATAGTAATCCCCTAGGCGCCCCTTGTAATCCGCTTTCCACGGTTTATATTTCCCGTCATAGTGCAAAATACAGGTGTTTGCCCGAACAAAATCATGCGCAGCCGCTTCACCCATACGTTTGACCATACGCTTAAAGCACGGCTCGTCCAGATTATAGTATGCGGCATCTAGCGCAAGGCTGCGGTCGTAATACAAGGCGTTGAGCACATCCTGATCGGCAAAGAACAAAAAAGCGCCTTTCTTTTCAATATATCGGAACACTTCGTTCGGCGAAAAGAACGAACGCAGCGCCTGCACATTGATCATCAGGACGCCCGAGTTTAAGTACACGGAATTTGACGGCAGATGCAGCCGCAAAACATTCAGGACATGATAAAACAGGTTGTTGTGCGTACATCCCGCGTAAAATGCATCGCCGAAATCAATGTTATAAAAGTCGGAAATATCCTTAAGGAAATACGTATCGGGGTCAATATAAAGCACCCGGTCCACCGTTTTCGGCAGATATTCCGAGGCAAACAGGCGGTAATACGCCGCCTTTGTCAACCGCTTGGAGTGCGGCGCGCCGTCAAACAGCGTGTCCGGCACGCGGATACCCATCACACGGCTGCCGCTGCCTTCCAGCGCATCGCCGATGGTCTTGAAATCACTGTCGGTAAGATGCGCGTACGCCACATACACGTCAAACGAAACGCGCGGGTGCGTGCGCACCAGCGAGCGCAGCATCACGCACAGCGGATAAACATAATTGGAATCTAATGTGACCAGCAGATTCATAGGCGGCCTCCTCATTTGATTCGCCTGTATTGTATCTCCCCAGGATTACAAATCCGTAAACGAAAAGCTTAAAATCGGTTAAATTTCGCGGGATACTTCTTAAGAATTCTGCAAGAAGCGCACATGCATAGCACCGTAGCTGCTCAGCGGCGGTCACATGCGTTTTTCGAGGTTTTGCAAGCTCTCGTCTAACAGGGCGAGTTTTTCTTCAAGCCTTGCTTTCGACTGCCGCTGCCCTTCAACAACGGCGGCGGGCGCTTTTGAAACGAAGTTTTCGTTGGAAAGCTTGCCGTTGACCATGGCAAGTTCCTTTTCTACGCCGGCTTTTTCCTTTTGCAGCCGCGCGATCTCCGCTTGGAAATCCACAAGCTCAGCCATCGGGATATACATACGGGCGCTTTCGGTAATGATGGAAACCGCATCGTCCATATCGTCAAACTTCGCGCCGACCTCAACCTCGCTTGCAGATGCCAGACGCTCAAAGAACACCTTGCCTTTCTCAAACGTATCGGCATATGCCGTTTCGATAAAGATCTTCGCTTTCTTTGAAGGTGCGACGTTCATTTCCGCACGGCGGTTGCGCACGGCCTTGATTGCCGACATGATGCGCTCCATCTCCTCCTCTTCCGCGGAAAAGCGCAATGCATCATCGGCCTTGACCCATTCGGCGATCATAATGCTCTCACCCGTGTGCGGCAGCGCCTGCCAGATCTCTTCGGTGATAAACGGCATAAACGGGTGCAGGAGTTTGAGCGTATTGGACATCACGTATACGAGCACCGCCTTGACGGTCTGCTTTGCCGCTTCGTCCGAACCGTTCAGGCGGATCTTGGCGATCTCGATATACCAGTCGCAGAACACATCCCAAATGAAATCGTAAAGCTTCTGCACCGCCATGCCCAGCTCATACTTTTCGAGCGCGTCCGTCACGCCCATAGCGAGCGCGTTGAAACGGCTTAAGATCCACTTATCCTCCAGCGCGAGGTTTTCCGGGATATGCGGCGCGGGCTCATCGTCGGACAAATTCATCAGGATGAAGCGCGCGGCGTTCCAGATCTTGTTTGCAAAGTTACGGCTCGCCTCCACGCGCGTATCCGAAAAACGCATGTCGTTTCCGGGGCTGTTGCCCGTCGCAAGCGTAAAGCGCAGCGCATCTGCGCCGTATTGATCGATGACCTCCAGCGGATCGATGCCGTTGCCCAAGGACTTCGACATTTTTCTGCCCTGTGCGTCCCGCACAAGCCCGTGGATGAGCACGGTATCAAACGGCACCCGCCCTGTTTGCTCAAGCCCGGAGAACATCATGCGCATGACCCAGAACGGGATGATATCATAGCCCGTCACGAGCGTGTTGGTGGGATAATAATGCTTGTAGTCCTCGGTCTCCTCAGGCCAGCCGAGCGTAGAGAACGGCCACAGCGCGGAGGAGAACCAGGTATCCAGCGTATCGGGGTCCTGCTCCAGATGCGTGCTGCCGCAGTGCGCACAAGCGTCGGGTGCGGTACGCGAGACCGTGATCTCGCCGCAGTCGGCGCAGTACCATGCGGGGATGCGGTGCCCCCACCAGAGCTGACGGGAAATGCACCAGTCACGGATATTTTCCAGCCAATGGAAATAGACCTTTTCAAACCGCTGCGGGACGAATTTCGTATCACCGTTTTTGACCGCGTCAATGGCGGGGCCTGCAAGGGGCTTCATTTTGACAAACCACTGCTTGGACACGCGCGGTTCGACCGTTGTGCCGCAGCGATAGCAGGTACCGACATTGTGGCTGTAATCCTCGATCTTCACAAGCGCGCCTTCGGCTTCGAGGTCACGAACGATCGCCTTGCGTGCTTCGTAACGGTCCATCCCGGCATAGGCGGGATAGTCGTCCGTGATCTTCGCATCATCCGTCAATACATTGATGACGGGCAGATCATGGCGCAGCCCGACCTCAAAGTCGTTCGGGTCGTGCGCAGGCGTGATCTTCACAACGCCCGTACCGAAGTCCATTTCCACATAGTCGTCGGCGACGACGGGGATCTCACGATGCACCAGCGGCAAGATCAGCGTTTTGCCGACGGCGTCGCGGTAGCGCTCATCCTTCGGGTTCACGGCGACCGCCGTATCGCCCAAGAGCGTTTCGGGGCGCGTGGTGGCAAGCTCCAAGTAGCCGCTGCCGTCTTTGAAGGGATAGCGCAGATGCCAGAAGTGGCCTGCCTGCTCCTCATACTCGACCTCAGCGTCGGAAATCGACGTTAAGCAGTGCGGACACCAGTTGATGATGCGCTCGCCGCGGTAAATAAGCCCCTTTTCATAGAGGTTGCAGAACACCTCATTGACCGCCTTGCTGCAGCCCTCGTCAAGGGTGAAGCGTTCGCGTTCCCAGTCGCACGAAGAACCGAGCTTCTTAAGCTGCTCGATGATGCGTCCGCCGTACTGTTTTTTCCAAGCCCAGGCGCGCTCCAAAAACTTGTCGCGCCCAATCTGTTCTTTGGTAAGCCCCTCTTTTTTCATCGCCTCGACGATCTTCGCCTCCGTCGCAATGGAGGCGTGATCCGTGCCGGGCACCCAAAGCGTATCGTACCCCGCCATGCGGTGATAGCGGATCAGGATATCCTGCAACGTATTATCCAGCGCATGCCCCATGTGCAGCTGACCCGTGATGTTGGGTGGCGGGATCACGATGGTATAGGTCTTTTTGCCCGCCTCGCGCTTGGCATGGAAATAGTTTTTGTCGAGCCACATCTGATAGGTGCGATCCTCGACATTTTTGGGATTGTACTGTTTTTCCAGTTCTTTGCGCATTGGTGTCTCCTTCGTATCACAATATGAATCAAAAGCGCCCCACGCGGGCAGGAACCCGTGTGAGGCGAAAAATCCGCGGTACCACTCACCTTGCCGCTTTCGGCGGCCGCTCATAGCCCGATAACGGCGGGAACCGTTTTTGCTTAAAAGCGCAAACGCGCGTTCGGCAAAACCGCTCGGAAGCGACGCAGACGGCTCTCCCCCTGCCTTGCACCGACCGGCAGTTCTCTGTACGGATGTGCACCGTCTTATTCTTCGTCAAAGCGTTTTACATATCGCAAATAGGATACCAGCAAAGGTGCGGTTTGTCAAGCATATTGCGTGTTTTTAGTCGTTTTTTCGGCGAAAATCGGCCGAACCTCAAAGCCCTTTACCACTGCCCGTATTCTCCCCGCTCCCGCTGCTTCCATGCGCCGTTTTGCCTTTTTTCTTTTTCGCTACAGCGAACACGGCGGCGTGCACGGAAGAAGCGCCCGCAATTTTAAGCACCTTAGCACACTCTGAAAGCGTCGCACCTGTGGTTTTGATATCGTCGATCAATAAAACGCGCTTGTCCTGCACGGCGGCTGCGTCTTTCACTTCATACACGCCGAACACGTTGCCCGTGCGCGCTGTTTGCGACAGGTGGTGCTGAGTCTCAGTCTCGAACAGCTTTTCCAATAGCGGCACGCAGGGAAGCGAGAGCGCCCTTGCCGTCTCGCGCGCCAAAAGCTCGCTCGGATTGAACGCGCGCGAGCGTGCTTGCCGCTTGGTAAACGGGATAAACGTCACAACATCAAACGGCTGCTGTGCAAAATCGCGGTGTATAGCCAAAGCGATCTCCTGCGCGAACGGGCGGGCCAGAAAATCCTTGTCTTCAAATTTGAAACGGTGCACCGCGCGCTCGATCGCTTTTTCATAATAAAACGGCGCACAGACCGCGTCAAATTTCAGTTTTTTCTGTTTGCAGGTGCAGTCCGCTTTTGTGCAGCCGCAAAAGGAACAGACAGGCGCCGTAATACGCGGCAGATTGGCCGCGCAGTCCTCGCAGACCGTGCGTTCGGGCACGATCAGCCTGCCGCAATACACACAGCGCCGCGGGAAGAACGCACACAAGAGGCGGTCGAACAGCACGGAAATTTTTGACTCGGGTTTCATTGGATCTCCTGCTCGAGCGCATCAAATTCCGGCGTAGAAAAGAATTCCCCGAGCGTGATGCCGAAGCCGTCGCAGAGGGATTTTATCGTAATGATTTTCGGGTTTTGGCTTTTCCCGTACAGGATGTTTTTCACAGACGACGGCAGCAAGCCCGCAAGGTTTGCAATCTTGTTTACGGAAATGTTGCGCTCGCCGCAAAGCTGCAAAATACGGTCGCGAATCGCAGTAACGGTATCCATATCGCACCTCCGAAGGTTCTGTTTATAGTATAAATAAAAAAAGCTGCAGAGTCAAATACGCTTTAGCTACGTCATTGGGAACAGCAGGACGAAGGAACTTGAACCTACGCAATAAAACAGCATATTGCAACCCGGCAGGATCCTGTTCACTTCGACACGGCGCCCGTATGTCCCAAATTAAGGGCATCAGCTATGGTACTCTGATACCATTCGAAAAGGAGGTTCTTGCCATGGACGTACAAATATACAGCCTGCCTGCCCTGATTCAGCTTGCGCATAAGCCTTTTGCACCGAACACCGCTCTGATCAGCATCGGGGATTTTGGGGATGAGCCGCCGGTTTTGGACTATGAGCCGGCGCATATGCTGCGGCTTAATTTTGACGATATTATGCTGTCGGACATCGATTACGAAAACTGCGGGAAATATGCTTTCCGCCTGTTTTCCGAGACGCAAGCCAAGCAGATTGCCGATTTCGTCTATCAGCACCTTCGGGATACAACGACCTTTCTCTGCCAGTGCCGATTCGGACAGTCCCGCAGCGCCGCTGTGGCGGCGGCCATTCAAGAGCACTTCGAGCACAACGGCATGGATATATTTGCTGACGAAAAGGAGCGCTATTTCCCGAATATTATGGTCTTTCGCACGACCTTAAAGGCACTGAACGAAAGGGCTGAGCGGAAACACGATAAATTCGATGCAGAGCCGACGGCCTGGATGATTCGCAGGGACGGGAAAGCCATCCCCTGTCTGCAGCATCTGTACGGCAACGAAGAGAATGTGGAAGAAACCCTTTACGCCGCCGAGTGGCTGTACCAACACACTGCACGCCAAAAAACGCAAGCACTGGTGCTGGATTTGATCGCCGCTTACGGCGCGTCGCTGAACCCGCACCGCAACGCCGTTCGGAATCTGCTGCTTGCGATCAAAAATAAGCCGTATGTTTTTTTAACCTATTCTTTTATTTGGGACGTGATGGAAAAGCTGTATTATACCCACCCGGACAGCGTAGAACATCTGAACCGAAAAGTTATCGAGCAGCTCAACAGCGAATTCCTTCGCGCCCGTTTAGGCGGTCTGTATCACACGGTCAAGGGCTGCCGCGACATGTATTTTCGTATCTCCTCCGATGATTTTGATTGGTCAGACGTGATTTCGCGTTTTTTACGTGCGCATGCACACCAAACGAACACCGTAACCATTGTGCGTGACGAAGAAAGCACCGGTGAAGCCTGGTTCTATCAATATGCGAATGGTGCGCTATTGGACAAAGCCCCGTACACCGGCGCGCCCGTCCGTATCTTTCCACCGGATCCCGAGCGAAAGTAGAGCGCCGGAAATACAGAAAACCGTGGCCGCAGTCGATGCCTGAGGACAGCACAAACCATAAGATGTCGGTTCTTATTATTTTATACAATAATATCAAGGTTTTATTATATGCCGTGGTACAATCCCCGAAAAAGACAAAGGAGTGCAAAAGCATGGACAAAAACATTCTTAAGCTATCCGCTAAAATCCCGGTCATGCTGCTGGGAGCGCCGGGGATCGGTAAATCTGCGGTTGTAACGCAATTTGCCGAAGAATTCGGCGCAGACCTCGTGGACATTCGTCTTTCCGCTGAAACGCCGAGCAGTTTCGAGGGCAAAGACTATATCTCCCCGCAAACCGGCGACCTGCAAAAAGCGCGAGCATGGTGGTTACAAAGGATAGACCGCAACAGAGCAGAGGATACGCCGACGGTTTTGTTTTTCGACGAATACACAAATGCGCCGGACGCTCTGCAGCAGCTGGCGTATGCGCCTTTTAACGAGCGCAAGCTGCACGGCGTATCTTTTGACTATACGTTAAAAAGCGGTCAGCCCGGGCTTTATGTATTCGGCGCAGGGAACCGTGTGGAAGATGAGACCGGCGCGCGGGAAATGGTATATGCCTCCAAGACCCGTGTTTTTACGGTCGACTTTCCGGTATCTTCCAAAGATTGGCTCCTGTGGGCGGAAGAAAATAATGTCCACCCGAAAATCCGGGCTTTCATTTTGGCAAACCCCGACGCGTTGCTTGAAAAACCGTCAACCGGAACCGCCTGCCCGCGCGAATGGGTCAATTTGTCCTATGCGTTAGACGCGGGCATCCCTTATGCAGACGCGGCGCACGGAACAATACGCGGCGCGCACGAAGCCAAATTCTGCGCATTTTTCAAAGACAGCGCGCTTTGCCCCACCATTGAAGACATTGTAACCGGGCAAGCCACGCCGCAATCGGAAGTGCATTTGTCCGCATTTACGGCAACCCTTGCCGCCGCTTTGAAAGAAGACGAGCGGGCGATCGAACATTTTCCGCCTGTATACCGCTGGATCGCAGAACAAAGCGCGGAATGTGAAATCATTTTTGCAAAATACGCCATCGAGTTTTTGAATACAAGGCTGATCGCAAGTCCGGAATGTATGGCTGTATTAAAGTCCGCTGCGAGCAAGATTGGGATGCATGTCAAATGAATTTTTCCATGTTGATTTGGAGAGAACCGTGGTTAGCGCCGATCGTGCTGAATCTTCACAAGGTCATTGCGACAACGCAGGTTGAAACAGCAGGTGTAACGCCGGACGGGAAAACGCTTTATTATAACCCGAGCTTTTGGAAAAGCCTGAATCCGGACGAACGGCTTGGCGTACAGCTGCACGAAATGCTGCACATCGCCAATCTGCACGCCGCCCGCAAAGGCAGCCGGCAGCATATGCTTTGGAATATCGCCTGCGATATGGCAATCAATTCTCAAATTCAGAATTCAAAATACACGCTGCCAAAGGGTGCGATCGACGGGGAGAATGACACAGCCGAAAACATTTACGAACGACTGTTGCAGAAAAGCCGCAGATCTTCGAGGGGGCAGCAAGGCGCAAAGAAAAGTATATACAGCGGTTTCGGCGGGACGAGCGGCGGCAAAAGCTGTCCGCAGCCGGAGAAGACAGGCGAACCCCTGCTCAACGGCGACCTTTTGGAGCGCAACGCGGATGGATCGAGCGCTGTTCCGGATGCAGATACCCTGGAAGCCATTGAGAGTGCCGGCCGGCTTGCCGGGCTTGGCAACAGCCCGCTTGCCAAATGTTTTCAGCCGCGCGCTGCCAAGGCGGATTGGCGAGTCATTTTACAGCAGTATGTAAAAAGCGCGTTTGGAGATGACCTCGATTACCTTTCCTACGAATTTGACGAGTTCGGCATATGCGAGGATGTTTTGGAAAAAAAGCCGCGCGCGAAGATCTGCGCCCTGGTGGACGAAAGCGGCAGCATTGAAGACAAATTGTACGAACAGTTTTTAGGAGAGCTTGCCAAGATGGCACGGTTCGCAAAAGTATTTGTTTCAGGCTTTACCGACGGTACCGATCTGAACGCCGTGCCGCTCGAAAAATATCACCGCACGATGACGGGCGGCACGGACGTGCTGCCCGCCTACAGGCAAGCCTGCAAAGAAACATTTGACTGTATTCTTGTTCTGACCGACGGGTGCCTGACGTTTCCGATCACGGAGCCGAAGCCCACTATATGGGTCATGCCCGAAAGCCATCTACGAAAACGGGAGGTAATTCTATGAAAAAACTTGGAGGCATCGAAAAAATTGAGGATTTTATCCTGGCGATCGCCGGCGGTGCGGATATCAACGGCACCTGGAAAGGCGTACCGCTGGTGGACTATTATTTTCAGCAGCTCATGCATATTTATGAGATCAGCAACAAAACGCATCGGACGCTTCTTCAAAAATACAAGATTCTTGTGGCCGCCGGGGCAGACGTTTCGTCCGTCATTCGCGGCTATCCCGGAAGTTATGACAACGCCTTTCATTTGATGCGGCGAACGACCCTGCGGCTGGAATTGCTCAGCGCCCTTTTAGAAAGCGCGCAGGCTCAAAACCTGCTTTGGCAGAATAACTACTACTATTCGGCGGTCCTTGAACTTCGAGATGCGTTACGCAAAACGTTGGCGCAAATCGAGCAGGCGGAGGATGCATTATGAAACATCTGGGTGAAATTCGAGATATCACAGGCTTTCAAGCCACCCTTGCTGCGGGTGCTGACGTCAATCAGCTATGGTGCCGCAGACCGGTCATTGAATATTTTTTCACAGAATGTATGCGGCACATCTGCCTAAATATGGACGGGGCCTGCTTTTTACAGTTCCGTATGCTGGTGGAAGCCGGGGCGGATGTTTTTCCGCTGTTTCACACCGTGTATTCCGAATACACCTTAAAAAATTTGATAGAGAGCGCTTGCTTGGGCGCTGAGATCTCCGCCGTTACGCTCGGCGCTCTCGGTGCAAAAAAAGCGATCGCCAATGCCCCCTCTTATACCGACCGTCTAACGGAATTGAAAAAAGCCGCCCAAGACGTGTTGCAAAAGATAGAGGGTACAGAAAGCGCCGTTTGTTCGGCCGAAACAGCATAAAGTCGCAAAGCGGCTTGGTTTTCTTGACTTTGGCAAGTGGGAATGATATGGTATATATGGTGTTTTATGACACATACAGTGGAAAGGAGAAATAAGTAATGGAAGCAAAGAGAATAACGGATCGCAATTTTTTTACAAAGTCTGCAACAGAATTGGCGCCTTGGTTACTTGGAAAAATCATTTATCGCAAGATTTCTGAATTGGAAACTTTAAGATTTAGAATTACAGAAACCGAAGCATATCCACATGATGATACGGCTTGTCATGCCAACAAATACAAAACTGGCAATGCCGTGATTACGCAAAACATGATTGGTGGCATCCTTTATGTCCATTATAACAACACAAAAAACAAGACATATCCAGGAAGCAGTTTTGACATCGTTTCTAATAAAGAAAATGTTGGTGAAGGCGTTTTAATTAGGGGAGGAGTGAATATTGACAACCCAAGCGAATGGTATGTTAGTGCACCAAGGAAATTAGGTGAAGCTCTAAAAATAAATTACAGCGACCTCAATCAAATAGATTTGCTTGATCCTAAACAAACACAGATTTGGATAGCGGATGATGGGTTCATATTAAGAAATGAACCAAAGCCACAAAAGCGCATCGGATTGGACAATGCAAAAGACATTTGCGATAAAGATAAAAACCGTTTGTTACGATTTACTTTAGGTATCGACGAACTAAAATGATTTACTTCTCACCCCTTCTATACGAAAATCCAAAACACAACCCCGCGGCGGACAGATTGTTCGCCGCGCTTCTTTCCTGCGGCGTAAATCACACCCTGCTTTCAAACACCCGCGACATTTGGCTGCGGGACTTCATGCCGGTCCAAACCAAAGGCGGCGTCTATGTTTCTTTCCGTTACGAACCGTCTTATTTGCAGGCGTATTTGCAGCTGCGCACCGATTTTCGCCGTGAGGTCGCCCCGCAGATCCCCCATTGTCCCATCACATACTCCGATATCAATTTAGATGGCGGTAACGTGGTATTTTCCCCTTCCAAAAGCCGGGCGATCCTCAGCGACCGTGTGTTTTCGGAAAATCCGACCTATACTGAAGCCGCTCTGGTTCGAAAGCTCGAACAGCTTTTGGAAGCGCAGGTCATCATAATCCCCTCGCTCAAAAGCGATATGACCGGTCACGCCGACGGCATGGTGCGGTTTTTGGACGAAAGCACGGTGCTCGGCAACCGCGTCTCTGCCAAAAACGGCTTGGAACAGCGCATCCGCTCGGGTTTACGCCGCAACGGCATAGAGGTGATCGATTTTCCGTATTATGCGTCGCCGAACGGCAGCGCCGCCGGGTGCTATCTCAACTTTTTGGAAACCGATGCGCATATTTTTCTGCCTGTGTTCGGCGGCAGAATGGACGGAGAAGCGATACGTGCAGCGGAACAGCTGTTTACAAAAGCCGTCGTCCCCATAGATATCCACGAGATCGCGCAGGACGGCGGCGGGCTGCATTGCATAAGCTGGGAAACCTGAGAAGTAAAAAATCTATATTTTTTCACGGTCGGATTGTCGGAACGCGCCGTTTATGGTACAATAGAATCCATATACTGTAAGGGGTGTTTTCTGCAATGGACAATCTGGAACCGAAAAAATTGGCCCTGCTGCGCATTTTGCAAATATTTGAAAAACACAGCGACTGCGATCATCCCCTCACGCAGGAGGACATTGCCGAACATCTGGAACGCGACTACGGCATCGTGATCGAGCGCAAAGCCATCAGCCGAAATATTTCCCTTTTGCGAGAAGCCGGCATAGATATTGAATCCCGGCGCAACGGCAGTTATCTCGAAGGCAGACGGTTTGAGGATTCGGAGCTGCACATGCTTATTGACGGCGTGCTTTGCAGCAAATATATCACGGCGAAGCATTCCGCGGATTTAATCGAACGGCTGTGTGGGCTTTCCAATCAATACTTCCGCGCACATGTCAAAAACATTTACACGGTCAACGAGTGGTGCAAAACGGAAAATCAGGCCCTGTTTTACAACATAGAGATTATTGATGATGCGATCGAACAGGGCAAACAAATCGCGTTTGACTACAATCGCTACAGCACGGATAAGAAGCTGCACAAATCGGCGTCGCATTTCGCCTCCCCGTACCAGCTTTTTCTGCATAACCAGCGCTATTATTTAATGGCGCGAAACGAGTATTGGAAGGATGTTGTGTTCTATCGACTGGACCGCATTACGGGCATGCAGCTGACAGATCGTCCGCTCACGCCGCTGCGATCGGTCAAAGGATACGAAAACGGCATAAATTACAAGGAGCTCGCCGCTTCGCTGCCGTATATGTTTAACGACAAGCCGCGCACTGTGGAAATGCTTGCCGAACGGCATATCATCGACCAGGTCATCGACTGGTTCGGTACGGATATCCGCCTTCAGCCGCTGGACGATGATAAGGTCAAGGTCAGCCTGAAGGCCAGTATGCTGGCCATGGAACACTGGGCAATGCAGTATATCAACTATGTGGAGATCACCGCACCGACAGAATTGCGGGAAAAGATCAAAGAAAACTTAGAAAAAGCGCAGAAAAAATATACATAGCAAGCGACCCCGCAAACCGATAATGCGCTGAAAAACAGCACGGCACGCGGAAAATGGTTTCCCGCCGCACAGGAAGCTGTTGGGACATCGCGCTTACATTTACAAAAGTTAAATTCTCGCCTTGCAGCACGAAGCCGGCATCCCAAAGGGATGTCGGCTTCGTGCTTGTGGTTTTATGGATTTTTATCGTTGGATAGGCTTTCATATTTCTTCATGGCTTTTTTCACTTCATCCAACTTTTCTTTCATTGTGCATCCTATCTGTGTTTTTCTTTCGTCAGACGTTATTCTCTCGGCACTTTTCAGCCGGGAAAGCAATTCTTCCGCGGAAAGGCAAATTTGTATCTCCGGCCAAATATAGAATTCCGCTTGGAACGGGGTCAAGCCCGGATACTTATCGGGATTTTCTTCGAAAAATTTACGGATCTTGTTTACAAAAAAAGAATATGTATAGTACTTTTTTCCATTTTTTTCAAACGTATCATCATCACCCTTTTCCTTCTGCATCGTGCTCCAGGTCGGGATTTTTCCCCGAAAAATTTTTTTACTTTCCCTTACTTCCGGTTGGTTGTACCATACGGCGACCTCGCGCCAAAACCATTCCAGCATGAACGAATCGAGAGGCATATGGCAGTATTGGAATTTCTCTTTATATTGTTCCTGTTCGGCGCCTTTCAGGCAATACAAATACTTCATGGTCATATTGACGACTTTCTGTGCCTTGCCATAGGTTACGGAACTATCTTCGTATTGGGTTCTTAAAAAATTCAATATGATATCACAGGCTTCTTCATGCCATTTGTCATATGCCTTTGCTGTAACTTTTTCTTCGCTTTCAAACCAGATTTTTATATGATGCAAAAATTTGTATTCCTCTTTTTCACAGACCTCCGTATAAAAATCTTTGCAGGGAATTTTCCCGGTCCCCTTTCGTGTCATGGTGCGAACGGAGAGATCACCGAATGCACGCTGGACCGCTGCTTTTATGCCGTTATCGTTTAATTTTCCGTCTTCAGCCAAGAAAGAATGCTGTTCATCTTTGATCTTTCCGTCCCAAAAATTATTGCGAACGGAATCAGGGGCATGAGCGTTATTATCCATTTTCTTCCTCCTCATTTTCTTTTGACACCCGCACAAGCTCCTGCCACACCTTCACCATGGCGAACGTATCCAGTTCGCAATATTTCAGCAGGTCATGCCGTGCCTTTTTCTGCTCCTCCGGCGGCAGGTCTTTGATCTTCGGGAAAAGCTCCATGGCCTCCCCGCCGTGATGCACGCCCTCCAAATTGTGATAATCCAGCGTCGGGTCGTCCGGGAAAATGGCGGGCAGCACACTTTTGATGGAGAACGAACCGCCCATAGCGCGGTTGTAATAGTACCCCTTCTGAAACGGGTCGAGCAGGTCGCGTATATTCCTTTCGATGCTAAGCAGATGTTCCGCCAGATCCGGGAAGGCGGCTGCCAGCTCCCGGAGACGCCCACATTCAAATTTCTTATTATAAGCCGTTACGCAGGAATCCGCCGGGATATCCGCGCAAAGCCGCTCGGCAAGCTCACGCCGCGGGTCGGTCCCGGATTCCGCGAGAAATTCCGTGTGCTTCAGTTTGCCGCCCTCCCGCTCGATATAGTGCAGCGAATACTGAAACGGGATCTGCATGTACGGCGTTGTCCCGATAAATCGGGGGATCGCCGGCTGCATCGTCTCAAAGTCGAGAAAATACAGCGGATAGGACAGCGTTTTAAGAAAACTTCGGATTTTCTCTTTGTCCACATATGTGCCGCAGTCGGTTACGGCGTATTGCATCTGCCGCAGCTGGGTTTCGTTGGTGATCCCGGGATCGTGCAGCAGATCCGGAAATGTGATCTTCCCTTTTTTATAAAATTCCAGCTTTTTCGCGAAGGGCATCCGATAAAGATCGAACACGCAGGGCTTCGGAAGATGCCGCGTACAGTACTGCCAAAAACCGCAGGGATACGGTTGATTGCAGCGGTCGGACAAATCGATGTCCGGCTCTTCTTTGGACGCAAGCAGACGTTCGGCGACAGACAAATTCGGTTCGATATTCTTTTCTTCCGCTTTTACCATCTGCGCCACATCGGTGATTTTGAAAAGCCGGTGGATATCCGGTGTACCGTCAAACACATAATCGCCGTTCAGGGTGACTAGATACGTTCCCGTAACCGATACGCCGCAATGCTCCAGAACATACTTTTGATACGCTACGTCGGCGATATACACCGCCTTATCCTCGTGCGTGGAGCTTTTCACCTCATAAACAGCCCAGCCGCCGTTTTCCTGTTTCAAAATATCTACGGCGCAGTAAAGCCCGTTATAGTCGAAAGACGCTTCGCAGAGGATGGGCGTGCCTTTTGCCATTTCTGCCTTTGTATTTTCGATCATCTTCGTAAGATCCAGCTTATCCCCGTTATAGGCGGTCACCTCGACATAATCGCCGAACAAGCCCATGGCCAGGTCGCCGACCTCGTTGCCGGTTTCCATGCGGGACAGTGCGCCGGAGTCGACCGTCATTTCCTCCGGTTTGTATTTTTGCAGCCAAGCCAGCTTCGGGCACTGCCACAATGCGCAATATTTGCTTTTGGATAAATACAGCATCGTTCCCCTCCTGCACCTTTTCATCAGTTTAGCATGGTTTGCCGTTTCTTTCAAGTTCGACAGCCTGCGGGTAAAATAGATATTTTTACTATATTTGCTGCCGCCCTGCCGAAACGCCCTGTTTTTGCACGGCGCTTCGGCAGGATATGCGGGACATTTGTTTTTGCTTTTCCAGGACTTCGGCGGCTTCCTTCGGCACACCGAACGCTATCAGCTCTTCCGCCGGCAATGCGCCGTCCTGCCGCGCGCTTTCTATGTATCATACGGCAACGGGAATAATTTTGCATTCACTTTTAATTTTTTGTATGTCGACAGTGGACAGCAGTTTCTTTTGCGCAAGGGCTACGGCGATCTTCTCGAAGAATTCCCAATTGGCTGACAAAATTTCTTTTGCCTTGCGGTAATATTTTTCAACCTCCGCCGCAACCGCCTGTTCCTGTTCCGACATAAGGCGTTCCGAGTTGCTGTAATTATTGTTATGAAAGCGAAAGCCGCTGGTACATGTTTGAACGATCAAATCCCTTACCCTATCAAAGGCTTGATCCAAATCGCGTTCGCAGCCGAGGTCGGAGATCCCGAATTTCTGCTCGATGGCCGCTATTCCTCCAAGCGAACCGATAATGCGGCTTTTTTCCCAGTAAAGCGACGTTTTGCTGTTATCATTATAGTAGCTTGTGAACCCCCCTACATCTCCGCTTGTGCAGCACGCAGAAACCAGCGTTACGCTTTCCGGGCAGAGCACCTCCGATACCACGGCATGTCCCGCTTCGTGATATATGACCTGTGAAATAGTATGGTCCGGATCGGAAAGGCGGCGGGAACAATCGTCCGGTTCATCCTCAAAATCACTTCTGTCATCGTACACAATATGAAACACCGTACGCAGACAGGCTTTCAAAAAGTGGTCCATCGTTATGGATTCAGCGCGTTCGTACCCTGCATATAAACCCGCTTCATTGATCACGGTTTCGAGTTCGGCGCAGGAGCGCCCGTCCATTATTTTCGCAATGACGGCGGGATCGACCCCGTCCACAAAGCGCTTGGATTTCAAGTAATAGGCTATGATCTTTACTGCGTCTTCTCCGTGGGGCGCGGCCACCCGGATCGTACGGTCAAACCGTCCTGCGCGGCGAAGAGAGACCGGCAGGCAACGCATGTTGTTTACGGTCGCTAAAACGAACACCTGGGTATCCTTTGCTTCATCGATGCATGACTGCACCGTGACGTATTCTTCCGCGTCCGGATGCCGCTCGTCCCCGTTGGCGAATTTGTCCATATCGTCCAAATAAACGATTGACGGCGCATTTTGCATGGCTTCGTCAAAGGTCGCTTTGATTTTTTTGATAAAATCGCCGTTTGGTGAATCCTTGCGGCAGCAAAACACTTTGCGTCCGCTTTCTTGAATGACGGCGATCGCCATCAGAGACTTTCCGACGCCCGGTTCGCCGTAAAGCAGAAGTCCCTTCGGCGCGGATACGCCCAGTTTGTCGTAGGCTTCCCGATTTTTCAGCGTGTCGCTGATTTGTTTCAGCTCTTTTTTTACGGAAGCATACCCAATGATCTTGTCAAATGCGCTCATGAAAAACATCCTTTCTGTTTGCTGTGCTTACAAGTTACCACATCCAATGTCCCTTTTTTGTCCCATTGCGTCTTGCAGAATACGGGCAATGGGAGTAAAATGGCATAAAGAAGAGGAAATGTCGCGGTACAGCCGAAAAAGATGCTGCAGGAATCGCCGGCAAAACAAGTGAGAAGCGATAAAAGGAGGCTATGGAGAATGATGGTATGTGAATAAATTGTGAATTTTAGTTTTACAGGGACCGATTTGTGATTTTGAAACAGTTATAGAAGTAGAAGTTTTTAACAGTTTAATCAGAAAGAGGGAAATAAAATGCATTATGGAGTATATATAGGTAAGGCAGCTGAAAAGGAAACAAGAATCTTGATATTAGGTGAATCACATCATAATAAGAATAACGAAGGACAAGGAGAACCAGCTTCTTACACAACAAGTTCGGTTGTAGAAACATATTTAGCCGAAGAAAACACATGCAGAGATCATCGTTTTTTTCACAAGATTGCTCAATCCTTTGGTATGGATACAACAAAAGCTGAGGAAAAGGAAAGGTTTTGGGATAAAATCTATTTCGGAAATTATATTGATGTGGTTTGCGGGGTGAAAGACAGTGCTGCTAAAAAAATAATCGAAGACAAAGAAAATAGAAAAAGGTATAATAAAGAACTCATTCAATTTGTAAACGAAAACAAAATTGATATAATTTGCTGCTTTAGCAGATTGGTATATAATCATCTTCCAGACCGAGCTTCTTTTGAAGATAAATCGATTCCATTTGAAGTTCCTAAGACAGGGGGAAAAAGGGATTGGATAGAAATGTTTATTTATAAACCGGGTACACGAGCAAATGGTGATATAGCGTTGGATAAAAAGTTAACCGTATATGGATTCAGACATCCTTCGGCTAGATGTGGATTTTGTCCGGAGCGTTATAAGGATTTTTTGCAGCAAGAAATCCAGCTATAGCCCATTTTTGTCCCATCCGGTTTGCTAAAATATGGATGTTATTTGTTTGCATCAATTCGGTTTCAAAAATGCGGTTGCATGTTTTGGAGCGAATCTTACTGACGAACAGGCAGATATTTTATCGCAAGTCACAAAAGAGGTAATCATCTGTATGGATTCAGATGCGGTTGGTCAATTTTCTGTCAATAAGATTATTAAAAAACTAGAAAATGTAAATCTTGATTTTAAAACAATAATGCTTCCCGCTAATATGGATCCTGAAGCGTTTATCAGGAAAAAAGGTGCTGATAAATTCCGAGCTCTTGTAAAAGCCGCTTGTGACGGCCATGACAATAGATTTATTAAAGCGATACGATGTTTTATATCCCGCCGGTTATTTGGTATATTTAATTACATCCGATACCGGAGAGATTTGATGATTTGAAAGAATTTTATGTTGATTAAAACAGCCGTGCAGATGGCGTGGTTTTAGGCGTATTATTCCGATACATTTTCATTTAGCAATTCACTGATTTTCTATTTCCAAAAGTGGAGAATTAGAGTCTGAAAAAGCCCGATCTCAATCCATTTTTAAGGCATAAACTTTTAGGGGCAAGGTGTTTATACCTTGCCCCTCGATTTTACTTTTACGTTTAAAGCGTTACAGGCGCGCTTTTATGGCTTTCATATTAGATTCGGTTTGTACGAAAATTACTTTTGCATTCACAATCCCCGTAGTCGCTTCACGCAGCGCATTCATTATTCTAACCCACTCCATCGGATGTTCGACTTTAAGTGTTTCGGTTATACCCTCATGCTCCGCTATTTGCTTTACCAGCCGAAAGAACATTTCTCTGCCTGTTTATCAATATCCGCAAGATAGCCGTTCAACTTTCCGCTTATCAGCAGATTCGTGTAGAATATCCGTTTATGCTGACGGATATATTGCCGGTGTCGTTGCCCTCATATCCCTATGGGCTTATTCTCATCGGCCGGCACGCGTTTCGTCACTTACAAAAGCAACGGACACCGCAAAAGCGGTGTCCGTTGCTTTGGCAGGGGCAGAAGGACTTGACCGAAGGTGCTGCGCACCTTCTTTTCGCTCGGCGACCGAAATTCTCACGAATTTCAGTACCCGCCTCGCGCTTTTGGCTGAAAACAATTCACCGAATTGTTTTCTTTACGCCAAAACCCTCACGGGTTCAAGTCCTTTTCTTCTACACCAAAAACAAAAAGAGCCGCAAACTGCGACTCTTCTTGTTTTTGGCAGGGGCAGAAGGACTTGAACCCTCGGCACGCGGTTTTGGAGTGGCTGTTGGAAGCGGAAAATCCTTGATATGATTGGCTCTGTTGAGCCTTTTATTGCAATTTCTCCATAAGACCGCGTGCCATTTGATGCTTTATTGATGCTATGGAATTTTTGTCCCTTACTATATAATAACCGCTGACAATTTGATGATATAAAAATCTCAAAGGCTGATGCTATACCCCGAGCACCAGCCTTTTTACACCTATATATTACCTTATTGTTGAATATTTATATGAAAACAGTCAATATAATAATTTTAAATTTAATATATTATGCACACTTGCGCTGCTATGCAGCAAAAAGAAATATCAAGACTTAGAGAAATGACAAAGGACTTGAGATGTAACTGAAAACCATACCAAAAGACCGCCAAAGCTTTTGCCTTGGCGGTCAAAATTCGCGCTGCTATAAACAAAGAAAAGGGAAAATATGATAGAAACACACGATGCTGATTGATGATTTATTGATGATTTATTGATGATGTAGCAGACGGAATTATTGAAAATCGTTGGCAACGGATGCGAAATTGGCGCTTAATTTGAGCATCAAAATATGGAGCTTTATACCCTGTGCCGTCCTTGAAATGATAAAGCAAAAGACTTGAAGCCACGCAGCTTCAGGGCTATATATAATTAGAATACAATTTCAAAATCAAATTTTCTATGTATATTATGTCTTGTAAATTCAATTTTATGAAAGTCTATTTTAGAATAACTAATAATTCTAGCATTTGCAATTTTCGACTGAAATAGCGAAATGAAATTTCGGATTTCTTTTTCATCGTCTTTATAATTGTGATAAAATTCAGTTCGTTTTTTATTACATAATTTGTCAATGAAAGAAGAAAGCATCGGTGTACAAGGGGTACAAACGAGATAAAATAGAAATGAGGGGCGATAGAGCGGAAATGTCAGATTTTCCACTCTATCTGAACACGGTCGCTGGTGGCCTTGATTGTAGAAATCAAGCCATCGGCGGCTTTTCTTTTGTCATCAAAATCTATGCTCTCCCAGTTGTCGAGATAATAGGACAGTTTCTTTATCTGCTGGGGCGATATGGTTTCGACGCTCAAATCGGCTATTGCTTTTGAAATGGTCTGACGGCGGGTGTCCAGTTCTTCGATTTTCTTGTTGGCGTAAGCAAGCAAGGTCGCATTGGCTCCGGTCAGCGTGTCCAGCAGTTTTTCAATTTCTGCCTCCACCTGTGCCAGCTCTACTTGATAGGCTGTCAGCTTCGGATTGACCTTTTCCTCTTTGCCGTGGAGTATCTGAAAATCTTTGAACTTCTCTTGCATGGCCGAGAAAATAAATTGCTCAAATTCTTCTTTGCGGATTTTCCCGCAGCCCGGACAACCTTTGTTTTCCGTCCGTTTGGTGCAGCGGAAATAGCCTGTGCTGTTTGGTACATGGGTGGCTTTCAGCGCATACCCACAATGCCCGCATTTGATTTTTCCGGCCAGCCAGGTGTTTTTCGGTTTCCGCCCCTGCTGGAAGGTGGTATTTGCCATGAGCTTTTTCCGGCATTTCAGCCATGTGTCCGAGGGGATCAATGCTTCATGGGGAGCGATAACAAGTATCTGGTCTTTTAGGCACCTGTCCTTGTCCTCCTTCACATCCCGCCCCTGATAGAGATAGCAGCCGTTTGTTCCGGCAAAATCGGAAGCGTCATTGACAATCGCCGC